>NZ_JBFBBT010000019.1:78762-185340 GCF_040682815.1 Amycolatopsis sp. NPDC051102
GTAAGGCGAGTTAGAACGCGCCTTACCACTCACGACGGGTGGGTCACTTCAGGCCGGTGGCTTCCGCGGCGGCGGGGTCGGAGTCGGCGAGGAAGGTGCGGCAGCGGTCGTACTCTTCGGTCTCGCCGATCTTCCCGGCGGCCTTGCCCAGGACGGCGAGGGCGCGCAGGAAGCCCTGGTTCGGGCGGTGCGACCAGGGCACCGGGCCGAAGCCCTTCCAGCCCGCGCGGCGCAGCTGGTCGAGACCCCGGTGGTAGCCGGTCCGGGCGTACGCGTACGCGGCGACGGTCTCGCCCGCGTCGAAGGCCTTCTCGGCCAGCGAGGCCCACGCCTCGCTGTAGTCCGGGTGTTCGGCGGCGACGGTGGCCGGGTCGGTCCCGGCGTCGAGCGCGGCCTGGGCGGCGGTGTGCTCGGGCAGCAGCGTCGGCTCGGGGCCGAGCAGGTTGTGCGTCATGCCGCCCATTGTGCCTCTACAGGAAGAGGGTCCCCAGCACCCCGGCTCCGGCCAGCACCAGGGCGGCGACCAGCACGCCCGCGACAACTCGTTTCGGCATCATGGCGCGACACCATGCCAACCGGGGGCCGCCGGAAGCAAGTCCGCCACCCGTAGGGGTGAACCCGGGCGCGAAGCGCCTCCGTTGAGGGTGGTGGTGGGGAGGAAGGTAGGGGGAACCCCGATTTTCGCGTCCTTTGCCACGGTCCTGACCCACTCGTGACCATGACCGGCCATGATGTCCGGCATGGCCAAGGCAGTCGACGTCCCGGTGGACGTGATCCCGCGCAGTCCGATCGGCAAGACGCGGCTGTTCTTCACGCGGCACTGGCACCGCGGCGCCGCCGGGCAGCCGACACCGGACTGGGTGCTCCGCTTCTGCTACGGAATGTGGCTGGTGGCGTTCGCCTTCAAGCTGCTGGGCTCGTCGTGGGACATGTCGTGGCACTTCCGCTGGCTGCGCGACGACCTGGCACCCCCGCACCTGATCAACACCGTCGGCACGGTGATCATCGTGGTGCTGGTGGCGATCCACAGCTACACGGGCCTGGGGTGTGACAAGCGCTCGCTGCGGCTGATGCAGATCGGCCTGCTGACGTTCCTGGTCGCGGCCCCGCTGGACGTCATCAACCACCGCGTCAACGGCCTGGACCTCACGGCGTGGAGCCCGTCCCACATGATGCTCTACCTGGGCACGGGCATCATGCAGGCGGGCGTCCTGCTGGGCTGGCTGCGGTTCGCGCCGCCGGGCCGCTTCCGGACCGGCGTGCTGCTCGGCCTGTGGGCGTTCTTCCTGGAGAACACGTTCTTCCCGAACGGCCAGCAGGAGTACGGCATCCTCGGCCTGCGCGCGTGGGAGCGCGGGGCGCCGGAGGCGGAGAAGTCGTTGCTGGACTTCGCGGCCAACCAGATCGGCCACCCGGTCGACCGGACGGCGGTGCTGCACTTCACGATGCCGATCCCGGAGTGGGTGTACCCGCTGTGGGGCATCGGCGTGATGGCGTTGATCCTGGTCCTGGCGCGCAAGACGCTGGGTTTCCGCTGGGCGGCTTCGTCGGTGGCGCTGGCGTACGTGGCCTACCGGTCGGTGATGTGGCCGCTGCTGCTCGGGCTGGGGTTTCCGGTTTCGACGGTGCCGTTCTACCTGCTCTTCGTGGGTCTGGCGGTGGACCTGGCGTTCGCGATGAGCCACGGCGTCGTGCGCGCGGCGGCCGGGGCGCTGCTGGTGACGGCGTTCGGGTACGGAGCGTTCTGGCTGCAGTCGCAGTTCCGGCCGTGGGTGCTGGGAGACGCGCACACGGAGTCGGCACCCCCGGCGGCGTACTGGACGGCCGCGGTGGTCCTGGCCGGGGTGTTCGTCCTGTGGGCGGCGGCCGGCCCGGCTTCGCGCCGCTGGTCCGCGAGGCAAATCCCGGCGTAGCCTCATACTCGCTCGATGAAGATCATCAGTGAAGACGTGCTTCGCGACGAACTCGAGGCCCCCTGGACGCTGTGGAGGCCGGTGAGACTTTCAAGTCACGCGCAACGGCGAAGAGCTCGCCGAGCTGCGCCCGCTGACCCAGCGGCGTCGGCTCACTACCGAGGAACTGATCGCCAAGCATCGTCGTCTCCCGCGATTCGACCCGGCTGAGATGCGCAAGGACATCGACGAGTTCTTCGACGAAGATCGGCTGATTGACAACGCCCCCGTTACCTTTTTCGTGGCTCCCGACCAGGGAGTGGTGGTCACCAGGCCCGGCATGACTTGCGCCCCCAGTCGAAGGCATGATCCGGGGGTGGTGTCACCGGGTCTGGTGGCATCGAGGGACCGCTGATAGGGACACGGCCACCAGCTTGGTAGGTCTCGTCGTAACGTGGGTGCCGGCCATCGATGCCCAACCCGGTGATCACTCGCGGCGAACGAACGGCTGGTGGATGAGCAGCAGCTTCAGCGTGTTTCTCGGCTTGGACGTCGGTAAAGAAGCCCATCACGCGGTCGGCCTCGACCCGGACGGCAACCGGCTGCATGACGGGCCGCTGCCCAACACCGAGCCCAAGCTGAAAGCCCTGTTCGACAAACTCGCCCAGCACGGGCCGCTGCTGGTGGTGGTCGACCAGCCCGCCACGATCGGGGCATTGCCGGTCGCGGTCGCCCGTGACCTCGGGCACCAGGTCGCCTACCTGCCCGGCCTGGCGATGCGCCGCATCGCCGACCTTTACCCCGGCCGCGCCAAAACCGACGCCCGGGACGCGTTCATCATCGCCGACGCGGCCCGCTCGCTGCCCCACACGCTGCGCCCGGTCGACGTCGGCGACGACGCCCTGGCCGAGCTGGAGGTCCTGGTCGGGTTCGACGACGACCTCGCAGGCGAAGCCACCCGCATCGCCAACCGCATCCGCGGCCTGCTCACCGGCATCCATCCCGCTCTCGAACACGCCATCGGCCCGCGGATCAGCCACCCCGCGGTGCTGGAGATCCTCTCCCGCTGCGGCGGACCGGCCGGCATCGCCAAGGCCGGCCGCCGCAAACTCACCGCCATCGCCAAGGTCCACGCACCCCGCATGGGCGAACGGCTGGTCGAGGCGATCATGACCGCGCTCGGCGAGCAGACCGTCACCGTCCCGGGCACCGTCGCCGCGGACACCGTGCTGCCGCGGCTGGCCGACAGCTTGAAAGCCGTTCTCCTGCAGCGGAAACAGGTTGCCGAGCAGGTTGAGGGGATCCTTGATGCGCACCCTCTTGCCGGGGTCCTGACCTCGATGCCCGGCATCGGCGTCAGGACCGCAGCCCGCATCCTGCTCGAGGTCGGCGACGCCTCCAACTTCGCCTCCTCGGGGCATCTGGCGGCCTACGCCGGCATCGCCCCGGTCACCCGCAGCTCCGGCACCAGCATCAAGGGCGAACACCCTGCTCGAACCGGCAACCGCCAGCTCAAACGCGCGTTCTTCCTCGCCGCGTTCGCCGCTCTGTCGGATCCGACCAGCAGGGCCTACTACGACCGCAAACGAGCTGAGAGCAAGAAGCACAACGCTGCGCTGATCTGCCTGGCCCGCCGCCGCTGCGACGTCCTCTACGCCATGCTCCGCAACGGCACCCACTACCGCCACCCCGAACCAGCTCCCGCTGCGGCTTGACAACCACATAGGGACACCCCCCGGGGCCGGCCACCTGGCTAACCTGCATGAGCCAAGTGTGCTCGACACCTGCGTTTACTTCCGGAGACCGGGAGTCCTGCTCGAGGTCGTCGAGGTCTGACAGCAGCGGACCTCCGAAGAGCAGCTACGGACCGTCCATAGCTGCCCTGCCGTCCGTCACCAGCCGCGGGCTCCCCACTCCGGGATGCAGGGCGCTCCGAGTCGGTGTCGTGTCCGTGCCGCGCCACTCCGCCCAGAAGGATGGATCACACGAGCGGTGAATATGTCGCGTCGACCTGGCCTCTGTAAGGACGTGGGACGAAGCGGTGACCGGTCACAGGACTTCACGTCAGCCCTGTAGCCGCAGCAGGAGCACCAGATGCGCTCGTCAAAGCCGGGAGATTTGGCACGTGCTGCTTGTTAGTTCATAGGCGTTTCACTGATTCTTGTTGTCCGACGACAACGGAGACGTCACTGGTGACACGTTTGCTTGCCGTCTCCATTTGACACGCCGGCCACGCGCGCGATGAAGGCGCACATCCCGACGTTCACGGGGCCCGGATGTGGCCCTCTCCTCGACCGGAGCAAGATAGCGACATGTCTGATAGGGCCTGCACCTCGAACAAAGCGCGCGCGGCGATCATCACTGGTTCCGTCGTGCAGGGGAGGGACATCACGATAGCTCTTCCGGCGCCTGCCAAGCCCGCCGTCGCGGGCCTCCCCATTCAGCCTCTCTTCGTCGGGCGTGACCAAGAACTGAACGAGCTGATCCACGTGCTGAAGCCTGCTTCTCCGATGCTCGCTGGTCCCGCGTCGGCAACAGTGACTGGCCTGGGTGGTGTGGGTAAGACTGCGCTTGCTGTGCAGGCGGCACACCATGCCGTCGAATCTGGATGGTTTCCTGGTGGAGTAATCTTCGTGGATCTACAGGGCTACGACACGTCCGAACAACGTCCGGATGCCACGGATACTTTAGAGACTCTGCTGCAGGCGATAGGAGTCACGCGCGAGCAGATTCCAAACGGCCGGGCAGCGAGGGAGTTGCTGTGGAGATCTGCACTATCCGAGCGTGCAGCGGCGAACCTATCAACTTTGATCTTGCTGGACAACGCGTCGTCATCTGAACAGGTTCAACCGTTTCTCGCCGGAGGCGAAGTAAATAGATTTCTAATTACAAGTCGACACAGCCTCGGAGTACAAGGCAGCCGAGTATTCAACCTCAGCGTTCTGTCACCTAGAGAATCCTTGGATCAACTCAGGCAGGAGCTCACAGCGGCCTATCCTAACGACGAGAGGTGTTCCATTGAATCGGGTTCAGCCGCCCAGCTAGTTGAGCTGTGTGACCGACTGCCGCTAGCGGTTCATATTGCCGCCGCTTTGTTGGCTATCACTCCTGACAGACCTCTGTCTGACCTCGTCGACGCGATGCGCGACGAAAAATATAGATTGTCGGAGCTGACCTTCGATGGCAATCTCGCAGTTCGCGCGGCATTTGATTTGTCCTATACTTGCCTAGATGGCGATCAAGCCCATCTTTTTCGAATGATGACAATCAATCCAGGTGTCGACGTTGGCATCGAAGCGATCGCGGCTTTGTGCGACTTCGACGTCCCAAAGACTCGACGTGTGCTCACGCAGCTAGCACGTGCACACTTGGTGTTCGTTCGCGGATTCAAGCGATGGAAGATGCATGACCTGGTCCGCGCCTATGCAAGCGAACATGCATCGTCCGACCCTGGATACAGAGAAGCACTTGGGCGGATGTTGTCCTACTATTTGAAGGCTGCGAAGAATGCCGACAGTCATCTCTGCTCGGTGGACGTTAATTCGACCCGCTCGTCTACTGATTTCGATACGTACGAATCAGCTCTTGCTTGGCTGGATGCCGAGTGTCAGAGCATCGCCTCATCGGTAAATTTGGCGCTCGCGCATGAACAGTATGCATATGCTCTTGATTTACCTGCCGTAATGTGCAACTTTTTTCACATGCGTCAGCGTTGGTCGGACTGGATCGCTACGCATCGCGCAGCGTTGACTGCTTCTCTTGAACTTGGCGATCTACACAAGGAAGCGAGAACCAGGAACAACCTTGGCATAGCCTATCGCGAAACCGGCCTGCATTCCGAAGCAATAGAGGAGCATCGGGAGGCATCGAATTTTTCACCATTTGCGGGAATTTCACAACGTGGTCGGCGCTCAAGGAAATATTGGGCTCGCCTACCTGGAATTGGGGGAGCATCACGCTGCCGCCGAGCAGATCGAGCTGACGTTGCAGTTCACTGACTTGCGTTACGACCCGCGCGATAAGGCTCGGGCGCTGGTTAACCTGGGATTGGCCTATGAGGGCCTCGGACGCTCGGACGAGGCAGTGGAGGCCACGCTCAGTTCGATCCCCCTGTTTCGGCAGTGCGGGGACCGGAGGGCAGAGGCAATGGCCTACACTAATCTTGCGATCGCATACCGTACGCTTGGCCTATTGCAGTCCGTTGATGAATCTTGTTGTCAAGCCATTGAGTTGGCGAAAAGATTGGGCGACTCTCACCTCCAGGCCCACGTCCTTAATCTCCTGGGTCAGAACAGGATCGCTACAACTGATTTTCAAAGTGCGCGACTATGTCATCTCGAAGCGCTCGCTCTGTCTCACTCCCTCGGCGAAGCCCGAAGTGAGGGCGAGGCGCTTTTTGGTCTGGCGATCTGCAGCGAGAACGAACGGAATTGGCAAGAGTCTGCAGATCATTATCGAAAATGTCTCCAAGTCGAGAAAGATCTGGGCGAGCGCGGCGCCGAAGCGTACGTACTGAACAACCTCGGCAGAGTATGCTTTGAACTCGATCTATTCGATGAAGCTGCACAGCATTGGAAGCGTGCTCTGGATATCTTTTCCTCCATGGATTCCGAATTTGCGGCAATCCGGGCCAGCGAGCTGAGCTCTACCTTGCAGAGCATGAAAGAGAATCAAATGCTGAGCCCTGAAGATTGGGATAGCCTGCAACGTCGATAGACGGCCCCAGTCGGCCCTCCTCAACAGGCGTGGGCTTGCCACTCCGGAGACTCGGGCGCTCCGCACCCAGTGTCGTATCTTTGCCGTCACCCGGGTAGATCCACGCCTCGTCCGGCAGCTCCGCGAAGATTTTCTTCTCCACGTCGTCGAGCGACGCGAACCGCGCCGGGTCTTTCTGCGTGTCGCCCACCCAGCCCAGAAACAGGGAATCGCCCGTGAACAGGCGCCGGATGCCCGATGGGCCGCGATACAGCAACGCGATGCTGCCCGGCGAATGGTCGACCAGGTGGCGGGCCGTCACGGACACCTCGCCCACGCGGATCGTGTCGCCGCCGTTCCCGGGAGGTCGATTTGCGGGTCGACGCCTTCCACGTCGTGACGATCGCGTACGTCCGTGCCCCGTTGCCGAGGCCACCTCCGCCGGCGCTGTCCAGTGGGCCCAGTGGCAGTGAGTCGCGACGATCGAGGTCAGGCCCGCCTCGCCGGCCGGCTCCAGCAGGGTCGCGGGGTCCGCCGCCGCGTCGATCAGGAGCTGCTCGCCCGTCGTGCGGCAGCGCAGGTACGCGTTGTTGTCGATAGTGCCGACCGACAACCTTCGCGATCGTCAGCCGGACGTCTCGCGCACGTCCGGCGGGCCGCCGGTGGTGACCTCGCCTGTGTACGTCGGGGCGATCCCCTCGTCCTGACACACCGAAGGCCGCCACGGAGCACCGTGGCGGCCTTCCGCGGGTGACTACTTGAGCTTCGTCCCCGCCGAACCCAGAGCCTGGCAGGCCTCGACGACCCGGGCCGCCATGCCGGCCTCGGCCGCCTTCAGGTACGAGCGCGGGTCGTAGACCTTCTTGTTGCCGACCTCGCCGTCGATCTTCAGGACGCCGTCGTAGTTCTTGAAGAAGTGGTCCACGATCGGGCGAGTGAACGCGTACTGCGTGTCCGTGTCGACGTTCATCTTCACCACGCCGTAGGACACCGCCTCGCGGATCTCCTCCGGCAGCGAGCCCGAGCCGCCGTGGAAGACCAGCTCGAACGGCTTCGAGCCCGCGTCCAGGCCGAGCTTCTTCGACGCCGCCTCCTGGCCGCCCTTCAGCACGTCCGGGCGCAGCTTCACGTTGCCCGGCTTGTACACGCCGTGGACGTTGCCGAACGTCGCCGCCAGCAGGTAGCGGCCCTTCTCACCGGCGCCGAGCGCGTCGATCGTCTTCAGGAAGTCGCCTTCGGCGGTGTACAGCTTCTCGTTGATCTCCGCTTCGACGCCGTCCTCTTCGCCGCCGACGACGCCGATCTCGACCTCGAGGATGATCTTCGCCGCCGCCGTCTTGGCCAGCAGCTCGGCCGCGATCTCGAGGTTCTCGTCGAGGTCGATCGCCGAGCCGTCCCACATGTGGGACTGGAACAGCGGGTTCTGGCCGTTCTTGACGCGCTCGGCCGAGATCTCGATCAGCGGGCGGACGAAGCCGTCCAGCTTGTCCTTCGGGCAGTGGTCGGTGTGCAGCGCGACGTTCACGTCGTACTTCGCCGCCACGACCTGGGCGAACTCCGCGAGCGCGGTCGCGCCGGTCACCATGTCCTTGACCTTCTGGCCGGACGCGAACTCGGCACCGCCGGTGGAGAACTGGATGATGCCGTCGCTCTCCGCCTCGGCGAAGCCGCGGATGGCGGCGTTCACGGTTTCGGACGAGGTCACGTTGATGGCCGGGTAGGCGAACTCGTTCGCCTTGGCCCGGTCGAGCATCTCCGCGTAGACCTCGGGGGTGGCGATGGGCATCGTTACTCCTCCTTGGCACAGGGTGGTCCCGACCGCATCGTACGAGGTGTACCGCCGCCGCACACCGGTCCCCGGGCAGAAACTTTTCCGCACGTGGAATCGGTTCAGAAGGGGGTGTGTCCGGCCGCCGGGCGAACCGGCGGCCGGACGAGGATCACAGCAGCTCGGACGCCAGCGCGCGGTACGCCGGCCACGGGTCCTCGTTCAGCACCTGGATGTTGACGTGGTCGGCACCCGCTTCGAGGTGGGCGCGGACGCCCGTCGCGATCGTGGCCGCGTCGCCGTGCAGGGCCAGCGCGTCGACCAGGCGGTCGCTGCCCTCGCCTTCGACGTCCTCGTCCGTGAAGCCGAGTTTGCGCAGGTTGGCGACGTAGTTCGACAGCCCCAGGTAGAACTTCACGGTGTTGCGGCCGATCGCGCGGGCCTCGGCGGCGTCGGTGCCGAGGACCACCTTCTGCTCCGGGGCCAGCAGCTTGCCCTCGCCCAGGATCTCGCGAGCTCCCCGCGTGTGCTCCGGCGTGGTCAGGTACGGGTGCGCGCCCGCCGTCCGGTCGCCGGCCAGCTCGAGGACCTTCGGGCCGAGCGCCGCCAGGGCACGGCCGGCCACCGGGACCCCCGCCGCGTCCAGGCCGTCGAGGTAGTCGACCAGCGCCGCGTACGGCTTCTTGTACTCCTTGGACGCCTCGGGGTGGCCCGCGCCGACGCCGAGCAGGAAGCGGTCCGGGTACTTGGCCACGATCCGTTCGTACACGCGGGCGATGTCCGCGGGCTCGTCCTGCCAGATGTTCACGATGCCGGTCGCGATGACCAGGCGGTCCGTCGCCGCCAGGAGGTCGTCCACGTAGGCGAGGTCTCCGCTCGGGGACGCCCCCAGCCAGATCGCGCCGTAGCCGAGCTTCTCCGCCTCCGCCGCGAACTGCGCGTCGACGCCCGAGTAGTGCCGCCAGATACCGAGCTTGCCGAGTTCGATTGCCATGGAACACCCCAACGCACGAGATGGCGATTTTCCTCCCGGGTTCCCCGGCCGCGGGAAGACTACCGTCGAAAGCATGACCAAGCTGGGTAACACCGACCTCGACGTCTACGGGCTCAACCTCGGCGGCAACGTCTTCGGCTGGACAGCCGACGAGCCGCAGTCCTTCGCCGTGCTGGACGCCTACACCGCGGCCGGCGGCAACTTCGTGGACACTGCCGACCTCTACGGCGGGGGCGGCGGGTCCGAGGAAATCCTCGGCAACTGGCTGACCGCGCGCGGCAACCGTGACGACGTCGTCGTCGCGACCAAGGTCGGGATGTGGGACGGCCGGCCGGGCCTGTCGGCGAAGAACATCCAGGCCGCGGCCGAGGACTCGCTGCGGCGGCTGAAGACCGACCACATCGATCTCTACTACGCCCACCGCGACGACCCGGACACCCCGCTCGAAGAGACCCTGGCAGCGTTCGACGCCCTGGTCCGCGCGGGCAAGGTCCGCTACCTCGGCGCCTCGAACTACCGCGCCGAGCGGCTCGCCGAAGCACTGTCCATTTCGGACCGCAACGGCCTCGCGCGGTACGCGGTGCTGCAGCCGCACTACAACCTCGTCGAGCGGGACTACGAGCGCGACCTCGCCCCGCTCGTCGCCCGCGAAGGCCTCGCCACGCTGCCGTACTTCGCCCTCGCGAAGGGCTTCCTCACCGGCAAGTACCGCACCAAGGGCACTGAAAGCGACAGCCCGCGCGCAGCCCGCGCGGAGTCCTATTTGGACAATGGCGGCGAACGGGTCTTGGCCAAGCTCGACGAGGTCGCGAGCGCACACGGCGCCTCGGTCGCCGCGGTCTCGCTGGCCTGGCTGCGGCAGCAGCCGACGGTCGCCGCCCCGATCGCCAGCGCCCGCACCCCGGAGCAGCTCACCGACCTGATCGCGTCGGTCACGCTCGAGCTGACCTCAGAAGAACTAGGGGCACTTTCACGTGAAAGTGCCCCTACTCTTGGGTAGCTTACCGCGGGTAAGTTGAGGTACGGTGCCCTCAAGTGACGTCTAGGAGGGCACCGTGGCCAACCCGTTTTCGCTGCTGAGCGGCACCAAGAAGGTCGACGGCAAGGTCGTCCTGATCACCGGCGCGGCGCGTGGCATCGGCGCCGGGCTCGCCCAGCGGCTGGCCGCCCGCGGCGCCAAGGTCGCCCTCGTCGGCCTCGAAGCCGAGGAGCAGCAGAAGGTCGCCGATCGGATCGGGCCGAACGCGCGCGCCTGGGAAGCCGACGTCACCAGCTGGGACGCCCTCGAAACCGCAACGAAGGGCGTCGTCGAGCACTTCGGCGGGATCGACATCGTCATCGCCAACGCCGGCATCGCGACCGCGGGCTTCGTCCGCTCGGTCGACCGGGCCGCGTTCGAGAAGGTCATCGAGGTCGACCTGCTCGGCGTCTGGCGGACGTTCCGCGTCACGCTCCCGCACGTCATCGAGCGCAAGGGCTACCTGCTGGCCATCTCCAGCCTCGCCGCGATCACGCACGCGCCGGGCATGGCCAACTACTCCGCCGCGAAGGCCGGCGTCGAAGCCTTCTCGAACAGCCTCCGCGCCGAGGTCGCCCACCTGGGCGTCAAGGTCGGCGTCGCGCACCCGACGTGGATCCGCACCGACCTCGTCGAGAGCGCCGACGCGCACCCGGTGTTCGGCAAGCTCCGCGCGTCGATGCCGGGCCTGATCGGCAAGACCTACCCGCTGGACGTCGCCCTGGACGACCTCGAAGCGGGCATCCTCAAGCGCGCCCGGACCATCCACGTGCCGCGCTGGGTCGGCGGGCTCAAGCTGTTCCGCGCGTTCCTGCCGCCGGTGATCGAGATCGGCTCGCGCAGCCGGGTACCGTCGGCGGACAAGGCCGCGCTGGCCGACATCGAGGCGCGCGGCGCGTTCGAGTCGGCGGTCACCGGCCACGGCGGGCGGGCCGCCACCAAGGGGTGAAGATGTCCCGTCGCGACCAGATCAGGATGACCGAGGCCGAGGTCCGCGCGTACCTCGACGGCCAGAAGGTCATCAACGTCGCCAGCGTCGGCCCGAACGGCCGCCCGCACCTCGCGCCGCTCTGGTACTTCCCGCACGAAGACGGCGTCGCGACCTGGACGTACGGCACGTCGCAGAAGGCGAAGAACTTCCGGCGGCTGCCGGAGGCGACCGTGCTGGTCGAGGACGGCGACAGCTACGAGAAGCTCCGCG
Source organism: Amycolatopsis sp. NPDC051102 (assembly GCF_040682815.1). Lineage (NCBI taxonomy): Bacteria > Bacillati > Actinomycetota > Actinomycetes > Pseudonocardiales > Pseudonocardiaceae > Amycolatopsis > Amycolatopsis sp. NPDC051102. The sequence goes on from NZ_JBFBBT010000019.1 coordinate 90,331, forward strand.
GCGTCTCGTTCGAGGCCGACGTCGAGATCGTCGAGGACGTCGAAGAGGTCACCCGGATGGGTACGGCACTCATGCAGCGGTACTCGGGCGCCAAGCCGGGTGACCCCGCACCGGCCGAGCTGCAAGCCTTCATCGCAGGTCAGGCCGCGAAACGCATCGGCCTGGTGTTCCGGCCGACCAAGGTCGTCAGCTGGGACCACGGCAAGCTCGGCGGGACGTACTGATCGGTAGGCAGTACTTCCAAGTAACTGTTACCTGAGGTAACGTCATCTGGGCAGCCAACTCGACGCAGCGGAGGCCGACAGATGACCGAGCGGTTCAAGGTCGTGATCGTGGGCACCGGGTTTTCCGGGCTCGGCCAGGCGATCCAGCTCGAAAAGGCCGGCATCCGGGACTACGTGATCCTGGAGAAGGCCACCGAGGTGGGCGGCACCTGGCGCGACAACTCCTACCCCGGGTGCGCGTGCGACGTCCAGTCGCACATGTACTCGTTCTCGTACGAGCAGAACCCGGGCTGGTCGCGGTCGTTCTCGCCGCAGCCGGAGATCTTCGACTACCTCAAGGGCGTCGCGGACAAGTACCGGCTGCGCGAGAAGATCCGGTTCGGCGTCGAGCTCACCGGCGCCCACTGGGACGAGCGCGAGCGCCGCTGGACGGCGACGACCAAGGACGGCCGCGAGTTCGTCGCGCAGTTCCTCGTCTCCGGCGTCGGCGGCCTGCACATCCCGCAGATCCCGGAGCTGCCCGGGATCGAAAACTTCCAGGGTCAGACGTGGCACTCCGCGCGGTGGAACCACGAGTACGACCTGCGCGGCAAGAAGGTCGCCGTGGTCGGCACCGGCGCCAGCGCCGTCCAGTTCGTCCCGAAGATCGCCCCCGACGTCGCCGAGCTGACACTGTTCCAGCGGACGCCGCCGTGGATCATGCCCAAGCCCGACCACGCGATGCCGTCGTGGGCGCAGACGCTGTTCAAGCGCGTCCCGGGCACCCAGCGCCTGTACCGCAACGCGCTGTACTGGCTGCTCGAAGCGCGGGCCATCGGCTTCAACGGCCACCCGGCGATCATGAAGGCCGGCGAGCTGATCGCGAAGCGGAACATCGCGAAGGGCATCAAGGACCCGGCGCTGCGCAAGAAGGTCACGCCGGACTACACGATGGGCTGCAAGCGCGTCCTGATCTCCAACGACTACTACCCGGCGCTGGCCCGCCCCAACGTCGACGTGAACACCTCCGGGATCAAAGAGGTCAAGGCGCACTCGATCGTCGACTCCGCCGGGGTCGAGCACGAGGTCGACGCCATCATCTACGGCACCGGCTTCAAGGTGACCGACGCGCTCGAGTACCTCGACATCACCGGCGTCGACGGCCGCAGCCTGGCCAAGGAGTGGGCGGCCGAGGGCATGCGGACGCACAAGGGCATCACCGTGTCCGGCTACCCGAACCTGTTCTTCCTGCTCGGCCCGAACACCGCGCTCGGCCACAACTCGGTGGTGTTCATGATCGAGTCGCAGTCGCGGTACGTCGTCGACGCCATCAAGCTCGCCGATTCGCGCGGCGCCGCCGCCCTCGACGTCCGGCCGGGCGTGCAGGACGAGTTCCAGCAGGAGATCCAGGACAAACTGGTCAAGGGCGTCTGGACCCAGGGCGGCTGCAAGAGCTGGTACCTCGACGCCCAGGGCGTGAACCGGACGATCTGGCCCGGCTTCACCTGGCGCTACTGGCTCGAGACGCGCAAGGTCGACCCGGCCGATTACGAACTGTCCGGCCGCGCGTCATGACCTCGCCGGACGAACAGCTCGTCCTGCACGCCCGGGACGTCCGGTTCGACTGGGCGGCGCTGCCGGCGCACTGGATCCCCGGCGAACCGCAGGCCACGCACACGATCAACGTGCTGCACCTGGCGCTGCCCGAGGGCGAGCGCTGGTTCGTCGAGGTGTTCAAGCAGGCGCTGCCGCTGATCCGCGACCCGCGGCTGGCCGAGGACGTCCGCGGCTTCATCGGCCAGGAGGCGGTCCACGCCGAGGCCCACGACGGCGCGGCGGCCCACCTGGAGGCGGCGGGCGTGCGCGTCCGGCCGTTCGTGGCGCAGATGGAGTGGCTGTTCCGGAAGCTGCTCGGCGACCGCGACCTGACCGGCCGGGCCGCCGAAGAGTGGCTGGTCGAGCGGCTGGGGATCATCGCCGCGATCGAGCACTACACAGCGTTCCTGGGCCAGTGGGTGCTCGACGCGCCGCTGGCGGCGGCAGGCGCCGACCCGGTGATGCTGGACCTGCTGCGCTGGCACGGCGCCGAGGAGGTCGAGCACCGGTCGGTGGCGTTCGACGTGTTCATGCACCTCGACGGCCGGTACGGGCGGCGGGTCCGGAGCATGGCGGCGGTGACGCCGGTGCTGGCCTGGGTCTTCGCGCGGGGGACGCGGTACCTGATGCGCACCGACCCGGCGCGCCCGGGCCGCGCCTCCCTGCGGGCCTACCGGCGGGCGGCGAAGCGGGGGCTGCTGCCGACCGGGCGGGAGCTGCTGCGGGAGATCCGGCCGTACTTCCGGCGGTCGTACCACCCGTCGGAGACCGGGAACACCGAGCAGGCGGTGGACTACCTGGCGAGTTCGCCCGCGGCCCGGGCGGCCGGGTGACGCTCGGCCGCCCCACCCGGCTGGACGGCAGCGAGCGCACCGACCACCTGATGTCCACTTTGGTCGGTGTCGTGGGCGTTTACCGCCGGTTGTCGCAATTCAGCGGCCGACGGCGGCCGCCCGTCCGCACGGTGAACCGCGACCTTTCGCTGACAGTCGAAACGATCCGGCCCGAAGCCGACGACGTCGTCAGCCTGCGGCTCGCGAACGGCGGCCCGCTGCCCGCCTGGCGGCCGGGCGCGCACGTCGACCTCGTACTGCCGTCCGGTCTGACCAGGCAGTACTCGCTTTGCGGCGACCCCGCCGACCGCTCGCACTACCGGATCGCCGTCCGGAAGCTCGGCGCCGCGTCGGCCGAAGTCCACGCCCTCACGCCGGGCACGCGGGTGACCGTCCGCGGCCCGCGGACCGCGTTCCCCTTCGTCGGGCGCGGGCCGTTCCTGTTCGTCGCCGGCGGCATCGGGATCACGCCGATCCTGCCGATGGTCCACCACTGCGCCGACGCGGGCGCGGACTGGCGGCTGGTCTACACCGGGCGCAGCCGCGAGTCGATGCCGTTCCTCGGCGAGCTGCCGGACGACGACTGCGTGTGGATCCGCCCGGACACCGAGTACGGCGTCCCGGCGTCCGGCGCCGAGCTCCTCGAAGGTCTCCCGGACGGCGCGTCGGTCTATTGCTGCGGCCCCGTGGCGATGATCACCGGCGTCCGGACCGACCTGGCGCTCACCACGGCCACGGCCGTCCACTTCGAACGGTTCGCCCCGCCGCCGATCGTCGCCGGGGCGCCGTTCCAGCTCACTTTGCGCAGGTCAGGAGTGGTACTCGAGGTGCCGGACGACCGGACGGCACTGGACGTCCTCCGCGAGACGAGGCCCGGGACGCCGTACTCGTGCCGCCAGGGCTTCTGCGGGACCTGCGCGGTGCCGACGGCCGGCGGCGGGTCGATGCGGGTGTGCGTCGACCGCGGCACCGCCGTGCTCGACCTATGACGGCAGCCAGGCGCCGATCACCGGCTTGAACTCGCGGACGCTCCGCTCGGCGATGACGCCCTCCAGGAAGTACGGGTCCCGGTCGATCGTCTCCTTGAGGTGCGCCTCGTCGTCGGCCTGGTACAGCGTGACGCCGCCGGTGCCGTCGCCGAGCGGCCCGGCGACCGCGACGCGGCCCTCCTCGGCCAGCTTCGCGAGGAACTCGCGGTGGCGCGGCCGGACGTCCGGCATCTTCTCCTGGACGTAGGTGATTTCGACGAGGAACCAGGCCATGTGGATCTCCGGGGTCGGGCGGGCGGGACGAACCCGACGCTACCCGTGTCACGGTTCTGTACCAGCATCCGATCTGTGGCACCGGTCCTTGAACCCGATAGGCTGGGCGTGCGTCAGTACCTGTGTGAGCGCTGTGAATACCGTGAACCTGCTGACGCGGCACACCGTGCAAACCGGGGTCGAGAACAGGCAGGGGTTCATGCTCGAGGGCAATGCGGAACGCAGCGTCGAGGCAACCCTCGGCCACCTGCGGGTCATGGACGGTCCGGCGCCGGCGCAGACACCGGCCCCGCTGACCCTCGAAGACCTCTACCGCCAGCACCGCATGCGGCTGGTCCGGCTGGCGATTCTGCTGGTCGACGAGCCCGCGACGGCGGAAGACGTCGTCCAGGAGGCCTTCACCGGCCTGCACCGCAACTGGGGCAGGCTCCGGGACGCCGCGGCCGCCGTCGGCTACCTGCGCACCGCCGTGGTCAACGGGTCGCGCAGCGTGCTGCGCCGCCGCAAGACCGCCCGCGAGTACGTGCCGCCGCACGCGGTCAACGCGCGGTCCGCCGAGAGCCTCGCGATGCTCTCCAGCGAGCACCAGGCGGTGGTCAGCGCGCTGTCCAAGCTGCCGCCCCGCCAGCGCGAAGTGCTGGTGCTGCGGTACTACGGCGGGCTGAGCGAGGCAGAAATCTCTGAGGCCGCAGGCATTTCCAAGGGTACCGTCAAATCGACCGCCAGCCGGGCGCTCGAGGCACTCCAGAAGGCCATGCAGACCCCACAGTGACCCGGGTGGACCATTCCGATCACTGAGTCGTATCACCATGCTTGGTCCAGACCAATATATGCTGGGGTGCGTGAGAGGCGCCGGAGATTTCGTGATCATGGGCGGCCGGGTGGCAACCCCGGACCGTTTACTCGACGACGGCTGGGTGGCCGTCTCCGACGGGCGGATCGCCGGCGTGGGTTCCGGGACCCCGCCATCGGGCGAACACGTCGACGTCGGCGGGGCACTCGTCGTGCCCGGGTTCATCGACACCCACTGCCACGGCGGGGGAGGTGCTTCGTTCACCTCCCTCGATCCCGAGGAACTCCTGACGGCGGTGCGCGCGCACCGCCGTCACGGCACCACCACCATGCTCGCCAGCCTGGTCTCCGACCCGGTGGACATCCTGCGTGAGCAGGTCGCCGCGCTGCGTGAGCTCGTCCAAGACGGCGAGGTCGCGGGCATCCACCTGGAGGGGCCGTTCATCTCGAAGGCCCGCTGCGGTGCGCACGACCCGGAGACCCTGCTCGAACCGGACACCGGCACGGTCGAGAAGCTCCTGCGCGCGGGCCAGGGCGCGATCCGGATGGTCACCATCGCGCCGGAGCTGCACGGCGGCGTGAAGGCCGTCCGCCAGCTGGCCGAGTCCGGCGTCATCGCCGCGATCGGGCACACCGACGGCGTCGAAGAGCAGCTGCTGCCGGCGATCGACGCGGGCGCGACGGTGGCGACCCACCTGTTCAACGGCATGCGGCCGCTGCACCACCGCGAGCCCGGCCCGATCGGCGCGCTGCTGGACGACGAGCGCATCACCATCGAGCTCATCTGCGACCTGGTGCACCTGCACCCGACGGTGGTGCGGCTGGCGGCGAAGCACGCGGGCCGGAACCGGACGGTCCTCATCACGGACGCGATGTCGGCCACCGACGCCGCGGACGGCCGCTACACGCTGGGCCGCCTCGAGGTCGACGTGCACGACGGCGTCGCCACCCTCGCCGACAACGGCTCGCTGGCCGGCAGCACCCTGACGATGGACACCGCCTTCCGCAATCTGGTCGGGGGTGCCAAACTCGGCATCCTCGACGCGGTGCACGCGACGTCGCAACGGCCCGCGGAGCTGCTCGGCATCGCCGACCGCACGGGCATGCTGTGCTCCGGCTACCAGGCCGACATCGTGGTCCTCGACCAGGACCTGCGGCCGGCGAAGGTGCTGCGCCGGGGAGAATGGGTCGCCGAGGTGGGTAGGGCTACCTTGAGCACATAGGTTTACTGCGAGCGAACGGGCGGAGATGAGCGAGCCGAAGGACCCCGAGCAGTTGCTGGCGGACGCCCTTCGCGCGCAAGCCGTCTTCGCCCCGCAGGCGTCGCCACCGCCGTCGCCGCCAGCCGCCGAGCCGGCCACCGAAGCCGTCCCGACCAGCGCGATCAACGAGCTGCCGTCGGCGTACGGGCTGCTCTCAGGGGCCGGCGCGGACTCGTTGGAGCGCGAGCGGGCGGCCCTGGACGCGGCCTCCGAAGCGCCCACGGCGTTCGCCCCGCGCCCGGAGCCGGCGCGGACGTCCACGCAGCTGCCCGCGTACTGGATCCTGATGCTGGCGGTGCTGCTGGGACTGGCGGCGGGGTCCGTGGTGGGCCTGCTGACGCTGGTCTGAGGCGGGTCTCAGTCACGACTCAGGGTGACCCTGTACCGTTTTCCAGGTGATTCTCGCCCAGAGCACGGTCAACACGATGTCGCTGCTGCCGTCATGGCTGGACCCGCAGCACCTGCTGAGCGGCCTGACGACGCCGGTCATCGCGGTGCTGTGCCTGATCATCTTCATCGAGAGCAGCATCTTCCCGGTGCTGCCCGGTGACTCGCTGCTGTTCACGGCGGGCCTGTTCATCGCGAACGGCACGCTCGACGCGCCGTTGTGGCTGGTCTGCGTGCTGGTGGTGGTCGCGGCGCTGCTCGGCAACGTCGTCGGCTACTACCTCGGCTACTTCGCCGGCCCGAAGCTGTTCAACCGCCCGGACTCGAAGTTCTTCAAGCGCGAGTACGTCGACAAGACGCACGAGTTCCTGGAGAAGCACGGCCCGAAGGCGGTGGTCCTGGCCCGGTTCGTCCCGTTCGTCCGGACGTTCATCACGTGGATCGCGGGCATCGGCCGTATGGACCCGAAGCGCTACTTCACGTACACGGTGCTCGGCGGCATCCTCTGGGCGGCGGGCATCACGATCCTGGGCTCGCTGCTGGGCAACATCTCGTTCATCCGCAACAACGTCGACGCGATCTTCGTGCTGATCGTGCTGGTGTCGGTGGTCCCGATCGGCCTGGAGTACCTGAAGTCGCGCCGCGAGAAGAAGGCGGCTGTCGAGACCGACCCCGAGGTCACGCAGCGGATCCCGCGCATCAAGGACTAGGCGTCCGCACCCGGGCTGTCGGTCGGAAGGCCCACCGCTTCGGCCACGGCGAGCAGGCGTTTGTCGTAGGTGACGAAGGACGTGAGCTGCCTGCCGAACACGGCGTGAGCGGTGGCGAGGTGGATGGCGTCCAGCGAGCGGAGGTCGGGCGAGGGGTAGGCAGCGGCCGTCCGCCGCACCACCTCGTCGATCTCGTACTTGGCGACCCGCGCCAGCACCGCGGGGACGTCGGTCAGCAGGCCGGGATCGCTGCGCAGGAGAGCCCGCGACACTTCGACCTCGGCCAACGTCGACGTGACGAGCATGGTGCCCTGCCGTTCGTCCAGCCAGTCGACCAGCGCCTCGCTCTCGGCCTCGTGGCGGATCAGCTTCACCAGGGCGGCGGTGTCCAGGTAGATCATCAGTACCGTTCGTCGTCGCGAAGCGCGCGAACGAGCTCTCCGGCTTCGAGATCGGTCCGGACCGGTCCGTGCGGACGCGGCATCGGCCCGTTCACCGAGGCCGGGTGCAGCTTTCCCGAAGCGATCAAGGCCGCGACCGGGCTCGGCTGCGCCGGGACGATGCGGGCGATCACCGTGCCGCGCTCAGTGATCTCGACGTCCTCCCCGGCCTTCACCCTGGCCAGCACGCCGGCGGTGTCCTGGTTCAGCTCGCGCACAGCTACCTGGTTCACGGAACCAGTGTAGTACAAGTCCGTAGTACGACCTAGGTCATCGAGAACATCGAGCCCGGGTTGAACAGGTTCTCCGGGTCCAGGGCCTGCTTGATCTGCCGGTGCACCCGCAGCCCCACCGGCCCGATCTCCCGGGCCAGCCACTCGCGCTTGATCTTCCCGACCCCGTGCTCGCCGGTCACCGTCCCGCCCAGGGACAACCCGACCTCGAGGATCTCGTCGAACGCGCGCTGCGCCCGCGCGAACTCGTCCGGGTCGTCCGGCTGGTAGACGATCGTGGGGTGCATGTTGCCGTCGCCCGCGTGGCCGACCACCGCGATGCGCAGTCCCACCTCGGCGCTGATCTTCTCGCAGCCGCGGATCAGCTCCGCGATGCGCGTGCGCGGGACGCACACGTCGTCGGTGAGCCACAGCCCGTACGTCTCCAGGGCCGTCAGGACCACCCGGCGGGCCTGCAGGAGCATGCGCCCCTCCTCCAGGTCCTCCGTCGTGTACGCCAGGTCCGCGCCGCAGTCGAGACAGATCTGCTCCAACGCCGCCAGCTCGCGGCGGGCCACCTCGCCGCCCGCGTCGGACTGGCCCAGCAGCAGCGCCTGGCAGTCCGAGCCCGCGCCCAGGTCCGTCTTGAGGTACGCCTCGGACGCCTTGATCGACGACGCGTCCATGATCTCCAGCAGCGACGGCACCAGGCCCTCGCGGACGACCCGCGCCACCGCCTCGCCGGCCGCCTCCGTGGTGCTGAAGCCCGCGACCAGCGTGGCCGGTGCCTGCGGCAGCGGCTTGAGCTGGACCGTGGCCTGCGTGATCACCCCGAGCGTGCCCTCGCTGCCGACGAACAGCCGCGCCAGGTCGTAGCCCGCGACGCCCTTGACCGTGCGGCGGCCCGTCTTCAGCAACGACCCGTCGGCCAGGACCACCTCGAGGCCGAGCACCGAATCCGTCGTCACGCCGTACTTCACGCAGCAGAGGCCGCCCGCGTTGGTCGACAGGTTGCCGCCGATCGTGCACCAGTCGTAGCTCGACGGGTCCGGCGGGTAGAACAGCCCGTGCTTCTCCACGGCGTTGCGGAAGTCCAGGTTGACCACGCCCGGCTGGACGACCGCGAGCCGGTTGCCCGCGTCGATCTCGACGATCTCGTTCAGCTTGGTCAGCGACAGCGTGACGCAGCCGTCGATGGCGTTGGCCGCGCCGGACAGGCCGCTGCCCGCCCCGCGCGGCACGATCGGCACCTTGGCCTCGGCGCACGCCTTGACGACCGCCTGCACCTCCGAAACGTTCGCGGGCAGGACCACGGCGAGCGGCGTGCCCGACGGCGCCAGCGGCATCATGTCGCGGGCGTAGGAGGTGGTGACGTCGGAGTCGGTGAGCACGGCGCTCTTGCCGAGCAGGTCGCGGAGCCGGGTGACCAAAGCTTCGTCGCTCATGGCCTCATGGTAAGCCCGGCAGTCCGCAGTGCGGAAATTTTCTTTCGAACTTGACGGAGGCCCTCACCCCGCCTCGGCCTGGAAGACCGCCAGTGCCGTGGTGTCGTCGTAGTTGACGAAGTCCGCGTCATTGGGGGAGAACAACGTCCACGTCTGCTGGAAGTAGGGCTTGAACGCCGCGTTCAGCACCGGCTGCACCCGCTCCTTGACCGGCGACGGCGGGGCGACCCAAGCCACCACGAAAAGGGCGTAGATACCGGCGATCAGGAATGGCGACAACAGCAGAAGACGCCGTTTCGGGCGCTGCCGACCGGGCGGCCCTTCCGTTTCTTCCGCGCTTTTCCGTACCGGGGCCGTAGCAACCATGATGTCCTCCAGTCGATGTCGCACACCGCGGCACCGGGTGCCTCGGCCTCGGCGGCGGCTTCGTTGAGCTCCGCCTCCTGCTCCTCGCTCGGGCTCGAGGGTTCGGAACGACGTGCAGCACGTGCTGGACGGCCGTCGCCGCGTCGGCCGGCAGGGAAAGGCCACCGCCCCGCCGACCGCGCCCAGTGCGAGCACACCACCGGTGATCAGCTTCCGGTATTTCATCAACCGCTTCCTTTTTCCGCGAGAAGGCCCCCGAATTTCGGGGGCCACGGAAAACACCGACAGAAGCGCGGAACGATGAGAACAATCATGGTTCCCGGGAAGTTCCCCCGTTCTTCCCGGGACGGAACGGGACGGGCCGGGACGCGACCGGGGTCAGCGGACCAGCCCGAGGAGCTTCTCGACGTGGATGGTCAGCAGCACCCGTTGGTCGGTGACCATGGCCTGGCGGTACTCGGCCCAGTCCGGGTGCTCGCCCGCCGCCCGCCGGTAGTAGCCGACCAGCGCCTCCACCGTGTCGTCGTCGGTCGCCGCGGCCGGTGCCGTGAGCGACGCCCGCCCCTCGGCGACGACGTAGCTCCAGCCGTCCTCGCTGCTCACGTGGAACGTCACCCGGGGGTCGCGGCGCATGTTCTTCGCCTTCGCCCGGGTCTCGGTGATCGACGCGGTGATGGTGTTCGTCTCCGGGTCGTACAGGTGGGTGATGGTGGACAGCTGGGGCCGCCCGTCGCGGCGGATCGTGGCCAGGACGCCGTGGCGGCGTGCGGCGAGGAACTCCTGGAACGCCGTGTCGTCGGTCATACCCCTTCCAACCGGCGGCGGCGCCCGTTGTTCCAGCCGCAACCCGGAGGAAATCTGCTTGCATATGACAACTAAAGTGTGTTGTGCCACATCGCGAGGTACTCCGCTTGCATAACCGCTAGTGAGGGCACATCCTTGCCTGAGGCAACTAGTTGCAGCCGCCAACCAACGCCGTGAAGGACACACCCATGGCACCGAACAGCTCCGCCACCCGGCCCAAAGCCGAGCTGGACCTCGCCGACCAGCTCGGGCACGAGCTCGTGCGCCTGGTCCGCCTGATCAACAAGGCGAAGTCCCAGGTGTCCAAGCAGGGTCCCGACGGTATCGAGCGGGCGGCCTACGCGATCCTCTTCACCCTCATCCACGAGGGCCCGCAGCGCACCAGCCGGCTCGCCGAGTCACTCCACTCCGAGATCTCGACGATCAGCAGGCAGTCGAGCTCGCTCGTCCAGCACGGCCTGGTCGAGCGGCAGGCCGACCCGGAAGACGGGCGGGCCTGCCTGCTCGCGCCGACGACCGAGGGCATGCGGGTGTTCGAAGAGAACCGCAAGCAGCGCAACCAGTGGCTGGCCGAAGTGCTCGGGGACTGGACCGACGGGGACGTCCGGACCCTGAACCGCCTCTTCGCCCGGCTCAACACAGGTATCGAGAACCACTCTCCACAGCTGGCCGACGCCCACGCGTCCGCCGGTGCACCGGCCAAGGGGGCCAACGCATGAGCACCACCGTCGAACAACCGATCGTGGCGAAAGAACCACCACGGCTGAGCCACCGCCAGATCGTCACGATCCTGAGCGGCCTGATGTGCGGCATGTTCCTCGCCGCGCTCGACCAGACGATCGTCGGCACGTCGATCGTCAAGATCGCCAACGACCTGCACGGCTTCGACCTGCAGGCCTGGGCGACCACGGCGTACCTGATCACCTCGACGATCGTCACGCCGATCTACGGCAAGCTGTCCGACATCTACGGCCGCAAGCCGTTCTACCTGGCCGCGATCACGATCTTCGTCGTCGGTTCGCTGGCCTCGGCCTTCGCGCAGTCGATGTACCAGCTGGCCGCGTTCCGCGCGGTGCAGGGCCTCGGCGCCGGCGGCCTGATGTCGCTGGCCATGACCATCCTCGGCGACATCGTGCCGCCACGGGAACGGGCCAAGTACCAGGGCTACATCCTCGCGGTGTTCGGCCTGTCCACCGTGCTGGGCCCGGTGCTGGGCGGCTTCTTCGCCGGCATCGAGCACGCCGGCAGCATCTTCGGCTACGACATCCACGGCTGGCGCTGGGTCTTCCTGATCAACGTCCCGATCGGCATCCTCGCGCTGTTCGTCGTCGCCCGGGTGCTGAACGTGCCGCACATCCCGCAGAAGCACAAGATCGACTGGTGGGGCGCCCTCGCTCTGGTCGTCGCGGTCGTGCCGTTCCTGATCGTCGCCGAGCAGGGCCAGAAGTGGGGCTGGGGCGACGGCAAGTCGATCCTCTGCTACGTCGTCGGCGGCGTCGGCGTGATCGCGTTCATCGCGGTCGAACGGTGGATGCAGGACGCCGCGCTGATCCCGCTGCGGCTGTTCAAGAACTCGACGTTCACCGTGGCGATCATCGGTGGTGTCATCGTCGGTGTCGCGATGTTCGGTGCGATCACCATGATCCCGCAGTTCATGCAGGTCGTGCAGGGCTACACGCCGACCGAATCCGGGCTGCTGATGCTGCCGCTGATGGCGGGCATCATGACCAGCTCGATCGTCTCCGGGCGGATCACCGGCAAGACCGGTCGCTACAAGGTCTTCCCGATCGTGGGCACCCTCATGATCGCCGCCGGCGCGTTCTTCTTCGCGCAGGTCGAATACGACTCGCCGGTGTGGCACCCGCTGGTCGCGGCGGCCATCATCGGCCTCGGCCTCGGTCAGTGCATGCAGACGCTGATCATCGCGGTGCAGAACGCGGGCCCGCGCAGCGACATGGGCGTCTCGACCGCGTCGGCGACGTTCTTCCGCCAGATCGGTGGTACCGCCGGTGTCGCGATCTTCCTGACCGTCCTGTTCAACACGCTGATGCCGAACATCACGAAGGCGTTCGGCGGTCAGCTTCCGGCCGGCGCCGGCGCGAGCGTCGGCAACCTGTCCGAGAACACCAGCGTGATCCAGACGCTGCCGGAGGCGATCAAGACGCCGATCCTGATCGGCTTCACCGACTCGATCACCACGGTGTTCTACATCGCCGGTGCGGTGGCCCTGCTGGCGACGGTGGTCCTCCTGTTCATGAAGGAGATCCCGCTGACCAACGCGGCCCCCGCCGCGGCGGCCATGGAGGGCGGCGAGGCGCTGCTCGAGGCGGACGACCACGCCGACGAGCCGACCGAGATCGTCGAGCCGGTCCGCCCGGCCGACCGCGAGCCGGCACTCGTCGGCGGTGGCAAGCACGCGCTGAGCACCAACGGGCACGGCGACTACCAGGCCGTGTCCGGCGCGCTGCCGATCACGAACTCCATCGCGGACGCCGGGATCGACGTCCCCGTCGGCGCCGGTGGCGTGCCGGTGACCGGGCACATCCGGCGCCAGGACGGCAGCCACGTGTCCGGTGCCGCGCTGACCCTGATCGACCAGCGCGGCCGCCAGGTCGCGCGGGCGACCGGGGCCGCCGACGGCAGCTACTCGGTGCCCAGCCAGGGCCCGGGCGCGTACGTGCTGATCGTGTCCGCGCACGGCCACCAGCCGCAGGCCTCCAGCGTCGTGATCAGCAACGGGCCGGCGACGGTCGACGTCACGCTCACCGGGTCCGGCGAGCTCACCGGCACCGTCCGGGCGGCCGCCACCGGTGACCCGCTGCCGAACGTGACGGTGACGCTGACCGACGGCCGGGGCGAGGTGAACGGCGCGTTCATCACGACCACCGACGGCACCTACGCCTTCGTCGGGGTCGGCGCCGGGGCCTACACCCTGGTCGCCAGCGGCGCGGGCTACCGGCCCGTCGCGCTGACGCTCACCGTGCCCGACAGCGGCGTCCTGCGCCACGACGTCGAGCTCGCCAGCTCGGTGCTGCTGTCCGGCACCGCGCGGACCGAGGGTGACCGGATCGTGCCGGACGCGCGGATCACCGTGCTCGACGCCGAAGGCAACGTGGCCGCGGTCGCGCGGACCGACGGCGAAGGCCGGTACGTGGTCAGCGACCTGCCCGCGGGGGCGTACACCGTGGTCGCGAGCGGCTACCCGCCGGCGACCAGCCAGGTGGAGCTCACCGGCGGCGAAGCGGACCACGACGTCCGGCTGAGCTACGACCAGGCCCTCGACGAGCTGGTCGACCGGTCATGAGCGGCTTGCGCGCGACCTTCCGCACGGCCGAGGGCTGGGTGGTCGAGCACGCGATGCTCACCGTCACCGACCCGGCCGGGCGGCAGGTCGCCCGCCAGGCGGCCGACGTCCGCGGCGAGGTCGTCACCGACGCGCTCGCGCCGGGTGTCTACACCGCCGTCGTCACGGCGGCCGGGTACAGCCCGGTCGCCCGGACGGCGCAGATCGCCTCGGACGGCAGCGGCTCGCTCGGCGACGTCGTGCTGGCCCCGGTCGCCGAGGCGATCGAGCTGCCGCCCGCCGGGCCGTGGGTGATCGACCCGATCCACTCGTCGGTGGTCGCGACCGCCCGGCACCTGGGCATCGCGAGCATCAAGGCGCGGTTCCCGGACGTCTCGGGCCGGATCGACATCGGCCGCCCGGCCGAGCGGTCGTCGGTGCACGCCGAGATCAAGGCGGCGAGCATCGAGACCGGCATCAAGATGCGCGACGACCACCTGCGCTCGCCGGACTTCCTCGACGTCGACGTGCACCCGGTGATCACGTTCACCAGCACCGGGCTGCGCCGGCGCGGTACGGACTCGTGGACGCTGCTGGGCGAGCTGACGCTGCACGGCGAGCGCCGCGAGATCGAGCTCGAGCTGACCTACGGCGGCTGGGGCCCGGACCCGTGGGGCGGCGTGCGCGTCGCGTTCCACGCCGAGACGACGCTGCACCGGAACGACTTCGCGATCAACTACAGCGCGATGGTCCGCGCCGGGGTGGCGGCGGTCGGCACGACCGTGAAGGTCGAGCTGGACGTCGAAGCGGTGCAGGGCGAGACGCTGCCGCAGTTCTGAGGTTCACGGCCGGAGGCCCTCTCACCACTGGGTGAGGGGGCCTTCACCGTTCGTGCAAGCTGAAACTTCCGGCGAGCCCGATTCGACCGTTCGCCGCGGGCCGTTCACCTGGGCCACGTAGGCTCGGCGTGTGAACGTCGTGAGCACCGAGGCCGCGGGCGTCGGCGTGAGCTGGCTGGACACCGCCGGACCGCTGCTCGTCTGGGTGATCGTGCTGAGCTTCGTGCTGGTCGAGTGCGCGCTGATCATCGGGCTGTTCCTGCCCGGCGATTCGCTCCTGTTCGGAGCGGGCGTGGTGCTGGCGCAGCACGGTTCGGACGCCAACGCGTGGTTCCTGTCGGGAGCCGCGCTGATCGTCGCCGTCCTCGGCAACCAGATCGGGTACTACATCGGCCGCGGCAGCGGGACGAAACTCATCGCGCGGCGCGACGGCAAGGTGCTGAACCGCCACAACCTCGAGCGCGCCCAACGGTTCCTGGACCGCAAGGGCTTCTTCGCGATCGTGGCGGCCCGGTGGATCCCCTGGATCCGCACGCTGGCCCCGCTGATCGCCGGCGCGGCCCGGATGGACCCGCGCCGGTTCATGGCGGCGACCGCGCTCGGCGGCCTGCTCTGGGTGCCGACGCTGGTGCTGCTCGGCTACTACGGCGCCGGCCTGCTGGACGCGCTGCCGTGGCTGAAGACGGCGGCGCTGTGGATCAGCGTCGCGTTCTTCGTGTTCGGCACGGGCTACGGCGTGTTGCGCTACCGCCAGGAGATGCGGCGCCCGGTGGACGAGCGGGACGACAGCAACGCCCGCGCCTGACGCTCAGAGCTGCGGGTCGGTCCAGATCTCGAGCTGGATGCCGTCCGGGTCGCGGAAGACGATCACGCGCGAGCCTTCGAACGTGCGGGACGGCGCGACCGGCTGGTAGGAGACGCCGAACTCCTCGAGCCGGCATTCCCATTCGGCCAGCTCGGCGGCCGAGTGCACGCGGAACGCGACGTGGTCCAGGCCGGTCCGGCGCTCGTCGAACCCGCGCCGGCCGGTGTCCGCGTGCTGCACCAAGACCACGGAGAACTCGTCACCGGCCGAACGCAGGACTACCTTGCGCAGCCCCGTGTCCGGCTCTTCGCGCCGGGTGACCTCCTCGAGGTCGAGGACACGCACGTACCACGGCACGCTGCGGTCCACGTCGGTCACGGTGAGCGCGAGGTGGTGCACGGACATGAGTTTGGCCATGGCTTCCGAAGCCGTCCTTTCGGGTGGCGGCTTCCCAGAGTTGCACAGCGTTCGACGCGCAAAACGCGAGTGACCAAGTTCCCCGTCCGATCGTGATCTCGCCGTCTCCGGCCGTCTCAGCAGGCGGACAAAACCCACGGACAGCGACGACCTCCTTACTTCGGGTCACGGATACGATCCAGCACGGCCAGCCGTCCTTCGCGCTCGATGCGCCGGGTCGTCACCCGGTCCGGGTAACAGCGGGTGAACATGTTCGTGAAGTGCGTTCCGTAGTAGATGACCTCCTCGCCACCCGCCAGTGGCCGGACGGTGGTGCCGAACGACGGCTCGTGGAAGTACGCCAGCGTGTACCGCTCCCGGGTGGCGAGGCGGACCTTGTGCGGGGTCGACAGGAGGCGGCCGCCGGTGAGGAACTGCAGGATGTCGCCGGGAAAGACGGTGAACACGCCGGGCTCGGGCTCGACGAAGTGCCACGGTTCGTCGTCCTGGTACATCCCGGCCGTGCTCTCCCCCGGCAGCCAGTTGCGGTTGCGGTGCTCCCCGGGCACCGGCGGCCGGATGGACAGCCCGCCGACGTCGTCCTGCGCGGCGATCACGAGCAGTCCGTAGTCGGTGTGCGCGCCGATCCCGCGTTCGGTGGTCGCGGACCGGGCCGGGAACCGCAGCACGCGCATGTGGTGCCAGCCCTCGCGGGTGAGCCGGGTCAGCCGGTCGATCTCGACGCCCAGGCCGAGCGCGACGAGCTGCAGCAGCTTCTCGCCGATGCTCCCGACCTCCCGGAGGTGGGCCATCATCGCCGACCGGTAGCTGTCGTCCGGCCAGGGCACCGGCCCGTGGCACGGCCAGCTGCCGGTGACGCGGGGATCGCCGAGCGGGATGTCCGGGCAGATGGTGAAGATCTCGGAGAAGTCGGCTTCGCCCGCGGTCACCTCTTCACCCGAAGCGATGTACCCGCTGTAGGTCAGGTCGCTGACGAACTTCGCCTTTTCGGGGAGCGACCGGGCGAAGAACCGGCGGCTCTCGGCGAGCGCTTCCCGGGCGATCCGGTCCTGCTCTTCGGTGGCCGCGACCTGGAAGATGCCGTCGGTCTCCCAGGTCCGGACCAGCTGACGGCCCAGGATCCGATCGACGGTCCGCCCGCCCACGGATCCGGGCAGCTCGAACGTACGCATGGTTGTTCACCTTTCGCGCGGTGGTGGGGAACGCTCACCACACGAAAGCCGGGAAATGCCGGTTCACAAGGATCAGCGGCCCCCGCCGGCCTCCAGCACCGCACCCGTCGTGAACGACGACGCCTTCGAGAGCAGGAACAACACGGCTTCGGCGATTTCCGCCGGCCGCCCAGGCCGGCCCAGCGGAATCTGCGGCGCGTACTTCGCCATCCGGTCCGGCAAACCCGCGGCCGCGTGCAGGCCGGTGTCGACCATGCCCGGCCGGACCGAGTTGACCCGGATCCCGTCGGCGGCGACCTCCTGCGCGAGCCCGAAGGTCAGCGTGTCGACGGCGGCCTTCGACGCGGCGTAGTGCACCCACTCCCCGGCCGAGCCGGTGCGCGCGGCCGTCGACGAGATGTTGACGATCGCGCCGCCGTCGCCGCCGTGGCGGGTGGACATCCGGCGGACCGCCTCGCGGCAGCACAGGAACACCCCGGTGACGTTGACGTCGAGGGTGCGCCGCACGACGTCGACCGCGTAGTCCTCGAGCCGGCCCGGGGTGTTGCCGGTGATCGCCGCGTTGTTGACCAGGCCGGTCACCGGCCCCAGCTCGGCGGCCGCGTCGAACAGCGCGCGGACGTCGTCCTCGTCGGAGACGTCCGCGCGGAACGCCAGCGCCTGCCGTCCGGAGGCACGCACCCGCTCGGCGACGGCTTCGGCGGGCGCGGCGTCACCCGAGTAGTTGACGACGACGTCGTAGCCGCGGGCGGCGGCCAGCGCGCAGATCGCCGCGCCGATCCCGCGGCTGCCGCCGGTGACGACGAGGGTCAAATCGCGAAGTTCGCCAGCGGCAGGTTCTCCAGCACCAGGTCGGCGCGATCGCGCGTCTGCGAGATCAGGTCGGCGTTGCGCTGGTCCGAGCCGAGCGCGCGCTGCCGGGCTTCGACCAGCGACCGGCCGTAGCGGCGGTGGCGCGACACGAGCCGTTCGATGCGCTCGGGCTCGTCCGGGGCGAGGAACCAGGCCTCGGTGAGCAGCGGCCGGATCGCGCTCCACGGGTCGTCCGGCAGCAGCAGGTAGTTGCCCTCGGTGATGACGAGCTGGACCTCCGGCGGGACCGCGACGGCCCCGGCGATGGGCTCCTCGATCTCGCGGCGGAACTCCGGCGCGTACACCGTTTCGCGGCCTTCGGCGAGGCGGCGGATCAGGTGGTAGTAGCCCGCGGCGTCGAACGTGTCCGGGGCGCCCTTGCGCTCGGTGCGGCCCAGCCGGCGCAGCTCGACCTGCGCGAGGTGGAAGCCGTCCATGCCGACCACCGCGGCGCGCGAGCCGAGTGCGTTGGCCAGCGCCCAGGCGAGCGTGGTCTTGCCGGACGCGGGCGAGCCGATGATGCCGAGCACGTTGCGCTGCCCGCGCACGGTCAGCCCCTCGGCCCTGGCCAGCAGGTCGTCGAACGCCGTCATGTCCTGTTCCTTCCTGCGATCGCGGTCGTCCACGACCGCGGTCCCACATGCCGCACCCGTTCGGCGGCCACCTCGTTGGCGAAGCGGATCCGGTCCGTCACCGTCCGTTCGCGTGCCACGGCCACGGCGAGCGCGCCGTGCCAGACGTCGCCCGCTCCTAGTGTGTCCCGCGCTTGCACCGCGGGCACAGCCACCTCACCCGAGCCGCCGTCCGCAGTGGACCAGCGCACCGGGCCGGGGCCCGCCGTGGTGATGACGGTCGGGACGCCGCGCTCGTGCAGGCCGGGTTCCGGCGCGCGGAAGTGGGCGGAGCAGGCGGCGATGTCCACCAGGGGCAGCAGCTCGTCGAGCACGGGCTTCCAGCTCCCGGCGTCGAGCACGACCGGCGCCTCCGCTCCCTTCGCGACCGCCAGCGCAAGCCCCGGGTAGTGCCCGTCCAGCAAAACAACATCCGCTGCCAGAAGGGGCACTTTCACGTGAAAGTGCCGCTCGGCGGCGTTGCGGGAGACGACCGTGCGCTCGCCGTCACGGGTGCGGACGGTGGCCGCGCTGACCGGGGGCGGGTCCGGCAGGTCGGGGGCGAGATCGATCAGCCGGACGCCGTGGGACTCCAGGTCGGCGCGGGCGAGCGCGGCCAGCGGGTGTGCCCCGAGGACGGTCAGCAGGGTCGCCTCGGCGCCGAGCGCGGCCGCCGTCACCGCGGCGTTCGTCGCGGGCCCCCCGGCCGCGACGTCCACCTGCAGTGACTGCACCTTCTCGCCCGGCGCCGGAAGCTCCTCGACCCGCTGGACGACGTCCACGGTGCACAGGCCCGCCAGCAGCACCTTCACTTCAAGCCGGCCACGTGGGTCGCCGCGGCGGCCTCTTCGACTTCGCCGTTCTCGTTGAGCCGCAACGCGCCCGTGAGCAGGCCGACGACCTGGTTCATCGAGTGCGTCTTCGGTGAGACGACCGCGACGCGCTTGCCGAGGCGGTGCACGTGGATGCGGTCGGCGATGTCGAACACGTGCGGCATGTTGTGGCTGATCAGCACCACCGGCAGGCCGCGGTCGCGGATCCGGCCGATCAGGTCGAGCACCTTGCCGGACTCGGCGACGCCGAGCGCGGCGGTGGGCTCGTCCATGATCACGGCCTTGGTGCCGAACGCGGCCGCGCGCGCCACCGCGACACCCTGGCGCTGACCACCCGACAGCGTCTCGACGGGCTGGCTGATGGACTTGATGTTGATGCCCAGCTCGTCGAGGATCCGCTGCGCCTCCGACCGCATGGTGGCGGTGTCGAGCTTGCGGAACAGCCCGAGCGGCCCCTTGAGGCGCTTTTCCCGGCCCAGGAACATGTTCGACGCGATGTCGAGCGCGGGCGCGACGGCGAGGTCCTGGTACACCGTCTCGATGCCGTAGTGCCGGGCGTCCAAAGGGGACTTGAAATGGACGGTCTTGCCGTCCACTTTGATCTCGCCTTCGTCGGGGATCACCGCGCCGGACAGGGTTTTGATGAGTGACGACTTGCCGGCGCCGTTGTCGCCGACCACGGCGAGCACCTCGCCGGGCAGCAGGTCGAAGTCCGCGCCGTCGATGGCGGTCACGCGGCCGTAGCGCTTGACCAGTCCGCGAGCTTGCAGGATGGGTTCACTCATGACTGCTGCTGCCTCCTCGCGATCCGGTCCACCACGACGGCGGCGATCAGGAGGGCGCCGGTGGCGAGGTCCTGGTAGTTGCCGTCGACGTTCATCTGCGTGAGGCCCGACCGCAGCACCGCCACGACCAGCGCGCCCATCAGCGTCCCAAGCACCGAGCCGCGGCCGCCGAAGAGGCTCGTGCCGCCGAGGACGACGGCGGTGATCGAGTCGAGGTTGCCGAGCTGGAACTGGTTCGGGTCGGCGTTCGGCGTCCGGCCGAGCGCCTGCCAGGCGGCGATGCCGAAGGTCAGCCCGGCCACGATGTAGACCGACAGCACCGTGCGGTTGACCTTGATCCCGGACAGCCGCGCGGACTCCGGCGCGTTGCCGACCGCGTAGACGTGCTTGCCCCACGCGGTTTTCGTCAGCGCGTACCAGACGCCGAGGTACATCAGCAGCGCCAGCGTCATGCCGTAGGTGATCGGGATGCCGCCGAACAGGTAGCGCTTGGTGCCGAGCCACTGCAGCACCCCGTCGGTCACCGGGACGGCCTGGCCGCCGGCGATCAGCTTCGACACCGCGGTCAGCATGGTGAACGTGCCGAGCGTGATGATGAACGCCGGGAGCTTGATCCGCGTCGCGAGGCCGCCGATGAAGAGGCCGACGATGATCGTCAGCACCACCCCGGCCAGCAGCGCGACGAAACCGTTGGTGTCGGCCGCGGCGAGCTTCGCCATGATCAGCGTCGCGACGACCATCGAGGCCGCGTTGGACAGGTCGATGCCCGCGATCAGGATGACGAGCGTCTGGCCCAGCGCGAGCGTCCCGACGACGAGCGACTGCTGGACCACTGTGGACAGGTTGTCGAGGTCGAAGAACGTGTCCGTGGCCAGCGAGAACACCACGATCGCGACGACCAGCGCGAGCGCCGGGCCGACCGCGGGGGCGCGGAGCAGGAAGTCGCCGAGCGATTCACGTTCCTTCGTTGCCACTGCTGTCGTCATTTCGCGCCTCCCCAGCAGTTCTGCAGGCCCCAGGCCGAGTCGTGGCTCTCGATGCCGGGCAGGGGCTTGTCGGTGATCACGGCGGAGCCGGTGTTCACGAAGCCGGACGGCTTCTTGCCGGTCTTGGCGTACTCGACGGCGGCGAGGACGCCCTGCTCGGCCATCTTCTTCGGGAACTGCATGACGGTGGCGGCGAACTGGCCGTCCTTGACGTTCTGGACGCCTTCGCAGCCGCCGTCGATCGAGCCCATGACGATCTGGCCGGTGAGCCCGCGGGCCTTCAGCGCCGCGTACGCGCCGCGGCCCATCGGCTCGTTCATCGAGTAGACGGCGTTGATGTCGGTGCTGCGCTGCAGCAGGTTCTCCATGCCCTGCTGGGCGAGGCTCTGGTCGCCGTTGGCCGCGGTGTGGCCCTTGATCTCCGGCGAGCCGTCGGTGAGGCCGATGCCCTTGAGGAACCCGGTGTGGCGCTGGGTGTCGACCGAGCTGCCGGCGGTCCCGTCGACCATCAGCAGCTTGGGCGGGACGCCCTTGAGCGCGGCCTTGACGTAGGCGCCCTGCTGCTCGCCGGCCGCGAAGTTGTCGGTGGCGAAGGTGGCGTCGACCGCGTCGGCCGGTTCGGTGGCGGTGTCGAGGGCGATGACCAGCACCCCGGCGTCGCGGGCGTCCTTGATCGCCTTGAGCACGCCGGTGGACGAGCTGGGCGTGATCAGGATGGTGTTCGCGCCCTGCTGGCGGAGGTTCTCGATGGCGCGGACCTGGCCGTCGTTGTCGCCGTCGAACTGGCCGGCGAGCGCGCTGAAGTCGGCGCCGTTGGCCTGCGCGGCCGCTCTGGCGGCGTTGCGGAGTTCGACGAAGTAGGGGTTGGTGTCGGTCTTGGTGACCAGGCCGACCTTCGCCTTGCCGCTCCCGCCCGTGTTGGTGTTGCCGCCCCAGTGGCGTTCGACCGTGCACCCGGTCGTCGCGGCGAGGACGGCGGCCAGCGTGAGTGCGGTGAGACTTCGCTGTCTCATGGGTTCCCACCCTTTGTTCCGGTTCGAGGCTTGCCGATGGACCGGAAGGTAGACAGACTGCTGCGAGGACGCAAGCGTTTGCGCAAACGCTTGCCGGGAAGGACTGGTATGCCTCAGCCGAGATCTTCGCGGCCGACCCAGCGGGACATCGCCGAGCTCGCGGGTGTCTCGATCACGACCGTCTCGCACGTGGTGAACGGGACGCGCGCGGTCGCCGAGGACACCAAGGCGGCGGTGCTGCGGGCGATCGAGTCGACCGGCTACACCGGCGACGCGATCGCGCGTTCGCTGGTCACCGGGGGGACGCGGTCGATCGGGATGGCGATCTCGCTGGTGGCCAACCCGTACTTCGCGACGTTGATGCAGGCGATCGAGCGGGAGGCGTCGGCGCACGGCTACACCGTCCTGCTGGCCGACACCCACGACGCGGCGGACACGGAACGTGACACCGTGCGGGCGCTGCGCTCCCGTCGCGTCGACGGCCTGCTGATCACCCCGGCACCCGGCGACGGCCCGGTGATCGGCGAGCTGGTGTCGCTGGACGTGCCGACGGTGCTGATCGACCGGCTGTCCACCCGCACCGACGTCGACCAGGTCGGCTCGGAGAACATCCAGGCGACGTCGGCACTGACCGCGCACCTGGCGACGCTCGGGCACCGGCGGATCGGGATGATCAGCGGCGTGCCCGGGTTGTCGACGAGCGAGGAGCGGGTGCTCGGCTACCGGCTGGGGCTGGGCCGGTCCGGGCTCACCTGGTCGTCCGAGCTCGTGGCCTGCGGAAACTCCTCGCGCGAGGGCGGCGTGCTGGCGTTGAGCACGTTGCTGGCGCTGCCCGAGCCGCCGACGGCGCTGGTCGTCGGGAACGACAGCATGATGGTCGGGGTGCTGCACGAGGCGCGCCGCCGCGGGCTGCGGATCGGGCGTGACCTGCCGGTGGTGGTCTACGACGACGTCGAGTGGGCGGACCTGGTCGACCCGCCGCTGACGACGATGGCGCAGCCGATCGAGGAGATCGGCCGGCAGGCGGTGCGGCTGCTGCTGGCCCGGATCAACGACCCGGCGCGCAAGGCCGAGACGGTCCGGCTCGCACCCACCCTGCGTCACCGTGAGTCGTGCGGCTGCCCACCGGTTCACTCACTTCAGTGAATCTGGGTTCCTGACACCTCCGTACGGCCGTTCAGCGGATACGTTTCCGCTGAGCGTCTGCGAGGGCTTATGACCGCACTTTCGCCGGAGCTCCGGTTGTGGGACCCCCCGGTCACCTACCGGATCGGCGTCGCGATGGGTGTGACCGCGAACCCGTACTCGGGTGAGCTGGTGCGCGCGATCAGGGCGGCCGCCGCGCAGGCGGGGTGCGACGTCGTGCTGGCCGACACCGGCGACACCGGCAGCGAAGAGGCCGAGGTGGTGCGCGCGCTGCGGGCCGACCTGGTGGACGGCGTGCTGCTGGTCCCCTCGGCCGGCGACGAAGCGGTGATCAACGGGCTGGTCCGGATGGGCGTGCCGACGGTGCTGGTGGACCGGGTGGCCGCGCGCAACGACGTCGACCAGGTGGGCACGGAGAACGTGCACGCGGTGGCGTCGCTGGTCCGGCACCTGACCTCTCGCCGCCACCGCAAGATCGGCCTGGTTTCGGGGGACGAGAGCCTGGAGGTCAGCCGCGAGCGCGTCCGCGGCTACCGGCTGGGCCTGGAGCAGGCGGGCCTGCGCTTCAACCGCGAGCTGGTGGAGTGCGGGTTTTCGAACGCGGGCGGCGCCACCCGGGCCACGGCCAAGCTCCTGGACGGCTGGCCCTCCCCGACGGCGCTGGTGGTGGCGGACGAGTCGATGCTGGTGGGCGTCCAGTACGAGGCCCACCGCCGCGGCATCCGCATCGGCTCGGAGCTGGCGGTGGTGGGCTACGGCGACATGGACTGGGCCCGCCGGGTGAGCCCGGCGGTGACAACGCTGGTCCAGCCGGTCGCGGACCTGGGCCGGCGGGCGGTCCAGCTGCTGATGTCCCGCATGGCGGACCCGGACCGGCCACCGGAGTCGGTCTGGCTGACCCCGAAGTTCCTCCACGGCGCTTCCTGCGGCTGCTGAGGTCGTGAGTGGCAAGGCGCGTTCTAACTCGCCTTACCACTCACGACAGCGTTGCCGCGGCCTCGAGGAGCATCCAGCCGCCCACCTGGACCGACATGTCCCGCTCGGGGGCGTCCTCCGGCAGCGGCCACGGTGCCGGGCGGTCCCAGTACGCGCTGAACAACGGCCCCTCCGGCGTTTCCGCGGCGCCCGACCAGCAGGCGTCCGCCGACGTCAGCACCAGTGACCGGGCCGTCGATGCCTCCGGGCCGGGTAGGGCGCGGGCCGCCAGGGCCAGGTAGCGGGCCAGGATCGCCGCGAACAACCCGCCGTCGCCGCCGCCTTGGCCGCGGAGCACGCCGCCGGGCGCGAGGTGCTCCGCCACCGCACGAACCGTCCGCGCAGCCTCGTCCATTAAGGACAGTTCTAAGCACGCCCCGAGGTAAACGCCTTGGCAGTACGTGTAGATGTGCTTGACGAGCTCGCCCGTGTTCGCGCGAATGCCATCCCAGACCAAACCGGACTCGGGGTCGACCAAAGTGGACGTCAGCCAGTCCGTCATCGCACGGGCGCGGGCGGTGTTGCCCGACCGGGCGTGGAAGATCGCCGCCGGGCCGTTGGCCGGGGCGTTCTTGAAGTCGTCGCCGCGGCGCCACCAGATGCCGCCGCCCGTCGCCGCTGTCCAGCCCGACAGGAGCCGCGTGTCGATCGCCGCCAGGGCCGGGCCAACGTCGATGCCCAGCGGCGAAACCCGTTGCAGCGCAAGGCCGAGCCACGCGATGTCGTCGTAGTAGTCGTTCGTCCACTTGCCGAAGTTGCGCAGCCGCACCGAACGCACGAACGCGCGGATCAACGCGAGCCGGGCCGGCGAGGGCGCCCGCAGCTGGGCGTCGACCAGGGTGTCCAGCAGGTGGGCCTGCCACCAGTAGTTCCAGTGCCAGTGCAGCCGCTGATCGGCCGAAGCCGGCCAGCCGCTGCGGCCGAGGACCGTGCCGGGCAGCGCCCACACCCGGCGCAGGTGCCGCGTAGTCACCGCGCGTTCCGCGGCCGAGACGTCCATGACGCAATCGTGCCTTGCCCATCGACATACCGCTCGGTATGTTCAGTGGTCATGACGACGGCCCACGTCACCTGCCCGCTGTGTGAAGCCACCTGCGGTCTCGAAGTGACGCTCGACGCGAACCAGCAGGTCACGCGCGTCAAAGGAGACGACGAGGACGTCTTCTCGCGGGGCTACATCTGCCCCAAGGGCGCGTCGCTCGGCGCGCTGCACCACGACCCCGACCGGCTGACCGCCCCGCTGCTCAAGCGCGACGGCGAGTTCGTCGAGGTCAGCTGGCAGGAGGCGTACGACGAGATCGCCCGCCGCCTCCCGCCGATCATCGAACAGCACGGCCGGGACGCCGTCGCGGTGTACGCGGGCAACCCCGGCGTGCACAACATCGCGCTCACACTCTACGGCCGCGTGCTCTACAAAGCCTTGGGCACCAAGAACTTCTACAGCGCGACCTCGGTCGACCAAATGCCGAAGCACTACTCCGCCGGCACCATGTTCGGCGACCCGCTGGCCATTCCGGTCCCCGACCTCGACCGGACGCGGCACCTGCTGATCCTCGGCGCCAACCCGCTCGTCTCCAACGGCAGCCTGATGACCGCGCCGGACATCCGCGGGCGGCTGCGCGGCATCCGCGAGCGCGGCGGCAAGATCGTCGTCGTCGACCCGCGCGTCACGCGCACCGCCCGCTTCGCCGACGAGCACCACGCCATCCGGCCCGGCACCGACGCGCTGCTGCTGTTCGCGCTGGTCAACGTCCTGTTCGCGGAAAACCTCGTCGACCCTGGCCGCCTGACCGAGCACCTCAACGGCCTCGACGACGTCCGCGCGCTCGCCGAGCCCTTCACCCCGGAAGCCGTCGCCCCGCGCACTGGCATCGACGCCGAAGAGATCCGCCGGATGGCACGGGAGCTGACCTCGGACAACGCCGTGGTCTACGGCCGGATCGGGACCACGACCCAGGCGTTCGGCACGGTCGCGAGCTGGCTGGTCGACGTCCTCAACGTGCTCACCGGCCACCTCGACGCTCCGGGCGGCGCGATGTTCCCGCTGGCCGCGTGCCAGCCCACCGGGAACCGGCGGCCGTTCGCCGTCGGACGCTGGCACAGCCGCGCGCGCGGCTACCCCGAGGTCGTCGGCGAACTGCCGGTCGCGACGCTCGCCGACGAGATCGAAACGCCGGGCGAGGGTCAGGTCCGCGCGCTGATCACGGTCAGCGGCAACCCCTGCCTGAGCACGCCGAACGCCGGCCGGCTGGCCGCGGCGCTGGAAACCCTCGACTTCATGATCTCGGTCGACGTCTACCTCAACGAGACGTCCCGGCAGGCCGACGTCATCCTGCCCGGCCCGTCGCCGCTCGAACGCCCGCACTTCGACCTGGCCTTCTACCAGCTGTCCGTCCGCAACGTCGCCAACTGGACACCGGCGACGCTCCCGTCGGCGCTGCCGCAGGAGTGGGAGACGATGCTGCGGCTCACCGGCATCGTCGCCGGTCAGGGCCCGGAGGCCGACGTCGCGGCGCTCGACGACTTCGTCGCCGCCGACGTCGCCCGCCGCGCGAAGGTCGAGCTCACCCACGACCGGACCGGGCCCGCCCGCCTGGTCGACCTGATGCTGCGCGCCGGCCCGTACGACGTCACGCTGGCCGACCTCGAAGCCGCGCCGCACGGCATGGACTTCGGGCCGCTGAAGCCGCGGATCCCGGAGGTGCTCTGCACCGCGTCCGGCCGGATCGAACTGGCCCCGGCCGGGATCGTCGCCGACGTCCCGCGGCTGCGCGAAGAACTGGCGAAGAGCCCGGACGAAGGTCTCGTGCTGATCGGCCGGCGGCACCTGAGCTCGAACAACTCGTGGATGCACAACCTCGAACCGCTGGTCCGCGGCGGCAACCGGTGCACGATCCAGGTCCACCCCGCCGACGCGACGCGCCTGGGCCTCACCGACGGCGGCCTCGCCTCGGTGACGTCCCGCGCCGGAAAACTGCAGGTCCCGGTGGAGGTGACCGACGACATCCGGCCGGGTGTCGTGAGCATCCCGCACGGCTGGGGCCACGACGTCGACGGCTCGCGGACGCGGGTGGCTCGCGCGCACCCCGGCGTCAACTCGAACCTGGTCGCCGACGAGACGCTGCTGGACGTTCCGTCCGGAACGTCGGTGTTGAACGGCATTCCCGTCGAGGTCACCCCCGTCTGACGCTTGACACCGCGGCGGGCCGTCGAGGATTCTCGACCCGGCATGTTTACGTGAACATCGGAGTTCGCATGGCCCGCCTTCGTCACTGCCTGCTCGTCCTCCTGCTCGTTTCCCTGATCCAGGTCCCGCAGAGCGCGTCCGCGGCCACGAACGGCTTCCGCGGCGTCAACTGGGCGGACGCCCGCGACAACTACGTGGACGGCTGGGTGATCCCGACCGGTCTCACCGCCGGGGACAGCTACGACAGCGTCCGCAGCAAGGCCGACGGCATCATCACCGGCTTCCAGCAGAAGCTCGGCGCGAACACCGTGCGGCTGCCGATCAACCCGCAGAGCGTGAACTCGGACTGGTGGGGGCGGTACAAGGGCGCCGCCGACTCGGCCCTGTCCCACGGCATGAAGGTCATCTTCGGCTACTGGGAAGCGAACAAGGACGGGTTCGTCGACGACACGAACGCCTGGAACACCATGTGGGACAAGGTGACCGCCGACTACGGCGGCAACGGCAACGTCTACTTCGAACCGATGAACGAGCCGTTCGGCTACAGCCTGAACGCCTGGGTGTCGCTGTGTTCGTCGTGGCTGTCCCGGCATTCGAACATCCCGCGCGGCCGGGTGCTGATCAGCGGCACCGGCTACAACGACAACGTGACGGGTGTCGGCGCGGCGAGCGTGTTGGACGGCACGCTGCTTTCCCTGCACTTCTACGGCTTCTGGGCTTCGGACACCACCCGCTCGGCGTGGACGACGAACCTGAGCACCCGGCTCGGTTCGTACTCCTCGCGCACCATCATCGACGAGGCCGGCGCCCCGATGACGACTGGCCTGAACTACTCGGCCGGGCACCAGGACGGCAACAACTTCACCGCGTACTTCGCCGCCACCACGGACTTGGCGCGGTCGCGGCAGATGGGCGTCGTCTACTGGCCCGGCCTGCGTTCGGGCGACACGTACTCGATCACGCGGCAGAGCGGCAGCGGCCTGGAGACGAACAACGCGACCGGGGTGGCGCAGCTGCGCTGGGGCTGGGGCCTGTAGGGCTCACCAGGCGCGGCCGAGGTCGGCGTGCTGCCGGATCCAGGCGTGCATGACGATCCCGGCCGCGACCCCGGCGTTGATCGAGCGGGTCGTGCCGAACTGGGCGATCGACACCACCAGCGACGCGGCTTCCTGCGCAGGCAGCGAAAGCCCGGGCCCCTCCTGGCCGAACAGCAGCACGCACTCGCGCGGGATTTCGGCCGTCTCGACCGGCTGGGACCCGGGCGTGTTGTCCACGGCGACGACGGCGAGGCCCCGCTCGGCGGCGAAGGCGATCAGGCCGTCGACGTCGTCGTGGTGGCGCAGGTGCTGGTAGCGGTCGGTGACCATGGCGCCGCGCCGGTTCCAGCGGCGCCGTCCGACGATGTGCACCTCGGCCGCGGCGAAGGCGTTGGCCGTCCGGACGACGGTGCCGATGTTGTGGTCGTGCTGGAAGTTCTCGATCGCGACGTGGAACGGGTGCCGCCGGCTGTCCACATCGGACACGATGGCTTCGCGGCGCCAGTAGCGGTAGGCGTCGACGACGTTGCGGCGGTCGCCGTCCCGCAGCAGCTCGGGGTCGTACCGTTCGTCGGCGGGCCAGTCACCCGGCCACGGGCCGACGCCGACCTCTTCGCGGCTGACCCACTCGGTGGGTCCGGGCACTGTGTTCATCCGGGGCTTCGCCCCGAGCCGGGGGCTCCGCCACCCGGGCCCCCGCAAAAAAGCACTGTGTTCACCCGGCGATTCTCGCTCACCCGAGGTGAACGGGCCGCACCTGGGTTTCCTCGTCGTGACGGTGGCGCCACCGGTGGTAGACGCCGACGTAGGAGTAGGTGACCACCACGATCGCGACGATGCCGATCGCCGGCAGCCACGACTGCGGGAACACCGTTCCGTAGAGGTAGTAGGAGTTGAAACCGCCGGGCAGGTCGCCGAGGCCCTGCTGGTGGCGGAAGTAGTTCTCCAGCGCGGTGAGCGGGCACGGCACCGGCGTCACGTTCACCAGGACGCCCCAGGCCGCGGCGAACATGTGGATGAAGATCAGCTTCGGCCAGCGCCAGGCGACGAAGCCCCCGAACCCGATCAGCACCAAGGCCAGAATGTGCACCACGACGGTCACGTCGGCCAGGAACTTCGCCATCGCACCCCCTCCACCGATCCCCCTACCAGCGACTTTACTCCGCCCGGTGATCTCGTTCGCCCTTATAAATGCCCAGTGGGGTGATGTTCAACCCTGCGGAGCAACCAATTCACCTCGGCGGTGACGGAGGCGTCACACCCGGTGGGAATTCCGGCGGCCGCTTCGCGGGGTACTCCGTCGGTTCCTCGTGCGGGTACTGGTCGGGGGCACCGTCCGGTTTCTTCCGGTTCGGGTCGTGCGGGTCCTCCTTCTCCATGCCCCGACGGTACGCCCTGGTCAGCGCGCCCGGACCCCGGATTTCGCGGTCAGCCGAATCTCCAGCCGCACGGGGAGCCGGCCGACGTCGAGGGCCTGCCGAAGCCGGGGCACGGCGTGCTCGGCGATCCGCTGCCGCAGGGCGACGGGATCAGCGTCCCGGTCGGTGGTGACGACCAGGTCCAGGGCCGGGGCGTCCCGCGGTCCGGACAGCCGGGCGGACGCGGACCGGACGCCGGCGTAGGTCTCGACGTCGGCCGCGACCGGGGCGGCGGCCGCCGCGGAGGGCAGGACGGTCACACCGGTGTCGCCGCTGGTCCGCCAGGTGGTGGGTTTCGGGCGGCGGAACACCTGGGCGGCCAGCCACCGCAGGCAGAGCAGGCCCACGAGGACGGCGACCGCGATGGCGAGGTAGCAGACCCACGTGGGTGGCGGGGCGGTGCCGGGAACGAGCGGGGCGGCGGGGTCGAGGAGGCGGAGTTCGCCGAAGTGGGTGGCGACGGCGAACCCGCCCGCGGCGACGAGGGCGAGGCCGATCAGCGCGAGGAGGACGCGGTTCAGGACGGCGGGGCGGTTCATCGCGCACCTCCTCGCACCCGGACGCGCACGTCCGGCACCTCGGCCAAGCCCACCCGCTCGATCCGCTCCTCCACCGCCGCCCGGACGGCGTCCGCCAGGCCGTCCCGGTTCGTCCGATTGGTCCGGACCTTCAGCCGCACCTTCCGGCGGCCCAGCCTGAGCCTGACCCCCGCCACCCCGTCGACGTCCTCGGCCGCCGCGCGCAACGACCGCTCCAGCCCGTGCCGGGGCGTGCCCGCGTCGATTCCCTCCGCCGCTGCCAGCGCCAGCGCCACCGGGCGGCCCCGCAGCACCGCCGCCGCCAGGAGCACGCACCCCGCCAGAACCGCTGCCCCGCCCCCGACGAGCACGGGCAGTTCGTTCCAGGACGTGTCGTGCACCCGCGCGGCGACGGTGTCGTACGACAACACCGGCCGCTCGCCGAGCAAGCGCTGCACCAGCGCCGTCGTCACCACCGCGCAGACCGCCAGCAGCACCAGCGCCGTCAGGACCGCCGGCACGCTCCGCCGGGGCCGCCTCACCGGGCACCCCCGGCGATCGTGATGTCCACGCGCTCCACGCGCAGGCCGGTCAGCTCCGCCGTCCGCTCGCGCAGGTGCGTCCGGACCCGCTCGGCGGTCGCCGTGATCGGGGCCGGGTAGGCCACCGGCAGCGCAATGTCCAAAGTGGTCACTGATCCGTCCACAGTGGCCTCCGCCGTCACGGCACCGCCGATGCCGTCGACCTCGCGGGCGGCGCGGGCGGCGATGCGCCGGACCGCTCGCGGGGCCACCGTCGTCACTCCGCGGTCCACCGCTACCTCCGATCGCGGGCGGCGCCCACCAGGGCGGCCAGGTCGAGCTTGCCGTCGGCCCAGCGCCCGGCCAGCAGGCCGAGGCCGCCGAGCACCAGCACCGCGACGAACGCGCCGAATCCGCCGAAGCCCGCCGCGAAGCCCAGGGCCAGCCCGTACAGCAGCCCGATCAGCGTCGCGTTCACTGGACCCGGTCCGATCCCGTGGACTCCTCGTCCTCGCCCGGGATGTGGACGTCGGTGACGTTGATGTTCACCTCGACCACCTGCAGCCCGGTCATCTGCTCGATGGCCGTGATCACGTTGCGGCGCACCGACCGCGCGAGATCCGCGATGGCGACGCCGTACTCGACGAGGACCTGCAGGTCGACCGCGGCCTGCTTCTCGCCGACCTCGACCGACACGCCCTGGCCGACACTGGCGGACGCGCCCGGGATGCGGTCGCGGATGGCGCTCAGCGCCCGCGCCGCGCCGCCGCCGAGGTCGTGCACGCCCCGGACCTCGCGCGCGGCGAGCCCGGCGATCTTCTGCACCACGGTGTCGGCGATGGTCGTGGTGCCCTGCTTGGTGACGAGCGCCGATTCGGTGGTGGCCACGGCGTTCTTCTCGGCCGTCACAGTCATGGTGGTCCTCCCTGGATGTCCTTGCGGGACAAGGCTTTCCGCCTTGTTCGTAGCTAAGGACACCGCCGGCGGGAGACCCTCACTGTGGCCTGCCTCACAAGAAGGCGGCCCCGTCGAGGTCCGTGACTTCCAGCCGCAGCCGCGCTTTCTCCCACTCGGTGCCGGCCAGCACCGGGCGCACGGCGGCCGCCGCCCGCTCCAGCAACGGCGGGATCGGCAGCCGCGTCGCGATCAGGCGGATCCGGACCACCTCCGGGCCCAGGTCCACCGCCATGCCGTCCCAGGACACCGGCAGCCACGTCGTTTCCGGCGAAACCGGCGTCGCCGGGCGAAGACCGTCCACCTCGTTGAGCGCGCCGACGATCTTCTCGACGGCTTCGGCCGCCGTCACCGGGCGACCGGCTCGATGTCCATGATGGACACCGACACCTCGTCGACGACCAGCCCGGTCTGCTCGGCCACGAACCGCGTCACCGCGCGCTGAACCGCGCGGCCCACCGCGGCCGCCTGGTCGGCCGCTGCCGTGACGAGGTCGACGTGGACGGTCACCCGGCCGTCGGCCGTGCGGACCCGGACACCGTCCGCCGGGGCCGGGTCGAGACCCTTCCAGCGCTGGCGGGCCGCGCGCGTCCACGCCGTCACCAGGCCGCGCAGGCCCGGCTCGAGCCGCACGACGCCCGGCGTGCTGATCGCCGCCCGGGCCGCCACGCTGGCGATCACCGGGTCGGCCACCACGTAATCGACGCTCATTCCCCTGGCTCCCCGTACACGTCATCCACGATCAGGTCGAGCTTCGCGAGCGTCAGGCCCACCCGGGCCGCGGCCGCCGCGGTCACCCGCTCCCGCACCTGCGCCAGCGCTTCACCGCCGGCGGCGTTCCGCAGGCTCACCGCGAGGGTGAGTTCCACTTCGACCCCGCCGGGGACGGGCCGCACCCGGCAGCGCCGCGCCCGGACGCCGTCGACGGTGTCCGCCGCGTACCGCAGCACCGCCGCCACCGCCTGCTCGCTGACCTCGACGTACCCGGGTTCGGGGGTCGGCAGCCGCACCATCGAGCCGCGCCGCACCTCCGCCCGCACGGCCGACATGATCCGGCCGAACAGGTCCGGCGACGGCGCGTCCGCCTCGGCCACCAGTTCCGACGTCGCCTCGCGCAGCGCCAGCAGGCTCTCGCGCGCGGCCCGGCAGTGCGGGCAGGTCAGTTCGTGTTCGTCGGCCAGCCCGGCGCCGACCGCGTCGAGCCGCGCCCACACCTGGTCGACATCGCGTTCGCAGGGCAGCTCGTAGTCCGTCATCGCCATGGCTTCATCACCTCCGCCAGCTGGGCCCGGGCGCGCGCGATCCGGCCGCGGACGGCGGTCGCGTTCACGCCGACGGTTTCGCCGATCTCTTCGTAGGACCGGCCGTGCACTTCGCGCAGCAGCCAGCACGCCCGTTGCTCGGGAGTCAGCTGCTCGAGGGCCGCGTTCAGGGCCGCGAGCTGGCTGCTCACCTGCACCGCCCGTTCCGGCTGCAGATCGGTCCGCGGCGACTCGGCGGTGTCCAGGTCGACGTCGGCCTGCGGCTTGCGCGCGCGGATCGCGTTGAGGCACCGGTTCGTGGTGGCCCGGTAGAGCCAGCCGACGAAGGCGGCGTCCTCGCCGAGCTGGTCGAGCTTGCGCCAGGCGTTGAGGAACACCTCCTGCACGACGTCCTCGGCGTCACCGCGGTGCGCGAGCATCTTCACGGCGAGCCGGAACATCGGGCCCTGGTAGCGCAGCACGAGCTGCTCGTACGCCCGGACGTCCCCATCCCGCGCGCGGCCGACGAGAGTCACGTCGTCGAGCGGCGTAGTCGTCGTCACGGCACCTCCTCGGGGGGAGGACACCGGCGGGCGCGAATCGTCACGCACCGATTCTGGGTGATGGTGGTCACCACGGCGAATCCGTGACGATCACGCGTCGCGGTGGTCCTTGCCGCACCAGGGCGCCCCGCCGGGGCGCCGTCGAGCACGTGAAGGACGCCGCCAAGGACCTGTTCGGGAAGCGAGCCGCGCGGACCGGGGACGGAGAGTCCCCGATCCGCCGCGTCAGTTCAGGCCGTCAGTTCAGGCCACGGCGTCAGTCCAGGCCGAGGTCGTCCTTGCCGAGGACGTACCGGTACTCGAGGCCTTCCTTCTCGATCGCCTCGCGCGCACCGGTGTCGCGGTCGACGACCGTCGCCACGCCGATCACGTCCGCGCCCGCTTCGCGCAGGGCCGCGACCGCTTCGAGCACGCTGCCGCCCGTCGTGGACGTGTCCTCCACCGCCAGGACGCGCTGACCGCGGACCTCCATGCCCTCGATGCGCCGCTGCATCCCGTGCTGCTTGACCGCCTTGCGGACCACGAACGCGTCCAGCACCACGCCGTCGGACGCCGCCGAGTGCAGCATCGCCAGTGCCACCGGGTCGGCGCCCAGGGTCAGGCCGCCGGCCGCCACGTAGTCCCAGTCCGCCGTCAGCTGGCGCAGGAGCTTGCCGATCAGCGGCGCGGCCGCGTGGTGCAGCGTCGCCCGCCGGAGGTCGATGTAGTAGTCGGCTTCCTTGCCGGAGGCCAGGGTCACTTTTCCGTGCACCACGGAAAGATCGGTGACCAGCCTGGCCAGTTCGAGTTTCGCCGCTTGATCCAACCCGGGGTTCGCCACGGCCGAGAGTCTTACACACGGCCGGGTTCACTCACCGACGGATGTGGCGTCGACCGCACGCCCGCGCGTCGCCGCCCAGGCCGGGACCAGGATCGCCACCAGCGACAGCACCACGGCGATCGCGAGCACCACCAGGTAGATCGCCACCGGGCCGGACGGCAGCACCGACCCGGTCACCACCAGGCAGAACGGCACGATCGCGCCGGCCGCGACGAGCGTGCCGAGCAGCACCGCGATGGTCGCGATCAGGGCGCCTTCGACCCCGGCCATGCGCAGCACCTGCCCGCGGGTGAAGCCGCTCAGCCGCTGCATCCCGAACTCGCGGCGCCGCCGCGCGGTGGCCATCACCAGCGTGTTCACCACGGAGATGACCGTGTACGCGAGGATCATCCCGACCAGCAGGTAGTTGACCCAGGCGCCGACCTCGTTGCCCTTCGCGTGCGCCGCGATGAGCGTCTCCCGGTCGCCGACGAACACCGGCAGCCCGGCCGTCGCCTCGCGAAGGCGGGACGTCAGGGTCGCCGCGTCGACGCCGGGAGCGGCCCGGACCAGCAGCTGCGGCACGAGCCCGAGCGTCGTGTGCGGGGCCAGCAGCCCGGCGGGCAGCACGAGCCGTTCGAAGCCGGGGCGCTGGTCCACGACGGCGCTCACCCGCACGTCCACCGGCGTGCCGTCGCCGAGCCGCAGCGACAGCGTGTCGCCGACGTGGTGGCCGAGCGTCGACGGCACCTCGACGGCGTTCCCGGTCAGCTCGCTGACGCCCAGCGCGGGCCGGCCGTCGTCGTTCTGGCCGGAGTCGAACGGCTTCTCGACGAACACCGTGCTGGTCACGTACTCTGACGCGCTGGCGACGCCCGGCACCGCGCGCACCCGGTCCAGCACCGCCGGGTCCAGCCCGCCCGGCGCGCCGACGACGGCGTCCGCGCGCAGGTCCTCGGTGAACGCCTGGTTCGACGCCGCTTCCTGGGTGGTCTGCAGGTAGATGTTGGCGGTCGCGATGCCGACCGCGAGCATGATCGGGGTGACCGCGCCGGCCGCCCGCACCGCGCCGACGCGGGTGTTGCGCAGCGCGACCCGGCCGTTGACGCCGGTGAGCGCGTGCACCGGCCAGCGCAGCAGCGTCGCCATCAGCTTCGTGACGCCGGGGCTGATTGCCGCGAGGCCGAACGCCCACAGCATCACCGCCGGGCCGGCCGTGCTGGCCGCGACCGGGCCCGTCATCACGGCGACCGTCACGATCGCGAGCGCCGTCCCGCCGCCGAAGCACAGGATCGCGGTGATCAGCCGGATCGGCGTCAGCCAGCGCCGCTCGACGGCGGCTTCGGCGAGGGCTTCGGTCGGGCGGACCCGCGAAGCGCGCCGCCCGGCCACGAAGGCCGCGGCCACGACGGCCAGCAGCGACGCGCCCGCGGCGACCGTCGCCGGGAGCCAGCCCTGCTCGAACCGGAGCACGTCCGGCACGATGCCGTGGTCCCTGAGCTGCCCGAACAGCCCGTTCCCGAGCACCGGCCCGAGCACCACCGCGACGCCGACCGCGAGCAGCCCGACGACGACCGCCTCGCCGAGGACCATCCGCCGCAGCTGGCGCGGGGTGGTGCCGACCGCGCGCAGCAGCGCGAGTTCGCGCTGGCGCTGCTGGGTCGACAGCGTCAGCGTGCCGGCCACGACGAACACCATGACCAGCGCCGACAGCCCGCCGGACACCGCGGCCAGCACGATCAGGTTCTCGCCGCTCTTGCCCGTCTCGGGGAACTCCAGGGCACCGCGGTCGACGCCGGTCGTCACGACGCCGGCGTCCCCGACGGCCGCCGACACCGCGGCGACGTCGCCGCCGAAGACGCCGATGACGTCGTAGCGGCCCGGGTGCCCGGAGAGCTCGTCCGCGTCCGAAGGCGCGAAGAACACCGCGGAGTCCCGCATGGCCTGCGGCGCCTCGGCGATCCCGGAGACGCGGTACTGGCCGACACGGCCGTGCGCGGCGACCGGCAGCGTGTCCCCGGCGGCGAGGCCGAGCCCGGCGTCGACGACCACTTCGCCCGGCTTCGGCGCTTCGCCCTTCAGCGTGTACGGCGTCAGCACGGCGGAATCCCAGGCGTGCCCGAGCACGCTCGCGGCGCCGATCTGCGCCGGGAAGGTGACCTCGCCGACCACGTTCGTGACGCCCGGAACCGCACGCAGGCGGCCGGCCAGCGCCGCGTCGAGCCGGACGCGCTCGGGCAGGGTCGCGGTCTCGGTCTTGTGCTTGTCCTCGGAATCGAGCGTCGCGGGGTCCTCCCGCGGCTGCTCGAACGTCTGCCGGCCGCCGACCACGATCGGCGCCGCGGCCAGCCGCTGCACCGGCGTCTCCGACCGGATGCCGGTCTCCATCAGGCCACCGCACGCCGAGATGACCAGCGCGCCGAAGAACACGGCGACGAACGTCGCCAGGAAGCCGCCCTTGCGCAGGCGGAGGGTCCGCAGTGCCAGCTTGAGCATCAGGCTCGCACCGCCAGCCGGTCCCAGGCGCCCAGGTGGGTCATCCGCTCGGCGACGGCTTCCGCGGTCGGCCGGGCCAGCCGCCCGGCGATCCGGCCGTCGGCCAGGAACACGACGTCGTCGGCGTAGGACGCGGCGACCGGGTCGTGCGTCACCATGATCACCGTCTGGCCCGACGACCGGACGGAGTCGCGCAGCAGGCCGAGGACCTCGGCGGCGGTGCGGGTGTCGAGGGCGCCGGTCGGCTCGTCGGCGAACAGCACCGCCGGGTCGGTGACCAGGGCCCGCGCGATCGCGACGCGCTGCTGCTGGCCGCCGGACAGCTGCCCGGGCAGGTGCTTGCGGCGCCCGTCGAGCCCGACGTGCGCGAGGATCCGGTCCACCAGCCGCTTGTCCGCGCGCTTGCCGGCCAGCTGCAGCGGCAGCACCACGTTCTGCTCGACCGTCAGCGCCGGGAGCAGGTTGAACGACTGGAACACGAAGCCGACGCGATCGCGCCGCAGCTTCGTCAGGTAGGTCTCGTTCTTGCCGTCGAGGTCTTGGCCGTCGAGCACGACCCGGCCGGACGTCGGGCGGTCGAGACCGGCCGCGCAGTGCAGGAACGTGCTCTTGCCGGACCCGGACGGGCCCATCACCGCGGTGAAGCCGCCGCGCGGGAACGCGATCGAAACCCCGTCCAGCGCGACCACGCCGTCGCCGTACTCCTTGCGCACGGCCTCCAGCCGGACCGCGTCGGCTGCCTCGTGCCACCCAGTTGTCATGGGAAAAACGCTATTGAGCCGGCCCCCGGATCACCCTGGTGCGCACGCGCGTCTTGTGGGTAGGGACATCCCTACCGGGGCACTTTCACGTGAAAGTGCCCCGGTGGCGTCAGGTGCGGCCCTTGCCGCCGAACCCGCCGCTGACCCGGCGCAGCACCGCGCGCGGCAGCAGGCCGCCAAGCGCGACGACGGCCTTGTACTGCAGGCTCGGCACGGAGATCACCTTGCCGCGGCGCAGGTCCGCGAGTGCCTCGTTGACCACCTGTTCGACACCCAACCAGGCGATTTTCGGGCCGGGTTTGCCGATGCCGGCGCGCTCGTGGAACTCGGTGGCCGTGAAACCGGGGCAGAGCGCCATCATCCGGACACCCTTGGGCAGCGACGCGGCGATGCCCTCGGTGAAGGAGGTGACCCAGTTCTTGCTCGCCGTGTAGGTCGAGCCGCGGCCGCTGAAGAACCCCGCCACGCTGCTGACCTGGATGATTTCGCCGTGACCGCGTTCGATCATGCCGGGCAGCACGGCCCGGGTGAGCCGCAGGACGGCGGTGACGTTGACGTCGAGCTGCCGCTGGAGCGCGTCCGGCGGGATGGTCCAGAAGTCGCCGTTCAGCCCGAACCCGGCGTTGTTCACCAGGAGGTCGACCGGGGCCGCCGCGAGCCGCTCCTCGACCGCCGCCCGTCCGTCCACTTCGGACAAATCGGCGGGGAGCACCTCGACCGCGACGCCGTGGCGTTCCCGCAGTTCAGCGGCGTACGCCTCCAGCCGCGCGACGTCACGGGCGACGAGCACCAGGTCGCGCTTTTCGGCGGCGAGCGTGCGCGCGAACTGCGCGCCGATGCCCGCGGTGGCCCCGGTGATGAGAGCGGTGGTGGTCATGTGGGTGAACATACTCGCTGGTCACGGGCGGACGTGCGTTCGATTCGGCGGGGAAGTATGGTCCGCCGCATGGGTAAGCACAGCAGGCGCAAAGGCGGCTATCTGCCCAAGGTCGCCGCCGGCGCGGCTCCCGTCGCGCTGCTCTTCGCGGCGCCTGCCACCGCGCTGGCGTCCCCGGCCGAGCTCACCCTGCCGCTCGACCACCACGACGACAGCACGTTCGGGCGGGACGTCTCGACCACCGGCGAGGACGGGTCCACGGTGGTGCGCGAGACGGTGACCGCCACGCGCCACGACTTCGTCGCGAAGGACATCGCCGGCGCGATGCTCGGCAACGACCTCACGGCGTCCGCGACCACCCGCCGCGAGGAACGGCAGGCGGAGACGGCGTCGGCGTCGGCGTCGCAGGAGACCGACTCGTTCGGCCGCACCGGCCGGCACACGCTGCGTCTCGGCCAGGTCCGCACGGGCACCGGGAACAGCCAGCGGCTCGGCCAGGGCGTCGGGCAGGACTTTTCGTTCGCCCCCCTCGGCGGCTACGTCGAGCGCCGGGCCGGGATCGGCGAAGGCACGACCCACGGCGTCTGGCTGGCCGACGGGGTCGACGTGCTGAGCCAGAACGCCGAACAGGCTGACGGCGGCCTGCACGGCAGCTTCGCCGGCGACCTCCAGGGCGCGCTGTCGGCCCGCCGGTCGTCCGGCCAGGCCGTCGACCTCGGCCGGGTGGGCGCGGTCGGGATGACGTCCGAGCAGCACGCGGCCGGCCAGCTCACCGGCGTCCTCGACCTGGGGCAGCAGCACGAAGCGGGCGGCCAGCTGGGGCCGGCCTGGGCGCTGGCGAAGACGACCCAGTCCCTCGGCCCGGCCGGGCCGGAGGGCTCGATCCGCGGCGACCTCGGCGTCGACCGCGTCGTGCACGCCGAAGGCAGCACGACGTCGGTGCGCGGCACGCTCGACCGGTCGGCGGCCCTCAGCGTGTTCGACCAGCCGGTGCTCGGCTTCTAGCTTTCGCTCGGCGGTGCGTCCGCGGGCGGCGGCACCGGCGTCCCGGCCGCCGGGTTGCCCGGCGCCGCGGGTGCGGTGGCCTCGGACGGAACGGGGGCGCTCGCCTGGTGCCGTCCGGCGTCGTAGTCCTCGTCGAACGGGTCGACGATGTCCGCGATCTCGCCCAGGTCGCGCAGCAGGCGCTCCAGCCGCGACGGCCCGGCGGTCGGGGCGACGCTGGCGAGCACCCACTCGTTCTCCAGCCAGGCCACGCCGACGTCACCGCCGAGCTGGTCCGCGGCGTCGACGAGCTCCTGGGTGATCACGACGCGGGCGCCGTCGGCGTCGTCGGCGAAGGCGTAGCGCGAGCCGATCGGGCCGAGCATCTCGGGCATGTCGGCCCGCTGGAACGGCACGCTGGACAGCCACATCTCGATCGGGATCCGGTGCTTCTTGTTGCAGCGCACGGCGACGACGACGGCGGGGATCTGCCCCTCGGTCTCGATGTCGAAGATGAACACCGGGCGGCGGCCGTCGGAGGTGAAGGTCGAACCCGCGACGACGTTCACCGCGGCGTCCGCGCCGAAGTAGCCGATCGCGCCGTTGGACCACTGCTGCGGCAGCCGCTCGTCCTCCTCGACGAACTGCCAGCCGCGCAGCTGCGCCCAGCGCATGCGCTCGCGGTTGCGCGAGCCCTCCTTCGCCCGGTCGGCGGCGAGCAGCCCCAGCCCCGCCACCAGGGCGACGGCCGCGATGACGAACCAGATCCACGCCGGAATA
The DNA here is from genome assembly GCF_040682815.1 of Amycolatopsis sp. NPDC051102. Lineage (NCBI taxonomy): Bacteria > Bacillati > Actinomycetota > Actinomycetes > Pseudonocardiales > Pseudonocardiaceae > Amycolatopsis > Amycolatopsis sp. NPDC051102. Next base: position 130,496 of record NZ_JBFBBT010000019.1, read on the forward strand.
CCCACGACGGCCAGGGTATCGCCTGTTACGCCGGAGGGATGATCGCCGGTCCCCGTGTCGCCGGGCCCATTCGGAGCATTTTCCGCACCGGGCCGGGTCGACAAATCGCCACAAGCCACTGTGGACGCCCCGGCTTCGTGGTCTGCCGCGGCTGTCGTGAGTGGTAAGGCGAGTTAGAACTCGCCTTACCACTCACGAGGGGTCAGACGCGGGTGACGGTGAGCGAGTCGCCGGCTTCGAGCTCCGGGCTGTCGACGCGCACGGTGTCGCCGTCCCGGACCTCGCCCGACAGCAGCTCCTTCGCCAGCTTGTCGCCGATCGCCGACTGGACCAGCCGCCGCAGCGGCCGGGCGCCGTAGATCGGGTCGAAGCCGTTGAGCGCGAGCCACTCGCGGGCGCCGTCGGTGACGTCCAGGTTCAGCCGCCGCTGGGCCAGCCGCTTGGCGAGCCGGGCGATCTGGATGTCCACAATGGACGTCAGCTGCTCGGTGCCGAGCGAGTGGAACACGACGATGTCGTCGAGCCGGTTGAGGAACTCCGGCTTGAACTGCCGCTGCACCACCTCGAGCACCGCGTCCCGCCGCTGCCGCTCGTCGAGCCCGGGGTCGGCGATGGCCTGCGAGCCGAGGTTCGAGGTCAGGATCAGGATGGTGTTCCGGAAGTCCACCGTCCGGCCCTGGCCGTCGGTCAGCCGCCCGTCGTCGAGGACCTGCAGCAGCACGTCGAAGACGTCCGGGTGGGCCTTCTCCACCTCGTCGAGCAGCACCACCGAGTACGGGCGGCGCCGGACGGCCTCGGTGAGCTGGCCGCCCTGGTCGTAGCCGACGTACCCCGGCGGGGCACCGACCAGGCGCGCCACCGAGTGCTTCTCGGCGTACTCGCTCATGTCGATGCGCTGCATCGCGCGCTCGTCGTCGAACAGGAACTCGGCCAGCGCCTTGGCCAGCTCGGTCTTGCCGACGCCGGTCGGGCCGAGGAACAGGAACGAACCGGTCGGCCGGTCGGGGTCGGCGACGCCGGCCCGGCTGCGGCGGACGGCGTCCGCGACGACCTGCACGGCCTCGGCCTGCCCGATGACGCGCCGGGTCAGCTCCTCCTCCATCCGGAGCAGCTTGCCGGTCTCACCCTCCAGCAGCCGGCCCGCCGGGATGCCGGTCCACGCGCTGACCACGTCCGCGACGTCGTCCGCGCCGACCTCTTCCTTCAGCATGACGTTCTGCTGGCTGGCCTCGCTCGCCGCGGTGGCCGCCTCGAACTCCTTCTCCAGCGCCGGGATCCGGCCGTAGCGCAGCTCGGCGGCCTTGCCGAGGTCGCCGTCGCGCTCGGCGCGCTCCGACTCGCCGCGCAGCTGCTCGAGCTGCTCCTTGAGCTCGCGGACGCGCTCGATCGAGCCCTTCTCGTTCTGCCAGCGCGCGGTCAGCGCCGTCAGCGTCTCGCGCTTCTCGGCCAGCTCGGCCCGCAGGTTGTTGAGCCGCTCCTTCGACGCCGCGTCGCTCTCCTTGGCGAGCGCCATCTCCTCGATCTCCAGGCGACGGACGGCGCGCTCGACCTCGTCGATCTCCACCGGCCGCGAGTCGATCTCCATGCGGAGCTTCGACGCGGCCTCGTCGACCAGGTCGATCGCCTTGTCCGGCAGGAAGCGCGCGGTGATGTAGCGGTCGGACAGCGTCGCGGCGGCGACCAGCGCGGCGTCCGTGATCCGGACACCGTGGTGCACCTCGTAGCGCTCCTTCAGCCCGCGCAGGATCGCGATGGTGTCCTCCGGCGACGGCTCGCCGACGAGCACCTGCTGGAAGCGCCGCTCCAGGGCGGCGTCCTTCTCGATGTGCTGGCGGTACTCGTCGAGCGTGGTCGCGCCGACCATCCGCAGCTCGCCGCGGGCGAGCATCGGCTTGATCATGTTGCCCGCGTCCATCGCGCCCTCGCCGGTCGCGCCGGCGCCGACGATGGTGTGCAGCTCGTCGATGAAGGTGATGACCTCGCCCGCGGACTCGGTGATCTCCTTGAGCACGGCCTTCAGCCGCTCTTCGAACTCGCCGCGGTACTTCGCGCCGGCCACCATCGACCCGAGGTCGAGGGCGACGACGCGCTTGCCGCGCAGCGACTCGGGCACGTCCCCGGCGACGATGCGCTGGGCCAGCCCCTCGACGATGGCCGTCTTGCCGACGCCCGGCTCGCCGATCAGGACCGGGTTGTTCTTCGTGCGCCGCGACAGCACCTGCACGACGCGGCGGATCTCGGTGTCGCGGCCGATGACCGGGTCCAGCTCGCCGGCGCGGGCGCGCTCGGTGAGGTCGACGCCGTACTTCTCGAGCGCCTTGAACGTGCTTTCCGGGTCGGCGCTGGTGATCCGGGCGGAGCCGCGGACCTTGGCGAACGCCTCCTGCAGCGCGTCCGGCGTGGCGCCGTGGCGCTTGAGCAGGTCGGCGACCTGCCCGCCCTCGGTCGCGAGCCCGACGAGCAGGTGCTCGGTCGAGACGTACTCGTCGCCCAGCTCGGTGGCGAGCTTCTGGGCGCGCGTCAGCGACTTGACCGCGTAGGTGTCGAACTGCGGGCTCGACACGGTCGCGCCGGTCGCCGACGGCAGCGCCGCGATGAGCGGTTCGAGCTCCTTGTGCACCACCCCCGGGTCGGCCCCGACCGCGGTCAGCAGTGGTGCGGTGAGCCCCTCACCCTGCGCCAGCAGGGCGCCCAGCAGGTGGGCGGCCGACACGTGCGGGTTGCCGGCCATGGTGGCCGCCTGCGCCGCGGACGAGATCGCCTGCTGGGTCTTCGTGGTCGGGTTGAAAGCGTCCATCCCTCACCTCATGCTCGGTACTTCAGAAGTCCAGGTGACAGGCCCTGACCGTGCCTGACACTATCCCTAACGCAGGAAAACTTGAGTCTGTTCCGCTCAACTTCGACCGGGTGCGACGGCGCTCGCCGGCAACCGCGAACCGAGCATCCCGAGCCCGGCCACGGCCAAGCCCGCGCACGCCCCGACCAGCACCCAGGGTAACCAGTCGGCGACCGAGAACAACGAGACCACGGCGGGCGCCAGCACCTGCGCCACGGTGAACGCGTACTGGTACGCGGCGAGATAACGTCCGCGGGCGACCGGGGGTGCCGCGGCTTCGGCGAGCGCCCCCGACCGGGGCCCGAAGACCAGGTCGCCGGCGGCGAACACCAGCGTCGAGGCCAGCAGGTAGGCGACCTGCCAGCCGTCGGGCACCAGGAGCACGCCCAGGCTGACCACGCACCAGACGGAGAACAGCGCCGAACCGGCCCGCATCGCCGCGATCCGCGTCAACCGGGCGGTGAGCCGCAGCGCGAGCGTGCCGCCGACGCTGGTCACCACGGTGAGCAGGGCCAGGATCGCGCCCGGCAGCCAGGCCGGGCCGTGCAGCCGGTCGAGCACGAACACCGGCGTGCCGATCAGGAAGAAGTCCAGCGACAGCCCGAAGAGCCCGCTGAAGAGGATCAGCGCGAGGTAGGGCCGGTCGCGCAGGACCCGGACCGACCGTTCGCGGTCCTGCCGGTGCGGCCGCACGAGCCGGACGCTGACGACGAGGATCGACGCGGCCACGAAGAACGTCAGCGCGTCCACGGCGAGCGCGATGCGGTAGCCCGTGTCCCCGAGCCACGTCAGCAGCAGGCCCGCCGTCAGGCCGCCGAGGCCGAAGCAGGCGGCCCGCACCATCCCCGCCTCGGCGAACGGCCGATCCTTCGGGACGTCGCCCGCGACGTCGGCGATGAGCACGAACAGGGAGCTGTAGAACAGCTGCTGCCCGGCGGACAGCAGGACGGCGGCCGCCATCACCGGGCCCGCGCCGTCGGCGACGAGGTACGCGCCCGCGCCCGCGGCCTGCAGCAGCTGGGCGCCGACCACCACGGCGCGGGGCCCGACGCGGTCCACGAGCCGCCCGGCGAGCGGCGGGATGACGAGCCCTCCGACGGCACCGAGCGTGACGGCGGTGCCGGCCACCGCCAGCGGCATCCCGATCACCTGCGTCACGTAGACCAGTGCCAACGGGAGGAACAGACCTGAGCCGAAGTTGTCGATCCCCAGCGCGCACAGCAGTGCGACCCGGTCACGCGTCACCCACCGACGTTAACCCTGGGCAACGCTTTCAGGTCAGGACCGAACGGACACTTTCCGCAGGGTCCAAAGCCACTTCCGGTATGCCTTCCGGCCGCCCTGTCACTTGTTCGTGTCGGCCAGGCAGGCCGCGCTGCCGAGCGCGCGCCGGAGGTCGGCGTTCATCTCCGCGAGCCGCCCGGTGAGCTCGGTGACGCGCTCGTCGTCCCAGCCGCCGAGCGCCTTCTCCATGAACTCCAGGTAGTTGACGCGCCAGCGGGCGAGCTCGGCCCGGCCCTTCTCGGACACGCTCACCAGCGACGCCCGGCCGTCCTCGGGCGCGGGACGGCGGTCGACCAGCCCGGCGGCGGAGAGCTGGGTGATCTGCCTGCTCACGACCGAGAGGTCGACGAACCGGCGTTTCGCCAGCTCGGAGGGACGGGCCTCGCCGTTCTTCGCCAGGTCGGACAGCAGCATCGCGGCCGCCGGGTGCAGCCCGGGCTCGCTCTGCCAGGCCTGCATGACCCAGGCGTGCTGGAGCTGGGAAGCCGTCTTCAGTTCGCGCATGAGCTCGACGCGGACGTCGTCGTCGGTGTCGTCGAAGCCCATCGGACCCTCCTTTGGTTGTGCCATACAAGTTTATTGCCGGACACTTGCTCGCGACAACCATCTCCCCGGTGAGGTCGCCCACGCCTGACCGGGGCGGATACACCCGGTCGGAGCAACAATGCGGGCAAAAGGCTGCCTGCCCGCTACCCTGCGGACGGGCGGTACGCGAGGCGTATTCCAGTGACGTTGAGTGACGAGGTGGCAGCAGTGGCGAAGGACCCCGGAGGCGGTCCCCGACCCGTGAACAACCGCTCATGACAGCCGATTCCGTCAGCCCGTTCCCCCGGTCTTCGGCCCCGCGTGAAGCCCCCGCGGCCGTCACGGCGATGGTCCGGCTCATCCGGGACAGCTGGGCCAAGTCGGAGCCGTACATCGCGGACATCTCGCAGTTCTTCTACGGGATGCTGTTCACCCTCGCCCCGACCACGCGCGACTTCTTCCCGATCAACATGGAGATCCAGCGCGGCAGGCTGGTGCGCGCGCTGGTGCACATCGTGCAGATGGTCGACCGGCCCGACGACCTCGCGCCGTTCCTGCGCCAGCTGGGCCGCGACCACCGCAAGTTCGGCGTGGTGCCGCGGCACTACGAAGCGGTCGGCACCGCGCTGCTGGCGTCGCTGAAGAACCACCTCGGCCGCGAGTGGACGCCCGAGGTCGAACGGGCGTGGGCCGAGGCGTTCACCATCGCCGCCCGGGCCATGCAGGACGCGGCCGCGTCCGACACGAACCCGCCGTCGTGGTCGGCCACCGTGGTCGAGCACCGGCGGCTGACCTGGGACCTCGCCCTCGTGCGGCTGGTGCCGGACCAGCCCGTGCCGTACCACCCGGGCCAGTACGTGAGCGTCGAAGTGCCGCAGCGGCCGCGGCTGTGGCGCTACCTCTCGCCGGCCAACGCGCCGCGCGAGGACGGCGGCATCGAGTTCCACGTCCGCGCGATCGACGGCGGCTGGGTGTCCCGCGCCATCGTCAGCCACACGCAGCCCGGTGACGTCTGGCGGCTCGGGCCGCCGCTGGGCCGGATGACGGTCGACCGGGAGTCGTCGCGGGGCGTGCTGATGGTCGCCGGCGGGACGGGCGTCGCGCCGCTGCGGGCGATCCTCGACCACCTCGCGCTGTGGGGCGAGAACCCGAAGACGCACCTGTTCTACGGCGGGCCGGCGCGTGAGGACCTCTACGACCTCGAAGAGCTGCGCGCGCTCGCGGCCACCAACCCGTGGCTGCACATCACGCCGGTGGTGGAGCGCGGCGGCGACGTCCCGGGGTTCGAGCAGGGCACGCTCGCCGAAGCCGTCACGCGGTACGGCGCGTGGCCCGGCCACGACATCCTCGTGTCCGGCTCGCCGGCCATGATCCGCGCGACGGTGTCGCGCATGCTCGTCGCGGGCAGCGCGCTGGACCAGATCCAGTACGACCCGTTCACGATCGACTAGCGCACCGCGCGCGGGTCGCTCCCGCGCGCAATTTCGTTACGCCTCGGGAATCAGCAACGAGTAACGGATTTACCCGGCGGGCGTGATCATTTTTACCCTATGCCAGGCGGGGTTGACCGCACGTGGCCGAATTGCTCCGTTCGAGCGGGAACGCGCGGAATCACGCGCATCTGCACGGGAATTCGCCTACAGTCGGGAACCCTCGGGGGCGGCACCGCACAGCGACGCCGCGTGCACGGCATGAAAAGCCTTTGCAGGACTGGAGATTACCGTTCCCGATGAGTGCTGAATCCGTGAAGATCTCCGCAATGCCCGAACCGCTGCCCGTTTCGGCCGTGGAAGGTCGCGAACTGGCCCGGTTGATTCGTGAAAGCTTTGCAGCGATCGAACCGAAAGCCGACGAACTGGCGCAGTACTTCTACGGCGCGTTGTTCGTGGTCGCGCCCGATTGCCGCGATCTGTTCCCGGTCACCATGACGACCCAGCGCAGCCGGCTGCTGCGCGCGCTGGTGTACGTGGTGCAGATGGTCGACCGGCCCGACGAACTGGCCACCTTCCTCGGGCAGCTCGGCCGCGACCACCGGAAGTTCTCCGTCGTCTCGCGCCACTACGACGCCGTCGGCGTCGCGCTGATCGCCGCGTTGAAACGATTTCTGAAGGAAAAGTGGACGCCCGAGGTGGAATCCGCGTGGACCACGGCCTACGGGATCATCGCCAAGACGATGCGCGAGGCCGCGCAGGCCGAGACCGGGCCGGCCGCGTGGTCGGCGACCGTGCTGGAGCACCGGAAGCTCGCCCGCGACGTCGCGCTGGTGAAGGTGCGCACGGAGGGCCTGCTGCCGTACCGCTCGGGCGGGTACGTCAGCGTGGAAGTGCCGCAGCGGCCCCGGTTCTGGCGGTACTTCTCCCCGGCGAACGCTCCCCGCGGCGACGGCGAGCTCACCTTCCACGTGCGCGCGGTGCCCGGGGGCTGGGTCAGCGGCAGCATCGTCAACCACACGCGGCCGGGCGACGTCTGGCGCCTGGGGCCGTCGATGGGCGTGCTGACTGTGCGCCCGACCGCCGCGAAGCGCCGGTTGCTCATGATCGGCGGCGGCACCGGCATCACGCCGCTGCTGGCGATCCTCGACGACCTTTCGCGCTGGAAGCGGAACCCGCCGGTGCACCTGTTCTTCGGCGGCAAGCGGCCGGAGGACCTGTACGCGCTGGACGACCTCCGCCGGCTGGCGGCGACGTCGAAGTGGCTGACCGTCACCCCGGTCACCGAGGAGGGCGCGCTGGCCGGCGGCGACCGCGGCACGCTCGCCCACGCCGTGACCCAGCGCGGTTCGTGGGAGAACCACGACGTCCTCGTTTCCGGTTCGCCGCCGATGATCCAGGCGACCGTCGCGAAGCTGCTGGCGAAGGGGATCGATCTGGAACGAATATCGTACGACCCGTTCACCCAGGACTGAGGTTTGTCCGTAATGCGCTGAGAGACTCTCAGCGATCGGGCGCCGAACCGGCGGATTGTCGCTATCTTCACCGATATGGAGATGACTATTCCGGTTTCGGACGGCACGATCGGTGGCTACCTGGCGGAACCCGCGGGCGCCGGACCGCATCCGGGGGTGGTGCTCATCCACGACGCGTTCGGGCTGAGCCAGGACACGAAAACCATCACCGACCGCTTCGCCCGCGAGGGATATCTGGCGCTGAGCCCGGACCTGTATTCCCGCGGCGGCATGCGCCGCTGCGTGCGGCGGGTGTTCTCGGACATGTTCGCGAACCAGGGGCGCACGTTCGACGACATCGTGGCCGCCCGCACCCTGCTGACCGAGCGAGCGGACTGCTCGGGCCGGGTCGGCATCGCCGGGTTCTGCATGGGCGGCGGCTTCGCGCTCGTCGCGGCGTCACGCGGCTTCGAGGCGTCAGCGCCGTACTACGGGCAGCTGCCGAAGAACCTGTCGGTGCTGGACGACGCCTGCCCGATCGTCGCCAGCTTCGGGAAGAAGGACTTCGGCCTGCGCGGCGCCGCGGCGAAGCTCGAGACGGCGCTCACCGAGCGCGGCATCCCGCACGACGTCAAGGAGTACCCGGACGCGAGCCACGGGTTCGCCAACAAGATCGACACCGCGGCACCGGTGAACCTGCTGCTCAAGGTGGTCGGCTTCACCTACCACCACGAATCGGCGGAGGACGCGTGGCGCCGGGTGACGGCGTTCTTCGGCGAACACCTGCAGCAGCCGGCCCGACCTTCGCACTGAGCCGAGCGGAGCAGCGAATTCGTCGAACGGCGGTAGTTCGTTGACCGTTGTGCCCGAATCCTCTTATGGTCTAGACCACATCTTCCCCGGATGTGCTCGTTCGTCCTTCCCGGCGGAACGACGCTGTTCCCCTTCGAGGAGCCGAAATGACCTGGAAACGAAAGCTCTTCGCGGCCGCGGCCGGTGCCCTGCTCGCACCGGTGCTGGTCGTCGTCCTCCCCGCCACCAGCGCGAGTGCCCACGGATACGTGTCGGATCCGCCCAGCCGGCAGGCCAACTGCGCGGCCGGAAAGGTCCCCAACTGCGGCGAAATCATCTACGAACCGCAGAGCGTCGAAGGCCCGAAGGGGCTGCGCAGCTGCAACGCCGGTCTGTCCCAGTTCGCCGAGCTGGCCGACGAGTCGAAGCCGTGGCCGGCGAAGTCGGTGGGCACGACGGTGACGTTCAACTGGGTCTTCACCGCCCGGCACTCGACGTTGAGCTACGAGTACTACGTGGGCAACACCCGCGTCGCGGTGTTCAACGGCAACAACCAGCAGCCGCCGTCGACGCTGTCGCACACGGTGAACCTGGCCGGGTACTCGGGCCGGATCAAGGTGCTGGCCATCTGGAACATCGCGGACACGGCCAACGCGTTCTACAGCTGCATCGACCTGCAGGTGGGCGGGGGCGGCACCACCACCCCGCCGCCGCCGACCACCACGACGCCCGCGCCCCCGACCACGACGACCCCGCCGCCGCCCACCACCACGACGACCACCCCGCCCACGGGCGGCACCTGGGCGGCGGGCACGGCGTACAAGGCGGGCGACGTGGTGACGTACGGCGGCGCGAGCTACCGCTGCCTCCAGGCGCACACGGCGATCGCGGGCTGGGAGCCGCCGAACACCCCGGCGCTGTGGCAGCGCCAGTGAGGTTGGTCCTGGCCGTCGTCGCGCTGCTGCTGACCGGCTGCGCGACGACGGCCGCTCCTTCGTACAACGCGGCCGACGTGATGTTCCTGCAGATGCTGATCCCCCAGAACGAGCAGGGGGTGGAGATCGTCCGGCTCGCCGCGGCCCGCCCCCTGCCGGCGTCGGTGAAGGAACTGGCGGCGGCGATCGAGGTGACGCAGCAGACCGAGGTGACGGACATGCGCCGCTGGCTCCGCGAGTGGGACCAGCCGGCGGCGATGGACACGAACCCCCAGGCCCACGCGGGCCACGGCGGCATGAAGATGACGTCGCCGGACCTGGTGGGAGCACTGCAGTCGGCGCCGGACAGCGAGTTCACCCGCCGGTTCCTGGACGTGCTGACGGGCCAGCAGCAGGGAGCGGTCGAGCTGGCCCAGACGGAGAACGGTCCGGGCGGCGGGGTGAACGCCCAGGCCCGCGACCTGGCCCGGCGGGTGATCGAGTCCCGGACGGCGGAGGTCAAGCAGCTGCTGAACGTCAAGACGTAACCCGCGGCGGTGAGCAGCCGGGAGGGACTGCGCACGCAAGAGGGCCTCCCCGGTCGCCCGGGGAGGCCCTCGTCGTTCAAGTCGTCAGCGGCGCTTGGGGCGCCAGACCACCAACGCCGTCTGCTGGTTGAGCGGGACCAGGTCCCGGCGATAGGACGCGTGCGCCGCCGCCGCGGCCTGTTCCGCCGCCATGTACGCCGCGGTCAGTTCTTCCGTCAGCTCGGTTATCCGGGCGCGGAGCGCGTCGACCTGGTTCTCCAGCTCGATGATGCGCTTGATGCCCGCCAGGTTGACGCCATCCTCCTGCGACAGGCGCTGGACCTCGCGCAGCAGCGCGATGTCCCGCATCGAGTAGCGCCGGCCGCCGCCGGCGGTGCGGCCCGGCGAGACCAGGCCCTGCCGGTCGTACGTGCGCAACGTCTGCGCGTGCATCCCGGCGAGCTGGGCCGCCACCGAGATGACGAACACCGGGGTCTCCTCGTCCCCTTCCTGGGGAATCCCGCCGAACACCACTCTCACCTACCTTGCAGCAGCTCGGTGATCTCGGGCCGGGGGTCGTGCCCGGCCATCGCCTCGGCGTACGCCTGCAGTGCCTCGCGCGCCTTGTCGTCCAGTTTGGCGGGAATCGCCGCCTGGAGGGTGACGAGCAGGTCACCTTGCGAACCGTCACGCTTGGCGATGCCCTTGCCGCGCACGCGCAGCACCCGTCCGCTCGCCGTGCCCGGCGGCACCTTGAGCGAGACCTTGGCCTCCAGCGTCGGCACCGTGATCGTGGTGCCGAGCGTCAGCTCCGTGAAGTCCACCGGCACGGTGATCGTCAGGTCGAGGCCCTTGCGCCCGAACAGCGGGTGCGGGGCCACGTGCACCCGGACGTACAGGTCACCGGCCTGCGCGCCGCCCCGACCCGGTTCGCCCTGGCCGGCCAGCCGGATGCGCTGGTCGTCGTCGACGCCCGGCGGGATCCGGACGGTCAGCGTGCGGGTCCGCGTGCTGATGCCTTCGCCGCCGCACTCCGGGCACGGGTCGTCGATGATCGTCCCGCGGCCGCGGCAGTCGCGGCACGGCTCCGAAAACGCGAACGCGCCCTGGCTGCGGCTGACCAGCCCCGAACCGGAACACGTCGGGCAGGTCCGCGGCGACGTGCCCGGCCGCGCACCGTTGCCGCTGCACGTCGCACAGGTCGCCGGGCTCGACAGCCGCAGCGGCAGGGTCGCGCCCTTGACCGCCTCGGTGAAGTCGATCCGGACGTCCGTCTCGACGTCGGCACCGCGCTGCGGCCGGTTCGCCGTCGCGCCCGCCGACGTCCGGCCGCGGCCGAACAGGCCGCCGAGGATGTCGCCGAGCCCGCCGAAACCGCCCTGCTGACCGGCGCCGGCCTGGCCGAAGATGTCGCCCATGTCGAAGCTGCCGGTGCCACTTCCGCTTCCGGGGAAGTTGAAGCCGCCCGCACCGCCGAACAGGCGCCGCGCCTCGTCGTACTCCTTGCGCTTGCTCGCGTCGGAGAGCACGCCGTAGGCCTCGGAGACCGCCTTGAACTTCTGCTCCGCCTGCGCGTTGCCGGCGTTCGCGTCCGGGTGGTTCTCCTTGGCCAGCTTCCGGTAGGCCTTCTTGATTTCGTCAGCGGTGGCGTCGGAGGAGACGCCCAGCTCACGGTAGAAGTCCTTGCCGATCCATTCCCGTGCACTCATCGGGCGTCTCCTCCTTCCACTGGGTTTCTCTTACTGCTGCTGCTCATCGACTCCGCCGTCGAGTGGCAGCTCGCCACCCACGGACGGGTCCCCTTGGGCCGCGCCGGGCTCGTGGTCGGTCACGCCGACCAGCGCCGCCCGCAGTACGCGGTCCCCGAAGCGGTACCCGCGGCGCATGACCACGGTGACCGTCGGGCCCGCCACGTCCGGCGAGGTGTTGTGCTGCACGGCCTCGTGCACGCTCGGGTCGAAGGGCTCGCCCTCGGTACCGAACGATTCCAGGCCCGCGCGCTGCAGGCCGCTGATCAGCTTGTCACCGACGGCCTTGAACGCGCCGGTGAGGTCACCGTGCTGCTCGGCCCGCTCGAGGTCGTCGAGCAGCGGCAGCAGGTCGTTCACCACGGTCGCCTTCGCGCCGATCACGACCGCTTCGCGGTCACGCTCGACCCGCTTGCGGTAGTTGGCGTACTCGGCCTGCAGGCGCTGGAGGTCGGCGGTGCGCTCCGACAGCTCCTTCTCCACGTCGGAGACGACCGACACCGAATCGTCCATAATGGACTCACCCAGCGAGGGCCCCGCGTGTTCGACGGGCGCCTCGTCGGGTTCCGGCGCGGCGTGGGCCGGACCGGGCGGGCGAACCTGCCCGGTCTGGGGGTCCACCCGACGTCGGTCACGCACGACCACCGGCTCCTCGGGGCCTCGGCCCTGGTTCTCGGATTCGTCGTAGCTGTGGGTCACTTCTTCTCGTCCTCTTCGACGATCTCGGCGTCCACCACGTCATCGGCCTTGGCCTGGCCGCCGGCCGCACCGGCGTCCCCGGCCGCACCCGCACCCGCACCGCCCGCGGCACCGGCCGCGGCGTCGGCGTTCGCGTTGGCGTACAGGGCGGTGCCCAGTTCCTGCGAAGCGGCGTTCAGCTTCTCGATCGCCTCGCGGATCTTGGTCGAGTCCGTGCCCTTCAGCGACTCGTTGGCCTCGTCGATCGCGGACTTGACCTTGCCCTTGAGGTCCTCGGGCAGCTTGTCGTCGTTGTCCTTGACGAACTTTTCGGTCTGGTAGACCAGCGTCTCCGCCTGGTTGCGGGTCTCCGCTTCCTCGCGGCGCTTCTTGTCTTCCTCGGCGTGGGCCTCGGCGTCCTTGACCATGCGCTCGATGTCGTCCTTCGGCAGCGCGGAGCCACCGGTGATCGTCATCGACTGTTCCTTGTTCGTGCCCAGGTCCTTCGCGGTCACGTGCACGATGCCGTTGGCGTCGATGTCGAAGGTGACCTCGATCTGCGGCACGCCACGCGGGGCAGGCGGGAGACCGGTCAGCTCGAACATGCCGAGCTTCTTGTTGTGCGCGGCGATCTCGCGCTCACCCTGGAACACCTGGATCTGCACCGACGGCTGGTTGTCGTCCGCGGTGGAGAAGATCTCCGAGCGCTTGGTCGGGATCGTGGTGTTGCGCTCGATGAGCTTGGTGAACACGCCACCCTTGGTCTCGATGCCGAGCGACAGCGGGGTCACGTCCAGCAGCAGGACGTCCTTGACCTCGCCCTTCAGCACCCCGGCCTGCAGCGCCGCGCCGACGGCGACGACCTCGTCCGGGTTCACGCCCTTGTTCGGCTCGCGGCCGCCGGTCAGCTCCTTGACCAGTTCGGCGACGGCCGGCATGCGGGTGGAACCACCCACGAGCACGACGTGGTCGATGTCGCCGACGGAGATGCCCGCGTCGCGGATGACGTTGTTGAACGGCGCCTTGGTGCGGTCGAGCAGGTCCGAAGTGATCTTCTGGAACTCGGCGCGCGAGAGCGTCTCGTCGAGGAACAGCGGGTTCTTGTCCGCGTCCACGGTGATGTACGGCAGGTTGATGCTGGCCGAGTTCGAGCTGGACAGCTCGATCTTCGCCTTCTCCGCCGCCTCGCGGATGCGCTGCAGCGCCATCTTGTCCTTGGTCAGGTCGATGCCGTTCGTGGCCTTGAACTTGTCGACCAGCCACTTGACGATGCGCTCGTCCCAGTCGTCACCACCGAGGTGGTTGTCACCGGAGGTGGCGCGGACCTCGACGACGCCCTCACCGATTTCCAGCAGCGAGACGTCGAAGGTGCCACCACCGAGGTCGAAGACCAGGATGGTCTGCTCTTTTTCGCCCTTGTCCAGCCCGTACGCCAGCGCGGCGGCGGTCGGCTCGTTGACGATGCGGAGCACGTTCAGGCCGGCGATCTGCCCGGCTTCCTTGGTGGCCTGCCGCTGGGCGTCCTCGAAGTACGCCGGGACGGTGATGACCGCGTCGGTGATCGTCTCGCCCAGGTACGCCTCGGCGTCGCGCTTCAGCTTCATCAGCACGCGCGCGCTGATTTCCTGGGAGGTGTAGTTCTTCCCGTCGATCTCGGTCTTCCAGTCGGTGCCGATGTGCCGCTTCACGGACCGGATCGTCCGGTCGACGTTCGTGACGGCCTGGTTCTTCGCCGGCTGACCGGTCAGCACTTCGCCGTTCTTGGCGAAGGCGACGATCGACGGGGTGGTCCGGGAGCCTTCCGAGTTGGCGATGACCGTCGGCTCGCCGCCCTCAAGGACGGCGACGACCGAGTTGGTCGTGCCGAGGTCGATGCCGACCGCTCGCGCCATGGTGCTTCCTCCTGTTTACGGCTGCTATGTTCGTGACCTGCAGGTTCATGCTCGCCTTGAGCGAGGCCCTGGCAAGTTTTATCGGGCCTTCGCGCACCTCGTCAAGCCGGACTTGAGTCGACTGCGCTCAACCTCTGTACCCAGCCTAACGAGGCGGTGGGGGTTCTTGTTCCCGGGTCCGGCTCCCGAGTGGGCCCGGATCGGCTGTGACGCCGATCACCCGAAGGTGCAGAGCCCGGGCAACCGCCCGCGACCAGCAGCGCAGCCGCTGCGGGCACGCCGCCCGCGACCTGGGAGCGCCGCGGGAACGCCGTCCCCACCCAGGAGCGCAGCCGCGCGAGCGCACCGCCCGGCCACGGTCGGCAGCCACCGCGGACCGCACCACGGCGGCAGCTCGAGGCCCTTGATCAGCACGCCGAGCTGGACGCCGCGGCCGCTGCCGTCCAGCAGCGCCGTCGGCGTGGCCAGGCCGAGCGCCCACGGGCAGGCGCGTCCGCCCTTGAGCCCACCTCGCTCGCCTCCGGCCCCCGACCCCCGACCCCGACCCCGACCCCGACCCCGGCGGATGATCCCGCCTCACCCGCTCACCGGCACACCGCCCCACGGCCGGGCACGACCCCGTTCACCAGGTACGTCACCTCGGCCGCCCGGGCGCAGGCGGAGTTGAACATCCCCGTGTGACCGTCGTCGGTGCGGGTCAGCAGAGCCGCGTCGTCGATGCTCGCCGCCAGGCCGCGGGCCCACGCCAGCGGTGTCGCCGGGTCGTGCGCGCCGCCGACGACCAGGATCGGCGGGGCGCCGTGGACCGGATGGGGTTGGGGTGGGTTCTTCGCCGGGACCGGCCAGCCCGCGCACCCGCTGGTCAGGTCCCAGTACTCCGAATACCGCCAGCTGTGCGGCGCCGCCACGCGGAGGAGCCCGGCCATCAGGCCCATGTCCGCCGGCCCGGTGAACGGCGACGGGAAGTCGTGGCAGCCGATCGACCGGTAGGCGCCGTAGATCGGGGACAGGAACTGGTTCCGCTCGGTCAGCGCCCGCGCGTCCGGGAACTCGCCGCCGGCCGCGGCCAGCGCCGTGCCCAGTGCCGGCCAGTCGTCCCGGATGTAGAGGTGGTTGTAGACGCCCGCCGAGACCTCGTCGGCCGTCGCGGGCCGGCCCAGGTCACCGGACCAGATCCCGCCGCGGGCCGCCCTCGCCACGACGGCGTCGTAGAAACGAAGGACGTCCTGGCCGTGCAGGGCGCAGCCGGCCGAGCGCCGGCACCAGTCCGCGAACCGGACCAGCGCGTCCTCCGTGGCCGCGGCCTCCTCGAGGATCGCCTGGCGCAACTGCCGCGCGTGGTCGATCGCGCCGTCGAGCACCATCGTCCGCACCCGGTCCGGGTGTTTCGACGCGTAGACCGCGCCCAGCTCGGTGCCGTAGGAGAGGCCCAGCCAGGAAATCCGCGGCTCGCCGAGCGCGGCCCGGATCGTCTCGATGTCTTCGGCCGCGCTCTGCGTGTCCGCGTTCGCCAGCAGCGGCCCGGTCCTGGCCAGGCAGTCCTCGCCCGCCTTGCGGTTGTGCGCCGCGAGCGCGTCGAACCCCGCCCGCGTCGACGGGAACCGGTCCAGCGCCGGGTCGAACAGCGTCGCCGGGTCGCACGTGATGCGGGGCGTGCTGAACCAGTCGCCGCGCGGGTCGAACCCCACGATGTCGAACCGCTGCCGCAGCGCACCGAGGTCCGGCGAGGCCAGCCCGCCGAACTGCACGAACCCGACGCCGGAGCCACCCGGCCCGCCGGGGTTCACCAGCAGCGAGCCGATCCGCCCGCCGGGATCGAGCGCGGGCAGCCGGGCCAGCGCGAGCTGCGCCGACCCGAGTTCCGGCCGCGCGCGGTCGATCGGCACGTCGACCGTCGCGCACTCCGCTGTCGGTTCTTGCTGCGTGGCACACGAGTGCCACGTCAGAACCGAAGCCGAAGCGACGGCCGGCACCGCCGCCATGACCACGAGCACCGCGAAGATCGCGGCAACCCGGCGCATGTTCATGATCCGTTTCCTCCCCCTGCACGCCGGCCTTCGGCGTGCTTCCTTCCTAACAGCGACCACCGACAAATCAGGAGCGGCGGCCGGTCCAGGAAGCGAAGAAGAAATCGGAGTTTCCTTGCTGCACAACGACTTCCGCCGGCGTGCCGACCCAAGAAGTCACTCGATAGTGGGAATCCACGGAGACCGGCACCCCCTGCGCCGGCGTCTCCGCGGATTCCCCGCGCGCGAAGCCCACGACGCCGAACGTCGCGATCGCCCCCAGCAGCGCGGCCACCAGCACGCGCCGTTCGATCCTGCCCATCGGAAAAGCCCCCGTAGTAAGAGAAAGGTCAGGCCGCGCGGACCGTGACGTTGCCGCTTTCGGTCGTCAGGTCCAGCACGTGCTGAGCGGACCCGTCGTTCTGCACGCCGATGTCGCGGTGCCCGCTGTCGCTGCCGCCCTCGACGCGGTACGGCCCGCCCGGCACCGTCAGGTCGATACCGCCACTCTCGGCGTGCACCTTCACGTCGTTCGCCCGCACCAGCGTGAATTCGACACTGCCGCTGGACGACGTCACGTCGACCGGACCGTGCACCTCGCTGCCGGTGATGCTGCCGGACTCGCTCTGCAGCTGGACCGGCCCGACGTTGTCCAGGTCGATCGAACCGCTGTCCATCCGCAGCTTCACCGCGCCGGCCACATCCTCGACCTTCGCGTGCCCGGAATCGACGTGGACGTCCACACTGGACATTCCGGCGACGTCCAGCCCGCCCGAGTCGATGTCCCCCGTCACCGGCACCCCCGCGGGTACGACGACCTCGAAGTCCACCGTGCAGTTCGTGCCGCACGAGCCGAGCACCAGCTGATCGCCCTCGACGCGGTAGAACGGCCCGTCCGGCTTGCTGCGCCAGTGGTAGCCGACCTCCTGGCGCACCGTCGTCGCCCCCGAGCCGGCGCGGACCTTCACCGACCCCGAATCGGCTTCCAGCTTCACGCTGCGGATGGGTTGCGAAACCGTGTCGGTGTTTTGGAAGTCCGAACCCCACCCCCACCCGAATGCGGTCGCCAGGCCGACGCCGATCAGGACGATGCCTCCCAGAGCCAGAAGCGGGCGCGCCATGGTCGTTGGTCCCCTCAGTGTTGTTTCTTCTGCGTGAGAAACGTTATGACGAGGTGAAGGGGCCGTACATGGGGGTAACCCCCCGAAAGACCCTGAGATCCCTCCCTGAGACGCGCGGGAGGAGCCCGGGGCCTAGCCTGGCCGAAGACTCCAGTTCCGTGATCAGGAGGATCCATGCCGCAAGCACCCGGCCCCTACGAATCCCTGCCCGACGTGCCGTCGTTCACCCTGCGCAGCAACGACGTCGCCGACGGCGAAACCCTGGCCACGCCCCATTTGTCGGGCATCTTCGGCGCCGGCGGCGAGGACCGATCGCCGCACCTGTCGTGGGAAGGCTTCCCGGCGGAGACGAAGAGCTTCGCGATCACCTGCTACGACCCGGACGCCCCGACGGGCAGCGGGTTCTGGCACTGGGCCGTGTTCAACATCCCGGCTTCGGTGACGGAGCTGGCGTCCGGCGCGGGTGACGGCTCCGGCCTTCCCGACGGCGCGGTGACGCTGAAGGGCGACGGCGGGGTCAAGCAGTTCCTCGGCGCGGCGCCCCCGCCCGGGCACGGCCCGCACCGCTACTACTTCGCGGTGCACGCCCTCGATCTCGACAAGCTCGAGGTGCCGGAAGACGCGACGCCGGCGTTCCTCGGCTTCAACATGTTCGGGCACACGCTGGCCCGCGCGGTGCTGACGCCGGTGTACGAGAACAAGGGCTGAGGTTTCCCGGGCCCGGCGCTGTTGCCGATCGGCAACGGAGCCGGGCCCGTTTTTGTCGGACCCCGATGACACACTGCGCTCATGCCACCACCGATAGCGACACCCCGGTCGAGAGCGCTGGGGTTCGGGCTGAGGAAAGCGCGGAAGGCGCGCGGGTACGGGCTGCGCGAGCTGGCCCGCGCCACGGACGTGCACGCGGCCGAACTGTCCCATTGGGAGCTTGGCCTGCGGGTGCCCAAGATCGAAGAGGTCGCGCTCCTGCTCGGGCAGCTCAGGGTGCTCGGCGAGGAGCGCGACAGGCTGTTCGACCTGGCCCGCACCGCGCGTGAGCCGAATTGGGCCGAGAAGGAGATGCCGGACGCGCCCGCGATCCTCACGACGCTGGCCGAGTACGAGCGCACCGCGGCCGCGATCTTCAGCTGGCAGCCGATGCTGGTGCACGGCCTGCTGCAGACGCCGGACTACGCCCGGGCGATCCTGGCGCTCGGCGGCACTCCGGCTCAGCTGATCGAACAGCGGCTGAAGGTCCGGATGATCCGCCAGGCGGCGTTGCACGAGTACCGCGCGCCCGAGTGTTCGTTCGTGCTCGGGGAGATTGCGCTCCGGCAGGAGATCGGCGGCACCGAAACGCTGCTTGACCAGCTCCGCCACCTCCTCGAACTGCCGCGGCGGTTCGAGGTGCGGGTGGTTCCGTCCGGCGGCGACTACCACCCGGGGCTCAACGGCTCGTTCAGCGTCTTCGAGTACTCGGACCTGCCTGCCATCGTCTTTCTGGACCAGTACCGCGGCAGCGCCTACATCTACGATGAGGATCAGGTGTCGGACTACAAGTCCGCCGCGCGGACTATGGCGTCCCTCGCGCTGAGCACGGCGGAATCGCGCGCGTTCATCGAGGGGGTGATCGCCGGCTTGGAGGCCTGACGTGCACAACTGGCGGAAGTCCAGCTACAGCGGTCCGGAGGCCGAGTGCGTGGAAGTGGCGCTCGCCGAGGTGGTGCGGATCCGCGACACGAAGGACCGCCCAGGCGGCACCCTCGAAATCACCACCCGATCGTGGGACGCCCTCCTCACCGACCTGCGTTAGCGACGAAGTTTCCCGCGTTGGGCCCTTCGCGCTCCAGGTAGTGGCCCTTGGTGTGTTCGGCGAAGCCGAACTGGCGGTACAGCCCGTGCGCGTCGGCGGTGTGGAGCATCCAGCGGAACTGGGCGCCGGGACCGTTGTCGATCATCTCCCGCACGATCTCCTTGCCGAGCCCGCTACCACGCGCGGAGTCGACGACGAAGACGTCGGCGAGGTACGCCGACGAGACGCCGTCGGAGAACGCACGGGCGAACCCGACCATCGAGCCGTCGCGGTAGGCGCCGACCACCCGCCACGAGCCGTCGATGGCCGCTTCGACCTGCTCACGCGTGCGCCAGCGGCCCCAGTACGCCTCGGTGGAGAGGAACTTCCACACCACGTCGAGGTCCAGCCGCGTCCGGTCGTCGTCGAGTTCGTAGTCACCGAAGGTCCGCATGATCCGAAACTAGGACAGCCGTCAACGCGGTTTCAGCAGGTAGTCCACCACCGGCCGCAGCTCCTCCGCCGACGGCGGCTCGTCGTCGATCAGGCCCTGGATGAGCAGCCCGTCGATGCCCGCGAGGAACACCCGGAACGCCACTTCGTCGTCGTGGCGGACCATCGACGTCAGGACGTCCAGCCAGCGACGCGCGGCCGGGCGCAGCTCCGGCTTCCGCGCGGCCAGCAGGTACAGCTCGTACTCCGCCATCGTGCGCCCGCGCCGCGGCCCGAGTGCCTCGGCGAGCAGGCCCGCGACCTCCTCGGCGCCGCGTGAGCCGCGGGACCGGGCCCGGTCGATCATCCAGTAGACCTCGGTCGCCATGTCGCGGGCGCAGGAGATGAGCGTCGCGACCAGGAGGTCGTCGAGCGACGAGAAGTGGTAGGTCGTGGACGTCGTCGGCACGCCGGCCTCGGCCGCGACGGTCCGGTGGGTGACGCCGGCCACGCCGTCACGCTCGATGATCCGCAGCGTGGCCTCGATGAGTTCGGCCCGCCGCTTCTCGCCGCGCGCTTTGCGGCCGTCCGTCTGCAGCTTCACCATCGGGTGAAAACTACCGGAACGATCGTCCCGAAACAAAGAGCGACGTACACCACATCGGTGGGACTTACGGCCCCTCAACAGGTTACTCATCAGTAAGGACGGTTAGTCTCCCGGCACCACCACAGTTTTCCCGGACGAAAGGCACCCGAACGATGGGCGCTCTGCAACTGACGCTCGGCGGAATTTCCGTCGTGCTCGGCCTCGTCGCCTGGGGCATGTTCGCCGCGACCATCGCCCGTTTCGTACGGGTGATCCGCCTCGGCCAGCCCGACTCGACGCGCAACGGGCCGTTCATGCCGCGCATGAAAACGCTGATCAAGGAGTTCGCCGCGCACACGCGGATGAACCGGAAGCGCAGCGTCGGCCCGGCCCACTGGCTGGTGATGTGGGGCTTCCTGCTCGGCTCGCTGGCCCTGTTCGAGGCCTACGGCGAGGTCTTCGTCCCGACGTGGGGCTGGCCGATCCTCGACGACTTCCCGCCGTTCCAGCTGCTCATGGAGCTGCTCGGGCTCGGCACGATCGTCGGCATCCTGGTGCTGATGGCGATCCGCCAGCGCAACCACCCGCGCCGCGCCGACCGCCAGTCGCGCTTCGCCGGGTCCAACTTCAAGTGGGCGTACTTCATCGAGGCCGTCGTGCTCATCGAGGGCATCGGCATCATCGGCGTCCGGGCCGCGAAGTCCGCGCTGAACACGCACGAAGGGCCGCTGTGGGCGTCCTTCGTCTCGAACCCGATCGGCCAGCTGCTGCCGGCCAGCCCGAACCTGGTGACGATCTTCGCGTTCGTCAAGCTGATGAGCGCCACGGTCTGGCTGATCGTCGTCGCGCGCACGATGACCATGGGCATCGCGTGGCACCGGTTCAGCGCCTTCTTCAACATCTACTTCAAGCGCGAGGCCGACGGCGGTGTCGCTCTCGGCGCGCTCAAGCCGATGATGAGCGGCGGCAAGGTCCTCGACCTCGAGGAAGCCGACCCGGACGAGGACACCTTCGGCGTCGGCAAGATCGAGGACTTCAGCTGGAAGGGCTGGCTGGACTTCTCGACGTGCACCGAGTGCGGCCGCTGCCAGGAGCAGTGCCCGGCGTGGAACACGGGCAAGCCGCTGTCGCCGAAGCTGGTCATCACGCAGCTGCGTGACCACGCCTACGCGAAGGCGCCGTACCTGCTGGCCGGCGGCAAGCGCGACATGGCGGGCGACGAGGTCGGCCTGTCCGGCGACAACATGTACGCGGGCATCGACGTCCTGGCCATCGCGGAGTCGCAGAAGGCGCTGATCGGCGACGACGGCGGCGTCATCGACCCCGACGTCCTGTGGTCCTGCACCAGCTGCGGCGCCTGCGTCGAGCAGTGCCCGGTCGACATCGAGCACGTCGACCACATCGTCGACATGCGCCGCTACCAGGTGATGATCGAGTCGGCGTTCCCCAGCGAGCTGAACGGCATGTTCAAGAACCTGGAGAACAAGGGCAACCCGTGGGGCCAGAACGCCAAGGACCGGCTGGCCTGGACCGAGGACCTGGACTTCGAGGTCCCGGTGTTCGACGGCGACCTCGGCGACACCGAGTACCTGTTCTGGGTCGGCTGCGCCGGCGCGTTCGAGGACCGCGCGAAGAAGACGACCCGCGCGGTCGCCGAGCTGCTGCACATGGCGGGCGTCAAGTACACCGTGCTCGGCTCGGAGGAGTCCTGCACCGGTGACCCGGCCCGCCGCGCCGGCAACGAGTTCCTGTTCCAGATGCTCGCCCAGCAGAACGTCGAGGTGCTGAACTCGGTGTTCGAGGGCCGCGAGCGCAAGGCCCGCAAGGTCGTCGTGACCTGCGCGCACTGCTTCAACGCCCTCGCCAACGAGTACCCGGAGCTGGGCGGCCAGTTCGACGTCGTGCACCACACGCAGCTGCTGAACCGCCTGGTCCGCGAGAAGCAGCTGGTGCCGGTGGCGCCGGTCGCGGAGGACGTCACCTACCACGACCCGTGCTACCTCGGCCGCCACAACAAGGTGTACGAGGCGCCGCGCGAGCTGGTCGGCGCGACGGGCGCGCAGTTGCGTGAGATGCCGCGGCACGGCGACAAGTCGATGTGCTGCGGCGCCGGCGGCGCGCGGATGTGGATGGAAGAGAAGATCGGCAAGCGGATCAACGTCGAGCGCGTCGACGAGGCGCTCGGCACCGCGCCGTCGAAGATCGCCACCGGCTGCCCGTTCTGCAAGGTGATGCTGAACGACGGCCTGACGGCCCGCCAGGCCGACGGCAGCGCGAGCGAGAAGGTCGAGATCGTCGACGTCGCGCAGATGCTGCTCGAGTCGGTCAAGCGCAAGCCGGAACCGAAGCCGATCGCCCTCGGCGCGCCGTCGCTCGCGGAGGAGTGACGCGAAATTTTCACGACGCGGCCCCGGTCAGGATGTCCTGATCGGGGCCGTTTTCGTGATCGGAAAGATCGGCGGCGCGGTAGCCATTCCGCTACCCGTTGTCACAACTTTGTCATGTCCAGCAAGCTCGCTAGCTGGGACTTCGTTGCGGTAATCGTTTTCTCGAAAAATGTTCATGATAATCACCGAAATGGCCCATCAGGTGAAGGAGAAACGACGGCCTGAACCCTGGACAAGCGGCGTATCCTGGCCTTTCCTCGCCGCCGCCGTTGCCAGCGAGGGCACCATTGACGATCACGGAATCAGGGGGCGGCACGGATGGCCGAGGACCGGCGGACCACTACGACCGGCCGACACGCACTCCGCCCCCTACCGGACGATGAGCGTCCCGTATCGGACTACGTGCCCACCCAGCGCACCCTCGTGCGCCCGTACGTCCTGACGCGCGGCCGGACGCAGTCGCGGCGGCACCTCGCGATCGAAGCGATGGTCTCGACGCGGGCCGGCGCGCACTGGAACGGCGCCCGGCTGACCGGCGAGTTCCGCTCGGTGCGCTCCCTGTGTCACCAGCCGCGCTCGGTCGCCGAAGTCGCGGCCAACCTGAGCGTGCCGCTCGGCGTCGTCCGCGTGCTGCTGGACGACATGGCCGAGCAGGGCCTGGTCACCATCCACGACAGCCGCACGAGCTCCGACGGCCGCCCCGCCGTCGCCCTCATGGAACGCGTTCTGCACGGCCTGCGGCGCCTCTGAGCACTACGCTCACAAGAGTGAGCGAGGAATCCGCGAAGTCCGGTGGCTCCGGTGGCGAAAGCACTCTGACCGTCCTGCTCGCCGGCGGGGTCAACCTGGCGATCGCGGTGATGAAGCTGATCGCGGGCATCATCACCGGCTCCGGCGCGATGCTGTCGGAAGCCGCGCACTCGGTGGCCGACACGATCACCGAGGTCCTGCTGCTGACGGCGTTGAAGCGTTCGGCGCGCCCGGCCGACCGCGTGCACCCCTTCGGCTACGGCAAGGAGCGCTACTTCTGGTCGCTGCTCGCGGCCGTCTCGATCTTCGCCTCGGGCGCGATGTTCGCGCTGTACGAGGGCATCTCGACCCTCTTCGGGCACGGCGAAGCGCAGAGCACGTCGCTGCTCAGCTACATCGTCCTGGCCGTGGCGTTCCTGCTCGAAGGCACGTCGTGGGTGCAGGCGGTGCGCCAGGTCGTCCGCGAGTCGAAGGCCGAGAACCAGTCGCTATGGGCGTACCTGCGGCTGATCGACGACCCGACGCCGAAGACCGTCCTGTTCGAGGACTCGGCCGCGCTGATCGGCCTGCTCCTCGCGTTCGGCGGCATCGGGCTGCACCAGCTCACCGGCTCGGAGATCTGGGACGGCATCGCGTCCATCGCCATCGGCCTGCTGCTCGCCTGCGTCGCCTACCTGCTCGGCCGGACCAACCGCGGCCTGCTCGTCGGCCGCCAGGCCCACCCGCGGCTGGTCCGCGCCATCCGCGACCACCTCTCCGGCGCGCCCGAGATCGAAGCCGTCGTGGACCTGCAGACCATGCTGATGGGCACCGACCAGGTGCTCGTCTGCACCCGCGTGGACTTCGACGACTCGCTCGGGGCCGCCGACCTGGAGCGCGCGTGCGTGCGCCTGGCGTCCGAGCTGGCGGAGCGGTTCAACGACGTCACCGAGGTGTTCATCGAGCCGGTGCCGCGGTCGGACCCGGAGCTGCGGGCGACGGTGCTGGCGCGGTACGGCGACGTCGCCGAACGGTGGAACAAGTCTTCGCAGGCCCCTCAGTAGCCGAAGTCCTGGACCCAGTACCAGCCGGCCGTGGTGACGCCGACGCCGAGCTTCTTGAGCGAGCAGTTCAGGATGTTCGCGCGGTGGCCCTCGGAGTTCATCCAGGCGTCCATCACCTGCGCGGCCGACGTCTGCCCCTTCGCGATGTTCTCCGCGCCGGGCTTGGAGTAGCCGGCCTGCTTGATGCGCTGGTCGAACGTGGTTCCGTCGGGGCTGGTGTGGGAGAAGAAGTTCCCGGCCGACATCTGGTCGCTGTAGTCCTGCGCCGCCTTCGTCAGGTGCGATTCCTCGGTCAGCGGGTCGCAGCCCGCCTTCGCGCGCTCGTCGTTGACCAGCGACAGAACTTGGGCGGCGGTCGACGGCGCGACGCGGGC
This sequence comes from Amycolatopsis sp. NPDC051102, assembly GCF_040682815.1. Taxonomy (NCBI): domain Bacteria; kingdom Bacillati; phylum Actinomycetota; class Actinomycetes; order Pseudonocardiales; family Pseudonocardiaceae; genus Amycolatopsis; species Amycolatopsis sp. NPDC051102. The sequence continues at coordinate 155,046 of NZ_JBFBBT010000019.1, forward strand.
CGCGGCCCTGGTCGTGGACGGCGGAGCTTCGGACGTCGTGGCCGGCGCGGCTGCGGACGTCTCGGTCGGCGTGGGCGCCGCCGACGACGTGGTCGGGGCGGAGGCCGAGGACGAGGGCGCGGCAGGCTGACCGGGGGTGGTGGTCTGGACCTGGCCGCCGGCGAGATCGGTGCCACTGCCGCCGCCGGCTCCGGCGGGCGCGTTGGGCAGCACCAAGGCCGCGGCGCCGAGCTCGGCGGTGTTTCCTTCCGCGGTGGCCATCCAGGTACCGGCCGCGGCGGAGAAAACGCCGAGCAGCACACTGAGTGACACCATCACCACGTGAGCACGTTCACCAATGGGGGACACGGCGCAGGAACGTATCACGGGACGATTACAACGAGAACCCTACGAACGCACTGGTCACATTTACCGTCGGCGACAGGTAGGGAATTCGCGGCAATCGGCTGCTTCCGCGTTACTCCGTTCAGCTCATTCGGACGACGAACGTCGCTTCGCCCGCAGCACTCACCGGACGCCGGGTCGGATCTTGCCCGGAGGCGATTGCTTTGCCGGTAAAGCCAACTTTTCCGGCGACCGTTGTGCACTTGTACGAGATTTCCGCTTCCACGGGCAGGTCCGGGGCAGTGCGCGCGCAGGACGGCGTGTGGTCATCCGTGACCGTGACGTCGGTGAGCGGCACGTCGCCGGTGTTCTTGACCAGGATCGAAAAGGTGACGGTGTCGCCTTCCCGGGCTTCGTATGGCGTGGCGTCTTTCATCACGGCGATCTCGGGGTGGACGACATTCACTTTTGCGTCACCGGTCGATTGCACGGCGCGACCGGCCGGATCAATTCCGCTGATCTCGACGGCTTGCTCGAAGTCGTCGTCCGGCGCTTTGCGGGTGCAGGTGTAGGTCTTCACCGCGCCGGACGGCACGGTGCCGAACTCGTTCGCGCAGGTGGCCTGCCGTCGTTTGTCCACAACGGACACCGCGGTCAGCGGGACGTCGCCGGTGTTGCGCGCGGTGATGGTGAAGGTGACGTCGTCGCCTGCGCGCACTGTTCCCGGCTTGGCGTCCACGGTGAGCTGCACGGCCGGGTGGATGACGTCGATCTTGTCGGCGTCGCTCGCGCCGAGTGGCGGGCCGATGGGAGCCTTCGCGGTCGCCTTGACGGTGCTGACGACGTCGTCCGCCGGAGCGGTCCTCGTGCAGTCGAACTGCTGTTTCGCGCCGGGTTCCAGCTCGTCGAAGGTCTTGGGGCAGGCCGCCATCACCTCGACGGCGGTCAGCGGGCTGTCACCGGTGTTGGTGACGGTGATGGTCGTCATGACGGTGTCGCCCGTGCGGAAGGGGCCGCCGTGGACGTCCTGGGCGACCGAGAGGCCGGGGTGCAGGACGGTGTAGGCCGCGTCGCCGGTCGCGCTGACCTGGCGGTTCGTCGGATCGGTGGCCATCGCGGTGGCGGAGCTCACGAAAATGTCGGTGCCGGCGTCTACCTTGCAGGAGTGGCGCTGCCGGGCGCCGGGAAGGAGGGTGCCGATGGAGTGAGCGCACGCCGGGATGCTGCTGTCCACAATGGAGAGGTTGGTCAGCGGGACATCGCCGGTGTTCATGACGACGAGCGTGAACGTCACGGTGTCGCCTTGCCGCACTCGCGCGGGCGCAGCGTCGTTCGTGATCGAGACCGCGGGGTGGATGACGTCGACCGGGACCCCGGCGGTGGCGATCACCGGACGGTTCGTGGCGTCGGTGCCGGTGGCTCTCGCGACGGCGGCGAAGTCAGCATCGCCGGCGGTTTGCGTGCAGCGGTAGGTCTGCTTCGCCTGCGGTTCCAGGCGTCCCAGGGATTTGGCGCAGTCCGGGGCGAGCAGGTCGGCCACGGCGACGTCTTGGAGCGTGCTGTCGCCGGTGTTGACGACGGTGATGGTCGACGTGACGGTGTCACCGGCGCGGACGACGTCCGGTGTGGCGGTCCTGGTGATCGCTATGGCCGGGTGGATGACGTCGACGGTCGTTTCGGCGGCGGCGATGACGTCCGGGCCGACCGGTGGCGTGGCGACGATCCGGAAGGTACGGGTGATGTCGTCGGGCGGCGCCGTGGTGGTGCAGGTGAAGTTGCCGACGCCGCCGGGTTCGAGCGCGCCGTCGATGGCCTGGGTGCAGCCGGTGTCTCGCGCGTCCGCGGCTTCCTTGACCCGGAGGCCGGTCAGGGGCACGTCACCGGTGTTGTGGACCGTGATCCGGAACGGCACCTTGTCGCCCTCGCGGAACGGACCGCCCGTGACGGCCGCCGTGATCGCGACCGCCGGGTGCTGCACCGCGAACGCTGCTTCGGCCGTCGCCGTCACCGGATGGTCCGTCGGGTCGGTGCCGGTCACCGTCGGCTTGTTCGCGAAGCCCGTCGGGCCCGCGACCGTCGTGCACTCGTACGCCTGCTGCGTCCTCGGCTGGAGCGCGCCGAGCTTCCTCGCGCACGCGGTCACCTGGTCGTCCGCCACCGTGACGCCCGCCAGCGGGACGTCGCCGGTGTTCTCGACCAGCACGGCGAACGTGACCTTGTCGCCTTCGCGGACCTGCGCGGGTGCGGCGCGCGCGGCCAGCGTCACTGCCGGGTGGATGACGTCGACCGTGGCGTCGTCCGTCACCTTCACCACGCGGTCGAGCTGGTCCTTGCCGGTGGCGATGACCGTCGTGGCGAAGTCGTCCGGCGGCGCCGGGGCGGTGCACTGGTAGCTGACCGTCCGGCCCGGCGCGAGCGTGCCCAGCAGCTTGGCGCACGCCGGGACGGCCGCGTCCGCGACAGCGGCGTCCGTCAGCGGTGCGTCGCCGGCGTTGGCGACCGTGATCGTGAACGTGACCGGGTCGCCGGCGCGCGCGATGCCGGGTGACGCGTCCGCGGCCAGCGTCAGCGCCGGCGTGATCACCGAAACGGTGGCCGACGCCGTCGCGGTCACGGCCCGGCCGGCCAGGTCGGTGCCGGTGACGGTCGCCTGGGACGTCGTCGTCCGGGACGGGTTCGCCGTGCACGTGTACGCCTGCGTCGCGCCCACGGCCAACCCGGCGATCGTGCGCGTGCACGCTGCCGTCGTGTCGTCGGTGACCTGCACCGGCGCGAGGGGACTGTCGCCGGTGTTGCGCACGGCGACCGTCCAGGTGACGGCGTCGCCCGCGTGGATCACCGGCGGGTCCGCGGTCTTGGTGACCTCGATCGCCGGCGCGATCGTCGGCGCGGGAGCGTCGGCGGTGGCCGTGACCTGCTCGCCGAGGTCGTCGGCCGCCACCGCACTCGCCGTGTTGACGCCGCCGGCGATCGGCGCCTTCGCCGTGCACGTCGTCGTGCGGCTTTCGCCCAGGGCGAGCGTTCCGGTGAGGGTGCACGACGGCGTTTTCGGGTCGGTCACGCGCAGGTCGGCGAGGCCGGTGTCGCCGGTGTTGGTCGCCTTGATCATGAACGTCGCGGTCTCGCCGGCGCGGTAGGCCGGCCGGTCGGCCGTCTTCGTGAGGGCGAGGGCCGGGTGCACGACGTCGACGTGGGCGGCGGCCACGCCGTTCAGGTGGTCGCCGAGCGCGCTCGCGCCGGTCGCCTTCGCGGTGTTCGTGAAGTCGTCGGGCGGTGCGGTTCCGGTGCACGTGTAGGTCACCGACTGGCCCGGGCCGAGCGTGCCGAGCGGTTTGGCGCACGCCGGGACGACGTCGTCGGAGACCTGCACGCCGGACGCCGGGTCGGCACCGGGGTTGGTCACGGCGACCGCGAACGTCACCGGCTCGCCGGCGTGCGCCTTCGGCTGGGTCGCGCGCACGGCGATCCGGAGTTCGGGCACCGGCACCGAAAACGCGAGGTTCTGCGCCAGGAACGCGTCATCGCCGGTGACGAAGGCGAGCTTGGTGCGCGTCGCGCCGGCGGGGATGCTGTCGACGTTGAACGCCTTCGCGTCGACGCTGAAGTTGTTCTTCGCGGCGGGCGCCGCCGCGTTGTCGGCGTTGGCGACGAAGAAGTTCGCCGTGCCGCCGGTCGCGGGCTCGGCGGCCGGGGTGCCGTCGATCAGGAACTGGTCGACGGTGGCGCCCCAGTCGCCGTCGTAGGCCGTGACGCCGAGGTGCGCGTCGGCGGCCGCCGCGCGGAAGCCGGTGATCGTCGCCTCCGTCGGCGGTGCGCCGGCCGCCTGCCGGACGTGCCCGTCGTAGACGACGACCTTGCGCTTCTCCGGCGCGAAATCGGCGTTGCGCTCGGGATAGGCGTAGACCAGCACGATCGACCAGCCGCCGACGCAGCCGAAACCCTTGGGGGCCCAGACGTTCCCGACCGTGACGTCGAGCGCGCCCGCGGCACTGGCGAACCGGCCGGTCACGTCGGCGTGGGCCGAGTAGTAACCCGTGTCTTCGGCGTACGCCGAGGGCGGGACGTCGACGGGCTTCGCGCTGCCCACGGAAAGCCGGACGTTCTGCTTCGCCGGTGTCCCCGGTGGCGCGGCCGCCGACGGACCGCAGGTTGTGCTGCCCGCCCAGTTCAGCCGCGCGAAGGCGATGCGCGCGCCCGGCGGGACGGTCACCGAGACGGTCGCCGAATCGAACGTCCCGGGGTCGGCGTCGACGTCGGCCCACTGCATGAAGAAGTCGTCGTTGACCAGGTTGTCCTTGCGGTCCGCAGTATTCGCGCACGCCGCGGGCGTGCCCGCCGCGCCGCCGGACGGCGCGTGGTCGGCGGCGACCGGGCAGCGCAGGGCGCCGTTGCCCGCGTACAGGAAGTCGCCGTACACGGTGTCGTCGTAGCCGGCCGCGAACGGCGGGGCGACGGCCGCGCCCGCCGACGGCACGACCACCGAGGCCAGGAAGACCAGTGCCAGGAGCAGAACCAGGCGCAGCGGTCTTTCGGGCAACAGCCACCTCCGGGGCCGACACGACCTTGGGAGCGTGGCACGGGAGCCGGTTTTACGCCCTCAAACTCACTCTTTCGTGGAGCCGGTCAGCTTCGCCGTCGACTCGTGGGTGAGGGCGGTGGCGGCCTGGACGAACCCGATGATCGTCCGGAGCTCGTCGTCGGTGTAGCGGTCGCAGAGCTCGTGCATGCCCTGCACGAGGTGATCCCACAGGTGCACGCCCTTCGCGATCGACTGCAGGTCCAGGGCGATGAGGATCTTGCGCCGGTCCTCGGGGTGCCGCTCGCGGTTGACGATGCCCTTGCGTTCCAGCCGGTCGATCATCGCCGTCACCGACGCGGGCGCGAGGCCGGAGAGCCGCGCCAGGTCCTTCGGCGTCTGTGAACCGAAGCGCGCGAGGTAGTCCAAGACCTTGGTCTCCACCGCCGACAGTCCACGGGTCTCGGCGATCGCGGTGTGGAACATGACCGTCTCCGTCGACAGCTCCCGCGACCTGAGCAGAACTTCTTCGACGAGTTTCGCGCGCTCGCTTGACACGGCACCCAGCCTAGCCCACCCTTTAGTTCGACAGAACGAATTAGTTTCTAAGACATTCGAGGAGACGAAAGATGACACGGGCACTGATCATCGGGGGCGGCGTGGCGGGCACGATCACCGCCATCGCCCTGCACGAAGCCGGGCACGAACCGCTGCTGTTCGAGGCGTACGACCGCGGCGCCGAGGGGGTCGGCGCGTTCCTGACCCTGGCGGTCAACGGGCTGGACGCGCTGCTCCCGCTGGGCCTCAAGGACGTGGTCCGGAGCGCGGGCTTCGACTCGCCGCGGATGTCGATCGGGCTCGGCAACGGCACCCGGCTCGCCGAATTTCCCCTGGGCGGCACTCTCCCGGACGGCACCGTGAGCCAGACCGTCCTGCGCTCCGACCTCTACGTCGCGCTGCGCGACGAGGCCGCCCGACGCGGCATCCACGCCGAGTACGGCAAACGACTGATCGGCGCGAGCCAGACGAACACGCACGTCAGAGCGGACTTCTCGGACGGCTCGCACGCGGAAGGCGATCTCCTGATCGGCGCCGACGGCCTCCGCTCCCGGGTGCGCACGATCATCGACCCGGACGCGCCGTCACCGCGGTACGTCCCGCTGCTGAACACCGGCGGGTTCGCCGAAGGACTGGACCTGCCCGACGAGCCGGGCGTGCTGAACATGGTGTTCGGCAAGCGCGTGTTCTTCTGCCACGTCGTCAGCGCGGACGGCCGCGTCTGGTGGTTCGCGAACCCGCCCCGCAAGACCGAGCCGACCGGGTCCGAGCTGGCCGGGCTCGCCGGGGAGAAACTGCGCGCCGAGCTCCTGCACCTGGTCGCCCCCGACCGGACGCCGGCCACCGAGATCATCCAGGCGACGCGGGAAATCTACCCGGCCTGGCCGACGTACGACTTCCCGACGGTCCCGGTCTGGCACCGCGGCCGCATGGTGATCATCGGGGACGCGGCCCACGCGACCTCACCGGCAGCGGGCCAGGGCGCGTCAATGGCCATCGAAGACGCCGTCACGCTGGGCAAATGCCTCCGCGACGTGCCGGACGTCGAGCGCGCGCTGGCCACCTACGAAGGTCTGCGCCGGGAGCGCGTGGAGGCCGTGGTCGCGGCCGGCAAGCGCAACGGCGAGCAGAAGGTGATCGGCCCGATCGGTCGGGTCGTCCGCGACTTCTTCATCAAGCGGGCGTTCGCGAAGCCGTCCGAGGAGGACCCGAACGCCTTCATGTGGAACCACCACATCGATTGGGACGAGAAGGTGGCGGTCTAGCGCCAGGTGTCGACGCGGTGAAAGTTCTTGTACGCCCGGCTCGGGGTCGGGCCACGCTGCCCCTGGTAGCGGGACCCGGCTTCGCTGGAGCCGTACGGGTGCTCGGCCGAACTCGACAGCCGGAAGATGCACAGCTGGCCGATCTTCATGCCGGGCCAGAGGGTGATCGGCAGGTTGGCGACGTTCGACAGCTCCAGGGTGATGTGCCCGGAGAAGCCGGGGTCGATGAACCCGGCGGTCGAGTGCGTGAGCAGCCCGAGGCGCCCCAGCGACGACTTGCCTTCGAGCCGGCCGGCCAGGTCGTCGGCCAGGGTGACGAGCTCGAACGTCGACCCGAGCACGAACTCGCCGGGGTGCAGCACGAAGGGCTCGTCGCCCTCCTTCTCGACCAGCGAGGTGAGCTCGTCCTGCTGCAGCTGCGGGTCGATGTGGGTGTACTTGCTGTTGTCGAAGACGCGGAAGAACCGGTCGAGCCGGACATCGATGCTGGACGGCTGGACCATGCCGGCATCGAAGGGGTCGATGCCGAGCCGGCCGGCGTCGAGCTCTTTGCGGAGGTCACGGTCACTGAGCAGCACGGCCCGAAGCCTATCCGGTGGGCTCAGGCGGCCCGCATGTGCTGCGCGTACGTCGTGTCAGGCCCGAAGATCTTCTCGAGCCGCTTGACGTACCCACGCCGTCCGGCCTGCCCGATCCGTTCCTGCAGCGCGGTGGCCCCGGGGATGAACCGCCGCACGGTCTCGGCGGCGAAGTTGACCCCGGCGACGGCAACGATCGCGGCCTGCGCAACCGGGTCGTTGGGCAGACCGAGGAAGTCGGCATTGGTCTTCCCGAGCACGAGCCTGCTGATCGACGAGTGCACGGCAACGGAGACGTGCGAGAGAACCTTCCCGACGGCCCCACGCCCTTCCCCGACGGCGGCGTTGGCCTCGATCAGCGCCTTGGCGAGCCGCTTGGAGTCGTCGTCGGGGATGAATTCGGTGGCGGCGAGCAGCCACAGCAGCCGCCAGGCGTCCTCTTCGGAGGTGGGCAGCAGCTCGTCGTCGACGCCCATGAGCCACCCGATGTAGCGCCAGAGGTGCAGGATGTCGCCACGTTCCCGGGCGGAGTAGCGCAGGCCGAGCAGCTGCGTACCGAAGACGTAGACGAGCGAGAAGAGCAGCAACGTCCCGGCGGTCTGCACCTGGTTGACGGGCCGATCCCAAGCGGCGTAGTCCCAGTCCTCCCGCCGATTCATGGCGGCCCGCACATGGGCGTGCACAAGCCGGATCCGCAGCGCGGCGGCGTACCCGGTCCCACCGTGCTTGAGCGCCCCGGGCGTGGTGACATCGATCCACCAGGCGGCGGTCTCGACGAGCCGCCGGGTGGCCTTGTGCTCGATCTCCCCGGTCCCGACCAGCGACTTCGTGGCCCGCGAGGCGAGATAACCACCCATCAGCGACATGTCCCCGAGCGGAAAGAGCCCGAGCAGCCCGGCCCGGGTGATGGCTTTGGCGCCGCGCTCGAGCCGCTCGTCATCGACCCAGTAGGGCTTGGCGTCAACCTGCTCGAAGAAGTCCTTCAGCGGCCCACTCGCCTCGGCGCGGTTCACCAGGGCGTCTTCGAAGAGCTTCCGCCCGTGCCCCTTGGGCTGCTGCGCCATCCAGGCAACGACGTCGTCCGCAAGCCGGTCCTGCACCTGGGCGAACTCCCGCAACCGGGCGACCTGCCGCTCGTCACCCCGGATGTCACCTTCGATGAACAGCCGCTGGGCCAGCCGGAACCCACCTTGCCGGAACAGCTCGGGCTCCTCCACGGCGCTCACCTCCGCTAGTCGACAACAAGTGTTGTCACTTGACGCGCGCGAGTCAAGGAGGGGAGGGTCCTGGACAAGGGGATCACGGTGCCGTGTATGCTGGCGACGCACTGCGGATGTAGTTCAATGGTAGAACATCAGCTTCCCAAGCTGAATACGCGGGTTCGATTCCCGTCATCCGCTCTCACCGAAACCCCGGGCATTGTGTCCGGGGTTTTCGCTTTCTATTCTGCCCCGCAAATGCGCCACATGGGCAGCAGGCAAACCGGTTTCCTCCGCAAGCGCCAACGCATCAACAGCCGACGCCGAACCCAAGCGGTGCAACAACTCCGCCCGCGAAGCGTGCCACCACGGGTAATCCGCCAACCCCGGCAACGCATCGACCAGCGCCAATCCCGCCGCAGCCCCATCCCGTTCCGCCACCGCCGCCGCGCGGTTCAACCGGACCACCGGAGTGTCCGCGACCGTCAACAGCACGTCGTACCAGGAGATCACCGCGTCCCACTGAGTCTCCGCGTACGACGGTGACAGGTCGTGGCACGCCGCTATCGCCGCCTGGACCACGTACGCGTTCGGCACCGATGGTGTCCGGCGCAAACCACGGCCCACCAGCTCGATGCCTTCCTTGATCAGCGATGCGTCCCACATCGACCGATCCTGCACCGAGAGCAACGCCGGCGAGCCGTCCGGGAGACAGCGTGCCGGGCGGCGGGCGTCCTGCAACAACACCAACGCCAGCAACCCCAACGCCGTCGGCTCGTCCGGCATCAACGATGCCAGCAACCGGGCCAAGCGGACGCCCTCGTCGACAAGGGTGACGCGGCCCGTGTAGCCCTCGTTGAAGATCAGATACACCGTCGACGCCACGCCGGCCAAACGCGCGGGGAGCTCCTCGGCCGACGGCACCCGGAACGGGATCCGTGCCTGAGCGATCTTCTGCTTCGCGCGCGTCAGGCGCTTCGCCATCGTCGCTTCGGGCACCAACAAGGCGCGCGCGACTTCCGCGGTCGACAAACCGCCCAGCGTCCGAAGCGCCAGCGCCACCTGGGCGTCCAGCGACAACGCCGGGTGGCAGCACGTGAACACCAGCCGCAGCAGGTCGTCGCGGACCGACAGCGGGTCGGGGGACGGGTCGATCGCCGGCATCGCGACCGCCTCCTTCCCCAGGCGTTTCGCTTCGCGGCGGATCACGTCCACCGCGCGGCGGCGGGCCGCGACCAGCAGCCAGCCGCGGGGATTGCCCGGAACGCCGTCGCGCGGCCACGTCTCCAGCGCGCGCACGACGGCGTCCTGCACCGCGTCTTCGGCCAGGTCGACGCTTCCGGTGACGCGGACCAGCGTGGCCAGTACCCGGGTGCCCTCGTCCCGGACCAGCCGCGCGACCGCGTCCCCGGCGCCGGTCACTTGCCGAAGTCGACGACCGGCCGGACTTCGATCGCGCCGTCCCAGGCGCCCGGGATGCGGGCCGCCACCTTGACGGCTTCGTCGAGGTCCGCGCATTCGAGCAGGTAGAAGCCGGTGAGGGCTTCCTTCGTCTCCGCGTACGGGCCGTCACTCGTGACGATGTCGCCGCCCTTACCTCCGGTGACGCGGACCGTCGTCGCGGTCGCCGTCGGGTACAGCGCCGCGCCGCCGCGGATCACCGCGGCCGCGCCGGCTCCGAACTCGTCGTAGTCCTTCATCATGTCGACGGCCTCGGGCTGGGTCGGGTCGACGTCGGAGGCGTAGATGATCGCGGCGTACTGGGGCATGGCTGCTCCTCACAGGTCCTGGCCGGCGCCGATCGCCGGCTCTCACTGTAAGGACGAACGGGCGGACCCGCCCCGGGACAACGGCCCCCGGAATTTTCAGCCTTCGACGAGCTCCCACTCGCTGTCCGGCGTCGCGCGGTCGTACACCTGGCCGGGCGCGGCCTTCAGCACCGTGCGGACGTCCGGGTACAGGTTCGCGACGTGCTCCAGCTCCAGGCCCTCGACCTCGAAGTCCTCCGCCTCGGGGACCTCGAAGCCGACGAACAACCAGGTGCCGTCCTGCTCGCGGACCACCTGGCGGACCGCGCGCACCGGCTGCTGCGGACCCGTCGGGATCTCGGTGAGACCGGTGCTGATCTGGGCCTCGTCGTCCGGCGAGCCCTCGTACTCCCAGGCCGCGCGGCGCTGCGCGAGCAGCCGGACGTCCTCGTCTTCGTCGTCGGAGCCGGTCACCGAGGACAGCAGCCACGTGCGGCGCTCGGGGTCCCAGTCGGCGGCCATCCCCGTCGGGAGGCCCGCCAGCGCGCCCAGCTGCGGCAGCAGTTCGAAGGCTTCGCGCAGCGACAGCTTGCCGAAGCTCTCGCGGTTGACCAGCACGTCGTCGGACAGCTCGGTGCCGTCGCTGATGAACCAGTCGTCCTCGTCGTCCAGCACGACGAAACCCAGCGCGTCGGGGTCGTTCACCAGGGCCAGCGCGATGATGACCGGCCCTTCCGGGTCCTGGCGCAGCGGCCATTCGGTCGACATGCGCCATATCCCACCATCGGCGCGCCACCCGGCGGGAGCCGGGGTCACCCGATCGGTTAATTCATCGATTGTTGATATCATGACGTCCATGGTGCTGCCCAAGGGACTCGCCCGGTTCAACCGCGTGGTGACGAACCGGATCAACAAGCACGTGGTCGGCTGGGCCCCCGGGTTCGGCCTGCTCGTCCACAAGGGACGGAAGTCGGGCCGGGAGTACCGGACGCCGTTGAACGTCTTCCGCACCGGCGACGGGTTCGTCGTCGCCCTCACCTACGGTCCCGACACGGACTGGGTCAAGAACGTGCTGGCCGCGGAGAGTTGCACCATCATCACCCAGCGGAAAAATTACCGCGTGCACTCGCCCGAACTCGTGCATGATGAGTCGCGCCGAGCGATGCCGGTACCGGTGCGCCAGTTCCTCGGCCTGCTGAACGTCCACGACTTCCTGCTGCTGAAGCGGGACTAGGGGGAGCAATGCTGCTCGAGGGGGAGCTCGTCCGGCTGCGGGCACTCGAACCGGAGGACGCCGAACGGATTCACCCGTTCGTGATCGACCCCGAGGTCGGCCGCTGGATGCAGAACGAGCACCCCCTTTCGCTGGCCCAGGTGCGCAAACGCTGCGAAGAACGCGCGGTCAACACCTACGAGAAAGTCGTCCTCGGCATCGAGGCCAAGGCCGATCGGAAGCTCATCGGCATCATCGACCTGCGTGACGCCGAGCCCGAAGTCGGCGAGGCCTACCTGGACGTCTACATCGGCGACGCCGAATACCGCGCGGGTGGCGGCTACGGCACCGAGGCGCTGCGCCTGATGTGCCGGTACGGCTTCGACAACATGCGGCTGCACCAGATCACGCTGTGGGTCGTCGCCGAGAACGAGGTCGCCCGGCACGTCTACCGCAAGATCGGGTTCGTCGAGGAGGGCCGGCACCGCGAGGCGTTCGTCGGCCTCGACGGCAAGCGCCACGACATGATTCTGATGAGCATGCTGAAGGGCGAGCTCAAGTGGTGAGCCGCCGCGGCGCCTTCAGCCGCCACGCGTCTTCGAGCAGCTCGCGCAGCTGATCGACGTCCACCCGCTCGAGGTCCACGATGATCGAGCCGTACCCGTCGTAGTGCGGGGTCGTGAAGAAGGCCGCGTCGCCGGAATCCAGCAACGCGGCCTTCTCGTCGTGCCCGCACAGCACCACCAGGCCGCCTTCGGCCTCGGTGCGCAGCCGCGCGAATCCCTTGCCCGCCACCTTCAGCGCGGGCGTCCGATACCACGTCGACACCTCCACCTCCGGTAGCCCGGAGGCGAGGCGCACGACGTCTTCCCAGGTCGTCATGGGTCCATTGTCGACCCGGTGGCTTGGAAAAGCGGAGCTACGGCAGGCGGGTGATCCGGTCCGCCGCGGGCGGGGCCAGGTTCGGGTGCGCACCCAGGTACGCGACCAGCGCGTCCAGGTCCACCGGTCCGCCGGCCAGGTTCGTGCCCTTGGTGAACTCGGTGAAGCCGTCCCCGCCGGCGGCGAGGAAGTTGTTCACCGACACGCGGAACGTCGCCGCCGGGTCGACCGGCGTGCCGTTCACCGTGATGTTCGAGACGCGCGAGCCGATCGGCGCGGCCGCCGAGTACGAGTAGTGCAGCGAGCTCGAGATCTGCAGGATCTTCGTGCCGCTCGCGGTCCACTGCTGTTCCAGCACGTTCTTCAGGTTCGCGCCGGTCAGCGTGATCGTCTGCATGATGTTCGAGAACGGCTGGACCGTGAACGCCTCGCCGTAGGTCACCACGCCGTCGCCCTCGCCGTTCGGCGACGACTTGTACGTCAGGTCGGCGCGGATGCCGCCCGGGTTGGTGATCGCGACGACCGCGTTGTTCGACTGCGTGCCCGCGAGCTGCGCGTCGGCGATGACGTCGCCGAGCGGCGACTCACCGGCCGCGTTGCCCGCCGCCGGCAGGTCGGCGGTGATGGTGCCGACCTGGCGGTTCGCGATCGGCGCGGACTTGGTCTTGGCGTCGGCGACCAGCGCGGCCACGACCGGGTCCGGCGTGACCGTGCGGGTGACGATCTCGTTGAACGCCTTGGTCTGCGACCGCACGACGTCGCGGGTCTTCAGGCTGATCTTCAGGTCCACCACCGACAGCAGCCTGCCGAACGACGAGCCCTGGATGACCGGCCGCGGCTGGCCCGCCGGGTCGTTGATCACGCAGTTGTACTGCTGGTGGCTGTGCCCGGTGAAGAAGGCGTCGACCTTCGGCGTCACCGCGGCGGCGATCGCGGCGGCCGGGCCGGGGCGCAGCTTGCAGTCGTTCGGGCCTTCGACCTCGGTGCCGTCACCCTGGTGCATCAGCACGACCTGGGCTTTGACGCCGAAGTAGTCGAGCAGGTTCGCGGTCCGGTTGATCGCCTCGACCTCGTCGCCGAACTTCAGGCCCTTGATGGCCTCGGGGGTGACGACGGTCGGCAAGTCCTTCAGGGTGGCGCCGATGACGCCGACCGGGACGCCGCCCTCGAACTTCACGGTGAACGGCAACAGCGCGGGCAGGCCGTTGGTGAAGTACACATTGGACCCGAGGAACGGGAACTTCGCCCCGTCGAACGTCGGCTGGAACTGGCAGCCGTCCGTCGGGTGGCAGCCGCCGAACTGCATGCGCTGCAGTTCCTTGTAGCCCTCGTCGAACTCGTGGTTGCCGACGACGGACGCGTTGACGCCGAGCATGTTCAGGAAGTCGATGGTCGGCTCGTCGTGGAACAGCGCCGAGGTCAGCGGCGACGCGCCGATGTTGTCCCCGGCGGACACGACGAACGAGTTGCGCACCTGCGCCCGCAGCTGCTTCACGTGCGTGGCCAGGTAAGCGGCCCCGCCGGCGTCCACAGTGGTCCCGTCCGACTGCACCACGCGCCCGCTGGAACCGGACGGCGGCTCCAGGTTGCCGTGCAGGTCGTTGAACCCGATGATCCGGACGTCGGTCGTGGGGTCCGGGCGCTGGCCCGCGGACGCGGGTGCGGTGGTCACCGCCGTCGTAGCCAGCGCGGCCGCGGCGAACACCGCGAGCCGGGTCGAAAGCCTCATGAGTGTTCTTCCTCCGATTCGCGCCCAGGGTCCCCGAACGGGCGCACGGCGGAGGATTCTGCCTGGTGAACCGGTCACCTACCAGGGGCAAAAGACGGCCGTAAAGCGAATGTCACCTAACGGCTTCCGTCGAGCAGCACGCGCGCCACGAGTTCCGGGTCGTCGTTCATCGGCACGTGCCCGCAGCCGGGCAGCAGCCGGAACACCCCGTGCGGCGCGACTTTCCGCAGGTCGGCGACGCGCGGCCGGGCGAGGATCCGGTCCCGCTCGGCCCACGCGACGGTCACCGGGACGCCGGTGACCGGGCCGGTGAAGCGGAAGTCCCCGCGCGACTGGGCGGCGGTGGGTTCGAAGCCGGGCGCGGTGGCGAGCGCGCGAGCGTCCTCGACGACGGCGTCGGGTGTCTGCCGCTCGGGCCGCCCGACGATCATCCCGGTCAGCGCGCGCCGCCCGGCGGCCGTCGCGGCGATGCGGCGCACGACGTGCGGCGGGGTGCGCTGGGCGAGAGAGCGGTGCGCCCGGAGCGTGGCGATCGCGTAGAGCTTCTGACGCCGGTTCCACAGCCCGGCCGGCGACAACGCCGTGACGCTGCGGACCAGGCCGGCCTGCCCGAGCGCCAGCGACAGCAGGCCGCCGAGCGAGTTGCCGGCGACGTGCGGCCGGTCGAGCCCGAGGTCGGTGAACAGCTCCTTGAACATCACCAGCGCCGGCTCGATGCCGTACCCGCCGGACGGCTCGGGCGACTCACCGAAGCCGGGCAGGTCGACGGCGATGACGTCACGGTGGGGCGTGAGCAGCGGGAACACCGGCGCCCACGCCTGACGGCGGTGGCCGATGCCGTGGATCAGCACCAGCGGTTCGCCGTGGCCGGCGCGGTCATAGACAACGTCGTCCATGGCCCAAGAGTAGCGGAAACCTACGACTGGAAGTAACAGTTACTCTGCGTCCGGCTCCACCCGGGTGCCGCTGTCGGCCGACCGCTGGACGGCGTCGAGCACGCGGTGCACGCGCAGAGCGTGTGCGAAGTCGGGCAGGTCGCCCTTGAGGTGCCGCGCGTAGGCGTGCGCGACGTTGTACGACGGCTCGGCGCTGCGGCCGGCCAGCTGCGGCAGCTCGTACCGCGCGGGGACGGTCAGCTTCTCGAGCGTGCCGGTCCGGCTGCCGCGCAACGTCAGCTTCGCGATCCAGAACAGCGGGTCCGCGGCCTCGACGACCAGCGTGCCTTCGGTGCCGTTGATCTCCCAGTGGAAGTTCGTGGCCGGCGACGTCCCGCCGCGCAGGTGCAGCGACGCGACCGCGCCCCCGGTCAGCACGCCGGTGACGGCGATCTGGTCCGGCGCGGTCATCTCGACGGACTCGCCGGTGACCTCGTCGCGCACCCTCGGCCGGACCGTCGCCATCGTCGCCGAGAGTCCGGTGAAGCCGCCGAGGACCATGGCCAGCGCGTCGACGGTGTGCGCGAACGGGATGGTCAGCATCGTCGCCCCGCCCTCGGGGTGCAGCTGGTAGTCCCGGCCGGCGCGCACGCTCGGCCCCCAGTTGGCACCCGAAGCGATCAGCGACGTCGAAAGCACCCGGCCGACGTAGCCGTCCTTGATGAGGTCACGCAGGTAGCGCAACGCGGGCGCGGACCGCCCCTGCAGGCCGACGGCTGTCGTCTTCCCGCGAGCGGCTTCGGCCAGCGCCTCGGTTTCGGCCAGGCTGACGCCCAGCGGCCACTCGCTCAGCACCTGCTTGCCCGCGGCCAGCGCGGGCTCGATGAGCGCCCGGTGCTCGGACACCTTCACGGCGACCACCACGAGGTCGACCTCCGGGTGCCGGGCCAGCTCCCCGGCGTCGCCGAAGGTCAGCGGCACGCCGTACTTCTCCCCGGCCACCCGGGCCGACTCCGCGTTGCTGCCGCTGAGCGCCCGGAGTTCGTAGCCGTCCACCGCGGCCAGCGCGGGCACGTGCGCGGTCGCGGCCCAGCCGCCGTTCGCGCTGAGCCCGACGATGCCCACCCGGACCGGTGCCATGAGCGTTCCTTTCGTTCCCCGCACAAGACTTCGACGTGCCGAGCGTCGTGGTCATTCCCGGGTCGGCGCAAGCAGCAACCGGTTACGCCGGCATGACTTCGGTAACACCCGGTCCGGCGGCACCGATGTGGCGGACGTTCCGACATGTGGGGGAAAGATGGGCATCGAGGTCGTCCTCATCGTGCTGGCCGTCGTGGTGCTGCTCATCGGGGGCACGGTGTTCAGCGCCTGGCATGCCGAGCGCGGCGAGGACCGCGACGACGACTGACCGATCGGCCCGGCGGCGGGTCGGCCAAGTGGCCGATGGGCGTCCGGACCGCGCGGCTCATCGACCGAAGCGGCACCGGCGGCAAGATCCATACCGTCGGTGGCATGACGAACGCACAGGTCACAGCCCTGCAGTACGGCTTCATCGGGTTTCTCGCGCTGTGGGTCGTGGTCCTGGTGCCGCAGCTGATCACCCAGCTCGCCCGCCACGGCGGCCTGCGCCTGCGCGGCATCGCCACGACGGCGGCGGTGCTGCTCTACGGCTGCATGACGCTCGCGGTCGTCCTCCTGCCGCTGCCGGGGCCGGGCACCCGCCGGCTGACGCAGACGGTGCAGCTGCACCCGTTCCAGTGGATCACCGACATCCACACGGAGCTGCTCAAGCACGGCGGGGACTGGTTCACGACGCAGACGTTCCAGCAGGCGTGCTTGAACGTGCTGCTGTTCGTCCCGCTGGGCGTGTTCGCGCGGATCCTCTGGCGCCGCGGCCTGACCGGCACGACCCTGATCGGCTTCACGGCGTCACTGTTCATCGAGATCATGCAGGTCACGGCCAACTTCGGCACGGCACCGCACGTCTACCGCATCTTCGACGTCGACGACCTCATGAACAACACGGCCGGCGCCGGCGTCGGCTGGGTGTTCGGCGCGCTGCTGCTGACGGTCCTGCGTTCACCGGTCCACGTGCAGCCGGCCCGGCGCGAGCGGGTCGACCTCGCCAAGACGCGCTAACCGGGCTTTCCGCTGCAGCGCGGCCCGCTTGGCGGCCCGCCGGTCTTCCAGGACGACCACGAGCGCGGCAACGGCGAGGACCAGCGCAACCAGCCCGAAGACGATCGGAAGCTGCACGAAATCCTCCTCGGTACGGCGCTGTGCGGGAGATCACACAGGTTACGCAGGTTCGTGGTGAATCCGCTACCCCATGCGACGGGGACGGACGGAGAACCAGGCGCGGTCGGGGGTGAGCCGGCGGTCGAAGGCGAAGTCAGCCGAGGTCAGGAGGCCGTCGAGGTCCAGGCGGCGGCAGGTGAACTCCTGGTGCCACCGCCGCCCGCGTGCGGCGTAGTGGACGGTCGCCGAGAGGAGATCGCCGTCGCGGACAACGTCGGCCAGCTCGATCGCCACCTCGCCGAGCCGGCCACCCTGGCCGGACGCGGCGGCGTCGAACCACGCGGGCGGATACCACTCGACGATCAGCTGCCCGTCCGGGGCGAGGTGCCGCCGCGCGGCGGCGAGCATCGCTCGCCGGTCCGCATCCAGCTCGGTCACGCCCAGCATGCCGGAGCTCGGCATCGGATAGCCGGCCGCCGCCGGCCCGGCCGGCATGTGCCGGCCCAGCCCAGACCTCACCCAAAGCACCCCCCGCCCTCCCTGGGGGCCGGCCCCGCTTCCAGCGTATCGGCACCCCCCGACGAAACCGCCGAATCGCCGAGCCCAGACCCGGGTTGTCCACATCGGCGAAGACCTGTGGACCGGCGAGCCACCGCGCCGAACCCGAGCGTGCCCGAAACTGGACAGGTGAACACCCGACCCACAAAGGACCAGCTGGCCGCAGCGCATAACACGACCATCCAGGACGTCATCGCGCCCGGCCTCGACGTCCTCTTCTGCGGCATCAACCCCGGCCTCTACTCCGGCGCACTGGGCCAGCACTTCGCCCGCCCCGGCAACCGCTTCTGGCCGGCCCTGCACAACGGCGGCTTCACCCCACGCCGCTACGCCCCCAGCGAGCAGCACGAACTCCTCGACCTCAAGCTCGGCATCACGAACGTCGTCGCGCGGACCACGGCTCGCGCCGACGAACTGTCCGACGACGAGCTGCGTGAAGGCGGGAAACTCCTCGTCGCGAAGGTTCTCCAGTACCGTCCGCGCTGGCTGGCCGTCGTCGGGATCACCGCGTACCGGACCGCGTTCGGCTTCCCGAAGGCGCGCGTCGGGCCGCAGGAGCACCGGATCGGGGACACCCGCGTGTGGGTGCTGCCGAACCCGAGCGGGCTCAACGCGCACTGGACGCCGGCCGGGCTGGCCGCCGAGTTCGGGCGGCTGCGGGCCGCATCCGAAGACTGTCGAAATCGTTGAACGACCACGAGCCACCCTCAGTAGCGCCGACTGCCCCTTCAGGTCCCGTCCCGTCCAGCCGAGCCAAGTCTGCAAGATCGTCTTCTACCCACAGTTTGCTGTGACCTGCAGGTTGGGCCATGAGGGGGAATTGGCGTCATGAGCTGCGCAATCGCGACTCGTACCAACAGGAGGAGTCACTTTTGGCCCGGTCCCGGCAGGGGGGACCGGACGGATGCCGGGAGGTGTCCCCAGGAGCGACGGCGCAGAGACGGAGGCCCACGATGCACGGCATCGAGCCCAGCCGCAGGCCCAGCGGGCCGGCCGGAGCCGGCGGGCGCAGCCTCGGCGTGGCGGTCGTCGACCCCGTCCCGATCTTCCGCGACGGCCTCGCCGCGCTCGTCCACCGCAGCCAGGGGCTGCACTGGGCCGGCCAGGCCGCCAGCCACCACGCCGCGCTGCAGCTGTGCGAGCAGGTGAAGCCCGACGTCGTCGTGCTCGACTCGGCGCTCGACCCGAACTGCCACCTGACCAAGCTGCTCAACGCCGGTGACCCGGCGCTGATCCTCGTCACCCTGATCCGCGACGCGAACCGCACGCAGCAGTACCTCGCGGCCGCGATCGCCGCCGGCGCGCACGCGATCGTGCCGCGGTCGATCGATTCACGGCGGCTCGCCGAAGCGATCCGCCGGGCACACACCGAACGCCGTTACATCGACCCGGCGCTGGCCGCCCTCACCGCCCGGCCGAAGCGCGCGTCCGCCCCGAAGGGCGACCTCGCCCACGACAGCCCGCCGGCGCCGCGTGGCGGGATGCCGCTGTCCCGGCGCGAGTACCAGGTGCTGCAGCTGGTCGCCGAGGGACTCGAGAACTCGGCGATCGCGAAGCTGCTTTTCCTGTCCGTCGAGACGGTCCGGACCCACGTGAAGAGCATCCTGCGCAAGCTTTCGGCCCGGGACCGGACACACGCCGTGACAATCGCCTTCCGCAGCGGGATCCTGATCGCCCGGGCCGAGGACGGCCACCTGCCGGTGACTGCGGACACAACGGCACTCCCCGGCCAGCGTTGACCCCGGAAACCGGCGGATTTTCCGCACTCGGAAGTGCGGATCTGCTTGCTCTGGTTACCCGCAGGTAATATCCTGAAGTTACCGGCGAGTAAGGCGAACATGTGCCCGGCCGGGGAGCCGAACACATTGGAGTGACGACATGGGCCACTACAAGAGCAACGTCCGAGACCTGGAGTTCAACCTCTTCGAGGTACTCGGCGTGCAGGAGCGCCTTGGCAAGGGTGTGCTCGCCGAATCCGACGAAGAGACCGCGCGCGGTGTGCTGTCCGAGCTGAACAAGCTCGCGACCGGCCCGCTCGCCGAGTCCTTCGCCGACGCGGACCGCAACCCGCCGGTGTACGACCCGAAGACGTTCAGCGTGAAGATCCCCGAGTCGTTCAAGAAGAGCTACCAGCAGCTCCTGGACGGCGAGTGGTGGCGCCTCGGCCTGACCAACGACCTCGGCGGCTTCGGTCTCCCGCCCACCGTGCAGTGGGCCGCGTCCGAGCTCATCCTCGGCGCCAACGCCCCGCTGTTCATGTACATGGCGGGCCCCAACTTCGCCATGATCGTGAACAAGAACGGCACCGAAGAGCAGAAGCACTGGGCCCAGATCATGATCGACCGGGCCTGGGGCGCCACGATGGTGCTGACCGAGCCGGACGCCGGCTCCGACGTCGGCGCGGGCCGCACCAAGGCTACCCAGCAGGAGGACGGCTCCTGGCACATCGACGGCGTGAAGCGGTTCATCACCTCGGCCGAGCACGACATGAGCGAAAACATCATGCACCTGGTGCTCGCCCGTCCCGAGGGTCCCGGCATCGAGACCAAGCCGGGCACCAAGGGCCTGTCGCTGTTCCTCGTGCCGAAGTTCCACTTCGACTCCAAGACCGGTGAGCTGGGCGAGCGCAACGGCGCCTTCGTCACCAACGTCGAGCACAAGATGGGCATCAAGGCCTCGACGACGTGCGAGCTGACCTTCGGCCAGCACGGCACCCCGGCCAAGGGCTGGCTGCTCGGCGAGGTCCACGACGGCATCGCGCAGATGTTCCAGGTCATCGAGTACGCCCGGATGATGGTCGGCACGAAGGCCATCGCGACGCTGTCGACGGGTTACCTCAACGCCCTCGAGTACGCCAAGGAGCGCGTCCAGGGCGCCGACCTGCCGAACATGCTGAACAAGGCCGCCCCGCGCGTCACCATCACCCACCACCCGGACGTCCGCCGCTCGCTGATGCTGCAGAAGGCGTACGCCGAGGGTCTCCGCGCGGTGTACCTCTACACGGCGTCCTTCCAGGACCAGCTGTGGACCGGCGAAGGCGACCAGAAGCTCGCGCACGGCGTCAACGACCTGCTGCTGCCGATCGTCAAGGGTGTCGGCTCCGAGCGCGCCACCGAGCAGCTCGTGCAGTCGCTGCAGACGCTGGGCGGGTCCGGCTTCCTGCAGGACTACCCCATCGAGCAGTACATTCGCGACGCCAAGATCGACTCGCTGTACGAGGGCACCACGGCCATCCAGTCGCTGGACTTCTTCTTCCGGAAGATCGTCCGCGACAAGGGCCAGTCGCTCGCGTACGTGGCCGGTGAGATCTCGAAGTTCATCGAGTCCGAGGCGGGCAACGGCCGGCTCAAGAACGAGCGTGCGCTGCTCAAGCAGGCCCTCGAGGACACCCAGGGCATGCTCGGCTCGCTGATCGGCTACCTGACCGCGTCGCAAGAGGACCCGCAGAGCATCAACAAGGTGGGCCAGCACACGGTCCGCCTGCTGATGTCGGTCGGCGACCTGCTCATCGGCTGGCAGCTGCTCAAGCACGCCGAGGTCGCGATCGGCAAGCTCGACGCGGGCGCGTCCGCCAAGGACGTCCCGTTCTACGAGGGCAAGATCGCCGTGGCCTCGTTCTTCGCGAAGCAGGTGCTGCCGGAGCTGACCGCCCGCCGCGCCATCGTGGAGGCCGCCGACAACGCGCTCATGGAACTGGACGAAGCCGCGTTCTGATCAACGCGTTGCGCCGAAGGGCCCCTTCCCACCCGGAAGGGGCCCTTCCGGCGTTTCGAGGGCATACCGCCGGGGCATTCCGTCTCCGAGAGTCGCGGGACCGAGTGGCCGGACCCGCGATCACCGAGAGGAGATAGTGATGACTGTCGCCGGCATCATCAGCGCCATCATCGTCGGGCTGATCATCGGCGTTCTGGGCCGGCTGCTCGCTCCCGGCAAGCAGAACATCCCGATCTGGCTGACCATCGTGATCGGTATCATCGCCGCCTTCATCGGCACGGCCATCGCGCGCGGTCTCGGGTACGCGGACACCAACGGCATCGACTGGCTGGAGATCCTCACCCAGGTCGTCCTGGCCGCGATCGGTGTCAGCATCGCCGCGGGCGCCTACGGCCGTCGTGGTGTAACCAGGTAACCCCTCCAGGATCCGGCCCGGCCGGTTCACCCACGGGTGAACCGGCCGGGCTTTTCCGTGTCTACCGCCGGGCCGAGGCGCGGGCCAGCGCGACGGCGAACCCGGTCCCGGCCAGCAGCAGCGCCGCCGCGCAGGTCATCGTCGTGGTGATGGCGTGGGCCGACGACCCGCCGGCGAGCGTCAGGAACAGGCTCCCGAAGGTCGCCACCCCCACGACCTGGCCCAGCTGCAACGTCGTCGTGAGCAGGCCGCTGGCGTCCGCCGCGCTGGCGAGCGGGACGTGGGTGAGGGCGTGCGCCATCAGCGACCCGAACGCCAGGCCCATGGACAGGCCGAACAGCACGAGCGCGGCGAAGAACAGCGCGCCGCCCTTGCTGCCGTCCTGCAGGCTCAGCCCCAGCAGCGCGTACGCGATCGCCGACCCGACGTAACCGGACGGCGTGAGCGCCGCGTGGATGCGTTCGGGCAGCTTGTGCCAGAAGAAACCGCAGATGCCGAAGACCACGCCGCCGGGCGCCATGGTCAACCCGGCCGCCAGCGCCGTCTCCCCGAGACCCGCCTGCAGGTGCAGCGCCACGCAGAAGAGGAAACCGCCGTACGACGCCACGCCGGTGGCCAGCGCGGCCAGGCCCGGTGCGACTCCGCGGACCTTGAGGACGCTCAGGTTGACCAGCGGATCGCGCACGCGGCGTTCCACGACCACGAACAGCACGGCGAGCAGCAGACCCGCCGCGAGCGAACCGAACGTCCACGCGGGCCAGCCGGTTTCGTGCCCGAGGACCAGCGGCAGCACGACGAGCACCACCGCGGGCACGGCGATGGCGAGACCGGCGAGGTCGAGCCGGCGGCCCGCCTTCGCCGCGCCGCCGGGGACGAGCCGCAGGGCGAGCACGGCCACGACCACGCCGATCGGCACGTTCACCAGGAAGATCGGCCGCCAGCCCGCGCCGAAGAGGTCCGCGCCGACGAGCACCCCGCCGAGGACCTGGCCTGCCACGAACGCGACGGAGATGACGGCGGTGTACGCGCTGAGCGCCCTAGCCCGCGCCGGGCCGGTGAACTGCGCCTGGATGACGCTGATGACCTGCGGCATCATCAGCGCGGCGCCGGCGCCCTGGGCGATCCGCGCGACGATCAGCGTCACCGCGTCCGGCGCAAATCCGCAGAGCAGCGAGCAGACGGTGAAGGCGACGACACCGGTGACGAACAGGCGCCGGCGTCCGAACAGCTCGCCGAGCCGGGCGCCGGTGATCAGCAACATCGCGTAGCCCACGGTGTAGCCGGAAACGACGAGCTGTAGCGCGGCGCCGGACGCGTGCAGGTCGGTGCGGATGTCGGTCATGGCGACGTTCACGACGGTGACGTCGAGCAGCGCCATGAACTGGCCGAGCAGCAGGACGGCCAGCATGAACCACGGCCGCCGGTCCGGCCGGGCGGCCCCGTCCGGGGTGGCCGGGGCAGGTGTGGTCAGTGTCATGCCTCTGACCTTGGGGTTCTTCGGTGCTTCCCGGAGAGAGCCTGCTGATGCTGGTACTGGGAACACCAGCTTTTCCCGAAATTGTCGTACCCCTCGGGCACCATGTCGGTATGACGTCAACGCAGGTCCACACCAGCCGCCGGGAGGAACTCGGCCAGTTCCTCAAGGCGTGCCGGGCGCGGATCGGCCCGGCCGAGGTCGGGCTGCCGCCCGGCGTGCGGCGTCGCACCAGCGGGCTGCGGCGCGAGGAGGTCGCGCTGCTCGCCGGCGTCGGCGTCACCTGGTACACGTGGCTCGAACAGGGGCGGCCGATCAACGCGAGCGCGCAGGTGCTGGACGCCGTCGCGCGCACGCTGCGGATGGACCACCCCGAGCGGGAGCACCTCTACCGGCTGGCGGAGCTGACGCCGTCGCGGCTGCCGTCGTCGGTCGAGGAGGTGCCGGACGCGGTGCGCGAGGTGCTGCGCGCGCTCGACCCGCTGCCGGCCACCGTGGTCAACGGCCGGTTCGACGTCCTCGCGTCGAACGCGGCGCAGGAGGACCTGTTCTGGGAGTGGCACAGCCTGCCGTGCCTGCACAAGAACCTGCTGTGGTGCTGCGTGACCGAGCCGAACGCGCGGCGGTTCCTGCTGAACTACGACGAGGAGGTGCCGCACATGGTCGCGCGGATGCGCGCCGAGTACGGCAGCCACATCGGTGACCCGTCGTGGGAGGAGGACATCCGGCGGCTGTCCGCGCTGAGCCCCGAGTTCGCCGCGCTGTGGGCGCGGCACGAGGTGGCGGAGCCGCGGGCGCGGCTGCGGGAGTTCGAGCACCCGCGGGCGGGCCGGATGCACTTCCGGCTGACCGAGCTGGCCGTGTCGGAGGCGCCGGGCCTGCGGATCCAGGTGTCCACTCCGGACGACGCTTCGACGTGGGCGTTGCTGTCACGCACCCGGCGGTCGTCGTGACGGCACTGGATCTGAGCGGTCAGGGGCTCACGTCGGTGCCTTCGGTGCCGCCCGACGTCACCCAGCTCGACCTGTACAAGAACGCGATCTCGGTGGTGCCCGGGTCGCTGTGGTCGCTGACCGGGCTGCGCGTGCTGAACCTCGCGGCGAACCGGATTTCCGTGCTGCCGCCGGGGATTTCGGCGCTGACGTCGCTGCACACGCTCGACCTGGCGCACAACCGGTTCGATTCGCTGCCGGACGAGGTGGGCGAGCTGGCCGGGCTCACCGAGTACCTGTACGTCAGCGACAACCGGCTGACGAAGTTCCCGGACGCCTGGTGCCGGCTGGGGAAGCTGCGGTACCTGGGGTGCACGGACAACCGGCTCGCGGCGCTTCCCGCGGACCTCTCGGGGTTCGCGGCGCTGCGCGAACTCCGGCTCTACCGCAACGAGCTGACCGAGCTGCCGGAGTCGATCGGTGCGCTGAGCGCGTTGCGGGAACTGCACCTGCGCGGCAACCGGCTCACTTCGCTGCCGTCGTCGATCGGCCTGCTGGGTGAGCTGCGTCAGCTGGATCTGCGCGAGAACTCGTTGACGACGCTGCCCGCGTCGCTGGCCCGGCTGTCCAAACTGGACAAACTGGATCTCCGGTGGAACAAGCAGCTGCGGGAGCCGGCGTGGCTGCGCGACTTCGAGGAGGCGGGGTGCATGGTCCTTCGCTGACAACTCAACAGAGAACGGTCGGACGCGGACCGTAGGTCGCCGTGTGCGACGTCCGCCTGACCTCGGTGCCGCTCGCGATGTCGTAGAGCACGCGCGTGTCGGTCACGCTGAACCCGGACGAGCCGATCGACGGCCGGCACGGGCCGCTCCCACCGGAGCCGAACTGGATCGGGGGTGGTTCGCCGGGGGTCTGCGCGCCGGTCTGGCCCTCGACGCGGTAGTGCCGGGTGCCCCAGATCCGGACGGTCACCGAGTCGCCGGACACCGTGGCCTGGACGGCGATGCCGGTCGCCGTGTCGTTGGTCAGCTTGAGCTCGACGGGGCTGCCGTCGGCGTTGACGGCCTTGGCGTCGCGGCCCACCGGGTAGCGGTCGAGGTAGTGGTCGTGCTCCAGGTGACCGGCGTCGGCGAGCCCGGCGAGGTAGGCGGCGTTGTACAAAGTGGACGCCAGCTGGGAGACGCCGCCACCGACGACGTCCGCGCCGGTGCCGTCCTCGTCGACCGGGGCCGGCACGTAGCCGGCGTCCGCGGTGCGCGGTCCGGAGCGGCCACCGAGGCTGAAGGTCTCGCCGGGCTTGACGATGGCGCCGGACACGCGGGCGGCCAGCGTCCGGTTGTTCGTCGCGGCCGGGCCGGCCAGGCCACCGGTGGTGAACTCGCCGATGACCTCCTTGATGCCGAGCGCGCTGGCGGCGTCGGTGGTCACGCTGGGCGCCGACGCGCTGTAGACGACCGGGAGGTCCCGCTTGTCGGTCTTCTTCAGCACGTCGATCAGGGGGAGGAAGGTCTTCTCCCAGTCGACCTTGCGGGCGTCCTCGGACGGCTCGACGGTGGGCTGGTCGCCGCTGAAGACGATCTGCGCGTCCTTGCCGTCGGTCTCGGTGCTCGCGAGGTCGTCCTTCAGGGCGGCCTGCAGCTTGCCCTGGTCGATCCGGACCTCGACGGCCCCGCCTTCGACCGCGGCGAACTGGAACGACGACGCGATCGCCACGGGCTTCAGCGGAACGTCCTTGCCCTCGCCGTGCACGACGACCAGCTTCGCGACGGCGGGCACGACGATCTGCTGGTAGGCGGCCTGCACGCCGGCCGCGGTCGCCTTCACGGGCGTGATCGCCATGGCGAGCGTGACCCCGCCCGGGTCAAGCCAGTGGTCGGTGACGGTGTGCACGGCGCCGGCGACGTCGGTCAGCTGCTGGCCCTGCCGCGGCAGGATGGGGAAGGGCGTGACACCGCCGTCGCTGCCGTCGATCGGCGTGAACCCGACCGAGCCTTCGGTGGCGGGGTGGTTCAGCCTGCCCTCGGCGAGCTCGCGCAGGGCGTCGCCGATCCGGTTCTGGTCGGTACGCGTGGCGACCCCGACCTCGCGGCTGGTGAAGAACGACATGATCCGCGTGATCGGGCTGAGCGGCTGGTGCCCGGCGAGCCCGAGGGTGTTCGGCCAGTCGAGCCCGAGCCCGGACTGCGAGGGCACCAGTTCGGCCTGCACATCCCCGCCGTGGACGACGACGGGCCGGGTCAGCCGCGGCTCGAGTTCCTTCCGCAGCTTGGCTTCGGCCTCGGCATGGGAGAGCCCGCCGACATCGATCCCGGCGACGGTCACCCCGCGCGGCACATCACCGGCCGAGACGGCGAGATCGATGGCGTAGAGGATGACGAAGATGCCGAGCGCGAGCCCGATGGCCATCATGGTCCGGGCCACGCCCTTGCGCAGCTTCCGAGCGGGAGTGTCGGGAGCGGGAGGCGGGGCGGGGACTTCGAGGAGTTCGCCGAGCAGGTCATCGGAGAAGAGATCGGTGGCCACGGCGGTCCCGGCGGGAGCATCGGGTTCCGCAGCCGGCCAGACCGGCGGCAATCCGCCGGCGGCGCCCGCCTCGGCCGCGGGCACGATCTCGGTGACCGGATCGACCTCAGCCCGCGCATCCGCCGCATCAGCCACCGACAACCCGGCTGCGGTCTCGACCGCGGGCACAGCCTCGGTGACGGGCTCGGCCTCCAGCTGCCCACCCACGGTTCCGGAGTCGGCCACCGGCAGCTCCGGCACGGTCTCGGCGGCACCCACCGGCTCCACCCTCGGCAACGCCGGCACGGCCTCGGCAGCGCCCACCGGCTCCGCCCTCGGCAACTCCGGCGCGGTCTCGGCGGCGTTAACCGGCTCCACCGCCGGCAGCTCCGGCTGGGCGTCGGGCCACACCTCGGCCGCCGGGGTTCCTTCGACGACCGCGGGCCCGGTCGACGCGTCCGTGCGGCCGGGTTCGCGCACGTCGGCGCGCTCGGTCACCTCTTCGTCTGCCACGCCCCTGCCTTCCGCGGGACCCGACCTACAGGTACAGCCCCGTCCCGTGCTCGGTCTGCTCGGTCGCCACCGCGTGGATGTCGCGTTCGCGCATCACCAGGTGCCCTTCGCCCTGGATTTCGACCTCGAGCTGGTCCTCCGGGTTGAAGAGCACGCGGTCGCCCGTCTTGACGTTCCGCACACTGTTGCCCACGCCCAGTACATCACCCCAGGCGAGCCGGCGCGCGACCTGCGCCGTCGCGGGGATCACGATGCCGCCGCTGCTGCGGCGCTCCCCTTCTTCCGGCGAAAGCCGCACGAGCACGCGATCATGCAGCATCTGGATCTGGAGTTTCGGCCCGTCAGACACGGCCTGCATGTTACTCGGCAGTCCGCGGCGCACCGGCCATGACCAAGCTCAACTCACTCGCGCCACCGCTCTCGAGCCGCACCGGCACGCCCCAGTCCTGCCGGGTGATCCGGCACGCCGGGTGCTCGCCGCCGTCATCGCAACTCGCCGCCTGCGCGACGACCTGCAGCACGCCTTCGCCCGCGGCGAGGCGGATCTTGCGGCTCAGGTCCGTGCCGGTACCGCCGCCGTCGACCAGCAGCGATGGCGGTGACGCGCTGATCTCCAGCCGCGTCGACGGGCCGAAGCGGTCGTCCAGCTTCTCGCCGGGTGGCGCCGTGAACACGACCGAAAAGTCGATTTCGCCCGGCGCCAGGACCGTCGGCGGGCGGCGCACGGCGTGCGCGTCGCCGGCCACGACCGTCGGCTCAGCGGCCGGCAGCGGGCCGATCCGGTTGCCCGCCGACTCGACGACCAGCAGCTCGCCGTCGTGCAGCAGCAGGCCCTGCGGCTCGGCGAGCCCGGTGGCGATGGTGGTCACCTGGCGGGTGAAGACGTCGAAGCGGCGGACCGCGCCGTTGTAGGTGTCGGCGATGGCGATCTTGTCGCCGGGCAGCACGGCCAAGCCCAGCGGGTGCTGGAGCAGCGCCTCGTCGGCCGGGCCGTCGGTGTGGCCGAACGAAAAGAGGTCGACGCCGATCGCCGTCTGCACGGTGAACGACTCGCCGTCGGGCTCGAGCCAGCGCAGCGCCGACGTCTCGGCGTCGACGAGCCACAGCTTGTCGCCGTCGACGGCGAGGCCGGACGTCTGCGCGAAGAACGCTTCGCTGACATCGCCGTCGCGCAGTCCTTCGACGGTCGTCCCGGCGAAGCGGCGGATCGTGCCGCCGACCGGGTCGAAGACGCTGAGCGTGTGGTTGCCCGCCATGGCGACGACGACCCCGCCGGCCGGGCCCCACCAGGCGACGTCCCACGGGCTGGTGAGGTCGACCTCGACGCCCTTGCCGGAGTCCGGCCCGCTGCGCCACTGCGCGCCGGTGCCGGCGACCGTCGTCACCTCGCCGGTGATCAGGTCGAGGCCACGCAGCCGGTGACCGGCCGTGTCGGCGACGACGGCGTGGTAGCCGACGCGCTCGGCGACGTCGTACGGCAGCAGCGCGATGCCCGACGGCTCGGCGAAGGTCGCGATGTCGAACGGGCCGTCCTGGCCACCGCGGGCCCCGCTGCCGAAGCGGCGGATGACGGTCTCGCCGTCCGAAGCGAACTCGACGATCGCGTGGTGCCCGGTGTCGGCGACCAGCACGCGCCCCTCGGCCGTCGCGACGGCCTTGCTCGGGAACCGCAGCTCGGCGGGCTGCTCCTCGACCGGCACGTACGGGCTGCCGCCGCGGCGCAGCGTCCCCTTGGCTTCGTGCTTCGTGACCAGGTCGGCGATGACGCGGCGAAGCGCCTCTTCGTGCCCTTCGCCGGCGGCGACGTGCACGACGTACCCCTCGGGGTCGATTACCACCAGCGTCGGCCACGCGCGGACGGCGTACTGCGACCACAGCTCCATCTTCGGGTCGTTGACGACCGGGTGGTGCACGTCGTAGCGGCGGACCGCGGCCTCGATCGAGGCGCGCTCGCCCTCGTGCAGGAACTTCGGCGAGTGGACACCGATCGTGACCAGCACGTCCGCGAACTCGGCCTCCAGGGGACGCAGCTCGTCGAGCACGTGGAGGCAGTTGATGCAGCCGCTGGTCCAGAAGTCCAGCAGGACGACGCGGCCGCGCAGCTCGGCGAGGGTGATCGGGCGGCCGCCGGTGTTCAGCCAGACGTCGCCGCGCAGCTCGGGGGCGCGCACGCGGCTCTGCGGTCGTGGAGAAGTCACGGCATGAGTGAACTACACGCGTTCACGCTCTGTTCCGCGATGCGCCCGATGAGAGAACAAACTCACCCCTTAAGGGTCACCCAGGTCGGCACGAAAAAGGACGCGCGGGCGGGTGAGCCGCCGCTTAGGCTCGGGCCATGACCCCCGTCCAACCGGCCGGCGCCCTCACTCCGGAGGAGGCGCGGCACCTGCAGGAGAACCTCCGGGAACCCGTGCGTCCCGGACTGAGCGAAACCGAGCTCGACGACGTCGAGCACCGGTTCGGCTTCCGCTTCGCGGCGGACCACCGCACGTTCCTGTCAGCCGGCGTCCCGATCGGCGACCGCTGGCCCGACTGGCGCTGCGGCAACCCGGAACAGCTGCGCAAACGGTTGGCATGGCCGGTCGACGGAGTGCTGTACGACGTCGAGCACAACGGCTTCTGGCTCCCGGACTGGGGCACGCGCCCGGTTGGCCCGGAGGACGCGGTCCGCGAAGCGCGCCGCCGCCTGGCCGACGTGCCACAGCTGGTGCCGGTGTGCGGGCACCGGTACCTGCCCGGCCTGCCGGACACGGTGGGTTACCCGGTCCTGTCGGTGTACCAGACGGACATCATCGTGTACGGCTCTGACCTGCGGGATTACCTGCACCGCGAGTTCGCGACGGGCGGAATCAGCACAGCGCCGCCGGACGGCCCTCGCTACATCCCGTTCTGGTCCCGCTTCATCGACTAGCCTCCGCGGCCCGCTTCAGCCGGGCGAGGGACGTCGCTGCCTTGACCCAATAGAGGAGCGGGGTGGTCATCCCGTCGCCTGAGGCCGTCAAATCACTTTGAGCCGGGCCCGCAACACACAGCGCAACGCGAGAGAGCAGCGCAAGATT
>NZ_JBFBBT010000020.1:0-173987 GCF_040682815.1 Amycolatopsis sp. NPDC051102
TTCCGCCGGGGTCGTGGTGTCGCTGCGCCCGCCCCACCTGACCGGGGGGGGTTTCCTGTGCCGCTCCCGGAGGTTGTGGGGTCGGGGCGGGGCCGCGGGGCCGGGGCCCCGGGCGACGCTCCATGCCCTCAGTACTCGCCCTTGATGACGAAGTAGGAGCCGCGGATCGTGCCGGCCAGTTTGGACTTCTGGCGCGCGAACTTGAACGACGACAGCTCCTCCGGCACTTCCATCCCGTCCGAAAGCTTGAACCCGACCGCCCGCTTCCCGCCGTCGTCGACGGTGTACATCACGTTGATCGACAGGCCGCTTTCGTAGAACACGTAAGCCATCCGGATGTTCTCGACCTGGAACGCGGTCGCCTCGAGCGGGCGCGAGGCGATCACGATGCCGCGCTCCTCCTCGAGGATCCGGTGCACCCAGTCGATCGTCGGCCGGGCGTCGGCCGCGGGCTCGACAGTGAACACGTGGTCGTACTTGTTCTTGTAGTACCGGGCCTCGTTGGCCCGCAGGCCGGCCAGCGCGTCGGCGACCGGTGACGTCTCCAGGCCGGTGGTCGATACGGTCCCGAAGTCGACGGCATGGGGCATGGCGCAGTCCTCCGCGTGTGTGTCCGGTCGATCGGGCCTCAGCGTAGGCGCCGGCAGCGGAGGTGGACCACTCGAAAGCTCGCCGCCCGGCTCGAGGCGCGCCGGCAGGAGTCCTCGGCGTCCCTGCGGCAGATGCAGGACGGGCTCGGCCAGGCCGGCCTCAGCGCCCAGGACATCCGCCGGTGCATGGTCAACATGCAGGCGGAGACGGTCAAGCCGGGGCTGGCCCTGGCGGAACGGCGGGCTTACATCGAGCTGACCCAGCACTTCACCACGATGCTCGTCCAGCACCACACCGACCTCACGGGCGGGGTCGCGGTCGTCATCGACAAGGTGCTCAACGGGGCCGGTGCCACCGCGCGCGCACCGGCCGCGCGGCCCTCGGGCGCCCGGAAACCGGGGCCACCGGCGAAGCGGAAGTCACCGAGCGGGCGTCGGTGATCCGTGGCCGGTAACCGCAACGGCTGCGGTGGGTGCGCCGCCGTGGTCCTGGCCGTGTTCGGCGGCCTGCCGCTGACGATGGTGCTGGCGGCCCCGGCGATCGCGGCGCGCATCGCCACCAGCGGCGCGCCCGCATTGACGCCGTACCTCGCGGAATGGCGGTGGGCCATGATCGGCTCGCCGCTGCTCGCGCTGCTGCTGGTCCGATTCGTCCTGGCCCGCGACGGCCGGCTCCGCGGCGGCTCGGTCCGGCCGGGGAAACGGTGGCTCGGCCTGCTGGGCCGGGCCGCGATCCTGCTCGCGGCGGTGAACGTCGTCGTCTTCGCGCAGCTGGCCCGGGCCGGGCGCACCGACTTCGTCATCGCGGACGGGATGCCGATCTTCGTCTTCGGGGCGCTGGCCGGGATCGCCGTGCTCGTCGCGGTCGCGCGGTGGGACCGCCGCCCGGAACGCGTCACCGTCGAGCAGGTCCGCGTCGCGGCCAAGGACGCCGATCGCGCTCTGCGCCGCGTCCGCGCGGAAAACGAGCGGGTGCGCCGGCAGGCCGAGCAGGTGCAGGCACGGCTGGCGAAACTCCGCGCCCGTGCGCCCGGCCCGCCCGCGAGCCGGGCCGACGTCGCGTTCCCGGCCCTGCGGATCTTCCACCGCGAGTCCTACCAGTGCGCCGACACCGCGCACGTGGCGTACCAGTCCGCCCAGGATTCGCTCCGCACGATGTCGTACGTGGTGCGCCGCGCGCGGCTCACCTCCCCGAACTGGCTGCCGGGCGGCCGGCAGGCGCGCGCCGAGCTGCGCGGCCGCGGCGCAGCTGGCCCGGTCCCACGGGGAACTGCGGGTCCAGGTCGACCAGGGGCTGACCATGGTGCGGACGCTCAACGCGAACACGTCCGAGCTCAAGCACGAAATCCGCGACAGCTGCGGCCGGCCCGGGCGCCAGTGGTTCGCGGACCTGGAGGAACGCGTTGCCGAGCGCCGGCGTGCCGAACGGGTCAGCCGCGGGTAGCCAGGACCTGGTGCAGCCGGGCGAACCGCACCGGATCGACCGCGGCCGGGTCGTCCAACAGTTCGATCACCGCGGCCGCACCGGGCGTCCGCCGGACGCGCGCGCCGAGCTCCGCCGGGACGGGCGGCAGCGCCCGGAAGCGGCCGGCGTCGAAGTAGGTCGACCAGCTCAGCCACTCCGGCCAGGCCCCCGGAGGCGGTGGGGTGCTGTCTGACCGCGGATCGCGCAGCTCGGCCCAGATCTGCTCGAGCGACCACTCGTCCTCGACCCGGCCGAACACCGCACCGAGCTCGTCCGCCAGCGCCACCCACAGCTCGGTGAGCCGCCGGTGCAGCGCGCGGAAGGGGTCCGCCCGCGCGTCGGGGGACCGCCTGCAGTAGCACGAGTTCAGCGACAGGTACACCTCGTCCCAGGCGCCCGGACTGGTGGACAGCCAGACGTCGACGTCGGCCCCGATCCACAGGTTGGTGGCCCAGGATCCGGTGGCCAGCCCCCGCACCAGCTGGTGCCGGTCGTGCACCCGGTGTTCGCCCTCGCGCCCCGGCGCCCTGTCGAAGCCGTTGATCCCGCCGCCCGGCCGGTCCGGGACCAGCCCGAACGTGCCGGCCGTCGCCAGCAGCCGCTCGACGGCCGCCGCGTCCACCGCGCCGGCGGGGAGTGTCAACGTCCACGACCAGTCCGAGCCCATGCAGTACAGCTTGGCATCGCGCCGCGGGAAGGTCCTCCGAAATAATCCGGGCGGCGGTGTCGGATCGGGGCAGCGGTGTTCGTAGCAGTGGTGAAGCCGTCCAATGAGCACAGGGAGTTCGGATGCAGTACCTGGTTTCGGTGATCGACGACAAGAGCAACCCCGGCAGCACGGACCGGCAGCCGGCCATCAGCGAGTTCAACGAACGGCTGATCGCCGAGGGCTACTGGGTGTTCGCCGGCGGGCTCGCGGACACCGACGCGGCCACCGTCGTCGACAACCGGGGCGAGCAGGCGGTGATCAGCGACGGGCCCTTCGTGGAGTCGAAGGAGTACCTGGCCGGCGTCTGGGTGTGGGAGGCGCCCGATCTGGACGTCGCGCTCAAGCTCGCCGCGGAGGCGTCCAAGGTCTGTGACCGCAAGATCGAGGTGCGGCCGTTCCGGTGAGCGACGTCGAAGCAGCGGTCACCCGGGCCCACCGTGACGAGTGGGCGCGCGTGGTGGCCGCCCTGACCAGGCGGTTCGGCGACCTCGACGTCGCCGAGGAGGCGGCGGCCGAGGCGTTCGCGGTCGCCGTCGAGCGCTGGCCGGCCGACGGCGTGCCGCCCAGCCCCGGCGCCTGGCTGACCACCACCGCCACCCGCAAGGCCATCGACCGGATCCGGCGCGAGAGCAAGCGCGACGACAAGCACAAGGAGGCTCACGTGGGGTACGCCGACGACCCGCCGGAGCCTCCCGGCGCCATCGACGACGACCGGCTCCGGCTGATCTTCACCTGCTGCCACCCGGCGCTGGCGATGGACGCCCGCGTGGCGCTGACGCTGCGCATGGTCGGCGGCCTGACGATGCCCGAGATCGCCCGCGGGTTCCTGGTCGCCGAAGCCGCGATGGGACAGCGGATCACCCGCGCGAAGGCCAAGATCAAGGCGGCCCGCATCCCCTACCGCGTGCCGTCCGCCGAGGACCTCCCGGCCCGCGTCGACGGCGTGCTCACCGTGCTGTTCCTGGTGTTCAACGAGGGCTACCTGGCGACCGGCCCGGGCACCGACCCGGTGCGCCGCGATCTGACCGCCGAGGCGATCCGCCTCACCCGCCTGATCCACGCCCTCCTGCCGGACGACGGCGAGGTGACCGGGCTGCTGGCGCTGATGCTCCTCACCGAAGCCCGCCGCCGCGCCCGCGTCTCGGCGGCCGGCGAGCTGGTCGCCCTCGACGAGCAGGACCGCGGCGCGTGGGACACGACGCTGATCGCCGAGGGACACCGGCTGGTGCGCGCGCGGCTGGCGTCCGGGGTGGCCCCGGGCCGCTACCAGGTCCTCGCGGCGATCAACGCCGTGCACACGTCCGCCCGCGACATGCGCGACACCGACTGGTCGCAGATCCTCGCGCTCTACGACCAGCTCGTCCGGCTCGACCGGTCGCCGGTGGTCGCCCTCAACCGGGCCGTCGCGGTCGCCGAGCTCGACGGCCCGGAGGTGGCGTTGGCGGCGGTCGACCGGCTGGGGGACAAGCTCGCCGGCTACCACGCCTACCACGCCACCCGCGCGGACCTGCTGCGCCGCCTCCGCCGCAGCCAGGAGGCCCGCGCGGCGTACGACCGAGCCATCGAGCTGGCGGGCAACACCGCCGAAACCGCGTCCCTCACCCGGCGCCGCGACCAGCTCAGGCCCTGACGACCCGCACCCAGGTCCGGAAGAACCGCCGGTCACCGGTGGCCGGCGGCGGCACCCGCTTGTTGAGCGCGTCTGCGCTGGCCTGCCGCTTGAGCGGGGCGTCGGCGGGCACCTGGGCGGCCTTCGGGATGGTCACGTTCCGGTACCCGGGCCAGTTTTCGTCGAGCAGCTCGTCGATGACGTCGTTGCTCAGGCCGGCGTCGAGCAGGGTCAGCCGGTCGGCTTGGGTGCCCGGTGTTTCGGCGAGTTCCATCAGGTTGAACCACGTGGTCGCGTCCTCGGCGGGCACGACCTTCAGGTAGCTGGAGAACGGTGTGGTGTCGTTCCACAGGGAGCGGAGGAAGCCGCCGACACCCGAGCACCCCTCGTGGAACGCCTTCCGGGCGGCGCCGGCGTCCTGCACCATGTCCTGGCCGTACGTCTTGGCGAGGAACGCGGCGAGTTCCTTGCCCGACACCGTCCGCCCGCCGAGCTGCGGGCTCATGTGGTGGATGGCCTCGTCCACGAACGCGACGAACTGGTTCGGCCTGATCGGCGCGATGCCGATTTCGGCCGGTTTCCCCAGCCGGCCGCGCACCCACCGCAGGTCGTTCAGGAATTCCGGCGGCAGGGACTGCTTGATCTGTTCCTCGTGTTCCGGGACCACCGTGGGGTTGAGGATGTATTCGGGCCCGGGGATGTCGACGTCGGTGTCGTAGTTGAGGTTGACGAACAGCGTCTCCCCGAACGTGTCCTTGTGCAGCATGTCCCGCCCCACACCCTGGCGTCGCCGGTAGTAGTGGATCTCGACGAGGACCTTCCACTCCTTGCCGACGAACCCGCTTCGGCGCAGGTATTCGAGCTGGTGGGCGGCGCTCATGGTGAGCAGGGTGTAGCGGACGAGGTGCCGTTCGGCGCCGACCGCCTGCGCCAGTGAGAACCCGTTCTGGTTGGTGGCGAGAGCGTGGATGGGCACCGCCGTGCCCTCGGCTTCGTAACTCGACGGCAGGTTGATCAGCTGGAGGGTGTCGAAAAGCGCTCCCTCCGATTCGGGGATGCCGGGCAGTTCGAAAGCGCCGACGAACAGAACGTGCCTGTCGAACTTCCGGTCTTTCTCGATCCCTTCCTCCAATGCGGCGACGAGAGACTTCTGGAGGTCGAGATCCGGGCAGTTCCCGACGAGCGGCGAGGCCAGTTTTTCGAGCAGCCTGGCCGATTCGCCGGCTTCCATGGTCGTCACGAATTGATCACATCCCCTGTGTGAGCCATTATCCGCACCAGCCTATAGCTTGCTCACGGTGAGAACGCTGGCCTCAACGGGTGGATTTCCCGGCTGAGTGAAACAGGGTGAAATCTTCACGGAATACCCGGGAAATCCGGCCTGTGGTGTCCGTGCTACATCGGGAAGACCGCGCGCAAAGCGGCCGAGATCGGTTCGAGGTCGGCGACGAGGCGGTCGAGTTCGGTCGGGCTCAGCACGTTGTAGGGCGCCTCGGCGAGCCGGTCGGTCAGCGCCTCGACGCGGTCCTTCGCGGCCCGGCCGGCGGGGGTGAGCCAGCCGTCGGTGCCGACGAGACCGCGGTCGCGCATGCCGTCGATGACGGCGTCCAGCTGGGCCGCCGGGAGGTGCCAGACCCGGCCGAAGTCCTTCGCCGGGACGTCGACGGACAGGGCGTGGAGCACGTGCGCTTCCGTCCCGCCGATGCCCTCGGCCACCAACGCGACGGTGTGGCCGTCGCCGCGGTGCTCGCGCAGCAGGGTGGCCGCGTGCCACAGCCGCGCTACAGGCTCCTGCGGCACTTCGACCGCGCGCAGGGCGGCGTAGAGGGCGCGTCCCTCGACCGGCGCGCTGGTCGCCGCCTTGAGCAGGAGGTCGGCGGCGCGGGCGACGCCGGGGCCGTCGGCGAGGTCGCCGAGGATCCGACGCATCCCCGCGACGCACCCCCGCTCGCGGGCGGCCAGCGCGGCCTCGGGCGTGGTCAGCTCCCAGACCCGCGGCAGGTGACGGGCAACCTCCCCGGGGGCGAAGTTGAAGAAGACGGCGTGGATGACCTGGGCGGGCACCCCGCGGCCGAGCGGCGCGGCGCGGCCGGCGAAGTAGGCGTCCCACGAATTGCGCAGGCCGAGGGCCATCAGCGCCTCGTCGGACTCGTCGGCGAAGTAGGGCACCAGGCCGAGCGGTTCGACCAGGTCGTACATCCGGCGGGCGACGGGTTCCGCGTGCGGCATCTCGGTCTCCTGTGATCATCGGCGGCGCCTTCGTGGCGGCCGTTAACCCGTCCACGAACGGCGCACACCGGATCCGACACCGGACATGTGTCAATCTGGTCGGACGATGAACGACACCGAAGCGCTGACAGAGCTGATGACGGCCCGCCTGCTGTCCTTCGGCGGCCGAGGCTTCGCCGGAGCCATCGACCCGAGCACGGCCGCCTACTGGCACCTGGCTCAACGGGGCGCAGAGGCGGCGCCGTTGCTCGAGCGGGTGCTCGTGGAGGGGACACCGGCAGGCCGCGCGTACGCGGCGACGCTGTTGACCGAACTGGATGAGACCGCGGGCCGCGCGGCGTGGGAGCGGCTGTCCGGTGAGCCCGGCCGGGTTCGCTTCTACCAGGGCTGCGTGTCCGAGGAGCTGACGCTGGGTGAGTACGCCCGGCGCAGCCTGGGTCGCGCCGGCTGACCGGTTCGGACGGCAACTCCGGCCGCGCGGGCGTTGCCCGCTGCGCTCGAGTATCGCGGGAACAACTGCCCGCCATGGGCGATACTCGGGCGGTGACTGAGCCTGAGGTCGTGAACACCGTCGGCGGTTTCGTGTCGGGATCCGTGGTCCAGGCCGGAACGATCACGGGAGGCGTGCACTTCCACGGTCGCCGAACCGATCCCACGCCGCCCGTCGGGCGCGTGCCGGCCGCGTCCAGGCTCTTCGTCGGTCGCTCCGTGGAGCTGAACAAGCTGGACCACCTCCTCCGTGAAGGGCCGACCGCGGTTGTGCACGGCCTCGGCGGGGTCGGCAAAAGCACCCTCGTCGCGCGGTACGCGCACCTCAACGCCGAGCGGTACCGCTTCATCTGGTGGATCACGGCCGACACCCCCGCCGCGATCCGGGCCGGGCTGGCCGAGCTCGCCGTGGCCGTTGCGCCGGACGCCGGCAGCCTGCCCGTCAGCGAGCGCGTCGAGATGGCCGTCCGGTGGCTGGGCGGCACCTCCGGCTGGCTGCTCGTCCTGGACAATCTGTCCACACCCGCCGACGCCGAGGCGGTGCTCGCGCGGGTTTCCTCCGGCACCGTCGTGATCACCGCCCGGCAACGCACCGGCTGGCGGGGCATGGCCACCCTCGCCCTCGACGTGCTCCCGTCCGGCGACGCCGAGGAACTGCTGACGCGCGTCGTCGTCGCGGACTGGCCGGAGGCGGACATCCCGTCCGCCACGCGGTTGTGCGAGGAGCTGGGCTGGCTGCCCCTGGCCGTCGAGCAGGCCGGTGCTTACCTCGCGCAGACGCGCATCACGCCGGCCGCCTACCTCGAACTGCTGGCCCAGTACCCCGCGCGGATGTTCGCCGCGGCCGGGGAAGGCGGGGACGCGCAGCGGACCATGGCCCGGGTCTGGCATGTCACCTTCGACCGCCTCGCGGACACCCCGGCGGCCGGGGCGTTGCTGCGTCAGCTGGCTTGGTACGCCGCGGTCGGCATTCCGCGCCGGCTGTTCGACGGCGAAGGTCCCGGCACCCTCGACGCCCTGGGCCGGCTCCACGCCTTCAGCATGGTCAAGCTGACCGCCGACGACATCGCCGTCCACCGGCTCGTCCAGGCCGTCACCCGCACGCCGGATCCGGCCGACCCCCACCGGCAGCCCGAGCAGATCGCCGACGCCCGCGCGGCCGCCACCACCCGGCTTTCCGACAGCCTCGCCGGCCACGACTTCCGCGATCCCCGGTCCTGGGCGCGGTACACCGCCGTGCTGCCGCACGCCCAGGCTCTCTTCGGCTTCGCCGAACCGGAAACCGACTTCGCCGACACCTGCCGGCTCTTGATCAGCGCGGGGAGCTTCCTGCGCGACCAGGGTGACCTCGGCGGGGCCACTGACCTGTTCGAACGGTGCTTGCGCAGCAGCCGCCGGATCTTCGGCGACGATGACCGGTCGACCCTGGCGGTACGAAGCCACCTGGCCAGCGCCTATGAAGTCGCGGGCAAACTCGACCGCGCCATCCAGATGTTCGAGGACGTCCTCGCCGATGGCGAACGTATGCTCGGGTCCGAGCACCCCGACCTCTTGGGCGTCCGCAACAACTTGTCGGTCGCCTACCACTCGGCCGGTGATCTCGCGAGGGCCATACCTTTGAACGAGGCCGTGCTCGCGCAGTACGAGCGATTGGTCGGTCCTGACCACGCGACGACACTCACGTGCCGCAGCAGTCTCGCCAGCTGCTACGAATCCGACGGCGATTTCGCCCGCGCCATCTCGCTTTACGAGTCGACGCTTGCGCAGCGCACTCGGGTTCTGGGGCATGAGCACCGCGACACGCTGAAGTCCCAGGCCAAACTCGCGTCGGCCTACGCGCAGCTCGGTGATCTGACCCGTGCTGCCGCACTGCACCAGGAGACCGCCGATGCCTTCGAACGGGTCGTGGGCGAAGAGCACCCGGATTCCCTTGCGGCTCGCGAAGACCTCGCCGGCGTCCACGAATCGAAGGGTGAACTCGCGGAATCCATCGCCGGTTACACCGGCATTCTGCGGACCCGCATCCGGATATCCGGGCCACTCCACCCCGACACGCTCAACTGCCGGAGGCGGCTCGCCGGAGCGACCATGTCGGCGGGCCGGGTGGCGGAGGCCATCGACGAGCACCGGAAGATCGTTTCGGACTGCGAGCGGGTCCTGGGGCACAACCACACGTTGACGTGGCTTTGCCGGGGAGCACTGGCTTCCGCGCATTACCGATCCGGTGACCTCACACGAGCCATCGGCACGTACCGGAAGTTGCTGCTCGACCACGAGAAGATGTTCGGTTCCGACAACCCGGGCACGCTCGCTTGCCGCGTGAACCTGGCCCAGGCGTTGGCGACGGCGGGTGATATGGAGGGTGCGATCGCCCTGCTCGAAGCCGGTGTGGTGGCTCTCGAGCGATTGCTGGGGCCCGGTCACCCGACCACCCTCGGTTCCCGGAGCCAGCTCGCCGGCGTTTGGCTCGACGCCGGCGATGTGGCGAAGGCGCTCCCCATCCACCAGGACGTCCGTGCCGAAGCGGTACGTGTGCTGGGTGAAGACCATCCGGACGCGATCAGGTACCTCAGCAACCTCGCCGGTGCGCACGAGAGTGCCGGCGACATCGCGACCGCACTCGCCCTGCACCGGACTGCGCTCGCGGACGCCGGACGAGTCCTCGGTACGGACCACCCGGAAACGCTCACCTTGCGCAACAACGTTGCGAACGCCTGCGAATCAGCCGGCGACCTGGCCACCGCGATCTCGTTGCACGAGGAACTCCTCGCCGATCGGCTGAGGATCCTGGGGCCGGACAACCCGGCCACGCTCGTCACCCGGAACAACCTCGCGCACGCCTACCTGAACGCCCGTCGCCTCGACGAGGGCCGGGCGATGGCCGAGGCCGTGGCCGCCGACCGGGAACGGATCCTCGGCGCCGACCACCCGGACACCCTGGTCTCCAAGGACAACGTGGCCACGGCCTGCTTCGCGGGCGGCGACTCCGCGAAGGCGCTGCGGCTCTGGACGGACGTCGTCGCGCGTCGACGGCGCATCCTCGGCGACGAGCACCCCGACCTGCTCGGTTCCCTCTTCGGACTCGGCATGGCCCACGTGCTCGAAGGCGACCTCGGCGGCGGCCTTTCCCTCCTGCAGCAGGCGCGAACCGGCTTCGGAAAAGTCCTGGGCGCCGACCACCCTCAGACTAGGGCGATCCAGGAGCGCCTCGACCAGATCACCAGTATCACGGGGACGTCCGGCGGGTCGTGAACGCGCTCGCGTTCACGCCGGCAAGGTCCGCCGCAGGAATTCCGTCGTCAGTTCCCACGCGCGGGCCGCCGCCTCGGGGTGGTGGAACATCGGGGCCACGTGGTTGTGGAACGCGTGGCCCGCCTCCTCCTGCACGTGGATCTCCGCGCCGGGGTGCGCCGCCACGGCCGCCTCCACCACGGCCACGTCCGACCGCGGGATGTACGGATCCTGGCCGCCGAAGTGGAACTGGATCGGGCACGAAACCCGCGAGAGGTCCGCGATCTGCCCCGCCACCTTCGAGCCGTAGAAGGACACCGCGACGTCGGGGTCGCCCGCGGCCGCCGCCGCGAAGGCCAGCGAGCCGCCCAGGCAGAAGCCCAGTACTCCCACCCCGCCCGAAACTTCGGGCAGCGCACGCAGGTGGGCGATCGTGTCGAGCACGTCCGACAGCCCCAGCGCCGGGTCGAAGGAAGCCGCGACCTCCGCCGACGCTGCCAAGCCGGCTTCGTCGTGCGTCGAGGACCAGCCCGGCGCGATCCGCCGGAACAGTTCCGGTACCGCCACCACGTACCCGGCGGCCGCCAGGCCGGCCGCCACCGAGCGGAGGT
Source organism: Amycolatopsis sp. NPDC051102 (assembly GCF_040682815.1). NCBI lineage: Bacteria > Bacillati > Actinomycetota > Actinomycetes > Pseudonocardiales > Pseudonocardiaceae > Amycolatopsis > Amycolatopsis sp. NPDC051102. The sequence goes on from NZ_JBFBBT010000020.1 coordinate 10,934, forward strand.
AGTCGTCCAGGCCGAAGATCTCCTGGATCAGCACCAGGCCCGGGCCGCGGCCGGCCGGCGGGTGCCACATCGGGAGGCCGGTCATCGCCACGCCCTTTCCGGGATGTCCACGGCCGGGTGGCCGTCGGGGTCGACAGCTCGAAACCCCCGGTCACCGTACTGGCTCCGGGGCCGGGAGCGTCCTAGGTTGGGGTGCCGACCAAGGAGGCGTGATGGCTGAACAGACCAAATACGTCCTGGACGAAGCCGATCTCCCGACCCAGTGGTACAACGTCATCCCTGACCTGCCCGAGCCGCCACCGCCGCCGCTGCACCCCGGCACCCGCGAGCCGGTCGGGCCGGAGGACCTGGCTCCGCTCTTCCCGCAGGCGCTCATCGCCCAGGAAGTGACGACTGATCGCTATGTCGACATCCCGGAGGAGGTCCGGGAGGTCTACCGGCTCTGGCGCCCGTCGCCGCTGTTCCGCGCGCGCCGCCTGGAGCGGGCGCTGGGCACGCCGGCGCGGATCTACTACAAGTACGAAGGCGTCAGCCCGGTCGGCTCGCACAAGCCGAACACCGCGGTGCCGCAGGCGTTCTACAACGCGGCCGAAGGCGTCAGGCGGCTGACCACCGAGACCGGCGCCGGGCAGTGGGGCAGCGCGCTCGCGTTCGCCTGCGCCCAGTACGGCCTCGAGTGCGAGGTCTGGCAGGTGCGCGCGTCGTACGACCAGAAGCCCTACCGCAAGCTGATGATGGAGACGTTCGGCGCGACGGTCCACCCGAGCCCGTCGGAGCTGACCGAGTCCGGCCGCGCGATCCTCAAGCAGCACCCCGACTCGACGGGCAGCCTCGGCATCGCGATCAGCGAGGCCGTCGAGCAGGCGGCACAGGACGAGAACACCCGCTACGCGCTGGGTAGCGTGCTCAACCACGTCCTGTTGCACCAGACGGTCATCGGCGAGGAGGCGCTTCGCCAGTTCGAGCTGGCGGGCGACACCCCGGACGTCCTGGTCGGCTGCACCGGCGGCGGCTCCAACTTCGGCGGCCTGGCCTTCCCGTTCCTGCGCGAGAAACTGGCCGGCCGGATGGACCCGGTGATCCGCGCGGTCGAGCCGGCCGCGTGCCCGTCGCTGACGCGCGGCAAGTACGCGTACGACTTCGGCGACACCGCCGGCCTCACGCCGTTGCTGAAGATGCACACGCTGGGGCACGAGTTCATCCCGGACCCGATCCACGCGGGCGGCCTGCGCTACCACGGGATGTCACCGCTCATCTCCCACATCCACGAGCTGGGCCTGATCGAGGCGCTCGCGATCGGCCAGCAGGAGTGCTTCGCGGCGGGCGTGCGGTTCGCGCGATCGGAGGGCATCATCCCGGCCCCCGAGCCGACGCACGCGCTGGCGGCGTGCATCCGGGAAGCGTTGCGGTGCAAGGAAACGGGGGAGGAGAAGGTGATCCTGACGGCGCTCTGCGGGCACGCGCACCTCGACCTGCCCGCGTACGGCGCTTACCTGGCGGGGAACATGGTGGACGACGAACTCTCGGAGGCCACGCTCGAAGCGTCGCTGGCGACGCTGCCGTAGGCGGACCCTCGAGTCAGAGGGCGTCCGGGATCTCCGGGCGGGTCAGTTCCGTGCGGGCGGTCGCCAGGACCACGCGGTCGCGGCCGCCCGCCTTGGCCTCGAACACCGCGTCGTCCGCTGCCTGCAGCAGCATCGTGTACTCCGTGGCCGTTTCCGGGTACACCGCCGCGCCGATCGATGCCGTCAGACCGGTGATCACCTCGGGTTTGCCCGGGCGGATCACCGGGACCGGGACCTCGATGCGGGCGATCGCCGTCCTGATGCGGTCGGCCACCGACGCTATCTCCGTGCTTGTCGTGCCCGGCAGCAGGACCACGAACTCGTCGCCGCCGAAGCGGCCCACGTAGTCGCCGCCGCGGACCGAGCCCTGGATCGCCGCCGCCACCGCGCGCAGGACCTCGTCGCCCGCCAGGTGGCCGTTGCCGTCGTCGATGGCCTTGAAGTGGTCGATGTCGATCATCAGCACGCCCGCCGTCGAGGACAGCTCCGCCGCGCGGGCCAGCTCGTTGCGGGCCAGCTCGACCCAGAACTCCGGGGCCAGCAGCGCGGTCTTCGAGTCGGTGCGCGCCGCCGCCTGGAACTGGGGGAGCAGCAGGCCGATGTGCAGCGCCACCGGCGTCACCATCAGCACCGGCAGCAGCCACGGCCGGACCGTCATCACCAGCGCGATCCCGCAGCCGACACCGACCGCGGCCAGCACGATCAGCACGTCCGACGGGTTGCCGAACGCCTGCCGCGGCGGCTTGCCCGGGTTGCTCATCAGGATCGCGATGATGACGAGCACGTAGTTCAGGCCGAAGTAGACGAGCCCGGACACCAGCAGCGCGGTCATCCCGCCGAAACCGTCCAGATAGGGCACGTACGGCGCCACGTGCCCGGTGCCCGCCGAAAGAACCGCGCCCGCGGCCGCGCACGCGAGGATCACCGTCGCGCCGGAAAACACTTTCCGGTGAATTACGCCGCGTCGTTTGTAGACGCGAACCCACGAATGGGCATAACTGACGACGATGACCACAGTGGCCAGTGGCGGGGGCAGCAGCAGGAGCCCGGCGAAGATCCAGATCGACTGCAGGTGCATGTGCGGCCGGCCGTCGGCAGCCAGCTCCCGGATGCGCTCGATGCGTTGCGCCGCTTCGAGATGCACGATTTCGCCGGCCAGGATCAAGCCGCACCACAGCAGCGCCTGGGCCGTGATCGGCACCAGCGCGGCCGTCGTGACGACCATGATCAACGCCAGCGCGTCGACGACGAGGACGTAGCCGAGCACCGGAGTGGCCAGCTTCCACATCGCCCACGTTCGGAAACCTGATCGTGGACGTTCTGAGCTGGGCTTTCGCCCTTGGGACCCGGACAATCCCACGAAACGCCCCTCTTCCCAGGACGGAACTCTTCGCGGAAATCGTCAATGTAACCGAATGAACGCGGTGTGTCACTAGGCCGGTCAGGCTACCGTTCGATCACGCACCGTGTGTGAACCCTCACGAACTGGAGAAAACCATGTCGCACTTCCTGCCCAACGCCAACATCGTCCCGTCCCGCCGCCGCACGCAGCGGCCCACCGACTGGACGCGGCAGCTCCCCACCGACTGGACCCGCGCGATCCCGACCGACTGGACCACGCGGCAGCTGCCGACGGACTGGACCGCCCGCGAACTGCCCACCGACTGGACCGTCCGCGAGCTGCCCACCGATTGGACCCGTCCCGGCGTCGCGCCAGCGCTGCCGCAGTGCCCGACCGATTGGACGCGGCCCTGACCCGTGCCCGGTGACCGGCAACGGTGCCGGTCACCGGGAATCCGGTTGCGCCTGCCGCCACAGGCGAGCCGCGCCGAGTGCGGCCAGGACGCCCAGCGCACCCGCACCGGCCACCACGGCGTGCGGAGCCGCGCGTTCGGCCGCCAGGCCGGCCAGCACCACGCCGAGGCCCTGCGACACCCGCAGCGCCGTCAGCGCGAACCCGAACGCCTGCGCGCGCTGGGCGTCGGGCGTGAGCTGCACGAACGTCGTGTTCGCGATCATGTTGTACGAACTGGCCACCCCCGACAGGGTGAACAGCGCCAAAGTGGCCGCCAGGTCCGGTCGCAGCGCGCAGCCGAGCAAGGCCGCGCACGCCAGCACCGCCAGCGGCCCCAGCAGCCGGCTGCGCCGCGAAGGCGGGATCCGCGACAACGCCGCCATGCCGAGCACGTTCCCCAGCGCGTACGCCCCGAGCAGCAACCCGACCACCACCGCGCCCCCGCCGAGCTCGGCGGCGTACGGCGCGGCGATCGCCTCGCCCGCGATGTAGATCCCCGACACGCAGCCCAGCGCCACCAGCGCGAGCCGCCGCCGGTCGCCGGCCACCACCGTCCAGCCCGCGCGCACGTGCCGCCACCAGCGAACCCCGGAGGATTCCCGAGGCGGCCGCGGCCGGACGCCGCTGACCAGGAACAGGGCCGACACCGCGAAGCTCGCCGCGTCCGCCATCAGGGCGCCGCCGGTGCCGAGGCCCGCGACGAGCAGGCCGCCGAGGGCGAACCCGGCGACCTGGCCCGCCTGCACCAGCATCATCAGCAGACCCATCCCGGGCACGAACGCGTCGCCGGGCAGCACCTGCGGCAGCAGCGCGGCCCGCGCCGAGTTCCACACCGGGTTGAACAGCTGGACGCCGACCAGCAGCGCCGCCACCGCGGGCAGCGGGAGGCCGGGCGCCGCCATCACGGCCACCGCGAGCGCCCGCAGGATGTCGGCCAGGACCATCACCGTGCGCGGCGGGTACCGGTCGGCCAGCCCGGACAGCAGCGGGCCGCCGACGAGGTCCGGCAGGAACGTCAGCGCGTAGGTCAGCGCGGCCCAGCCCGGCGAGTTCGTGCGGTCGTACACCAGGATCGACAGCGCGACCCGCGCCAGCTGGTCACCGGTGACCGAGACCAGCTGCGCCGAGAACAGCGCCCGGAATTCGGTCACCCCGAGCACGTCCCGGAACCCTGCCGCGCGCACCGTCATGGGCACTCAGGGTACCGCCGTGGACGCCCAGCGTGAACGGCCGTTAGGAGGTCACTGACCTTCCCCGCAGACGATTTTCGGCTGCGGGTTGTAGTGGACGGTCCGGGTCGAGCGGCCGACCTCGCGGCCGGTGGCGGCGTCCTTGAGCACGCGGGTGTTGCTCGTGGTGAACCCCGGGGCGCCGTTCGAGGCGTGGCAGTTCTCCGCCGGGCCCGGCTTGGTCGGCGGGTCGCTCGGGTTGGTCCGGGCGCCCTCGATCGACTCGACCGTGTAGCGCTTGGTGCCCCACAGCTTCACGGTGATCGACGACGGCGTCCAGATCGCCTGGATCGCGATGCCGGTCGGCGAGTCGTTGGTGAACTTGAGGTCGATGACGCTGGACCCGTCGGGGTTCTGGAACACCGTCGCCTCGCGCGCGGCGGGGTAGCGGCTGATGTAGTAGCTGTGCTCCTTGTGCCCCGCGTCCTTCAGCCCGGCGAAGTACGCCGCGTTGTACAGCGTGGTCGCGAACTGCGAGATGCCGCCGCCGACCTCGCGCCCGGGAGCGCCGTCCTTGATCACGCCCGCCTCGACGTACCCCTGGGCCGTGCCGCGGGGGCCGGTGAAACCGTTGAGGCTGAAGGTCTCCCCGGGCTTGACGATGGCGCCGTTCACCTTCTGCGCGACGACCCGGATGTTGACGCCGGAGTCGGCCGCGAACTTCTCGGTCGTGAACTCCCCGACGACTTCCTTGACGCCCAGCTGGTTCGCCTGGTCGGTGGTGACCTTCGCCGGGCTGTTCTTGTAGATCGCCGGGACCTCGCGCCCGTCGGTCTTCTTCAGCACGTCGGGCAGCGGCTTGAGGCTGGGGTCCCAGTCGATGGTGCGGCCGTCGGTGGAGGGGTCGACCGCGGGCTTGCCGCCTTCGAACACGATGGTCGCGTCCTTGCCCTCCTTTTCCGTGGACTTCAGCTGTGGCCCGGCGGCCTCGGCGATCTTCGCGTTGTCGATCTTCGGCATCAGCCCGCCGCCGTCGCCCGGTTCGAAGCTGATCGCCGCGGCGATCGCTTCCGGCTTCACGGTCGCGTTCTTGCCCTCGCCTTTGACCACGAGCGGGCCGGAGACGGCGGGGCGGGCGAACCCGTCGAGTGCCGCCTGGACGCCTTCGGGCGTGGTGCGGACCGGCGTGCCGGTCACCGGCAGCGCCAGGGTTTCCCCGCTCGCCCACTTCTCGACGACGGCGGCGGTCGCGGCCGGCACGTCGAGCTTCTGCCCGGCCTTCGGCGGCACGGCGACCGGCTCGACGCCGTCGAACTTCACGGTGCCCTCGACCGGGTCGCGGTCGATCTTGCCGCGCAGCTGCTCCAGCGCGGCGGTGAGCTTGGCGTCGTCGGCGTGGCTGACGACGCCGACCTCGCGGCTGGAGAACAGCGACGACAGCCGCGTGAACGGGTTCAGCGGCTGCTCGCCGGCCTGGTCGAGGGTCTGCGGCCAGTCGAGCTTCAGCCCGGCGAGCGTCGGCGAGAGCGTGTCCTGGACGTCGCCCGCGGTGACGGCGATCGGGCGGGTCAGCCGCGGCTCGATCTGCCCGCGCAGTTCCTGCTCGGCGGCCTCGCGGTCCATCCCGCCGACGTCGACGCCGGCCACGGTCACCCCGCGCGGCACGCTGCCCTGGCTGATCAGCAGGTCGATCCCGTAGACCGCGACGAGCAGCCCGAACACCCCGCCGGCGATCAGGCCGGCCGTGCGGAAGGAGCGCTTCGACGCGGCGCCGGGGCCCGGCTCCGGTTCGGGCCGGACGACCGGGAGGACGTCGGTCTGCTCACCGTGTGAGTCGGGCCAGCGCGGTTCGTGCGGCAACTCTCCACCCCTTCAACGCGGCGCCGGGTCGCGCCGGTGACGGCCTCAGCGTACGGGGCACCCGGACAAGCCGTACGACTCGCCCTAACGGGGGATGAAACGGTCACGGATCGGTGAACCGGGACGACCTCAGCCGGCATCCGGTTCCGGGTTGTGGCCCGCGCGGGCCAGGAAATCGAAGTCGCAACCCTCGTCCGCCTGCGTGATGTGTTCGCTGTAGAGCGCGCCGTAACCGCGTTCGAACCGCGGTGCCGGCGCGGTCCACTTCGCACGCCGCCGCTCGAGTTCTTCGTCGGGCACTTCGAGCCGCAGGGTCCGCGAAGGAACGTCCAAGGTGATCAGGTCGCCGTCGCGGACCAGCGCCAGCGGGCCGCCGACGTGCGACTCGGGTGCCACGTGCAGCACGCAGGCGCCGTAGCTCGTGCCGCTCATCCGCGCGTCGGAGATCCGGACCATGTCCCGGACGCCCTGTTCGAGCAGGTGTGCCGGGATCGGCAGCATCCCGTACTCGGGCATGCCGGGGCCGCCGAGCGGGCCGGAGCCGCGCAGCACCAGCACCGAGTCCGCGGTGATGGCCGGGTCGTCGATCCGCTTCTTCAGGTCCGGGTAGTTCTCGAACACCACGGCCGGGCCGGTGTGCGTCAGCAGGTGCGGCTCGGCGGCGATGTGCTTGATGACCGCACCCGACGGCGCCAGGTTCCCGTGCAGCACGGCGACCCCGCCCTCGGCGGCGACCGGGTTGTCCCGCGGCCGGATGACGTCGTCGTTGTGCACGCTCGCCTGCGCGAGGTTCTCGCCGAGGGTCCGGCCGGTGACGGTGAGCCGGTCCGGGTGCAGCAGGTCGGTCAGCCGCGACAGCAGCCCGGGCAGGCCGCCGGCGTAGTAGAAGTCCTCCATCAGCCAGTCGCCGCCGGGCCGGACGTTCGCCAGCACCGGCACGCGCCGGGCGATCGCGTCGAAGTCCGCCAGCGAGACTCCGATCCCGCTGCGGCCGGCCATCGCGATCAGGTGGATCACGGCGTTGGTCGAGCCGCCGAGGGCGAGCACGGTGGTGATGGCGTCGGCGTAGGCGCGCTTGCCCAGCACCTGCGTGATGGTCAGGTCCTCCCAGACCATGCCGACGATCCGGGCGCCGCTGGCGGCGGCCATCCGGTGGTGCGCCGAGTCGACGGCGGGGATCGACGCGGCGCCCGGCAGGGTCACGCCGAGCACCTCGGCGGCCGAGGTCATGGTCGACGCCGTCCCCATCGTCATGCAGTGCCCCGGCGAGCGGGCCAGCCCGCGTTCCAGTTCGGACAGTTCGGCGTCGCCGATCAGCCCGGCGCGCTTGTCGTCCCAGTACTTCCACATGTCGGTGCCGCTGCCGAGGACCTCGTTGCGCCAGTGCCCGCGCAGCATCGGCCCGGCCGGGACGAAGATGGCCGGCAGGCCCGCGCTGGCCGCGCCCATCAGCAGCGCCGGCGTGGTCTTGTCGCAGCCGCCCATCAGGACGGCGCCGTCGATCGGGTAGGACCGGAGGATCTCCTCGGTCTCCATGGCCAGCAGGTTGCGGTAGAGCATCGGTGTCGGCTTCTGGTAGGTCTCCGACAGTGTGGCGACCGGGAACTCCAGCGGGAAGCCGCCGGCCTGCCAGACGCCGCGCTTGACCTGCTCGGCGCGTTCGCGCAGGTGCATGTGGCAGGGGTTGATGTCCGACCAGGTGTTGAGGATGCCGATGACCGGTTTGCCGAGGTGCTCTTCCGGGTTGTAGCCGAGCTGGCGGCTGCGGGCGCGGTGGCTGAAGTTGCGCAGTTCGCCGCCGCCGAACCACCGGTGGCTGCGGAGTTCCTCGGGTTGCTTCATGCGGTCCAGTATGGCATCTGATATACGATCGGGGGGCCTGGTTGAATTGGGGTTCACAGACCGAGTGGGCTTTTCAGATCGAGGGAGCGCGCCATGACCGGGACGTTCAGCCTGCCCGCCTCCCGGACCGAAGTGGTCCTGGAGGAGATCCGCCGTGGCATCCTGACCCGGGAACTGGTGCCCGGCCAGCCGCTCGTCGAGGCGGAGCTGGCCGCGCGGCTCGGCGTGTCGAAGACCCCGGTGCGCGAGGCCCTCAAGGTGCTGTCCAACTCCGGGCTGGTGACGTTCAGCCCGTACAAGGGCGCGTCGGTGATCACCGTCGACGCCGAGCTGGCGAAGTCCGTCTACGACGTGCGGATGGTGCTCGAACCCGAGGCCGTCCGGCGGACCGTCGAGCGGAACGACCCCGAGCTGCTCGAAGACGCGGCCGAGGCGCTGAAGGAGGCGTCGACGGCGATCGCGGACAAGGACCAGGCCGCGCTGAGCCTGCTGAACCGCCGCTTCCACCGCGCCCTCTACTCGGGCTGCGGCAACCCGCTGCTGGTCAGCATCCTCGACGACCTCAAGGACCGCGCGGCGCTGATCAGCGTCGTCGGCTGGGAGGCCAACCCCAGCTGGAAGAAGGAGTGGACCGAGCACCGGGCGGTGCTGGCGGCGGCGAAGAAGGGTGACGCCGAGGGTGCGGCGGCGCTGCTGCGCGACCACATCGGCGGGTTCCTGGAGCGGGTGCTGAAGGCCATCGGATGAGGCTGCTGCTGATCTCGGACACCCACCTGCCGGCCCGCGCCCGCGAGCTGCCGCCGCAGGTGTGGGCCGAGGTGGCCGGGGCCGACGTCGTCGTGCACGCGGGCGACTGGGTCGACGTCGCCCTGCTGGACGAGCTCGAGGAGCGCAGCAAGCGGCTGATCGGCGTCTACGGCAACAACGACGGCCCGGCGCTGCGGGCACGGCTGCCCGAGATCGCGCGCGCGGACCTTGACGGCGTCCGCCTGGCCGTCATCCACGAGACGGGCGCGAAGCAGGGCCGTGAGCAGCGGTGCGACGCGCAGTTCCCGGACACCGACGTGCTGGTCTTCGGCCACAGCCACATCCCGTGGGACACGGTGGCGCCGTCCGGCCTGCGGTTGCTCAACCCGGGTTCGCCGACGGACCGCCGTCGTCAGCCGTACTGCACGTACCAGACGTGCCGCATCGAGAACGGCGTGCTGACCGACGTCGAGCTGCATCAACTGCCCCGGAGGGGGTAGACAGGTCCCATGGATCCGGCATGGGCGTTGCGGGAGATCGCGTTCCAGCTCGAACGCGCGGGTGAACCGACCTACCGCGTCCGGGCGTTCCGGAACGCGGCGGCGACCGTCGACAAGACCGGCGCCGAGCAGCTGGCGCAGATGGCGGAGAACGGCACGCTGACGTCGCTGCCCGGCATCGGCAAGGCGACGGCCGGCGTCATCGAGGACGCACTGGCCGGCCGCGACCCGGCGTACCGGGGGAAGATCGTCGAGAAGAAGCTGCCGGACGGCGAGCCCCTGCGCTCGGCGCTGCGCGGCGACTGCCACACCCATTCCGACTGGTCGGACGGTGGCAGTTCGATCGGCGAGATGGCGGTCGCGGGCCGCGACCTCGGCCACGAGTGGATGGTGCTGACCGACCACTCGCCGCGCCTGACGGTGGCGAACGGGCTGTCCCCGGACCGCCTGCGGACGCAGATGGAGATCGTCGCGAAGGCCAACGAGCTGATGGCGCCGTTCCGCCTGCTGCACGGCATCGAGGTCGACATCCTCGACGACGGTGCCCTGGACCAGGAGGAGGAGCTGCTGGGGCAGCTGGACTTCGTGGTGGCGAGCGTCCACTCGAAGCTGCGCATGCCGGCGCGGGACATGACACGCCGGATGGTGGCGGCGGTCCGCAACCCGCACACGCGGGTCCTGGGCCACTGCACCGGACGGCTGGTGGTGGGGCGCGGGCGTCCGGAGTCGGAGTTCGACGCGGAGAAGGTGTTCACGGCGTGCCGCGAGAACGGCGTGGCGGTGGAGATCAATTCCCGCCCGGAGCGCCTGGACCCCCCGATGCGGCTGCTGCGGCTGGCCGCGGAGATCGGCTGCGACTTCACGATCGACAGCGACGCACACGCGCCGGGACAGCTGGACTGGCTGGGTTATGGCTGCGAACGCGCGATGAAGGCGGGAATCGGGCCGGAGCGCATCCTGAACACGCGTACGGCGGACGCGCTCCTGACCCGATAGCCCTGCGTCAGTTGATGGTGTACGAGTCGCCGTACACCTTCCACTTCAGCGGCGTGTGCAGGTCGAAGTTGCCGTCGCTCAGGAACTTCGCCTGCTCGGTGTCGACGCGCGAGGTGTCCGCGTGCGCCTCTTCCTGCTTCATGATCACCTTGCGGGCGGCGAAGAACGCCTTCAGGTACGTCGCTTCGTCGCCGCCCTGGGCGGGGGTCTTCGCCTTCTTCATCGCGGCCTTGCGGATGCCGCCGAAGCTGTCGGAGCTGTCGCCGGGGCCGTGCATCACGATCGCGTCGTAGTAGGCGAACTGGCCGAGGTTGCTCAGGCCGTCCGACTTGCCCTGGTTCACCGCCGGGTTGAAGTAGACGCGGTCGCGCTCGTTGTTCTGCGCCGTCTGGAACGCCGTCGTCGCCGCGGCCTGCTTCCACGCGCTCTCGAACGCCGAACCCAGGCCCGCGTGCGAATCCGTGCCGTTCACCTTGCGCAGCGCGGGAAGGTACTTGGCCAGCGGGTTGTCCGGGACCGCGTTCGTGTACGCCTCGACGAGTTCCAGCATGTCGCCGGTGCCCGAGCAGAACCCGATGATGCCCGCGGTGTAGCCGCGGCCGTCACCGATGTCTTCGATGTACTTGTACTGCGCCTTCCAGTCCAGCGACGAGTTTTCCGCGCTGGAGACCAGCTTCATCGCGATTTCCTTCTTGGCCGGGGCCGAGAGGTCGCCGGTGGCGAGCACGGCGGTGCCGGTCGTGGCGACCGGCGCGGGTGCAGCGGACGAGAGGGCCGGCGTGGTGATCACGAGGGCGGCGATGGAGGCCGCGCCGAGCGTGCCGACGAGGACCGGCCGCAACTTCTTGCTCATGGGGAGGGGACCCTTCCGCGGGATGCGCCGTCGGAACACGGCGTTACGGGCAATGGGGGTGGAGCTGCGGCGTAACGACACGGTAGCGAAGGGTCAGCGGGCTCCACAAGAGGCGGAATTCGTTCATGTTCGTGAACGGTCCAGACCACCGTGGCGGGGTCCTCAGAGGACGGTCAGCGGCCCCCGGCGAACAGGCGGATGACGGCGGGCAGCACGGACACCGGGATCGTCGGGTCGATCGCCCGCTGGACGCCGAGCCCGATGCCCAGGGACAGCAGCGCCGTCGCGGCGTCGTCGGCCGACATCGGGAGGGTGATCCCGAACCGCTCGGCGTACCCGGTGAGCAGGCCGGCGATCGTGTCGCGGATGGCCTTGTCCCGCGCGGCCAGCTCCGCCCGCACGTGCGGGTCGCGCCGGGCGTTCGTGGCGAACTCGACCTCCAGCGCCGTCCACGCCTCGTCGCCGATGCTCCGCTCGGCCCAGGTCTGGAACGCCGCGAGCAGCCCCTCGACGCCTTCGGCGCCGGCCAGCGCCTCGGCGACCAGCGCGACCTGCTCGTCGTGGATCCGGTCGAGCACCGCCAGGCAGAGCTCGTCCTTGCTGCGGAAGTTCGAGTACACCGCGCCCTTCGAGTACCCCGCCTCGTCGGCGACCTTCTCCAGCGACGTCACCGAGTAGCCGTCGCGCAGGAAGAGCAGCTTCGCGGTCTCGACGAGCTGCTCGCGGGTGCGGGCCTGGCTTTCCGCGCGGGTGAGTCGGGGCATGCGGGCACTCTAGCGAGGTCCGGAATCGGGGTACCGATAGTATTCGGATACTGTTAGTCTCCGGAAAATGGAACAACGTGACTTCGCGGTCCTCGTCGTCGGAGCCGGGGCCTCGGGGCTGGGCGCCGCCATCCGCCTCGGGCAGGCCGGGGTCAGCGACCTCGCCGTCCTCGAAAAGGCGGACACGCTCGGCGGTACCTGGCGCGACAACACCTACCCCGGCTGCGCGTGCGACGTCCCGTCCGCGCTGTACTCCTACTCCTTCGCCCCCAATCCGGAGTGGACGCGCGCCTTCGCCGGCCAGGCCGAGATCCGGGCCTACCTGCGCGACACGGCCGAACGCTTCGGCGTCACCGGAAAGATCCGCTACGGCGTCGAGGTGACGCGCGCCCAGTGGAACGAGCGGGACGCGCGGTGGGAGCTGGAGACGTCACGGGGTCCCTACCGCGCCCGGGTCCTGGTCGCCGGTACCGGTCCCTGGCACGAACCGCTGATCCCGGACCTGCCCGGCCTCGGCGGCTTCCCCGGCGAGGTGTTCCACTCCGCGCGCTGGAACCACGGCTACGACCTGACGGGCAAGCGGGTCGCGGTGATCGGCACCGGCGCGTCCGCGGTCCAGTTCGTGCCCGAGATCGTGCCGCGGGTCGCCCGGCTGCACCTGTTCCAGCGCACGGCGCAGTGGGTGCTGCCGAAGCCGGACCACCCCGTCCCGGGCGTCGAACGGTTCCTGCTGCGGCGGTTCCCGGCGCTGCGGCGGGCGCTGCGCAGCGCGGAATACGGCGCGATGGAGACGCTCGGCTTCGGCTTCCGGCACCCGTGGCTGCTGCGGCAGGTGCAGCGGATCGGGCTCGCCCACCTGCGCCTGACCGTGCGGGATCCGGTGCTGCGCAAGGCACTCACCCCGGACTACACGCTAGGCTGCAAGCGCCTGCTCATGTCGAACACCTACTACCGGTCCCTGACGCAGTCCCATGTGGACGTTCATCCGACCGCGGTCCGTTCGGTCGAGGGGTCGCGCGTGCTCGGCGCGGACGGTTCGGACGCCGAGGTCGACGCGATCATCTTCGGCACCGGCTTCCACATCCTCGACATGCCGGTGTCGGCCCGGGTGTTCGACGCCGCCGGCCGCAGCCTCGACGACCACTGGAAGGGCAGCCCGCAGGCGTACGCGGGCACGACCGTGGCCGGCTTCCCGAACCTGTACCTGCTGCTCGGCCCCAGCCTCGGCACCGGGCACTCGTCGGCGTTCATGATCCTGGAGGCCCAGCTGCGGCACACGGTGGCGGCGGTGACCCGGACACTGCGCGAAGCGGGGACGGTGCTGTCGGTCCGCCCGGCGGCGCAGGCGGCGTTCAACGACCGGGTCCAGGCGGCGCTGCCGGGCACGGTGTACCAGTCCGGCGGCTGTTCGAGCTACTACACCGACGTCAACGGGCGCAACAGTTTCAGCTGGCCGTTCTCGACGGGCCGGCTGCGGTCGCAGGTGGGTGCGTTCCGCGAAGCCGACTACGAGATCGCTCAGTCCCACTCCCAGCACATCCCGTAGACCCCCGGCCGGGCGTCCAGCACCGCGATGTGGCTGGTGGCGCTGGGCCCCACCGGCAGTTCCGGCCGGGGAGCCGCCTCCCCGGCGTACCGGTAGCACCGCACCGGCACCGCCGCCGGGTCGAAGCACGCCTGCAGCACGATCTGGCGGGCCGGGGCCCGGACGCCGAACTGCAGGTAGTTCGTCTCCGGCGGCACGCCGTCGTAGGCGAACTCGAAGTCGAACACGTACGTCTCGCCCGCCCGCAGCGGGTAGTCGAAGCGCAGCTCGCAGGCCACCAGTTCGGACGCCGGGTCGCGGCGGACCCGGCCCGGGCGGCAGCAATGCGCCGACCGCAGCACCGGCCGGTGCCCGCCGCCGGTCTGGGGGCGGAAGAACGACACCCAGCGGTCGACGCCGTCGGCGCGGCTGGTCACCACCAGTTCGGTGCGCACCGACCGCTCGGTGCGGTCCGCGCCCAGCGTCGCCCGCTGGTGCACCGACACCAGGGCCAGCCGGGCGTTGCCGTCGAGGTCGATGCCGTCGCAGGCCGCCAGGTCCGTCGGCGCGGAGCCGAGCGCGCTGGCCAGGCTGACCCCGCCGGGCCACGGCTCCGCCCGGCGCACCCGCGGCCGCGTCACCAGGCTGGTCAGCGCGTCCGCGGGCAGGCCGAGGCAGCTTTCGGCGACGCCGACCGCGTGCAGCGAGCGCCGGCCTTCCGGGTGCCGCCGTCCCCGGCGCCAGTAGCTGAGCGTGGCCAGGCTGACCTGGGCGCCCCGGATCGCCATCCGGCGCTGCAGCGCCTCCAGGCTCAGGCCGCGGTGCCGGATCGCCAGGTCGAAGGCCACGGCGAACGGTCCTTCCCGGACCGACGCGGCGACCTCCGCGGGGAACGCCTCCATCCGGGTAAGCATGAGTACCGGACGCGGCCGGCGCAACGAGGGCCTGCCACCAAAGTAGGTGGCAGGCCCGCGTGGGGTCAGCTCAGCGCGACCCCGGTGTCGTCCACGGCGAACGACGTCTGCAGCGACTGGTCCTCGGTCCCGGCGAACTTCAGCGTGACCGTCTGGCCCGCGTAGGCGGACAGGTCGAGCGTCTTCTGGACGTAGGCGGAGGTGCGGTCGAGGTTCGAGTACGTCGCCAGCGTCGTCGTGCCCGCGGACACGACGAGCTTGTCGTAGGCGACGTTCTCGGTCTCCGCCGTCCACACGCGCAGCCAGAACGTCAGGCTCGCGTGGCAGCCGGCGGGGATGGTGACCGGCTGCGAGAGCGTGTCCGTGTGCGCCGAACCCCAGCCGCCGAGCCAGGAGTCGTAGCTGCCCGAGCGCGCCGGCGCCTGGCTGCCCCATTGACCGATCGTCGTGTTCGGGTCGGTCCAGGACGCCTGGCCGGACTCGAAGCCCGGGTTCTGCACCGGCTGGCCGCTGCACCCGCCCGGGGGCGTGGTGGTCGGCGGCGTGGTGGTCGTGGGCGGGGTCGTCGTGGTGGTCGGCGGCGCGGGAGTGCACGTCGGGTCCCCGGACTGCGCCGGGACGCTCACCGCGTTCCACGCCGCCTTCACGGCGTCGAATTCGGCGCAGCTGTCCGGGTACAGGTTCTTCGCGGCCTGGAGCGTCCACGTCCGGTAGCGCAGGTACGAACTGCCGGACGTCTTCAGCTGCAGCGCGCCGTGCATGATGTTGATCGCCTTGCGGATGCCGATGCCCGCGACCGTGCTGTTGTTGCACGTCGAGCTCGCCGGCTGGCCGTTCGTCGGGTTGCTGCCTTCGGCGAGCAGGTAGAACCAGTGGTCGCCGGGCCCGGCCGCCTTGTGCACCTCGGCGTTCGGCGTCGAACTGGAGTAGCAGTTCGGGTCGCCGACCTTCGACGGGTCGTACATGTACCGGATCGCGCCGGTGCCGACCAGGTTGACCTCTTCACCGATCGCGTAGTCCGGCGGGTCGTACTGGGACGGCTCGTTCGCGTAGAACTCCGTCGCCGTGCCGAACGTGTCCGCGATGAACTCCTGCGTGCCGCCGCCGGAGAAGCCGCCGGACCCGGAGTAGTCGTCGACGCCGTGGCCCATCTCGTGGCCGAGGATGTCGAGCGAGCCGACCCACTCACCGCTCGGGTTGTGGCCGAGGTTCACGTATGCGGGTCGCGAGTTGTAGTAGTACGCGTTCTCGTCGTCGAGCCCGACGCGGATCTTCCACGCGCCGCCGTTGCCGGTGAACCCGTTGCGGCCCACCCATTCCGAGAGCATCTTCTTCTCGGTCTGCGCGACGAACAGCGCGTCCGCGCAGCCGGTCTCGATGTTCGTGCCGTTGCCGTTGCCCCAGCTGTCGTCCGGTCCGGTCAGGACGGAGTCGCTGCTGTAGCTGCGGCAGTCGAGGTTCGGCGTGGCCGGGTCCGCCATCGCGTACGTGCTGCCGGACTTCGTCGTGTTCAGCGGCAGCGGCGCCGGGCCGTTCCACTTCCCGGTGCCGGTGCCCGCGGCGACGTGCTGGACGGTCCGCAGCACGCGCCCGTCCACGGCGTCGACGTAGACGCTCAGGCTGCTCGGCTCACCGTGTTCGTCGGTGCCCTCGACGTTGCTCTCGTAGGCGAGCCGCCCGGCGCCCTCGGTGACCACGACGAGCGTGCCGCCGGGCAGGGGCTTCGGCCCGCGGACCTGCTTGCGGGCCACGGCATCGGCCTGCGCGGCGGTCAGCTTCGCGCCGTGGACGTCGAGGTCGCCGAGTGCCTGCTGCTGCGCGACCGAGGTGGTCTTGACCGTGCCGGCGGAGTCGGTGGCGATGACCAGGTCGCCGCCGATCACCGGCAGGCCGTCGTAGGTGCGGTCGTAGACGACGTACGACAGCCCGGCCGCCGACCGCACGTCCCGCTGGACGAACTTGTCGTGCTTCCCGGCGTGGAGGGCGGCGGGCCGGGCGGCGACCAGGCCCGCGGCGGCACCGGCGGCGTTGGCTTGGGCCTGCGCGGCGGACGGCGGGGGTTCGGGGGCGGGCTGCGCGGGCGCGGCGACGGCGATGCCGACCACCACCATGCCCGCCGCCGTCGCGCCGCCGAGCGCGGCGAACCGTTGGGGCAATCTCATGACGCTCCTTGGGAAAACGCGAAGGGGAAGGGGAGAACCCGATCGACGCTAACCGCGGCCCCGGAGCGGCAGAAGTTCCATCACAGCGGCGGAATTTCACGCCGCCGCACTGTGAAAGCGTGAAAAGCCTCGTGAGTGGTAAGGCGTGTTCTAACTCGCCTTTGCTGCCTTGCAACTTACGTTCCTAAACCATGATCACGGTAGCACCGAAAAAGTGGCCTGGACCTGCGGGAACGCAGGTCCAGGTCCTGCAAGACGATTCTAACGTCACGGCAATGGCCTGCGCGGCTGCGCTCGGAGGTCTCAGCACGTCGGTATGGCCTCTGAAGTGCAGTTTGTCGACTAGAGTGGGCACGCACAGTCCAAGGTCCAACGGTGACCGGAACCCGGCTATCCGCTGGGGGTTTGTTCGTGGGTAAGGCTCTGACACGTCGGCTGATGAAGTCCGCTGCGGGTGAGGTTCCGCAGCTTCGGGTGGTCATCTACGCGCGTGCCTCGAAGGACGGCAAGGGCCGCAAGATCTCGGTTGCCTCGCAGATCGCGCAGGGCCGGAAGTGGTGTGAGCGGGTCGGGGCCGTCGTGGTGGCGGTTCTGGTGGACAACGACCTGTCCGCGTCCCGGTACGCGACCGAGGCACGCGGAGACTACGAAGAGGCGTTGCGCTTGCTGGCGACCGGAGCGGCCAACTGTCTGTGGACCTGGGAGAACAGCCGGGCACAGCGGGAACTGGACGTGTTCGTCCGGCTGCGCAAGATCCTGGTCGACGTCGGAGGCTACTGGGCCTATGACGACCGGCTGTATGACATGAACGACCCGGACGACCGGGTGGACACCGCAGAGGATGCGGTGGACGCGGAGCGGGAGTCCGAGAAGCTGCGCAAACGCGTTCTCCGTGGCGTCGAGGCACGCGCGATGGAAGGGTTGTGGGCCGGGCCGCTGTCCTACGGCTACCGGATCTTCTACGACCGGGATACCGGCGAGGCTGGCCGTGAGGTCGACGAGACCACGCGCGAGTACGCCCGGGAAATCGTCCTCACCCTGACCGAGACCGGCAACGAGACGGCCCTCGCCGCCGACCTGGAACGGCGCGGGGTGCCGTGTGCGCGGGCGAGCGTGTGGCGGGCCGATCACGTGCGCAAGCTCTACGCCGTGTCGCAGGACGCGGAGGGTTGGGCCAAGTTCACCGCCAGCCTGCTGCCCGAACAGCTCGAATCGGCGTATGAGGCCCTGGTGCGGGTGCGCACTGAGTCAGCGGCTCAAGTGGCAAAGGACATGAACAAGGGCCAGTGGGCGCACCCGCTGCCCGGGAGCTGGAACGCCTCGAAGGTGCGCAACATCGCGTTGAACCCGGCTCTGGCCGGTCTGCGGGTGTTCAGGGGGAAGGTGATCGGTAAGGGCAGTTGGCCCGCGATCATCACCGAGGAAGAGCACAACGCGGTCGTGGCGAAGCTCGGTGATCCGTCGCGTCGAGGGGTGAAGGACGGCACGCGGGTTAAGTACCTGCTGACCGGCATCCTGCTGTGCAGTGTGTGCGAGGAAGCGGTCACCAGCGGTCGGTGCGGCAGGCACCGAACGTACCGGTGCAAGAACGGGCACCTCAGCAGGAACATGGCAAAGACGGACTCTGTGGTGGTCGAGCTGGTGTTGCTCCGCCTGGCTTCCGAGGCCGCGCGCGAGTTCTTCCAGTACGACGGGCAAGCCAAAGAACTGACCGAGGCGGTGCAGACGGCGCAGGACTTGCGGGCGCGGCTGGACGGCTTCACCGACAAGGCCGCTGACGGCGAGCTGTCGCCGGAACGGCTGTCCCGGATTGAGGCGAAGCTTCTGCCGAAGATCAGGGCGGCCGAGGAGCGCGCCCGGCAGATCGGGGTTTCTCCGGTGGTGGCCGAGCTGGTCGGCCCGCAAGCCCCGGAAGTGTGGGAGACGCTATCGGTCACCCAGAAGCGGGCCGTCCTTCGCGCGGTCGTGCGGCCCCGGCTGCTGCCCACGGCGGGCGGTCGGGCTCCGTTCAACCCGCGCAACATCACGCTGTCGTGGCTGGGGCGGCCTGCACCGATCCCGGGTGTAGACGACGTGGAGCAGTCGGCCGACGTGGCTTGAGCGAGTCAGAACGACAGAAAGCGGCCCCGGCACTCAGGTGAGTGCCGGGGCCGCTGTTGTCTGTTCTAGCTCGGGGTGCTGGTCTGCATCCGGTGGACGGCCGGGCCGAAGATCTGCCGCAGCTCATCGCGCTGGCCGTCGGTGAACGGCGGCGCGTCATCAGCAGCAGCGTGAACGACAGCCAGTTCGTCCGGGGTCAGCGCGGAGCGTGGGTCCAGTGGAACGGGGTGGGTGGTCTCAGGCATCGAAGGTTCCCCAATCCTGCGGCTCGGTCTGCTTGCTGGCCGAAGCGGTCACCAGCGGGTCGCCCTGGCGGTTGCGCGGGTCGACCAGCGGAGTCACCTTCTTCTCGGAGGACACGACCACACCGAAGGTCGCCAGCAGGGTGATCACGCCGGTGATGATACCGGTGACGGCGTTGCCCTGGTCGGCGGTGAACAGCCCGGATCCGACCAGGCCGGAGACGACAGCGGTCAGCGCTCCGACGATCGATCCGGCGACGCGCAGCGGGTAACGGGACATGCGGGGTGGTTCTCCTTCTTCTCGGATGGGGCGGGGTGGGAGCTGGTCAAGCACCTCGTAGGCGCGGACGAACGCGCGAGCGGCCTTCCAGACGGCGTAGGCCGCCAAGGCCAGCAGCAGCACGAGACCGCCACTGCCGGCATCGGCGGACGTGGCGGTCCCTACGGCAGCGACAGCCACTGACCGGCCTGGATCTTGTTCGGGTTGGTGATCCCGTTCCGGGCGCACAGCGCGGCCACGGTGGTGCCGAAGCGGGCCGCGATCGCGGAGAGGGTGTCGCCGTAGCGAACCTGGTAGCGGCGGCCGGCACCCGAGGCGGACAGCCGCAGCGTCTGCCCGGCGTAGATCAGGTTCGGGTTGCTGATCGAGTTGAGCGCGGCGAGCGCGGCGACGGTGGTCCCGAACTTCGTAGCGATCCCGGAGAGCGTGTCCCCGGATCGCACGGTGTAGGTACCGCCTCCAGCGGCAGGCGGCGCGGGGGCCGGTGCCGGGCTCGGCGGTGGGGTGGGCGCGGTCCCGTCCAGCGTGAGCTGTCCCAGGGTGAAGCCACCCACGGTGGCGTTGCGGTCGACGTTGCCCGTGACGCCGGGGACGGTGCCGTGCTGCGTGTGCTGGTGCAGCGCCAGCTGCGGGTGCGACCAGCCGGGGCGGCCGGGGTCGCCGTTGTAGCGGGCGATCCAGAGCAGCACGTCTGGGTCCGCCCAGTCGCCGGGGCGCAGGACATTGGTGAACCAGTCGAGGTTCGCGTAGACGAGCACGCGGCGGATGCCGGTCGCGGAGCGGAGTCGGCCGATGAAGTCGGCCACGAAGCCGTTTGCGGCGGGGCGCAGGTCTGCGGCTTCCATGTCGAGCATCGGGGCGAGTGCGCCTCCGCCGAGAAGGCCGGCCGCGCGCAGGTTCGCGGCGAAGTGTGCGACCTGGCCGCCGACGTCGCCGGGCCGCGCGAAGTGGTATCCGCCGGGGACGATCCCGGCAGCGCGGGCGGCGGGGATGCGGCCGGGGCTGGTGGTGTCGGTGTAGGTGGTGCTCTCGGTGAGCTTGAACGAGCAGAACGAGATGCCGTTGCTCCGGACCGCGCTCCAGTCGGTGACTGCGTTCCAGTGCGAGACGTCAATTCCGTAATCGGTCAAGGGGTGAAGGTCCTTCGGGCGGGTGTCCGAGTTGGGCGCGCAGGGCGCCGACTTCGAGTAGCAGCCGCGCGTTCTCCTGGCGCACGGCGATCAGTTCCGTTTTCACGGCGGTCAGTTCCGCCAGTACGTCGCGGGTGTGCGTGGCCCGGTCGTCGAGCAAGGCTTGATAGCCGCTGTGCAGCGCCGTCAGGGCCTGCTGGTCGGAGTTGGTGCGGGCGGTGCGCACAGCTCGGCGGGCAGCTAGGAAGCCGGTCAGGATGCCGGTTGTGGGGCCGAGAAACGCGGCCAATGCGGTGAGCCATTCCGGCGTCACGGGTCACCCTTCGAGTCGTTCAGGTGCCGACGTCGTCGACCCAGACGAACGCGGGCTGTCCTGTGTCGGCGCGGAAGTCGGTGGTTCCCGAGCCGCCGGTGCGGCGGACGAAGAACCCGATGGTCACTTGGCCTGCGGGTAGGCCCGTAGCTTCGGCGGTGATGACTTTCGGGCCTTCCCAGTTCCCTGGTGATCCGGCCGAGGTGTCGCGGTAGTAGAACTGGGTTCCGGTGTTGGTGACGGTCGTTCCTGCGGCGTACCGTCCCCACACACCGAAGTAGCTGGTGTCACTACCAACGTTCTGGTAGTCCATCGTGACGCGGTACCGACGCCCGTTCTGGGCGTTGAAGGTCACGGCTTGGAGCAGGGTTTCGGTGGTGAAGGCCGAGGGGCCGACACCCGTGGTCCGCCGCGATCCGGCGATGCGACCGAGCGAACTGGACGTGGCTCCTTCGAGGACTTGAAGCCGGGCGTCAAGGTCGCGGATATTCGCGAGTGCTTTGTTGTATTCGGCCGACAAGGCGACGTTGCCCGCGACGGCATCGGTCATGGGGACATTCGACATGGCTAGTCCTCAGTTCCAAATCAGGCTTTGGTCCCAACGGCCGTACTGCGGCGAGTCCCAGATGCCCAGGCCGGGCGGGCGAAGAAGCTCGACGCTGAGCGTGTCGACGAGCCCGCCGTCTCGGCTGACCTTGCGGTTGATACCGAAGATCTGCATCCGAAGTCCGGAGCCGAGTCCGTCCGGGTCCTCGACCTGGAGTGTGTCCGCGAGCTGAAGTCGCGGGTCGCCAGGCATCGAGATCTGTTGTGTCGTAGGGATTGGCTTCGTGGTCCGAGGAAGCAGGACGTTCAGAAGTCCTTTGTCGTTGTAGTTCTGCTGGTACCAGTCGCCCCGTGCCTCGAAGTTCCGGGGACCGTACTTGGAGACGGAACCTTTGTCCGTGGTGCGGAACACCTGATCGGTGCCCTTGATGATCCGGGTCCCGTCGATCCGCAGGGCGGGCTGGTTGTCGTTCTGGGTCACGCTGCCGTCGCCGTTGCCCACGGCAAGGCGCGCCGTCTCCTGCCAGGGGTTATCGACGCGCAGGACAAGCATCCCGTCGTTGTTGAAGAACGCGTAGACGTCCAGTTCGGCGTTCACGAAGTTGGGTTCGTGCCAACCCTCGGGGTAGAGCAACTGCATGACATAGCCGTGGTGTGACCAGTCGTTAGACCACTGAAGAAAGGTATTCCCTGTGGGCGTTCCCAGCGGAATCGTTGTGTGGCGCGGAAGTCGGCGCGGCTCGGCGAACTGGACGTCGTCCACGTACAGGATGAAGTCTTTGCGGGTGAAGCCGGGGACGATGAACTGGTCGACCGCTTGTGCTTCGTAGATGCGGCCCGCGTTGGCGGTGCGCTTCGATGCCTGAACCGAGTAGATGTTGCGGACCGAGTCGAGAGAGTTGGTGATCTCCAGTCCTGACAGCGTGTCGAGCGACACGGTTCGGACGATCTGGTCTTGCTTCGCCTTGACCGTGTTGTAGTTCCAGAAGCGCAGGACGCCGGACTCGTCCCAGAAGACGCTGCCGAACTCGGCGGCAGCCAGTCCGGTGATGACGTCCCATGCGTCTTTGCCGTTGACGCCCGGGTTGAACGAGAGCGTGTTCGCTCCGCGGTCCAGTACGGCGGCGTACTTCGCCTGACGCCACAGACTCGTCTCCGGAGCAAGAGTTTCTTGGAAAAGGTTCCGGTAGGCGTAGCAGATGTCGAACATGGCGACGCGGTGGCGCACCAACAGCAAACCCTGAAGCGCGTCGAACGGGTAGGTGTTCGGGTCGAAGTTGGGGCCGATCTTGTTGTATCCAGTGGCGTTGTTGCCTGCCCGGATGTACGCCTTGATCCCGTCGTTCCGGGAGATCATGACCGTGGCGTAGACCTCGACACTGTCCCGACCCGACGGGACGGCGACCTTCGCGGTGGACGAAGAGGTCTTCGTGTTCTCGTTGAAGACCTCCACCCAAACCTGATTGGCCTGCAAGTGAATTCGGAACACGTAGTTCCCGCCCGCCCGGTACTCGTACAGCACCGTGTCCGGCGCGGTCACGTGGTAGCCCGCGTTGGGGAAGCCGGATGCGGTGGAGAGGACGAGGCCGAGGAAGTGCGAGCCTTCGGCGCGGGTGAGGTCGCGGTTGGCCACCCAGTACTTCAGGTAATCGCCATCGCCGTTGCCGCCCATCGCGGACAGGGCCATTGGTCGGTTGCTCTGGTCCGGTGAGTTCGGGTGCGGCTGCGCGCTGGCCTGGTACATCGGGACGCCGTCGAGCGGGTAGGTGATGGCCTGCGCATTGTCGAGCCAGCCGACAGTAGGAATGATCCCGCCATTGGCCGGCACGAACACCCCTACGCCGTCAAGAGAGCCGTCCGGGACGTTCAGTTCGGCCCGGGTGGCGGGCCGGTACTTCGTGGAGGACGTGTCGCACTGCTGAAGGCAGTTGTCGATGAGACAGGCGGTGTCGGCCTGCTGCGCGGTGACTCGGCCGAGGTTGTTCCAGTAATCCGATACCGCCCACGGAGCAAGTACCACGGGGCGGCGTAGTTTCTCCACCCGGTCCAGTGCGGTGATGTGTACGTCGCCACTGTCCCGGTTGACGTCGATCGTGGTGATGTTGCCGACGAACTGGGGGTACCACACCGTTCCGTAGGCGGTATCGATCCCGATATCGAAGTAGCACTCCGTGCCGATCTGCTGTTTGGTGTACAGCGGCGAGAACCCGTTGTACGGGCTGAAAATCGCGTCGTACCCCAAGCCGGTGGTCTCGTCTCGACCGGCGAGGATGACGCGCAGTTCGGCGGCGGAGGATCCTTCGATGAGCATGATGGGTTCCGGGGCTGAGCCCTTGAGGGCGCGATCAACCTCGGCCTCGATCACGGAGACGGCGAGGAAGCTCAGCGGATGGTCGTAGCCGCCGTTGCCGTTCCAGTCGCAGTTGAAGCGCCACCGGATCCGGCGTTCGTTGTCGGTGATGGCGCGGCCGGCCTCGTCTCCGCCGTGGTTCTGCAACTACGCCTCCCAGAGAGTGACCGTCACGTCGGACAACGGGAATTGCGGCGATGTACTGGTGATCTGGTCCAGCAGGACTTTTGTGCTGCCGCCGCCGAGGTCCCACGGCGTTGCTGCTGGGCCGTATTCGACCTGTGGGGCGGCAAAGGCCGTGTTGTAGGTCTGCGCTGCGGTGAACGCGAATCCAGGCCGTACTGCGGCTGTACCTGCGTCCGGGGCGTAGGTCAGCGTGTACCGCTGCCAGTTCGTTGTGACGTTCACGGTCTGGACCGGACCGCCCGCGACTGGAGTTCCGAACTTGTCGATCTTCTCCAGGTACATGTTGACCGAGCGGGCGGCGTCGGCCTTGAGGTAGACGGAGAAGGTGACCGGTTCCCCCGCCAGCACGGGGACGAACTTCTTGCTGCCGTCCAGGATCAGGTATCCCGGCGCGGACGAGACGTTCGTGATCCGGAAGGTGCGACTACCCGTGAGCGCGACGACTGCGGGATAGTCCAGCACGTAGTCGTAGCCGGGTCCGACAGCTTGCCATCCGTAGTCTTGGACCCCGTGGATGTAGCCCGTGCTGCACTGCGGTGACAGCAGATTCCGCCGCAGCGGGTTGATCAGGTAGTGCGGTCCGCGGATGTGGCGCAGGTACAGCGCGCGCAGCCACTGGTATGCGGGCTCGTCCAGGTAGGTGAAGCCGAACCGGTACTCCGTGCGGAATCCGGTGACGTCCGCCGTGCAGGAGCCGTTGAGTGATTCGTGGATGCCGCCGAAGCGCTTCTCAGTCGTGGTCAAACCCGGTTCGGGGACTGGGAGAGCCCTAAGCTCTCCCAGCCACCCGAGGTACCAGGTTCCGGGGTCGAACGGCAATTCAGCCTCGCCGTGCCTTTCGTGCGTTGGATCGGTTCACCAGCCGTGCGATACCGGCACCGTCGACCGTCATGTGTGCGCCGTCCAAGGCGGCGAGGACTCCGGCGGTGACCGCCTCGGTGACCGCCGCGAGGTCTGCGCCCCGGCCGGCCGATTCGTCTGCGCTGGCGAGCGCGGACCCGTTGCGGCTCGCACCCACCGCGCCGGGCTGCATCGAGACCGATCCGGACACATCCAGAGGCAGCGACTTCGTGAACCGGGAGAGGTAGTCGCGGATCTCGGGTTCGCCGTCGTTCAGCCCGGCGAGTAGACCGCGCATGATCAACCGGCCGTTGTCGGAGAGCAGCACGCGGTCCCGGGCGGGCGGCCCTTTCCACTGGGTTATCCAGTTCGTCAGCTGGCCGAGTTTGTCTTTAACCCAGCCGAATCCGGCGGAGATGCCGTCGACCAGACCGCGGATGATGCTGCGGCCCGCGTCCAGCAGCAGCCCGCCGAGATTGCCGAGCGCGCCGAGGATGCGCCCGGGAAGGCTGGCGAACCACGAGAGCAGGCCGCCGATCCCATCGGAGACGACTCCGGAAATCGCGCGCCAGATCCCGCCGAGCAGGTTCTTGATCCCGGACCAGGCTTTGTTCCAGTCACCGGTGATCAGCCCCATGACGAGATCGATCACGCCTTGAATCGCTTGCATTGCACCGGAAATGACCGCGACGATCGCCGTGAAGATAGGCTGGACGAAGTCGAACAGGGCCTGAATGATCGGGATCAGGAACTGCGCGATCTGCGTGATCAGCGGCGCGATCGCCGACACCAGCGACGCGAACAGCCCCGCCACCTGCACGATGATCGGCAGCAGGGACGTGATCAGCCCGAGCAGCGGCGGCAGCAGCGCGGACACCAGCTGCAAGATCGGCGGCAGGATCGGTAGCAGCGCCGTCACGATCGACAGGAACGCCGAGGCGAGCGGCGGAAGCACGGGCAGCAGCGCTGACAGGACCTGACCGGCGATCTGCCCGAGCAGCGCCCCGACCTGGGTCAGGACAGGCGTCGCCGCCTGCAGGGCGGAACCGACGACGTCGGCGAGCTGCTGGACTACCTGCACGACCACCGGGAGCACGGGCATGACCGCGTTGAGCGCGGCGAGCAGTACCGAAGTGAACAGCCCGGACAGGGCCGAGATCACCGGCAGCACAGCCGAGAGGGCTTGCAGCAGCGCGCCGCCGAGCTGTCCGATCAGCGGCGACAAGGCGGTCATCAGCTCGCTGAGCACGGGCGCGACGAGCGCGAGTGCCTGCACGAGCAGGCCGCCGAATCCGGAGATCAGCGGAGCGAGCGTCTGCGCCAGCTGCACCAGCGCGGGCGTCAGGGTCGTGATCGCGCCGCCGAGTGCGCCGCCGAGCTGGCCGACCAGATCGGCGACCACCGGGGCGAGGGACGCCACGATGGGCGCCAGCGCGCCCGCGGCCGGCACCAGCACCGCCGCCAGAGCATGCGCGGCGGCACCGGCCACGGGTGCCAGCGCCGCGAGGACCTGCCCCAGGGGTGCCAGCGCCGGGGCCAACGAGCTGAGGGCTTGCCCGATCATCGGGCCGAGCTGCGCGATCGCCGGAGCAATCGAGGTGACGACGGCTTGGCCCAGCGCGACCAGGACCGGCAGCAGACCCGTGCTCACAGCGTGCAGGCCGCTGAAGATCTGCACGAGCGCGGTTGCGCCTTGCGCGGATTGGACGAACGCGGCGATCTGCCCCGTGATCGCGACCAGTGTGGACAGCAACCCGTCACCGCCGGTGCTCGCGGCGGAGAACACCGAGAACACGATCTGGCCGAGG
This sequence comes from Amycolatopsis sp. NPDC051102, assembly GCF_040682815.1. Taxonomy (NCBI): domain Bacteria; kingdom Bacillati; phylum Actinomycetota; class Actinomycetes; order Pseudonocardiales; family Pseudonocardiaceae; genus Amycolatopsis; species Amycolatopsis sp. NPDC051102. Next base: position 37,421 of record NZ_JBFBBT010000020.1, read on the forward strand.
TTGCGCAGGATCGTGACCAGGTCACCGACGGCCGAGAGCCCGGCCGAGATCCACTCGCGCAGCTGTCCGGTCTGGCGCGCGGTGGAGATGAAGTCCGCGAAGCGCTGGGCACCGTCGGCGAGCCCGGAGGCGAACCCGGGTAGGAACTCCGCGCCGACCGCCGCCACGTCCCGGAGTGCTTGCAGGAATGGCTGCACCCCGGCCGAGGCCGCCCGCACGGACACCCCGGTGCTGTCCAGGATCGAGCGGACGTCGTCGACGGTGCGGCCTTCGCGGGCGAACGCGGCCAGGCCGCCCGCTCCGGCGTTGAGGCCGTCCGCGATGCCGCCCAGCTCGGTGCGCAGCAGCGGGAGGTACGTACCGGCCAGACCGGTGATCTCCGCCGCCAGGCCAGCGAACAGACGTTGCTGAACGTCCTGGCGCAGCCCGGTCAGTTCCGGACGCAGGGCGCGGACCGCGTTCGCGGCGGCGGCCATCGCGGGCGGGAACTCGGCGATGGCCTGCGCGTACTTGGCTGGGTCGCTCTCCTTGAGGGCATCGGCGAACCCGGAGACGCCGAGCTTGAGCGTGGCGATAGCCGCCGCAGCGGCGAGGCCGGCCGCAGGGACGACGAGCAGGGCGCCGGAGGCGGTAGCCGCTGCCGAGCCGATGCCGCCGAGCACCGTCGCGGCCTGGCCCACGGCGGCGGCCATCGCGCCGTACTTGAGCACTGCCGCGCCCACAGACAGCGTCATGCGGGTGAACTGCGCGGTGGTGCGGTTCAGGCCGTCGTCCAGCGCGCCGAGGCCGCGCACGGTCGAGCCGATCGACTTGTCGGCCACGGCCTTGATCGAGACGGACTTGCCCGACAGCTCGCGCATGAGCCGCTGGAACCGGGTCTCCGCCGGGACGGCGTCCAGCTCGGCCAGCAGCCGCACGGCGCTGTCGTTGCCCTCGCGGGCGGCGGCGCGGATCTGCTCCTTGAGCAGGGCCGTCTGCACCTGCGCCGACAGCGTGATCGTCGGGGCGGTGCCCTCGTTCTGGCGGACCTGGTCGCGGATCTCGCGGCCGAGCCCTTGCAGGCTGGGCAGGAGCTTGAAGTAGGCGTGACCGACCGTCGTCACCAGGCGCTCACCCCCGCCCGGTTCCAGGGGTGCTACCCGTTACGCATCCATACCGCGATCTCGCGCAGGGACTTCAGTTCCGGTTCGCCGGTGCCGGCCGGGGCCGTGCTGGCGGGCGGAGCGGGGTCGGTGATCGCCTCGATCGGGTCGGCGAGCTGCGCGTCGGTGAGCTCGTGACCCAGTGCTGCGGCGACGGTGGCCCACAGGGCGGTGATCCGTCGTTCGGTGACCGAAGCGAGCAGGTCGGCGCGGGTCCAAGCTCCGCGCGGGTTCAGCGTGCGCCAGACGGCGGCGTCGTCGGGCAGGTGGGTGATCAGCGCGCACACGCGCCGGTAGGACAGGCTGCCCCGGTAGAGGTCGAGCAGGTCGACCCCGTACCGGAGCAGGTCCGTTTCGAGGGCTTCGGCGGTCGCCTCGTCGGCCAGGAGCAGGGCGACCGTTACCGGTTTCCCCGGCCCAGCTCCTTCATGACCACGGCCGAGAAGTCCTCGGCGTCGGCGGCCGTAGCGGCCAGGCCGCGCCAGGTGGCGTACTGGGCGGTCCCGAGGATGAGCTTCAGTGCGGTGAGGTGCTTGCCCTCTTCCTCGGCTTCGAGTGCTTCGAGCGGGAACTTCTCCGGGCTGGGCAGGGTGAACCGCTTGCCGCGCCAGGTCACGGCCAGGTCGTTGCCGGTCGAGGCGGGTTTGCCGATCGCTTCCGCGCGCTGTCGAGTCGCCATAGCTGTGGGTTCTCCTTCGAGTTGGGCCTACGTCGGTGCGGGTGCTCACCCGGGAATGCGGTCCGTCACCGAGTGGGGTGGAATTGACCGGTGAGATCAGATGGGGAGCCGGTGAACCCGGCCGTAGAAGTGGAGCAGTTGCGTGAGGCCCTTCGGTCACAACCGGTGATCGAGCAGGCCAAAGGCATGTTGATGCTGCTGCGCGGCTGGACTGGCGACCAAGCGTTCACGGGACTGCGGGAGGTGTCGCAGCACACGAACGTGAAGCTCCATGACGTCGCGGCTGTGATCGTCGCCGCAGGTAGCAAGGCGGGACCGGCCGCTGTCGACGAGGCAACGAAGGAAGCGGTCTTGAAGGAAGTTCGTCGACGAGTGCTCGGTGAAGGGTTCGGCGTCGAGTAGCCGTCACTTCGTCGGCGACCGGTCGTCGGTTATGACGTCGAGGGCGCCGGTCGCCACCGCCGGGGCACCGAAGAGCACGGCCGGGTCGTTGGTCAGCCAGACGGCGATGTAAGTCTTGCCCTTCGGCGGCGCCAGCGCGGAGAACGTCATGCCCCAGCGGGCTTCCTGGGTGCGGGAGAACTGCGCGTCCTCGGTCTCGGAGACCTCCGCGCGCGGCAGGTAGAGCCGGTGGCTGTAGATCTCCTCATCGGAAACGACGTCGGTCCAGTCGACGCAGAGCGCGCGGACGTCGCTCTTGGGGATCGAGCTGATCTCGGCGCGGTAGTTCGTCGGTGTGCCGGTGCCGACAGCGGCGAACTTCATCCCGCCGAAGTAGGCGGAGAGGACTTCGCCCTTGGTCTCCTGGAACACCGACGCCACGGTGAGTTCCTGGGACTTGTAGATGTAGCGGGCCGGAGTGAGCTGCTGCCAGTGCTCGGTGCCTTCCTTCTCCACCTTGCGGGCCAGCGTGGTGCCGTCCGGCGTGGACAACCCCAGGCCGGTCCAGGCCGCCGCCAGCGGAGACGTGGCATCCGGCGGTTCCGGGGTGTCCGGCGGAGCTAGCGACACCTCGCCGGTGCCGGGCACACGCACAAGGGCACTGTTCATTGCCATGTAACGGAAATCCTCCCAGCGGCACGGAGTCGCGCCGGTGGAGGCGCGGGCCTCCAAGCCGGGTCAGGGCCCGAACGGTGTCCGGGCGTAGGCGGTCAGGCTGACTGTCGCCAGCGGTGCAGCGGTGTAAGGATCGATACCGCCGATCGGTGCGGAGACGGGTTCGCCGCGTAGCAGCGCCCCGGCCGGCTGCGGGGCACAAAGCAGGCCGAGGGCGATCCCGGCGAGCCGTTTCGCGGTGTGGGTGTCGCGGTGCCAGCAGGTCAGCCGGATGACGGTGCGCTGGACGGCGGGCCAGTCCCAGCGGTGTCCGTCCTCGGCGACCAGCAGCCACGGCAGCGACGTTGGTCCGCCGTCGTGGCCGCGCCCGGTCTCGGTGGAGACCTGCACCAGCTCGGCGGCCGGGTCGGTCACAGTAGCGAGCTGGACGCGCAGACGGCGCACGACCAGTCCGGCGACGTCGAGCGGGACCGGTGGTAGCGGGCTCACCCGCCGTCGCCGGGTTCGAGGCCGGTCACCTCGAAGCCGTTGGCCTCGGCGGCTCGCTTAAGTACGCCGTGCCGGGCCTCCATACCGACCCCGGCCGCGTGCTGGATCGCGACCGTGGCGGAGACCCGGTCGGTGGCGGGCTCGGTGATGACTTCCACCGGCAACGCTTCCCCGCCGGTGACGCGGTGGCCTTGTGCGCTGGCGGTGTCGGCGACCCGCTGCGCGGCCGCGCGCACGGCCTCGGCGACTTCCGGGGAGTTCAGCAGCTCGCGCGCGCCGTCCGAGTCGATCGTGATTCCGAAGATGCTGGGCAGCGCCAGGGGTCAGCCCTCCGTGTGGGTCAGGACGGTTTCGTAGTGCAGGAACCCAGGCCGGGGCTCGAACCGGGCGGGCTCACCCTCGACGGCGAACGTGCGGCCGTCGACGATGACGCGTTCGCGGGCGCGGATCGGCTCGGTGGTCAGCAGCCACCACGCGCCGGTGATCGCAACCCGCCCCGGGGACGGCTCGGTGCCGCCGCCGCGCGGGAGCAGGAGGCCGGCCACGGCGCGCCGGGGCGCGTCCGGTCCGTAGTCCGGCGCCGGAGCCGGGTTGTCGTAGGCGTCGGGCACTTCCCGGGGTGTGATGACGATCAGCTGGTGGGGCAGGTTCAGGGCGGGGGCTCCTCCCAGGGGAACGGCTCGGCCAGCTGGCCGTCCGGACCGAGGACCGGCAGCGTGACGGGGCCGCGGTCGTCCGGCTCTGCTGCGTAGGGGGTCCGGACCGAGCGCAGGCCGCTGCGGCGGGCCAGGCGCCGCAGGACCTTGTGGTCGTGATCGGTGAGGTAGACCCCGGAGGTGGCGTCGTCGCCGTAGCGGTAGGTGTACTGGCCTGCGGTTTCGGAGCTGTAGCCCTCGGGGTTGCGCACCGCCCGGCCCGCCGCCTGGCACACGATGGTGACGACGGCGGGCGGGACGGTCGGGGTGAGCAGCGCGGGCGGCAGCTCGGCGCGCACCAGGTTCGAGGCGTCGACCAGCGCGGTGAGTGCGCGGGCCTCGGCGTCGGGACTGGTGAGGGCGATCCCCGGGCGGGCCTTCAGCTGTGTGAGGGTCGCCAGCGGGTCCGGCTCCGCGGCTTCGGTCACGCGGCGGGCGCGGTGGTGAACCGCACGGCGCGCTTGACCGAGCCGTCGTCCACGGTCGTGCTGGTGCCCGCCAGCGTCGAGACCACCGAACGGTCCTGCTGGAAACCCGGGTCGTAGTCGCGGATCAGCCGCATGGCGAACCCGCCGTAGGTCATCGCCTGGCCGAAGGTCGCCCCGGCCGGCACTTCCAGGGCGCGGGTCACCAGCGGGAACGCCGTGGTGTGGTAGGCGACGCCGGAGCCGTCCGCCAGGTAGTTGCTCGGCAGGACGGTGAAGCCGTAGAGGCGACCGATGATCGCCTCGCGCAGCGCTTCGGTCGAGCCGGAAGCGTCGAACGGGACCAGCCGCTTCTGCGGGTCGTTGAGCAGCATGGATTCCAGCTCGGACGACACGGCGAACCACCGCTGGTCGAACGGTACGCCCGCCTTGTTCAGCAGGGCACGGGCCCGGACCAGCTGGGTGTGAATGTCGGTGCCGTCGGACTTGACGGTGATGGTCGAGGGCAGGGCGTTCATCTGCCCGGCGACCATCGTTTCCACCCCGATGGCCACGCTCTTGGCCTGCGGGGTGGCAACCTGCTTCGTGAAGTCCTTGACCTGCAAGGTCAACTGCTCGTCGGGCAGGTTGATGCCCTTGTACAGGTAGGTGTCCAGCTTGACGTCCACCGACTTCTCTTCGGCGTCGTCGACCACGATGGGCTTGTTCTCGGCACGGTTGAACGTCCGGGCCGGACCGACGACGGTATCGGTCCGGACGGTGACGGTGTCGCCCTGCTTGCCGGTGAAGTCGGCTTCGGCGTCACGCCACGCGGTCCCGGCCAGCACGGTCTGCTGGGCCAGGGCCGCGATCGAGGCGGACGCGATCTGCTTGGGGGTGAGGAACTTGTTGGCCATAGGCGGGTGCGGTTCTCCAGACGTTGACGGGTGGGCGGGAAGGGAGCGCGGCTACTTGCCCCAGACCAGACGGCTGATCTGCTCGGGCGTGTCCTCGACCGGCTCGGCCGGAGCGCTGGCCGCCGGACGCAGGGCCTCGACCGGTGGCCGTCCGGCCGTGGTCCGGGCGGGCGGCGCGGCGGCCGTGACCAAGGCCGAGATGACCCCGGCCAGCTCGGCGGCGTCGGCGGTCAGTTCCTCGGTGGTCGTGCCGGTGAGCCGGGAGGCCAGCGCGTCCGGCAGCTTCGCCGTGCGGATCACGGTCAGCCGGGCGAGGTCCAGTTCCGCGGCCTCGGCGCGCTGCTGCGCGGCGGCGGCCTGTTCGGTGAGCTGGTGGGCCTGCTCGCGCAGGCTCGTCAGCTCGGCGGGTTCGGCGGGCTGCTCGGCCGCCGGGGCCGGCTGCTGGGCAATCGCCGCTGTGGGAGCGGCCGGAGCTGCGGGCGTCTCCGGGGGCTCGGTGGTCTGGGCGGGCTCGGCCGGAGGGGTTTCGGGCACTGCGGGACCTCCAAGGGGTTGGCGGGTGGGGCAGGGTGAGAGGCCACCCGCCCGGTTTCCTCATGCGCGACAGCGGGGAGACGGCTGTTTTCGGGCTGTCGTGGGAATCCGGGCGGGCGGCCGGTCTGGGGCGCTTCAGCCGCGACGGGCGGCGGCGTGAGCGCGACGGAAGGCGTTGCGGGCGTCCTTGCCGGACAGCCCTGCGGTGGAGGTCTCCCATAGCGCGGCGAACCGCTGGGAGGTCTCGGGCAGCACAGCGGTCCGGAACACTGGCTCGGCCTGGCAACCGCAGCCGTCGTGATACGGCTCGTCGGTGCCGCCTCGAGTACTGGCGGAGCGCTGAGACAGGTAGACCGCGCCCCGGCTGGCGAGCATCGCGCAGAACCAGCACGGGTCTGCGGCGGTCACCCGCAGCCACCCGCGCGCGGCCGGGTCGGCTCGCAGCGCGTTGTCCACGACGTCACGCCCGGCTGCGAGGACGTGGCGGGAGCTAGCCGCCGCGACCCCGGGCCCGGCCTTGTCCAGGGCCAAGGCAGGGTCCCAGCCGCCGAGGATGAGCCGGGCGACTACGCGCGTGCCGGTGACGCGCAGGGAGGTGAGCGCGCGGTTTCGCCACGGCAAGGAAGTGCCGGCCGCAGCGGCGGGCGGCGCGAACGCCGCAGCCGCGGGAACCTCGGCCCGCCGGAAGTCGCGGTAGTAGTTCGCGGCCAGCTCGGCGGAGTCGGCACGGTGCCGCGCGAGTGCGGACAGGACTTGCCCGGTCCAGCCGGGATCGGTCAGCCGGAGCGGGTCGAGCGATTGCCAGATGCCGAGGACGTCAGCCACGACCCGCGCCGATACACGGCCTTGAGCGAGCCGGTGCGCTGTGCTGGCCGCGCGTCCGGCCGGGGTGCTGGCCACCGGGTCACTGCCCGGTGGGGTCGGTGGCGCGGGCCAGGGTGTCGGCCAGCAGCGCGTGCCCGTCGAGGTTGGCGGGCATCTGCTCCCAGCGACGGACGTCCTGGTCGGTGACGCCGGGGAGGCGTTCCCAGGTCGCTCGGGCGGGAACGTCGAGCATCTGCACGGCCTTGCCCCAGGCGTCGACCACGGCCGCCAGGGAGCGGGTCGAGGTGTCGCGCCAGCGCACGACCGCCGTGGTGTCCAGCCAGCCGGCCTCATCCCCGGCGGCGAGGCAGGACAGCCGCAGCGTCTGCTGCCACGACTCGCCGTAGGAGGTCTTCCGCTCGCCGACCCGGCGCTGTAGCCCGGCGTCGGCGGCGTCGATCGTGTCGGCGGCCAGGTTCGACAGCGACCCGTGCAGCGCCCACGCCGGGGTCTGGGTGATCGCGGCCAGGTGCCGCAGGATCTGTTCCAGCACGGCGACGTAGCCGGACATGTCGGTGGAGTCGAACGTCCCGAACCGCGTCTCCGGGGAGTCGCTGTGCAGCAGCCGGTCCGGGCCGATCGGCGGTTCTTCGTCGTCGTCGAGCTCCAGTCCGGCGGCCCAGCGCTGCCGGTGCGCGCCGTGCTCGCCGGTCGTCATGAGCAGGAACGTCTGGTAGTTGAGCCGGTCCTGAATGTCGAGGACCGGAGCGACCACGCCGGGGCTGTCGGCGTCGAGGTCGTCTTCGTCGAGGAACCGGACGACCGGGCAGACGCCCAGGCCGTGTTCGGCGTGGTCGAGGTAGGCCGGGCCGTCGCCGGGGTCGTTCTCGGCGAGGGTGTACACGGCCTGGTCGTCGAACAGCCGGTAGACCTGGCGCGGCCCGTCCGGCGTCCAGGACGTTTTCCGCTGGAGCGCGTAGACCGGCCACGGGTCTGCGTCGTCGGCGTAGACCGCGGTCATGTTGCGCGGCGAGACGCCCCGGATGACCGGGGCCGTGTCGCCCGGCAGGACGGTCGTGTACGACCAGCCGTATTTCAGTGTCGCCCGGTGAACCGCGGCCTGGCGGCGTGCCAGGCCGTTCTGGTTCCAGTGCGACCAACCCTGCGGCTCGTCCGCCTGGTCGTCGCCGAGCGCGCGGTAGCCGTCCACGAACAGGTTCTGCGCCAGCAGCTGCATCAGCAAGCGGCACCAGTTCGTCCGTGACCGGTCGAGCAGCCAGCGGTACGCGCGCCGCGCCGAGCGGGGCGCAAACGGCAGATCATGATCACCCTGGACGTAGCGGTGAATCCGGTTGTTGCGGGCCTGGTCCGGCCAGACAGCTTCGATCCGACGTGCAATGTCTGACGCACTTGACGGAGGTAGCAACGGGCGGGCGCCTCCTTAAATGACGAGCTGGTGGCGGCAACAGGTACGATCACTGCCGCGCGAACTGGATCATCATCAAGCTGGAGCAGGACTGTGATTGAGCGAGATCGACCTAGCCGGAGAGCCCTCCAATGGATTAGAAATGCCGCACTCACGGTCTTGATCACCGGAGAGATCTACTTAGTATTCAGCACCATCATCAATGACGCTTGGCGCTGGCTGACCAAATATAGACAACCTGATTGGTGGGCTGCGTCCGGCGAATGGGCGGGCGCAGTAGGAACCATTGCAGCCGTCGTCGTCGCCTTAGGAATAGCAATAAGGGATGGACGGGCAATGCGACGCGAGAGCAACGCTCAATCAGAGCGAGAGCGACGCGAGCATTTTTCTCACCTCTCGGCCTGGCCGAGCAGGAGTGATGCAGTCATGGACCCAGTCTATCCGATCAAGCTATTAAACTCCTCAAGTGAGCAGTTTTATAATGTTGTGGTCTTTCCAGTATTTATCCAAGGTACCGGTGCCCACTCAGGAGAGGAAGCACTGCAGGACGGCAAACCCGAGTATGGGAACGAGAAGTGTGCAGTAGTTGGCGCTCTTCCGCCTGGAAAATGGGAAGTTCTGACAAGATTCGACACTGGCATTTTGCAAGGTCGACCAGGTGTGGAAATCGCGTGCACGGATCGATTTGGCTGCCACTGGATCCGCCGGGCTACCGGAAAAGTGGAGGAGATTCCCGTCAACCCATTGGAGCACTACAAGATCGAACGACCTTTTCAATATCAGATGCCGCGCGAAACGCGCAGGTGATACGGCTTCTGACTCCTCATGTGAAGACTCGCAGTCGGCCAGTGCGTTTACGTCCGCGCTTTGCCCATTCCGGGGAGGCGAGCACCAGGCGGCGGACATGACGAGCGCCGATCAAGCACACGGCGAGGTCGATCTTGTGCGGTGAGTCCCGCGCTTCCTTGCGGATGAGCACGCCGTAGCGGGTCGGCTGGCGACGGGCGTTGAGCACGTGCCGCTTGAGCCGGGGGTCACCGTCGTGGGTCAGGGCCTTCTGCTTGATCTCCGCCAGCGTCCGACTCACGGCCGGAGCGAACTCGGGGACCTTGGCGCGCATGTCGAACGCCACGGCCGAGCGGCTGCGGCCGGTGGTCGCGTCAACCAGCAGCTGGTCCCCGAACTCGAACGCCCACGCGTCAACGTAGGACTCGAACTCGCGGACGTCGGCGAAGAACCCCACCACGTCGAACCGGTCGAACGCGGTGCGGACCGCCAGGTCGGCGGCCGCCCGGTCGACCTCCCAGCCGGCACCGGCGGGACCCTCGGGCTTCTCCTGGCAGTGCAGGACAGCGGCATGCCCATCGGACATGCGCACCGCCACCAAGCCGGTAGCGTCGTCGTTCTTCGACCCGTCGAAGAACATGACCACCGTGTCGCCGTCGAGCAGAGCAGGCCGCTCGGGGTCGTGGCAGGCAGTCCACTCCGGGTCGGTCGTCCACGCTGTTGCCGCCGAAGAGCGCTGGTTGAAGAAGTACCGGCGCGACTCCTCCGGGGCCTTTGTCAGGTCCCAGAACTCGTTCTCGACGATGCCGGGCAGGTCCATCCAGTCGGCGGCCGGGCCGTAGACCTCCCGCAGCGCCGCCACCATCGCGTCCAGGTCGGTCAGGTCGACGTCGGCGGGAGCCTCGCGGTGGTCCCACAGCAGCCGCGCCGAGCGGGTGCGTCCCTCCCGAATCGCCTTCGCCTGCTGGTCGAGGGCTTCCAGGATCGATTCCTCACCGGCCTGGTACATCGTGGACGTCAGCAGGCCCCAAGGCTGGGCGGCCTTGCGCTTGCGCAGGTTGCGGTCCACGGTCTTGAACATCCGCCGCAGCTCGGGCGTGATGTACAGGTGCGGTTCGTCGAAGATCGCGAGCGATTCCTTGCCGCCGTTCTTCGCGGATGAGCTGGCGGTTGACGGGACGATCTCCCCGCCGCCGGGCAGCAGGACGCGGGTCAACCCGGCAGCGTCTTTCGGCAGGTCTTCGCTGAGCGGGCCTTCGGTGAGGTTGAAGTGAATGACGTCGTAGGTGTTGCCGGTCTGGCTCTCTTCCGTTGCCAGGCAACGAATGTAGGGGTAAATGAGCGGCTGGCCCATCGGTTCGCCGGGCTCGTAGGTGTAGGTGAAGTCCCGCCAGCGGTAGGTCTCTCCGCCGGTGGCCCAGCCGCAGAACCGGCACGGGCCGAACGCCTCGAACAGCCCGACGAACCCGGCGATCTCCGACTTGGCGCGGCCCTTCGCGCGGGAGAGCACGGCGCGGCTGTACTGGCGGCGGCCGTGGACGTCGAGTGCGTAGGCGTCGACCAGGAACCCGGCGAACTCGTCGTCCAGGTCGACGTCTTCGCCCTGGACGTCGCCGGGGCCGTGCACGGTGAAGTGCTCGGTCCAGGCCGAGGCGAGCCAGCCGAGGGAGCGTCCCCGATCGTGGCCGGGGGCGTAGACCAGCTCACGCGCCACTGGACAGCCTCCGGCGCCGCTCGTCGAGCCGGGTCACCGCCGCCGCGTCCGGAGCCGGTGGGGCGTCGGTGTCCCCGTCCGGGGCGGCGTAGCGGATGCGCAGCTTGAGCCGGTCTTCGTGGGTGAGCCCGAGCTTGGCCGCGCGCAACCGCAGCTCGGCGGCGCGGTTGGCTTCGCCGCACCAAAAGGCGTCGACCAGTACCGCGGTTTCGATCGCGAACCGCCAGTCGGTGTCGGTCCAGAGGCGGCAGTGCGGCATCTGTCGGACCGCGTCCCACCATGCGACCGTTTCCGGGTGCCACTTCTTGCGGCCGTTGGGCGGCAGGTCCGGCGACTCGCCGTCGAACGGGGCTGCTTCGACGGTGGTCCAGTCGTAAGCCTTCGGGTTGCGGTTGCGCGGGTTGGCCGAGGGGGGCCGTCCGGTGATAGCCACGGCTCACCCCCTTCATTCAGGCGGGAGCGGCGGGATACGGCTTCGCCAGCGGGGTGACCTGCCGACGCATCGCGCGGTCGAGCGGGTACAGGTAGCGGTGTTTCACCGTGCTCTCGACCACTCGGCGCACGTGCGGGTCCACGGTCCGCCGGACGAACTCCTCGGCGGTCTCCCCGGCCGGCCGATGGACCGCCATGTGGCGCAGCGTCCGCCCGTGCACCAGCTGCCCGTGAACGACGTAAGACGCGTTCGTGGGGTTGGTCGTGCCGGTGTAGATCCAGTTCCCGGCCTGGTAGATGCCGCCTCGGTGCCCCTGGGCGGTATCGGCGTAGGACACGATCAGCCGCAGGCCGGGGCAGGCGGCACGGAGCTGCCGCAGGCTGGCGGCAACCATCTGTGTCACCGGGCGCTGGTGCGGGCGCAATGCGACACGCAGCAGCTCGACGCATTCGGTCTGGTCGAGGCCGTAGGGACTGCCGAGCGCGGCCGTGGCGGATCGGCCGAACATCACCACGCCGGTGAACTCGCCGTGTTCCCAGACGCCGAACGGAGCGATCTTGCTGCGCGGCATCTTCTGCGAGTAGTGCCAGCGCAGCACGGCGTACTGGGCGGCGTGCCAGCTGCAGGGCGCCACGAGCAGTGGCACGGCGGGGTCAGCGTGCGGTCCGCCCGGCGGAGGCAGCTCCGCGGCACCGGCGGGCAAGGGTTCGGGCAGAGAGCTGGTCGAGGCGGGGGACGTCGGTGAGCGGACGGAAGTCGGGTTCGCGGGCATCCTTGGTCCGGGGACGGGGTGAGGTGGCGGCCATAGCGCATCACCTCCAGCGGGTGAGGTGTGGCGGGACAGAGCCCGCCAGTGCCGGCCGGATGCCGCCGTGGCGAAATCGCCGGAGTTTCGTACAGACCGCGAGGTGCTATGCCTAACCGGTGCGGCGGCCGGGGCAGGCAGGGGTCACCCCCCAGGGGTGGCGGTGCGTGACGGACGACGACCGCGCCGTGCAGACTCGCTGGTCACAAGCTCGGCCGGATCGGTCGGCTCGGTGGTCGGCGGCTCGGCCGGGTCGTCCGGTTCATCCTCGGCGGGCTTGGGGTCAGCGTCGGGTGCGGCGGCGGCCAGACCAGCAGCCAGCAGCCATTCGGCGGCGGCCTGGTCCTGGTCGACGATGGCGCGGGCGGGGTGTCCGCCGAGGGAGCGCAGTAGGAGCACGCGCACGTGTTCACCTCTCGATCAGTCCGGGGTGCGGGTCAGCGGGACGGCGCGCGGACGGACGCCGGGCAGCAGCGGCTCGGCCTCCTTCGCGTCCGCTCTTGGTGGCGTGGCACGGCGCGCAGATCCCTTGCAGGTTCGCGTCCGAGTGGTCGTCACCGGGGTTGACGTGGTCGACCTCTGTCGAGGGTGCGAGCAGGCACACCCGGCAGACCGGATCGCGGCGCAGGATGCGGGCACGGCGACGTGGCCAGTCTCGGGGTAGGCGGGCGGCTCGGTCGCTGCCGGACCAGGCGGGCATGATCGGTCACCCCGCCCCATCGAACGGGGCCGCGCGGGACCGTCAGAGGAAGCGCGGACATGGGAGAGCCCCGGCTACCGAGGGGGGAGGGTAGTAACCGGGGCTCTCAACTGAAGCTTAGTGGACCGCCGTGCACGCACACGGGTCCAACATGATCAATGTAGCGTTCGGTCCTGGTCAGGCGCAACCGGGGTCCGTTCGCGGATGGCGGCGACATGCCGTTGTGCCGTCCGGTAGTTCACGCCGAGACGACGGGCGATCTCCGCCGTGGACAGCGGCTCACCGACTTCGGTCCGCTCGTTCAGCAGTTCGGCCACGCGCGCGGCCAGCTCGGCGCGCGGAACCCGATCTGTCCGCCCAGCAGGACGTCCGCCGCCGCGTTTGCGATCCGGGTTCGCCCGGCCGGCGCGGTAGGTCTCGACCGTGGCGCGGTACCAGAACGGCACCCCGCCGAATTCTTCGTCCGCCGCCGGAACCAGCGGCCGTTCCCCCTCCGCGCGGGTCTTCTGCCGCTCCATGCTCTCGTAACGCGTCCAGGTAGCGGTGCTCATGCCCGCTTCTTGGGCAGCCTCCGGCCGGTCCAGTAGATCGTGCGGGTTGCCGAGCGCGGGCAGCTCGGGCACTGGTTCGCCGCGCGCGAAGGCTTCGGCCTGCTCGGCGTCCCAGAGCTTGCGGTGCGTCTTGCCGCGTTCGGGGTTGACCGGTGCCGGGTGTCCGGGCCGGTCCCAGGGAGCAGGGTTGGCGCGCTGCGCCGTGCGCAAGCTCATGCCGTACAACGCGGCGATCTCTTCCTGCGTGATGAGCGTGCGCCCCGCCGGTATCACGTGCTCTCTCCCTACTCGGCCTAGTCGTTCTGGCGTCGAGGGTAGACGGCCGCCCCGGCTCCGAGTCGGAGCCGGGGCGGTGGGTCGGCTAGCTGGTGACGGCGGCACGGCTGGCCTTGCCGACCTTGGTCTGTCCGGTGTCGGCGTTGCGGCCGTCGCGGCGGCCCGCCTCGGCTCCGGCGACGTTGTGGCTGTCCTCGCGGCTGAACCCGAGTTCCGGGAACTTCTTGTCGAACGCTGCCTTGGTGCGCTCAGCGTCGGTGACCAGGACCAGTTCCCCGGGCTTGCCCTTGACCTTCTCGGCCATCGCTTCGCGGGAGGCGGTGATCTTCTCGGCCACGCCCTTGCCGTAGGCGGGGAGGTAGGAGCGGAAGAACACGCGGCGTTCGATGTTGGCGTTGGCGGGGGTGTCGAACATGCCCTTGCGCTCGGCCATGTGGGCACGGGCGGCGGCCATGCCCTGCGATTCGGCCTGGAGCAGGATCGAAGGCAGCAGCAGTTCCAGCGCCTTGAGCGTCGCCGCCGGACCCATGATCAGGACCCATCGGGCGTTGCCGTTCATCTTGTTGCCCATCGTGCACACCGAGCAGCCATGTGCTTCGGCGACCGTGTAGACCAGCGAGGCGCGGGCCTTGCCGTGCCAGCCCTGGCCGGAGACCTCGAACTGGAGCAGCTTGATCGGCTCCGGTCGCTTGCCCTCGCGGTGGCGCAGGGTGGCCTGGTCAAGGTTGTGCTTGGCGATCAGCTCGGCCGCCTTGGCGGCGTAGGTCTGCGCCTCTTCGGGGGTGACGGCGGCGTCCTCGGCCTTGTCGAGCAGCTTGCGGACCCGGTCGGCGATGTTGGTGTTGGTGGCCATTGTGGTGGTTCCTTCCGAGTGATCACGGTGGGTTGTGGTTGTCGGGAGCGGGGTTCTAGTTCCGTTCCCGACAAGAAGAATACTATCCGAACTTAGCGACACGAGGAAGGTGGAGAGGGGGTGACCCACCCCACGTTTTCAGTGCTGGGCGGATCACCCCTCGAACAAACTCCGATCCCGGCTAGCTCTGTTCGTCAGCCTCTCCGGCCGCCGGTGGCCCGTCTTCCTTGGCACGCTTGACAATCAGCGCGTACAGATGCGTTGCGCACATCAGGACGGACACGTGCGGGGGCAGCTCGAACACGTCGACCTTGAGTGGTCGGATGCTCGTTGCCAGGCTCAGTCGGGCGTGCTGCGCGTAGGCGTGCGCCCGCGAGCCGGGGCACGGCCCTTCGCGGCCGATCCGGTGGCACTGGCGGCACGGCTGGTTGTCGTCCGGCCGAACCGGCATGGTCCACAACACCAACGGAATCGGAGGCTGTGGCGGTTCAGGCAAGCTGTAGACAACCCATACCCGGGTCGAGTGGATGTGTCCATTGTGGTCGGTCATGGTGATGCTTCCCTCTCAGGCTCGCGTTTCGCGGCCCGGCAGCCGAGCGGCCTGCCCGGTTCCCTGCCGGGCAATACTGGAAGACGGGGCGGCGGAACAACTTCCGCGTCCGCCACCCCGAGCGGGCAAGCGCCCGGCTACTGCTGGGAGATGACCTTCCGAGTAAGGATCAGGCGCTTGATCGCGTGCATGGCGAGCTGCCAGCCCAGCCCTTCGGGAAGCTCGACCACGGCCGTGGAGAGCAGGGCGCCAGCTTCCAGTTCGGCCCGGTCGCGCTCAATCGCAACGTGCATCCTCATCCCGGGACAGATGACCTGCTGACGCTCGAAGCAGAACACGCACGGATCGCTGCCCGTGGTCATGTCCGCCAGCAGGCGCACGATCGACGGTTCCCAGAGGGTTATCGCGTCCGCAGACGCACCCCGGGGAAGCGTGGTTTCGGGGTAGCCGTCCAGGTAGTTGTTCAGTGCGGTGAAGCGGTAGAGCACCCACCACTGAATCGTGTTGTCGCTCAACGGATTCCTTCCGATCTGATCACGGTGTGTTGGTGCTGGGATCGGGGTTCTAGGTCCGTTCCCAACGAAGACAATACTATCCGAACTTAACTACAGAGGGAAGGGTGAGAGCATGAGTGTGACCCGCCCCATATACTGGCGGTGCCCTTCCGTTTGATCACGGTGGAGCACGCGGGACCGGCGGGTTCTAGCCACCCTTCGGGGCGGTCGCCGGTCCCGCACCCCCATTCAGCCGGCCAGGAGCGCGCCGCGGCGACGCTGCCACGACGTCAGTACGGCGTTGCGCTCGTAGAGAGGCCGCCGCCGGGACCCGTGGTTGGTCCAGCCGTCTTCGCTGCGCCAGCGTCGCAGCGTCCCGGCCGGGACTTCCAGCCATGCCGAGAGCGCCGCGACGTCGGACAGCGGCGTGCCCTGCGCGTCGCTCAGCTCGTCCCAGCGGTTACGCGGCCACTGCGTCCGGCACCTCGGGCAGGTGATCCGATCCGCCTCGGCTCGCACGTACAGCCGCGCCCCGCAGGGCTGCCGGGCCTGCTCGTTCGGCGTCGGGCACGTGCCGACGGGGACGCTGGACTCCGCCGTACCGGTCGCGGCGTGCACGGCCGCGAGCAGGTCGCGGACTTCATCGGCGAAGTCCGCGACCCAGTACTGACGGGTGAGGTAGTCGAACCACTCGACCAGGAACGCGGCCTCACCCGCCACGGTGCGGGCGCTCAGGCCGAGCTGTTCGGCGATCTCGTCCCGCAGCTGGCCCAGCGGGCTGTCCAGCTTGCCCGCCCACGGCTGGTGGGCCGTGAAGTCCAGCCAGCCGACCAGCAGCTGCCCCTGGCGCTGCGCGGCCTGGTCGGGCACGCCCATGCCGGTGTCCTCGCGGATGTTGTCGGCCCAGCTCGACAGAATCTCCAGAACCGAGTGCGGGTCACCGTCGTCCTCGGCGCGAGTGCGGCGGTCGGTCAGAACCAGCACCATGTCCCGGGCCGGGGAACGCGAGCCGTAGCCGGGCGAAACTCGGCCGGTGGTGGGAGCGCCACCGCCGGGTACGGCGGACCGGATGAGTTCGGGGTACAGCCGGGCGAGTTCCTGAATGTCGGCGCGCAGCTCGTCCGCGCACGGATCGCACGTGCGGTAGCCCTGCCGAGCCCGGAACGGATCGCCGGAGCGGGTACGGCAGCCCAGCAGGCACCGGACGTCCTGGTCCTCGTTCTGGCCGGTGATGGTCGTCATCGTGCGTTCTCCTGGTCCTGGGTGGTGGCCGCCTGGCGGGCGAGCTGCGCGCGGGCGTACTCGAGGCGGGACGGATGCATCCGGGTGGTCTGGTCGCGCGGCTCCCGGACACCGGCGCGGTTGCGCGAGAGCGGTCCGCATACGGCCCACGCCTTGGCCTTGCAGAACGGGCAGGCGACGCTGCGGGCAAGATCGTGGTCGGCGTTGCGCTGCCAGCCCATCAGCTCGTAAGCGGCCCGGATGCCGCGCATCCCCGCCTGCCGGTGGTAGTCCCGGTCCGGTCCCCGGCCGCCGCGTCGCTGGTGAGGCGGGTCCGCCGCCGGGGAAAAGGCCGGCACCGGCGGGCCGGGTTCCGCGGCCCGGTCCCGCGCCGCGTCGCAGCTGCCTGCGACGTCCGCCGGGGTCGCCCGGCGGGCGCTGGTGCCCATCGCGGTCATGGCCGCGTGGCACTCGGCCAGGCTGTACCCGGCCAGGCCGGACAGCCACGACGTCACCAGCTCCTCCGTCACGTGCGCGTCGGTGTGGCGCATCAGCAGGCCGCGCACATCGCTGCGGCTCATCACGGCATAGATCGTGCTCATCAGGCCGCCCGCCCGTCTGCGGCCGAGGTCAGCGCGGCGTCCAGGATGGCGCTGAGCTGGTCGGCGTCGGCGTGCTCCGGCCGGGCTTGCCGCACGGCCAGCCCGACGCCGTGCTGTTCGTCCTCGGCGATCGCGGAGGCGCGCAGACCCTCGAAACGCTCGACCATCTCGGCGTCCCGAGCTCTCTTTTTCGCATCGGTAGCCGCGACGCGGGCCGCGCGCATCCGCTCACCGACCAGCGTGGGCACGAAGCCGATCGGCAGCGTCTTGGTCGACCAGGCCGCCAGCCCGGAGCCGATCACGGCCCCGGAGATGCCCTCCCGCAGCAGCGGGATCACCTCGGCCACCAGCTGCGCCCGCACCCGGGCAGGCACCGACTCGGCGTAGAAGTCCACCAGGCGCTCGGCCTCCGCGCGGCGCAGCTGCCGCACCGAGCCGTGCTCGCCGTCGTGACCGGCCTCACCTTGCGCGCCCTCCGGCCGGCTGGCAGAACGTGCGGCGCGCGCTGCACGCGCGGGAGACCCCACTTTCTTGCTACGCAACGGAAGAGAGGGTTCTCCAGTCTCCCGCTCCCCACTCCCTTCTCCCTGGGTGTTCGGCGAAGGGGTCGCCGAGGGGTTCGCCGAAGCCTTTGGCGATTCGGCGGGCGGGTGCGCTGGGGCCGCCGGACGGGCCGAACCGCGGACACTCATCGCCGCCTTGACCTCCGGCGGCGGCTCGTGCGCTCCGGCCTCCAATGCCTCGGCGGCCACGATCGGCGCGGGTCCGGTGATCTCGGCAGGAAGGCGGCGCAGCTCGGCCGCCAGCGCGGCGCGCAGGATCGGCGACTCGATCTCGAAGGCGACGCGCAGCGCGCCGCGCAGGACATTGGGCTGCTTGTACAGCTCGTCATTGCGGATGAAGGACCGGACGAGAAGTTCTTCAGTGTCCTGGTCGATCACCACGAATCGCGCGGCGTCCAGCTCCGCGAGCGCCGCACGCATCTCGGTCAGGTCCAGGTCCGGGTGCGGGCGCGACCAGCGTTTCACCGCCAGGTCGAGTACGCCCGCGTAGGTCAGTCGGGCCTGTGAGAACAGTTGTACGTACAGGAGCTTCGCGACTACGGAGAGAGCGCGGAAATCTTCGTCGTTCCAGATTTGCAGGTCGATGCGTGCGTGATCGCGCGCCACGATGTACACCCCATAAGCGGCAGAGTTGGGCATGAGGAAGCCGCCCGCCGAGACAGCAGCTCGGCGGGCAGCGAGAAGGCAGAACGGCTAGGACGCGGCCCGTTCGGCGGCGGCCCGGAGGTCTCCGAGGGCGGCGCCGTCCAGCGCGTAGACCGGCTGGAGTTTTCCACCGTTGCGTCCGGCCGTGTCCGTGCTCCGCACGTAGCGGCCGGTGGTCACCAGCAGCCCGGCCGCGCGCAGTCGGTTGACCGTCGCGCCGACCAGCTGGGGCTGCACCCAGGCGGGCAGTAGCGGCCGCCAGCGGTTCGCGGTGGTCTCCCGGAGCGGGTCAGCCAGCGCGTCACCGACGACAACTGAAACGATCGCCAGCACCTGAGCGTCGTTCCGTGGTTCGGACGTCAGCAGCGCCGCGACCGTGGCCGCCGTCTCCGCGTGGCCGGCCCCCGGCGGGCCGCTGGCCTGGGCGATCATCGCCCTGGCCAGCGAGACCAGCTCGGAGAACGGGACCGTCAGGCCGCGTCGAGTAGCCGGAATGTCCAGACCTCCGAAATGTCGCTGCACTCCCTCGCCACCTCGGGGTAGCGCGCCTTGACCAGGCTCTGGTCCAGGCTGATTCGCATCGAGCTGTCGAAGGACACGACCGGCACCCCGGCGACCGTCCCGACCGTAGCGCCCATCGCCACGAGCGCGGCCTTGATCACCGCCTCATGCTCCTTGCGTTCCTTGGAAAGCCGGGCCTGCTTGAGCTTGATCCGCCGGAGCGACGCGATGAGGTTCGCGTGGTTATCCAGTGGCCGGGCCGTCGGCCGGTCAGTAGCGTCAATACGGCGTTCGGGTGTGTTGTGCTTCACCGAGCTAACTCCCTGGAGCAGTTAACGCGCCCGCAAGACACCGCGATGGATGATCTTGGGAGCGCATCTCCGCGGCGGGTCGCTCGATCGGAACGACCGGGCGCGGAGGTTAAAAGTTAATGGTTGTAAACATTCTCTGGTCGTGCGTTTGTGCTGGCTGGCAGCGTGATGAAGCCGACTCTAACCAGGCCGGATGATCATCTGTCAACAGAAAACCGCAAAGTTCGACGGAAACTGTTTACAGCCGTAAGCAAATGGGGAAACGGGTGGCCGAAGAGGGGGCTGTGTCGTTCGCGGAGGCGTTGACCTTCTTGTACGACAAGCGACTGCGTGATGACGGAAAGCCATACAGTGACCGTGACGTTGCGGATGCACTGCAGGCGGCGGGTGTCGAAGTGTCGCACTCGTACCTGTGGATGTTGCGCAAGGGACGCAAGGACCATCCGCGCACCAACATCGTGACGGGACTTGCGGCATTTTTCCTTGTACCGGCGGGATTCTTCCTCGATCGCCCGGTCTATGACGCGTGGCGTAAGCGAATCGCTACGCCAGGAGAAGGGAGTCTGCCGGTACAGAGAGGTGGGCATTCGATACTGCGGCGAAGCTTTGAGGGCATGTCGGATCGCAGCCAGAGCCTGCTAGAAGCACTCGCCGCGCACTTGCACGAGCTTGAGGGCGACGACCGCCCAGGGAACCAGTATGAGTGAACACCGCAACCGACGGTGTCTGCTGCGCTGGCTGCGGGCTGCCCGTCGCCGCAGTGGCCTGATCGCCGCCGCGACGCCCGTCACCCAGCTGGCGGACGTCGAGCGGCTGGTAAGTGAACTGGATCTCACCGCGACGACCACCCATGCCGAACTGGCCGCACAGCTATCGACGCTGCGCGGGCGACCGATCAGGATCCAGCCGTACCCGGCCGCGTTCGTCGCCGAGGCACGGAGGATCGATGAGCCGTTGCCCTACGGCGTGTGGGTTCCGAAACCGGCAGCCGACTACGTGTTCTTCCGTGCCGAGACGACGCTCACGCACCAGCGGCACATCATCTTGCACGAGCTCGGTCATATCTGCTGTCGCCACGTTGGGGAGGACACCGCCGAGGCCGGCCGCGCGGAGCCCGGCGAGCCCGATCACGCCTCGATCACCAGTGCGGTGAAGCGTGCCGGTGGCTTCGCCGAGGACCAGGAGCAAGCGGCCGAGACCTTCGCCTACCTGGTCGAGCGCCAAACCCGGCCGAACCTGTCCGCAGCTGGCGAAACACCCGCCGCGCGCTATCGCCTTTTGGAGGACTGAATGCCCATCCCCGTCGCGCAGGTCCAGCAGCTGCTGACGTGGCTCGCCGTCACAGGAGCCCTGCTCTACTGGATCAGATCCTGGCGGCGCTCCCGCACACCCGGCCTGCTGGCGATGGTCAAGGCTCTGGCCGCGCTTGACCTCGCGCTGATCCTCGGCACGGACTACGGGGTGCACGACTGGCTGTTCGGCATCGCCACGCTCCCGAACTACATCGTGCACGTGCTCACGCTGTGCTCGGCTTACTGGCTCCAGCTGTTCGTGCTCTACCTCGCCCACCCCGCTGACACCATCCCGGCGAAGGTGCGAGCCCGCACCCGCGTGCTGATCGTCGCGCAACTGGCGCTCGGCGTGCTGTACCTGCTCGGCCCGCTGCCGGGCAAGCTGCCCGCGATCACCGCCGAGGCGGGTAGCCACACGTTCGTCGTCGCCTACCTCGCGGTGTTCGAGCTCTACCTTGGGCTGGCGATGTTCGACGTGGTGTACGTCGGCCGCCACGCCAAAGACCTGCCGCCCGGCTACCTGCGCACTGGGCTGCGGCTGCTGCGTTGGGGCGGTATCTGCGGCCTGGCGTTCGTCGCGCACAAGGCCCTGTACTCCCTGGCCGTCCGATTCGATCTCAACCCGCCGTGGGCCGAACTCGGCAACGTCGGCGCCATCCGGGTACTCACCACCGCCGGAATCCTGCTGCTCATGGCTGGGGTCACCGTGCCCGCCGTCGCCCCGCGTCGACAGCTGCGCCGCCACTACCACGCACTCGAACCGCTGTGGCACGACCTGACGGCCTTCGCGCCCGAACTCCGATACACGGCAGCACCACCCCGGCGGCTGTTCGGACGGCCCGATATCACCGACCTGGTCCGCACGCGCCTGACCGAGATCAACGACGTCCTGGTCGGGCCGCTTCAGCCGTTCCTCGACCCGGCGGTTTTCGCCGCCGCGCTCCAGCCGGCCGCAGCGTCGCCCGACGCAAGCCGGGCGCACGCGCAGGCGGTGACCATCGCCACGGCCCTGGTCACTGCGGAGCACGGAGCACCGGTCCACGCCGAGGACCCGGTAGCGTTCACGCCGGACAAAGCCACCGACGACTACCGCGAGGAAGCCGCGTGGCTCGCGGCCGTCGCGACGGCCTACAGCACGTCCACCACAGTCGCCGCGATCTTGAAGGAGACCAGCAGCCATGCCGCCGACCCTGTCCACTGAGTCCGCTTCCAGCGAGGCCCGGCGGCGTGCGGCCCGCGTCGCCACCGAAGTGCTCGCCCCCTGGGTCTGGGTCCTCGGCCTCCCGCTGGTCGTCGCCTGGCAGGTCACCGGACACCACCTTGGCGAAACGCTGCTCTGGGGGCTGATCGTCGGCGTCACCGGCTCCCTCATCCCCATGGCGGTCATCGTCCGGGGGGCGAAGAAAGGCAAGTGGGACGGACACCACGTCACCAACAGGGCCGGGCGGCTCGTGCCCTTCGCAGCCTGCATCAGCTCCCTGGCGGCCGGGTTCGCCATCCTTCTGATCGGCAACGCACCGCGCGAGATGGTCGCGCTCGCCGCGGCCGAGCTGGCTTGCCTCGTCGTCGCGCTGGCGGTCACCTTCGGGCTGAAGTTCAAGATCTCCATTCATGCGGTCGTCGCCGCTGGTGCGACCGTCATGCTCATGAAGGTCTACAGCCCGTGGCTGGCTGTCCTGTTCCTGGCGGTCGCCTGGGTTTGCTGGTCCCGTGTCGAGTTGCGCGATCACACGACCGCCGAGGTCGCCACGGGATCGCTGGCCGGCATCGTCGTGGGCGGCGGCGGCTACCTGGCGCTGGTCGCTGCCCTGGTGTGATCACCAGCCGACACTGCGGTTGAGGTCCGGGAGGACGTCGGCGAAGATGGCAGCGTGACGCGTGTACTGGTTTTGGGTGGGTCCTGGTTCCTCGGCCGATCGATCGTAGACGCTGCGCTGGCGACGGGCGCCGACGTGACGACGTTCCGGCGCGGCAAGTCGGGCGAGGATGCGACGGGGGTTCGGACGATCCGAGGTGACCGCACCGACCCGGCGGATCTCCGGCGGCTCGCCGCAGAAGGACCGTGGGACGCGGTCCTGGATACGTCGGGCTTCGTACCTCGGGAAGAGCTTGCCGTTGCCCGCGCACTCGAACCAGTTGCGGCGAGGTACGTCTTCGTGTCGACGGTGTCCGTGTACGAAGGATGGCCGACCGAGCCGCTGACCGACGAGTCCCCGGTCCTTGACGCGCCGAGCAGCGCAGGCCCGGACTACGGATTCGACGGCGATCCCGGTCCGTCCGTTTACGGCTTCACCAAGGCTGGTTGCGAAAGAGCTGTCAACGAGGTGTTCGGTGTGGAACGCGCAGTGTCGTTGCGGCCTGGCGTCATTCTCGGACCGCGCGAGTACGTTGGTCGTCTGCCGTGGTGGTTGCGTCGAGTCGAGCGGGGCGGCCTGGTCCTCGCACCGGGCCGCCCGGAGCGCTCCATACAACCCGTCGACGTGCGCGACGTCGCATCGTTCGCCCTCCACGCTGTCGGTGCAAACCTTAGCGGCAGCTTCAATCTGACCGGTTCCGGCAACGAAACGATGGAGGATCTTCTCCACGCTTGTCGCCAGGCGGTTGGCTCAGATGCCGTTTTCGAGTGGGTTACAGACGAGAAGTGGCTTGTATCGCAGGGGGTTGCGCAGTGGACGGAACTTCCACTCTGGCGAACCTACTCGGGCGCATGGGATGTGGCTTCTTCTCGCGCCCGCGAGGCCGGTTTCACTACTCGTCCGCTTGTAGAGACTGCCGTGGATACGTGGCGATGGCTACAGTCCGGGGACGCCGCGGTCAGTCACGAGCGAGCCGGAGAGCAAGGAATCGATCCTGCTAAGGAGACGAAAATCCTTTCAGCGTGGGAGAAGCAAAAGCGATAGCCGGGAGTCAGCGACCGTCCGTGATGGTCCTGACGGTCGTTCGCGCGAGACTGTGGGCGGTGAAGTCCTCGATCTCGCCGCCGAGGCTGATTGCTTCGCTGGCTCCGCGGTATCGTGCTGTGCCAAGCATCCGGCCGAGGTGTCGCATGCGCAAGGTCACAGCCTCCGTGCGCCGGGGAGGGTCTAGTTCGAGGACTGGGCGCAAGGCGGCTTCGGCCCCAGCAAGGTCGCCGCGCAGAACCCGCGCGGTGCCGAGGTCGATCCGCGCTCCGGATTCACCGGCAGCCCATCGGACGTCTTCAGGCAGCTCACCGAACAGATCGAGTGCGCGCAGCGCCTCTACCTCGGCTTGGTCGCCATCGCCAAGAGCGACGAACGCCGCCCCAGCGCAAAGAGCGTGCCGCGAGCGATCGAAACCAAGTTCACCGCCGATCTCGTCCAGGAACGGATCATCACCTGCGCGGTCCAGTTCGTCGGCAGCGTTCGCCAGCTCAACCTGTACCTCTTGACGCGCGCCGAGGAGCGCGAGCGAGCGAGCCTTCACCGAGTGCAATCGGACGCGGGCGGTCCCAGCCGGTGCCGTTTCTAGCGCAGCCTGGGCGATCGTCACAGCACGCCGGGGCCGGCCATCCCAGAACGCCACGGTGACCTGCAAGGCGCGCGCCCACGCGGACAGCGATAGGTGGTCGATCACGCTGCCGTAGGTATGAGCGGCGCGGGCCTGTTCCTCCGCCATGTCGGCATGGCCGAGGTCCCACGACACCGACGAAAGCAATCCGCAGACCTGACCCGCGATCAAGTACAGCTCAGCCTGCTGACGAGGCTTATGCGTCCGGTCGAGTTGTTCGTACACGCTGTTGCGCAACGCAATCAGGTTGGTCAGCATCACAATCGACGACGTCTTGTAGTAGTCGACCGCAGCCTGTGCCGCCATGGCGGCCAGATGTTCCAGCGCCGAGGGATCAATAGCCGACGACGATTCGATGGAGTGGTTGGCCGACTCGCGGGCGGCGTTCACGATGATGTCCTCCTCGGTGACCGCGGTAGTGGCGACCTCGAACTTGGGAGGTCCGAGCAGCTGCTCGACCGGTTCATCGAACCAGTGCTCCAGCACCCTGCACGACACGGCACGCGGCAATGGCGCACCTCCCGCGAACCATCGCTTGGCCTGACGCTCGGAGACATGGAACGCCCCGTCTTCGCCCGCTGCCTCTGCCTGCCGGGGGAACTCCTTGAGGAAGTCGCCCAGCGAGAGACGGCGCGCCTGCGCCAGCTGCTCAAGTCTCGACCGCGGATCCCTGTTCGCCATGTCGCTCCCTCCTACCCACCACGCTACCGATTCTTAAGCCGAATGGGGGGCTGAGCTGCGTAAATGTCCTCCACATGGCCTCCTATGGCCCCCTCATGGCCTCCGTATGCCGGTGACTGCCGCTCAAGATCGAACTACGGCACTTCCGACGTGGGGAGGACACAATGACTGGCTCGGCGATCACAGGCTGTCCCATCCCCGCCCTGAGCAGCCCGGTGCCCGGACTGAGTCCCGACGTCAGTCCGGGCACTGGGTGTCGACCAGTCGCGGCGCGCGCATCGCGCAGCCGGCATGGGGCGACTGGGGTGCGATCGCCAGGACGCGGGCGAACGCACTAGTGAAGGAACGCAGGCGATCCGCCCCCGGGCCGCACCACCCGGGTGCCTGCGTAGCTGGTCCGCGTAGCTGCCTTAGGCGGCCCCTTGAGCTACGCGGACCAGCTCCCTGACGGAGAGGACTCCCGATGACCGTCTACCTGCTTGATGCGGCGCGAAGATGATGACGACACAGACCGCGTTACGCGAGCGCGCTATCTATGCACAGGCGCAGCCCGATGGCGATTCCGTGCCGCATCCACGAAGGCAAACAGACTCATCCGTTTGGCGCGCAGTGCTACATCCAGAGGTGTTGCATCAGATCGACAACAGTGGAAAGCGCCTCAAAGCCAATAAGAAACTATTCGGCATATCAAGCTGCGGATTAGTCTGCACCCTGGATGAGGCGACCGGGGCCGGCGTCCTATGCGCAAAATGCTTCCCGTCTTGGCCGGTCGATCAAGACACTCAGCAGATGCCCGCCCTTCCTCCGCTGCCTAAAAGGACGCCCGGGCACGTGTCCCCGCCGCTTCCTCAAAGAGCGAATCCGAATAGTGGCTTGTTTGATGGTTGATCGCGCGTCCTCCGTGGCATAGCGCGAGGCAACTTACCCGAAGAGGCGAGAAAGGTTCTTACATGCATCGAGTGATCGCAACTCCGTTCCAGGGAAAGTTTCTGCTTCTGTGTCCCGGAAAGCCTCAAGATCTCAGTATTCCCAAGGGGAAGTTCGATGAACTTAACTCGCCGGAGAGCGAGGAGACGTGTCCGGAATGGTTTTCCGGAGTCGTGCAGCGAACCTGGGGCCTTGATGTTCGCGACCAGAAATTCAGCGACGTGTCGTTGATCAGGAGTCCGTCGAGCTTCAACTACGGGCAAGCTAGCTATGAGTTAAACCTCGGCTGCAACTATGACTGCAAGCACTGTTATCTTGGAATAAAGGAATTTGAAGGTCTTCCGTGGGCTGACCGGGTCAAGGTTCTGCATGCGTTGCGCGACGCCGGTGTTGTGTGGCTCCAGTTGACCGGCGGCGAACCGATGATCGATAAGCTTTTCGCCGCAACTTACTCGTATGCTTTCGCTCTTGGCATGATGATTGAAGTTCTGACAAACGGGTCTCGACTGCACAACGCCGTCATGCTCGATCTGCTTACACAGCGGCCACCTCAGAAGATGACCCTCAGCGTCTACGGTGCCACAGAAGATACTTACGACGGCTTGACGCAACGTCGAGGCTCTTACAAAGCTTTCTCGCGCGGCTTAGCCGCAGCACACGAAGCTGGCTTACCTCTGGAACTTAGCATTATCATCACAAATGACAATGCTCATGAAGTCGACGCCATGCACGCACTGGCGAAAAAGTTCGGGATTCCCGCCACTGACTTCGCGAACATTTCTCCTACGATCTACGGGGGATCTGAGACTCTGGCGAGCCAGTCTTCCCGGCATCTGACAAAGCGAACTCAATTCAACGGGTGCGACGCCGGAAACACCTTCTTCCATGTCGATCCGCACGGGAACGCCAGTACCTGCAAAGTGGCGCGAGACCCGAAGATCTCGTTGGTAAGCGAAGGTGTCGAAGGTTTACGCCGTCTCGGGGGTATTGCAGACGGCTTATTGCTTCGTCAGGGCGGATGCTCGGGGTGTCAACTCAGCGGCACATGCGGTACCTGCATGCCGCTGGCCTCGTTGTTCCGCAAGGCGAAGGCGCCGCTGGCAAATTATTGCCAGCACACCGAGAAGAGGAAGGAAGTAAGCTGATGACCGCGATCGCGCTCACGCTCGAACCGCCGCCGAGGACCGATCCCCAGGAGGCTGACGTCCAGATCATCCCCGATCTGGAAGGATTCACCGCCAACACGATCGTCTGCGGCTGCAACGACGACAACCCGTATCGGTAGACGGCTCTGGTCCCGCACCGCCAGAGCAGGCCCGACACCTGCTCTACTGCGGGCCCGAGGCGGGCCAGTGTCGTCAAGTCCGCTTCGATCGGGCGGGCTGGACATTCGGAGCCTCGGGGTAGACCTCGGTCTGCCCCGAGGCTCCATCAAACGTAAGGTGCCTCCGTGGTCACGACACGAGTCGAATGGGACTCACTCTCCGAAGACACTCGCCGCGCCGTCGAAGCGCGAACGGGACCGCTCAGTCACGTCGAATCCGTGTCGAGCGGCTTCAACTCCGAACTCGCTGCGGTGCTCCATTCGGCCGGTAAGACGACGTTCGTCAAGGGCCTGCGCGTCGACCATCCGCGCGTCTGGACGCAACGCCGAGAGAAGGCGGTCAACCCCCACGTCCTGCCGGTGACTGCCGCGCTGCAATGGTCGGTCGACACCGACGAGTGGAGCCTTCTCGCCTTCGAGCACGTACCAGGCCGGCACGTCGACTACTCGC
Organism: Amycolatopsis sp. NPDC051102; assembly: GCF_040682815.1. Classification (NCBI taxonomy): domain Bacteria; kingdom Bacillati; phylum Actinomycetota; class Actinomycetes; order Pseudonocardiales; family Pseudonocardiaceae; genus Amycolatopsis; species Amycolatopsis sp. NPDC051102. The sequence goes on from NZ_JBFBBT010000020.1 coordinate 64,775, forward strand.
CGTCTTCACCCGATCTGGCGAAGTTCGTGACTTCCCTGCGGACACTGCAAGAGCTTCCGTGCCCCGATATCGAGCTCAAGCTCGCCGAGAAGCGCTGGGCGAACTACTCGGATGATCCCGAGCTGTTCAAGGGTGAACATCTTCTCCACACTGAGTGGAGCCCCAGCAACGTGCTTGTCGACGACACGGCGTTGTTCGTCGACTGGGCCTGGGCAACCCGAGGCGCAGCCTGGATCGATCCGGCATGTTGGGTCGTCTGGCTCATCGCTTCGGGTCACTCGCCGCGAGAGGCTGAGAAGTGGGCCGCTCAGGTCCCGTCATGGAACGATGCGCCGACAGATGCCGTAGCCGCGTTCGCGGCTGCTCAAGCGGACCTCTGGAGCGAGATCGCCGAGGTCGATCCAGAGCCTTGGATCACGGGCATGGCGGCGGCTGCGCGCAGGTGGTCCACACACCGCTGTGCCTGAGAACTGGCTACCGAGAGCACCAGATGACGGTGTCGCGGCCGCCATCTGGTGCTGTCACATAAAGTAGTAGTCGGAGCACTCAAGGTGTTTGTGCTGGGTGGTCGACCTGGTCGACATGGCGCGTTCGATCTGTTGCCACCGCGTCTACCAGGCAAAACGCGTGCTTGCCGTTAACGTGCGTCAGTCCCAATTTGACTTTACCACTCACGAGCGTGGTGAAGCGGATGCCGGCCTGGGTGAGCCGGTCGACGAGCGCGCCGCCCATCGCCGTCGCCGTGGTCACCTGGCCCGCCGTGGCCGGCAGGTCGTCGGTCGCCAGGCACAGCGCCGATTCCGCGAGCATCTTCGCCGTTTCGTCGTAGCCGGGATCACCGCCCGACACCTCCGTCACGACGCGCGAGCCGCCGCCTTCGCCGACGAACCGCACCGAGAACCACGACCGCGCGCGGCGCTCGGGGCTCGGTCCGCTGCCGGGCGCGAGCAGCCGCGAGAGCGCCCGCCGGGCCGGCGGGACCTGCGCCGCGGCGAACAGCGCCCCCGCCCCGGCGACGCCGCCGGCCAGCACCGGGAGGTGCTTCACCGCGGCGAAGTGCCGGTAGGTGAAGTCGGGCCCGTAGCGCTCGGACGCGGCCGCCGACCGGCGGACGACCTCGGCGTCGATCGTCGGCAGCGGCACCGCCCACCAGCCCGCGCCGGCGACCCGGTGCGGGCGCCCGAGCGGGGCACGCGCGAACCGCCCGGCCGGCCGCGGCTCGGCCGCCGCCCGCTCGCGGGCCACCCGGGCCCCCGCGGGCAGCCGGGACATGATGGTCAGCGCGCTGAGCACCGTGCCGCCCGACGGCATCCCGCCGGCCCGCACGTAGCCGTCGACCCGCAGCGGCACGTCCTCCGGCAGCTGCTGCACGGTGAACCAGGCGCCGAGGTCGTGCGGGACGGAGTCGAACCCGCACGCGTGCACCAGCCGCGCCCCGGTTTCGCGGGCGCGCCGGTCGTGCGCGAGGTACATCCGGTCGACGAACTCGGGTTCGCCGGTGAGGTCGACGTAGTCGGTACCGGCCTCGGCGCACGCGGCCACCAGCGGCTCGCCGTGCGTCAGGTACGGCCCGACGGTGGTGATCACCACCTTGGTGGCCTCGGCGACGGCCCGCAGCGACGCCGGGTCGCCGGAGTCGGCGACGAGCAGGTCCAGCGAGCCGAACCGGTCGTCGATCCCCGCCAGCCGCGTCCGGACGGCCTCGAGCTTGCCGCGGTTGCGCCCGGCCAGCGCCCAGCGCAGGTCCGCGGGAGCGTGGCGGGCCAGGTAGCCGGCGGTCAGGTCACCGGTGAACCCGGTGGCGCCGAACAGGACCACGTCGTACGCGCGCATGGCTTCTCCTCCGGGACGTCGGCGGCCCCACGTTACCCGTCGGTCACTTCCCGGCGCCGGGTGAACTACCGGCGGGTACAGTGCCCCCTCGAACGCGAGGAGGCAACCGTGACCGAACGCTTCGGCAGCTACCAGAACGAGATCTACCTGCAGGGACTCGGGGGACAGCTGCCGCCGTGCTCGACCGACGCGACGAAGCTCGAAGCGTCGGCCCGCGAGGTCATGGCGCCCGGGCCGTTCTCCTACGTCGCGGGCGCGGCCGGCTCCGGCGCGACCGCACGCGCCAACCGCGAGGCGTTCGACCGCTGGCGCGTCGTGCCGCGGATGCTGACCGGCGCCACCGACCGCGACCTGGCCACGACGGTGCTCGGCACCCGGCTGCCGGCGCCGGTGGCCGTCGCGCCGGTCGGCGTCCAGTCGATCGTCCACCCGGACGCCGAATCCGCGACCGCCCGCGCCGCCGCGTCGGTCGGGCTGCCGTTCATCCTGTCCACGGCGTCCTCGACCGGCATCGAAGACGTCGCCGCGGCCAACGGCGACGGCCCGCGCTGGTTCCAGCTGTACTGGCCGGGCGACAACGACGTCTGCGCGAGCCTGCTGACGCGGGCGAAGAACGCGGGCTACACGGCGCTGGTCGTCACGCTCGACACGTGGACGCTGGCCTGGCGACCGTCCGATCTGGACCAGGCGTACCTGCCGTTCCTGAAGGGCGAGGGCTGCGCGGTCCCGTTCACCGACCCGGTGTTCCGCGGCCTGCTGGAGAAGACCCCGGAAGAGGACCCGAACATGGCGATCTTGCGCTGGATCGGCATGCTCACCGGCACCGACCGGACTTGGGACCAGCTGCCGTTCCTGCGCGAGCACTGGGACGGCCCGATCGTGCTCAAGGGCATCCAGCACGTCGCCGACGCGCGCCGCGCGGCCGAGGCGGGCGTGGACGGCATCGTGGTGTCCAACCACGGCGGCCGCCAGGTCGACGGCGCGCTCGGCGCGCTGGAGGCCCTGCCGGGCATCGTCGCGGCGGTCGGCGACCGCCTGGAGGTGCTGTTCGACTCGGGCGTCCGCACCGGCGCGGACGTGCTGAAGGCGCTGGCGCTGGGCGCCCGGGCGGTCCTGGTGGGCCGCCCGTGGGTGTACGGCCTGGCCCACGCGGGCGAGGCCGGCGTCCGGCACGTCCTGCGCAGCCTGCTCGCCGACTTCGACCTGACCATGGGGTTGTCGGGGCACTGCACCCTCGCCGACCTGGGGCCGGAGTCGCTGCAGCGGGCCTGAGGGGAGCCGGCCCGAGCTCTCGAGGGTGCGCCCGGTCACGCGGCGGGGATATTCGGAGGCCCGGTTCGTCACGCACGGCTATCCTTGGACCAAGAATGTCCGAGCCATCCCCCTTCCACGCGCTGCGTGCGCGCCTGCCCGAGCTGATGCCGCGCGACGAGCAGCGGCTGCGCCGGCGGCTCGAAGGCGCCCGCAAAGCCCGCAACCGCGACTCCGTGCTCGCGCAGATCGCCGCCGACATCGACAAGGCCGAGCGGCGGCTCCAGTCGCGGCGCGAGAGCGTGCCCAAGATCGAGTACCCCGAAGAGCTGCCGGTCAGCCGGCTCAAGGACGAGATCGCCGCGGCCATCGGCAAGCACCAGGTCGTGATCGTCGCGGGGGAGACCGGCTCGGGCAAGACCACCCAGCTGCCGAAGATCTGCCTGGAGCTCGGCCGCGGCATCCGCGGCCAGATCGGGCACACCCAGCCGCGCCGGCTGGCCGCGCGCACGGTCGCCGACCGGATCGCGAGCGAGCTGAAGACCGAGCTCGGCGAGACGGTCGGCTACAAGGTCCGGTTCACCGACCAGTCCGGGCAGGACACGCTGGTCAAGCTGATGACCGACGGCATCCTGCTGGCCGAGATCCAGACCGACCGGTCGCTGCGCCAGTACGACACGCTGATCATCGACGAGGCCCACGAGCGCAGCCTCAACATCGACTTCATCCTCGGCTACCTCAAGCAGCTGCTGCCGCGCCGCCCCGACCTCAAGGTCATCATCACCTCCGCGACGATCGACCCGGAGCGCTTCTCGAAGCACTTCGACGACGCGCCGATCGTCGAGGTGTCCGGCCGGACGTACCCGGTCGAGGTGCGCTACCGGCCGCTCGTCGACCCCGACGACCCCGAGGGCTCCGGAGACGCTGACGAGCGCGACCAGACGCAAGGCATCCTCGACGCCGTCGAGGAGCTGTGCGCCGAAGGCCCCGGCGACATCCTGGTGTTCCTCTCCGGCGAGCGCGAGATCCGCGACACCGCCGACGTGCTCAACCGGGCGAACCTCCGCAACACCGAGGTGCTGCCGCTGTACGCGCGCCTTTCGACGGCGGAGCAGCAGCGCATTTTCCAGTCCCACACCGGCCGCCGGGTGGTGCTCGCGACCAACGTCGCCGAGACGTCGCTGACCGTGCCGGGCATCAAGTACGTCGTCGACCCGGGCACCGCGCGGATCTCGCGCTACAGCCACCGCACGAAGGTCCAGCGGCTGCCGATCGAACCGGTGTCGCAGGCGTCGGCGAACCAGCGCAAGGGCCGCTGCGGCCGGACGTCGGACGGCATCTGCATCCGGCTCTATTCGGAAGCGGACTTCGAAGCGCGGCCCGAGTTCACCGACCCCGAGATCCTGCGGACCAACCTCGCCTCGGTCATTCTGCAGATGACGTCGCTGGGCCTCGGCGACATCGCCGCGTTCCCGTTCGTCGAGCCGCCGGACCGCCGCCAGGTCGCCGACGGCGTCGGCCTGCTGCAGGAACTGGGCGCGTTCGCGCCGGGCGGTTCCGGGTCCGACCGCAGCCTGACCGACATCGGCCGCAAGCTCGCGCAGCTGCCCGTCGACCCGCGGATGGGCCGGATGGTCCTGGAGGCGGCGAGCAACGGCTGCGTCCGCGAAGTGATGATCATCGCCGCGGCGCTGTCCATCCAGGACCCGCGGGAACGGCCGGCCGAGAAGCAGCAGGCGGCCGACGCCCAGCACGCGCGGTTCGCCGACCCGACGTCGGACTTCCTCGCCTACCTGAACCTCTGGGAGTACGTCTCGGAGCAGCAGAAGGCGTTGTCCGGCAACCAGTTCCGCCGGATGTGCCGCACCGAGTACCTGAACTACCTGCGCCTGCGCGAGTGGCAGGACATCTTCAGCCAGCTGCGCCAGCTGGCCAAGCCGCTCGGCATCTCGCTGAACACGAACGCGTCCCCCGTCGACCCGCAGCGCGTGCACACGTCGCTGATCGCCGGCCTGCTCTCGCACATCGGGCTCAAGGACCCGGCCAAGGGCGACTACCTGGGCGCGCGCGGCGCCCGGTTCGGCGTGTTCCCGGGGTCGGCGCTGTTCAAGAAGCAGCCGCGCTGGGTGATGTCGGCGGAGCTGGTCGAGACGTCCCGGCTGTGGGCGCGGGTGAACGCGCGCATCGAGCCGGAATGGGTCGAGCCGCTGGCCCAGCACGTCGTGAAGCGGTCGTATTCCGAGCCGCACTGGGAACGCAAGCAGGGCGCGGTGATGGCGAGCGAGAAGGTGACGCTGTACGGCGTCCCGCTGATCGCCGACCGCCGCGTCAACTACGGCCGGATCGACCCGGAACTGTCGCGGGCGATGTTCATCCGGCACGCGCTGGTCGAAGGGGACTGGCAGACGCGCCACCACTTCTTCGCCGAGAACCGGGCGTTGCTGGAGGAGGTCGAAGACCTCGAAAACCGCGCCCGGCGGCGTGACATCCTGGTCGACGACCAGACGCTGTACGAGTTCTACGACGCCCGCGTGCCCGCCGACGTCGTCTCGGTGCGCCACTTCGACAGCTGGTGGAAGAAGGCCCGGCACACGGATCCTGATCTGCTGTCGTTCGAGAAGTCCATGCTCATCAACGAGGCCGCGGGCAGCGTCCGCGAGGGCGACTACCCGGACTCGTGGACGCAGGGCACGCAGGTCTTCAAGCTGACGTACCAGTTCGAGCCGGGCGCGGACGCCGACGGCGTGACGGTCCACGTCCCGCTGCCGGTGCTGAACCAGGTGACGCCGGACGGCTTCGACTGGCAAGTGCCGGGCCTGCGGGCGGAGCTGGTGACGCAGCTGATCAAGTCGTTGCCGAAAGCGTTGCGGCGCAACTTCGTCCCGGCGCCCGACACGGCCCGGGATGTCCTTTCGCGAGTGTCGCCTTCGGACGGTCCGCTGCTGGAGGTGCTCGGCCGCGAGCTGCGGGCACTGCGCGGGATCACGGTGCCGTACGCGGACTGGGACCCGGCTTCGGTGCCGGACCACCTGAAGATGACGTTCCGCGTGGTCGACGAGCGCGGCAAGCGCGTGGCCGAGGGCAAGGACGTCGAGGCGCTGCAGCGGCAGCTGGCCCCGAAGGTCCGCGAGACGATCTCGAAGGCGGCCAACACGCTGGAGAAGGCGGGCCTGACGAAGCCCGCGTTCGGGTCGCTGCCGCACGTTTTCGAGTCCCACCAGCGCGGTCACGACGTGAAGGCGTACCCGGCGCTGGTCGACGAGGGCGAGTCGGTGGCGGTGCGCCTGCTGGACACGCCGGCCCAGCAGGAACACGCGATGTGGGCGGGCACGCGGCGGATGCTGCGGCTCAACCTGAACTCGCCGATGAAGTTCATCACGCGGTCGCTGTCCAATTCGTCGAAGCTGGTGCTGAACCGCAACCCCCACGGAAGCGTGGCGGCGCTGCTCGAGGACTGCGTGGACTGCGCGGTGGACGCCCTGATGGCGGCGGGCGGCGGCCCGGCGTTCGACGAGACCGGCTTCAAGGTGCTGCTGGAGAAGGTCCGGGCGGGCTTGCACCCCCAGGTCCTCGAAGTCCTGACCGAGGTGGAGAAGATCCTCCGCGCGGCGAACGACGTCGAGGTCCAGCTGACATCCACCCGCGGCCCGGCGGAGTCCCTGGCGGACATCCGCGCCCAGCTGGCGGCGCTGGTGTACCCGGGCTTCGTGACGGAGACGGGCGCGCCGCGACTACGTCACGTGGTGCGGTACCTGCAAGGGATTTCCCGACGCCTGGAGAAACTGCCGACGGAGCCGACCCGCGACCTGCAGCGGACGGCGGACATCGCGTGGATAACCCGCGAGTACGCCGAGGGGTTGGCGTCCCTCCCACCGGGAACGTCGTCCCCGGCGCTGCGCGAGGTGCGGTGGATGATCGAGGAGCTGCGGGTGTCGTTCTTCGCCCAGACACTGGGGACGGCGCACCCGGTGTCGCTGAAGCGGATCACCAAGGCCCTGGACGACGCTTTGGCGTGACGCCGGGAATGTCCGGCTCCACACTTACGGCGGTTGACCCGCGGCGGGCGGGCGTCAAGCCTGGGGCGGCTGGAGACCTTCCTGGGAAAGGACTTTCCGATGTCCTTGGGTGTTTCGTCCGCCAAGCGAAGAATCGTCGCCGCCTGTAGTGCGCTTCTCTTGCCGCTTGTCTTCGCGTCCACCGCGCACGCCGCCGCCGGGGGTGCGCCGGTGCCCGGGGAACCGCATGCCGGCAAGGCGAAGATCGCCGCGGAGGCTCGGCACGATGTGCCGAATCCGCTGCTCAAGGAGCAGTTCGCCGAGGAGGAAGAGGAAGACGGCGACGATCCCGCGCTGTCCGCGCTCTGCCAGACCTACATCGGCAAGCCGAACCCGTACCGGCCGCTCGCGCCGAACACCGACGTCATCGACGGCGACACCATCGTGCCCACCGGCAGCCAGACCGGGTGCAGCACGGCGCAGAACGAGACGACCGTCGCCGTCAACCCGGAGAACCCGCGCAACATCGTCGCCGGGTCGAACGACTACCGGCTGTACAACACGCGTGAGTCCCGCAACGACTCCGGCGGGTTCGCCTACACCTCGTTCGACGGCGGCCGGACCTGGGCGAACGTCCAGCTGCCGCACCTCGACTACCCGACCGGCGCCGCCGCGCCGCTGTCCTACATGGACGCCGCCGGTGACCCCGCGATCGCGTTCGGGCCGCACAACACCGTCTACTACGCGACGCTCGTGTTCAGCCGCGCCGCGGTGCCCGACGACCAGCAGCTCGCCAGCGGCATCGCCGTGTCGGTGTCCCACGACGGCGGCCGCAGCTTCGGCGACCCGGCGATCCTGCACCTCGACGGCGTGACCCCGGCGGGCACGCCGACGCCCACCAACATCTTCAACGACAAGGAGTGGATCGCCGCCGACCCGGTCACCGGCGACGTCTACGTGACCTGGACGCAGTTCACCTACGACGCGACCGGCGCGTTCACCGAGTCGCCGATCGTGCTGTCGAAGTCCCGCGACTTCGGCCGCACGTGGTCGCCGATGCGCCGGATTTCGCCGTCGCTGACCGGTTTCCACGGTGGGATCACGCCGTTCGGCAGCGGCTCGAACCCAGTGGTCACCCGCGACGGGACCCTCCAGGTCGCCTACGAGACGTCGGTGTGCGCGACGGCCGCGTGCGACCAGCCCGCCGACCACGACGCGGTCGTCGTGGCGACCTCCCGGGACGGCGGCCGGACGTTCCGGCACACGGAAGTGGGCCTCGACTTCGACTTCCCCGTCGACGAAGACCTCGCCAACAACGCGCTGACCGGCGAGAACTTCCGGGTCAACAGCTTCCCGCAGCTGACCTACGACCGGGTCACCGACCACCTGTGGGTGACCTGGGCCGACGACCGCAACGGCACCTACCGCGACGGCGAGTCGGTGAAGACCAACGGTGACGCCTTCCTCAGCGGATCCGACGGCCGGCACGGCTGGTCGAAGCCGGTCAAGATCGGCACCGGCGCCGACGAGGTGTTCCCCGCGGTCGCGGCGCTGGCCGGCCGGGTCGCGGTGACGACCTACACGCGCGGCTACGACCCGGGCGGTATCGGGCTGGACTACGCCTACGCCACCGGCTGGGGTGACCGGATGTCCCCGCTGCGGCGGATCACGACGCAGACGGCGAACCCGCAGGTCCAGTTCGTCTCGACGGGCGCGGTGACGGGCAAGGAACTCCAGGGCGTGTTCATCGGCGACTACACGGCGGCGGCGGTCGGCGCCGACTTCCGCCTGCACCCGGTCTGGACCGACTTCCGCGGCAACCCGGGCCGGACCCTGCCGAACCAGGACGTCGGGACGCAGTCCCTGCCGATGTTCCCGTAGCGAGGCGGACCGGCCGCTCCCGGCCCGGGAGCGGCCGGTCACTTCGCGTCGGCGTAGGTGTCGACGACCGCGGTCTGCATCGGGAAGCGGACCGGGCAGGCCGGGCCGAACAGCATCCGGGCCGCCTCCGCGACCGAGTCCACAATGGACTCGGTCACCGTGCCGGCCAGCGGAGCCGGGGTGTGGACGATCACCTCGTCGTGCTGGAAGAACACCAGGTGCGCCGGCTCGGGCAGGCGGGTCCGCAGGGTCGCCAGCATCACCGCCGTCATGTCCGCCGCGCTCGCCTGGACGACGAAGTTCCGCGTGAACCGGCCCCAGCCGCGCGAGGCCCGGCGCGCCTTCAGCTCCGCCGCTTCGTCCGACGCCAGGCCGCCGGTCAACGCGCGCCAGGCCGCCGAGGGCGCGGGCGACGTCCGGCCCAGCCGGGACCGGACGCGCTCGCCGCGCTCGCCCGCCTGTGCCGCACGCTCCACATAGGACACCGCGTCCGGGAACCGCTGCCGCAGCAACCCCAGCAACGGCCCCGCTTCGCCGGACGTGCCGCCGTACATCGCCGAGAGCATCGCGATCTTCGCCCGGGCGCGGTCGTCTCGGTCGTCGTCCGCGGCCGGCACCCAGCGGGCGCCGGAGAACAGCGCCTCGCCGAGGCGCGCGTACAGGTCCGTCGCCGCCGCGACGTCGGCGAGCCGCCGGTCGCCCGACAACGCCGTGAGCACCCGCGGCTCCAGCTGGGCCGCGTCGGCCACCACCAGTTTCCAGCCCGGGTCGGCCCGGACGCACGTCCGCAGCACCTTCGGGATCTGCAGCGCCCCGCCACCGCGGCTGGCCCACCGCCCGGACACCACCCCGCCGACGACGTAGTGCGGGCGGAACCGGCCGTTGCCGACCCACTCGTCGAGCCAGGCCCAGCCGTTCGCGGTGAACAGCCGCGACAGCTCCTTGTACTCCAGCAGCGGCCCGACCGCGGGGTGGTCGATGCCCTTGAGCAGGTACTTCCGCGCCGCCGGCACCTCGATCCCCTCGCGGGCCAGCGCGCGGACCACGCTCGGCGGCGAGTCCGGGTTCACCGGCCGTCCGCCGAACGCCTCGCTGATCTTCGCGGCCAGCTCGACCAGCGCCTTCGGCCGCTGCCCGGCGGGCACGCGCGGACCCAGCCGCTCGGCCAGCAGCGCCTCGTGCACGTCGGCGCGCCAGGGCAGGCCGTCGGCCGACATCTCCACGGCGGCCAGCGCGCTCGCCGACTCCGCGGCCAGCAGCAGCCGCATCCGGTCCGGGTGCGCGGTCGCCGCCACCCGCCGCTCCTGCTCCGCGAGCACGCGCCGGACCGCCGTGACGACCGTCACGCCCTCGGGCAGCGTCGGCACGCGCGTCTCGAACAGCGTCGGCTGCGCGAGCTCGACGGCCGTCGCGTCCGGCGGCGGTTCCTCGCCGTTCGCCCTGGCCCAGGCCGCGCGCAGGCTCCGCGACTGCGTCTCCGCGCCCTCGTACGCCAGCAGCAGCCCCTCGGCCAGCTCGAGGTCGTAGCAGCGGCGCACCTGCAGGCCGGCCGCCACCAGCAGCGGATACGTCCGCTCCACGGACGGGAACACCCACCGCGGCGCCAAGGACGTCTCCAGCTCCCGCGCCAGCGCCAGGAAAGCCGCCTCGTCCAGGCCGTCCACCGTCGAAGACGGCGTGTGCACGGTGAAGCTCCCGTCCTCCTCCCGTCCCGCGATCACCTGCACCCGGACATCATGCCGACCACCACCGACAGTTTCCGCGGGCTGGTGCGTTCGGCCCACGGTTGGTTTACTCTCCAGTAGCTCCCATACCGCCGGTACGCCCGCCGTCGGCGTGGGCTCACTCTTCCCGCAGCAACGGAGGTGCCTGGATGAGTCTGGTCGCGCTCGCCACCACGGTGGCGGACAAGGTGACCGAGACGGTGCGCAGCGTCGACGTGATGCGGCGGGCGGGCCTCGTGCCCTTCCCCCGGCTCGACGAGGGCGTGCGCTCGCTGGTCGCGCTGCGGAAGTTCGGCCCGTTCGCCGGCGCCAACCACATCTCCGCGCGCCGCGACCCGGCCGCCGTCGGCATCGTCGACGAGCTCGGCCCGCTCACCTACAAGCAGCTCGACGACCAGTCGAACGCGCTGGCCAGGGCCTGGTCCGAGCGGGGTATCCGGCCCGGCCAGGTCGTCGCCGCGCTCTGCCGCGACCACCGCGGCCTGGTCCTCACGATGGCCGCGTCGGGCAAGCTCGGCGTCCGCCTGCTGCTGATGAACACCGGGTTCGCCAAGCCGCAGCTGGCCGACGTCGCCAAGCGCGAAGGCGTCACGGCGCTCGTCTACGACCAGGAGTTCACCGGCCTGCTCGACGCGATCCCCGACGGCGTCGACCGCTACCTCGCCTGGGTCGACCCGGGCTCGGACCTGACCGACCGGACCGTCCCGGTGCTCGACGAGATCATCGCCAGCACCGACGACCGGCCATGGCCCGCGCCGGCCAAGCCGGGCGGTTTCGTGCTGCTGACCAGCGGCACCACCGGCACGCCGAAGGGTGCACCGCGGCCGCACACCTCGGCACTGGCATCGGCGCAGTTCCTCGACCGGATCCCGCTGCGGTCCAACGAGGCCACGTACATGGGCGCGCCGCTGTTCCACGGCACCGGGCTGTCCCAGTTCATCCTGTCCTTCGCGCTCGGCTCGAAGGTCGTGATGCGGCGCAAGTTCAACCCCGAAGAGGCGCTGCGCGGCGTCGCCGAGCACAAGTGCACCGCGCTCGTGCTGGTGCCGACCATGCTGCAGCGCATCGTCGACCTGCCGAAGGAGGTCCGGGAGAAGTACGACACGTCGGCGTTGCGGATCATCTTCGTCGCGGGCTCGGCCCTCTCGCCGGACCTCGGCAACCGCGCGAACGACGCGTTCGGCCCGGTCGTGCACAACCTCTACGGCTCGACCGAGGTCGCGGTGGCGACGGTCGCGACGCCGGAAGACTGGGCGAAGGCCCCGGGCACGGTCGGCCGCGCACCCGTCGGCTGCAAGGTGGCGCTCTACGACGAAAAGGGCCGGAAGATCACCGAGCCGAACGTCACCGGCCGCGTGTTCGTCGGCAGCGGGCTCAGCTTCGGCGGCTACACCGACGGCCGCCACAAGGAGATCATCGACGGCCTGCTCTCCAGCGGCGACGTCGGCCACTTCGACGAAGACGGCCTGCTGTTCATCGACGGCCGCGACGACGAGATGATCGTCTCCGGCGGCGAGAACGTGTTCCCGATCGAGGTGGAAAACCTCCTGGTCGAGCGCGAGGACGTGATCGAGGCGGCGGTGGTCGGCGTCGAGGACCCGGAGTTCGGGCAGCGGCTCAAGGCGTTCGTCGTGCGGGCCGAAGGGGCCGACCTCGACGCCGACGAGATCCGCGACTACGTCAAGGCGAACCTGGCCCGCTACAAGGTGCCGCGGGACGTCGAGTTCCTCGACGAGCTGCCGCGCAACGCAACCGGGAAGGTGCTGCGCACCAAATTGTCATGAGCCGCGCTGCACGTTGACGATCAGCCAGCGTCCGTCCCGGTTTTCGGCCACCACCGTGCAGGCGACGCCGTCGCGGTGCCCGGTCGCGACGCCGACCGAGTGCGTCACCTGCAGGCGCGTCCACCGGAACGCGCCCGCGGGGACGCGGCCGGGCCAGCCGGCCTTGCCGAGCACGCGCCCGGCCGGGCCGTCGCCGCGGAAATCGTCGGCCAGCAGCGGCGCCAGCACTTCGGCGTCGCCGTTCGCGTCGGCGTCGGACCAGCGGGCCAGCACCACTTCGAAGGTCTCCACGATCCGAAGGTCGCAGGCAGCGGGAAGGCGAACATCGGCCACCTGGCCGAGATCCGCTGGCAGACTGGCCGGGCCATGACTGCGACGAAACTCCTCCCGGCGGGCACGGTCACGATCCTCTGCGCCGGCGACGCCGCCCCGGTCGTCTTCACGACCCCTGACGAGGCGCTCGCGGCGCTGCCCGGCGGCCCGGCCGCCGTGCACACCGGGGACGTGCTGATCCGCGACGACGGCACGCCCACCGGCCCCGCCGTCCGCCGCTGCGAACAGCTGCGCGCGCTGGCGGAGGACGGCCGGATCCTCGTGTCGGCCCGCACCGCGGCGGCCCTCGGGGACGCCGTCACGCTGCACGACCTCGGCGTCCACCGGCTGCCGGACCTCACCGCGCCCGAGCGGGTCTTCGAACTCGGCGACCCACCCGATCCGCGGCCGCTTCGCTCGCTCGACGCCGTCCCGAACAACCTGCCGGTGCAGCTGACCGGGTTCGTCGGCCGCGACGCCGAGGTCCGCGACGTCCGGCGGCAGCTCGCCGGGACGCGGCTCGTCACGCTGGCCGGGCCCGGCGGCAGCGGCAAGACGCGGCTCGCCGCGCAGGTCGCCGCGAGCACCGAGTGGCCCGACGGCGTCTGGTGGGTGGAGCTGGACGCCGTGACCGAGGTCGCCGAGCGGGTCGCCGCGACGCTTGGCGTGCCGGTCGAGCCCCACGTCGGCGCGGCCCGCTCGGTCGCGACGGAACTGCGCGACCGGCGCGTCCTGCTCTGCCTCGACAACTGCGAGCACGTCCTCGACGGCGCCACCGAAGTCGCGGTCGAGCTGCTGCGGTCCTGCCCCGAGGTCGCGGTGCTGACGACCAGCCGCGAACCCCTGGGGGTACCGGGGGAGACGGTGTGGCGGGTGCCGCCGCTGGCCGTCGAGGACGCCGTCGCGCTGTTCGTCGAGCGGGCGGGCGCGGTCCGGCCGCTGTTCACCCTGGACGCCTCCAGCGCGGCCGCCGTCCGGTCGATCTGCACGCGGCTCGACGGCATCCCGCTCGCCGTCGAACTCGCCGCGGCGTGGCTCGGAACCCTGACCCCGCACCAGATCGACGCCGGCCTCGACGACCGGTTCGCCCTGCTCACCCGCGGCCCGCGCGGCGTGCCGGCCCGGCAGCGCACGCTCGAAGGTTCGATCGCGTGGAGCCACGACCAGCTCGACGAGGAAGATCGCGCGGTGTTCCGGCGGCTCGCGGTGTTCGCCGGCGGGTTCACCCTGGACGCGGCCGGCGGCCCGGCGGTGCTGCCCGCGCTCGGCCGGCTCGTCGACAAGTCCTTGGTGCAGGCCGAAGACGGCCGCTACCGGCTGCTGGAGACGCTGCGCGAGTACGCGGCGGCCCGGCTGGCCGAGGCGGGGGAGACCGCGGCCGTCCGCGACCGCCACCTCGGCCACTACCTGGCCCTGGCCGAAGCGGCCGAGCCCGAGCTCGACCGCGACAAGGACGCCTGGCGCGCGCGGATCGAGCCCGAGCGCGACAACCTGCGCGCGGCCCTGGAATGGGGCCTGGTGCAGGAGGATCCCGCCCGGGGCCGCCGGCTCGCCGCCGCCGTCGCGTGGCTGTGGAACCTGCACGGCTACGGCCACGAGGGCTTGGCCTACCTCAAGCGCGCGGTCGCCCGGTGCCCCGGCGACCGGACGCCGCTGCAGGCCCGGCTGCTGACCGGGATGGGCCTGGTCGCCGACACCACGGCGCCGTTCGACCTCGAAGCCGCGCGGCAGGGCCTGGAGCTGGCCACCGAACTCGGCGAAGCGGGCCTGCGAGCGCGATGTCTTTCGCTGACCGCACTCGGGCTCCTCTACACGGACCTGGACGCCGCCTGGGACGTCGCCGTCGAAGCCGGGAAGGTCGCCGAGGACGCCGGAGACGGCTTCGCGCGGGACAGCGCGTTGATGCTGCGCGGGCTCGTCCGGTTCGCCCGCGACCGCCACGACGAAGCGGCGCCGCTGCTGGACGAAGCGGCCGAAGGACTTCTGCGCCGCGGCGACCGCGGCCTCGCCTCGACCGTCCTCAGCGTCCGGTCCGGGATCGCGCTGGCCGCGGCGGACCTGCCGCGGGCGCGCGAACTCGCCGCGCAGGCCGTCGGCGTCGCCGCACCGCTCGGCGACTTCCACCGCGTCAACACGACGTTGTGCCGCTTGGCCCAGGTGCACTGCGAGGCCGGGGACGTCGAGGCCGGATTCCGCGTGATGGAGCCGTTCCTGCGCCTGCTCGAGACGGCCGGTGACGTCTTCGTGCCGGGCATGGCCGGCGTGCTGGGCCGGCTGCACTGGCGGCGAGGCGACGTCGAAGCGGCGTTGCGCTGGTTCGAGCGCGAAGCCGTGCCCGGGACGTACATGGCCGCGCAGGGCCTGCCCGAACGCGGCGCTCTGCTGCGCGCGCTCGGCCGTCCCGAGGAGGCCGCGGAGGTGCTGGCCACCGCCGTCGAGCTCACCCGCCGCTGGTCGCTGCCGTCGCCGCTGGCCGACGCCCTGGACGAGCAGGGGTACCTGGCCGAGCCGGAACAGGCCGCCGACCTGCACCACGAATCGCTGAACCTGCGGCTCGCCCACGGCCTCCGGCTGGGTGTCCTGGCCAGCCTGGACGCGCTGACGACGCTGCTCGCGCGCACTGGCCGCGAGGCCGATGCCGCCCGGGTGCTCGTGTCGGCTTCGCAGGCCAGGGCCGAGCTGGGGGCGCCACGCCGTCCTGCTGCGCAGGCGGAGCTGGACGCGCTCGGCCTGGTGACGGACTCGTCGCCGATGAGCCTCGACGACGTGGTGGCTTTCGTGCGCCGGACCCGCGGCAGCCGGGGCCGCCCGTCGAGCGGGTGGGGCAGCCTGACGCCGACGGAACTCGAGGTGGTGAAACTGGCGGCCGCGGGATGCACGAACCCGGAGATCGGCACCCGCCTGTTCATGAGCCGCGGCACGGTCAAGACGCACCTCGCGCACGTCTACGCGAAGCTGGGCATCGCGAACCGCACGGAACTGGCCACCCTGGCGGCGGCCCACCTGTCCTGAAATTCAGTCCCAGTCGATGCCGAAGACGCCGGGGCCGAAGTCGAACACCACCGCGTGGACGCCGTCGGCGCCGTCGAGCGTGAGCGGGCGCCGGGCGAGCGTGCCGGTCGCGCCGCCGCGGGAGTACTGCCAGCAGCGGCCGGGGGCGGTCCCCGGCGCGAACCGGACCTCCAGCAGGTACTCCCGCACCGGCCGCCGGAACTCGCGGTAGTGCGTGTTGCGGCACTCCGGGTACGGCGGCCCGCTGTTGGTCAGCGTGTACTCGATCAGGTGCGTCTCGCCCCGGTTGACCGGCCGGTCGAAGAGCAGCTCGGCGACGATGAGGCCGTGCGCCTCGTCGACCTCGGCGCGCCCGACCCGGCAGTTGCGCACGGCGTGCAGCTCGGGGGCGCCCGCCGCGGGGTCGTCCTGGGTGTACACCAGCAGCCAGCGGTCCTGGCCGTCCGCGGCGGCCTGGAACACCGCCCGCGCGGTCACCGCGCGCTGCCCGCCGTCCGCGGCGATCTCGCACAGGTCGTGCAGCCCGACCATCTTCAGCGGCTGCTGGCGGTCGAGCGCGTGCGGCGCGCCCACCTTGTCCAGCAGCGGCTGCAGCACCTCGCGCGGGAACGACACCGGATCGCCGCCGGCCTGGCGCTTACCGGCACCACCGCGCGGCCGGGGCGGCGGCAGCAGCCCGAGCAGGGACCCGGCGGGCACGTCGAGGATTTCTTCCAGCGTGCGGACGGCCGACAGCGAGCTCTGCCGCTCCGGCTGCCGCTTGCCCGACTGCCAGTAACTGAGCGCGGTGACGCTGACGACGACGCCGCGGGCCCGCAGCCGCGCCTGGATCCGGTCCAGCGACAGCCCGCTCGTGGCGATGGCCGCGCGCAACTGGATGGCGAACGCGGTGCGCCCACTCTCCTGGCCGTCACCCGCCGTGCTGCCCGCCATTGCTGAAACCCCGACCCGCCCCGTGCCGTCCCCCGACGATCCCCGACACCGGAGAACGTTAGCAGGATTCCCGGCGTCGTCAGCGCCCGTCTTCGGCCGGGTCGCCGGAGCGGCCACTCGGGCGAACGGGCTAGTACTGGCAACTGTGAACCATTGCCCCGGCCTGGGCGGACGCGCTTTCATGACTTGCCTGCGCCGGTGGCTCCGCCTCCCCCTCACGGCCCACCAGTGCGCAGGCGCGACCGGCCGCGAGAGCGGTTCCGGCTCCGGTTCACCCGGCCGCGTTGTGCGACCGGCCGGTGTGGCCGCGCGATGACCGGTGGCCCGGCGACGCCCCCAGCGCCGGGCCACCGGTCTTGTTACCACCGGGTAGCATCCGGGCATGGTCCTCCGGCAGAACATCCTCATCACCGGCGCCAGCAGCGGGTTGGGCGAAGGTATGGCCCGCCAGTTCGCGGCGAAGGGGCGCAACCTCGCGCTGTGCGCGCGGCGCACCGAGCGGCTCGAGAAGCTGGCCGCCGAGCTCACCGCGGCGCACCCCGGGATCAAGGTCGTCACGCGCACCCTCGACGTCACCGACCACGACCGCGTGTTCGCCGTCTTCGAGGAGTTCCGCGCCGAACTGGGGTCCCTCGACCGGGTGATTGTGAACGCCGGGCTGGGGAAGGGGCAGCGGGTCGGCACGGGCCGGTTCGACGCCAACCGGCAGACCCTGGAGGTCAACTTCATCGCGGCGGCCGCCCAGATCGAGGCCGCCGCCGGGATCTTCCGCGAGCAGGGCAACGGCCACCTCGCCGTGATTTCGTCGTTCAGCGCGCTTCGCCCGTTCCCGGGCAAGCTGACCGCGTACGCCGCGTCGAAGGCGGGGATCTCGGCGTTCGTCGACGGCACCCGCATCGAGCTGAAGCCCCGGGGCATCGCGGTCACCGACGTCCGGCCCGGCTACATCGAGTCGGAGATGAACGACCGGATCGGCCGGAACCCCTTGCTGGTCAAGGCCGAGACCGGCGCCCGGGCACTGGCCAAGGCGATCGAGGCCGAGCGGGCCCGGGCCTACGTCCCGGCGTGGCCGTGGCTCCCACTGAGCGTCGTCATGCGCCTCGTGCCGGCCGCGCTGCTGCGGAAGTTCGCGTGAACGCCCCGGTCGAGGTCCGCGCGGAGGACGCCTTCGACACCGCCGCGGTGCACGCCTGGCTCCGCGGGAAGCTCGAGGGCCTCGGGGACGCACCGCCGCAGGTCCGGCAGTTCCCCGGCGGCGCGTCCAACCTGACGTACCTGCTGAGCTACCCGGACCGCGAGCTCATCCTGCGCCGCCCGCCGGCCGGGCACAAAGCGGCGTCCGCGCACGACATGCGGCGCGAATACCGCGTGCAGCACGCGCTGAAGCCGGTGTTCCCGTACGTGCCGCGGATGCTGGCGTTCGGCGACGATCCGGCCGTGCTCGGCGGCGACTTCTACGTCATGGAGAAGCTCGAGGGCCTGATCCTGCGCGGCAACCTGCCGCCCGGTCTCGAACTGAGCCCCGACCAGGCCCGCGAGCTGTCCGGCCGGGTCGTCGACCGGCTGGTGGACCTGCACGCCGTCGACGTCGGGAAGGCCGGGCTCGCCGACCTCGGCAAGGGCGCGGGGTACGTCGAGCGGCAGGTCCGCGGCTGGTCGGAGCGGTACGTCGCGGCCCGTACGGACAACGTCGGCGACTTCGCCGAGGTCCGCACTTGGCTGGCCGACCACCAGCCGGGCGAGGTCAAGATCTGCCTGATCCACAACGACTACCGGCTCGACAACCTGGTCCTGGACGGGCCGTCGACGCTCAACATCACCGGAGTCCTCGACTGGGAGATGGCCACCCTCGGCGACCCGCTGATGGAGCTGGGCAGCATGCTCGCCTACTGGGTCCAGGCCGGCGACGACGACGCCATGCACGCGAGCCGCCGCCAGCCGACGCACCTGCCGGGCATGTTCACCCGCGAGGAGTTCGTCGCCCGCTACGC
The DNA here is from genome assembly GCF_040682815.1 of Amycolatopsis sp. NPDC051102. Taxonomy (NCBI): domain Bacteria; kingdom Bacillati; phylum Actinomycetota; class Actinomycetes; order Pseudonocardiales; family Pseudonocardiaceae; genus Amycolatopsis; species Amycolatopsis sp. NPDC051102. The sequence goes on from NZ_JBFBBT010000020.1 coordinate 83,491, forward strand.
GGAGAAGACCGGCCTCGAGGTCGGCGACTGGCGGTTCTACGAGGTCTACGGCCTGTTCCGGCTGGCCGCGGTCCTGCAGCAGCTGTACCGGCGCTACCGCGACGGCGCCACCCGCGACCCGGCGTTCAAGGACTTCTGGCAGTTCGTCGCGTACCTGGAGTGGCGCTGCCGGGAGATCATCGCGAAGGGACGGGTCTAGTGGGCGCGATCTACCTGGTCCGGCACGGACAGGCGTCGTTCGGCGCATCCGACTACGACGCCCTGTCCCCGCGCGGCTTCGAGCAGTCCACTGTGGTCGGTGCGGAGCTGCTCCGGCGGGCGGTCTCCTTCAGCCAGGTCCGGTCCGGGACGCTGGCGCGGCAGCGCGACACGGCGGCGACGGCCCTGAAGGTGCTCGGCACCGACGTCCCGGTGGTCGAGGACCCGCGCTGGAACGAGTACGACCACGTCGACATCGCGCTGCACCACGCCGCCGGCGCGCCCCAGGAGGATTCCCGCGCGTACCAGGGGGTGCTGGACGCGGCCCTGACGGCGTGGACGTCGGCCGGCGCCTCCGGGCCGTGCGCCGAGACGTGGCCGGCGTTCCTCGCGCGGTGCCGTGCCGCGCTCGAGGACTTGGTCGCGTCCCTGGGCAAGGGCGAGCACGCGGTGGTCTTCACCTCCGGCGGCGTGATCGCCACGGTCTGCGGCCTGCTCATGGGCACCCCCGAGACCGGCCTGCTCAAGCTCAACCGCGTCACGGTCAACGGCGGGATCACCAAGCTGGTGTCCGGCCGCGGCGGCGTCACGCTGCTGTCCTTCAACGAGCACCCGCACTTCGAGGCCGACGCGGCTTCGCTGCTCACCTACCGGTAGGAGGCTCGATGCGCTTCGGCGAAGTCACGCTGTACCCGGTGAACGGCCACGGCCCCGAGGACGTCGTCGTCGACGCCGAGGGCCGCATCTACACCGGTGTCGACGACGGGCGCATCCTGCGCCTGTCCCCGGACGGACGGCACATCGACGTCATCGCCGACACGGGCGGCCGCCCGCTCGGGCTGGAGCTGTACGGCGACGACGAGCTGCTGATCTGCGACGCCCGGGCCGGCCTCCTGGTGGTCCCGCTGGCGGGCGGTTCCCCTTCGGTGCTGGCGACTTCCGCGCTGGGCCTCGACTTCGTGTTCTGCAACAACGCCGCGGTGGCCGCCGACGGAACGGTCTACTTCACGGATTCCTCCCGTCGTTTCGGCATCGACAACTGGCGCGACGACCTGATCGAGCAGACCGCGGGCGGCCGGCTGCTCCGCCGTGCGCCGGACGGCTCGATCGACCTCCTGCTCGACGGCCTCCAGTTCGCCAACGGTGTCGCCCTTGCGCCCGACGAGTCGTTCGTGGCGGTGGCGGAGACGGGTGCGTGCCGCGTGTCGCGCGTGTGGCTTTCCGACGGCCGGTCCGACGTGTTCGCCGACGGCCTGTGGGGTTTCCCGGACAACATCTCGACGGGCACGGACGGGCTGATCTGGATCACCCAGGCATCGCCACGCGTGGCGGCCCTGGACTTCGCCCGGCGGTTGCCCGGTTTCCTGCGGGCGGGCATCCGGCGGCTGCCGACGTCGCTGCAGCCCAGCCCGGGTCGCGAAGTGGGTGTCCTGGGTGTCGCGCCGGACGGCCGGGTCGTTTCGGAACTGCGTGGCGAGATCGCCGGGTTCCACATGCTGGTGGGCGTCCGCGAGTGGCGCGGGCAGCTGTACTTCGGCTCTTTGGAGGAGTCGGCGATCGCGGTGACGCCTACCATCGGATGATGCTGAGCAACGTCCGCATCGAAGCGCGCATCCCGACCCAGGACCTGGCCCGAGCGCGACGCTGGTACGCCGAGAAGCTCGGCCTCGAAGCGGTCGAGGAGCGCGAGGGCGGCCTGCGGTACGAAGGCGCGTCGGGCGTCTTCTGCCTGTACGCCTCCGCTGGTGCATCCGACGGTTCGTTCACCCAGGCCGGCTTCTACGTCGACGACCTCGAAGCGACGGTCGCGGTGCTGCGTTCGCGTGGCGTGGTGTTCGAGGAGTACGAGGGCATGCGCGGCGGGATCATGGAGATCCGCGGCAACTACCCGAGCAAGGGCAGCGGTGAGCGCGCGGCGTGGTTCCGCGACAGCGAAGGCAACCTGATCGGCCTGGCCGAAGTGGTGCCCTGAGCGGGTCACCACGGGACGACCTCGCCGTGCCGGTCCAGGAACCGCAGCGTCCGCGCGCCGGCTTGCTTTTCGAGGACGTCGACGACCCGGGGGATGCTTTCTTCGGGGTCCAGGGGCGCGTCGGGGCCGCCGAGCCGGGTCCGGTTGTGGCCGGGGTCGATGAGCAGTTTGGTGTGGCCGTCGTCGTGGTGGCGGGTGGCGTAGCTGCGCATGAGCTGGTTGAGGGCGGCTTTGCTGGCTTTGTAGAGGTCGTAGCCGGGCTCGGTGTTGCGGGTGATGCTGCCCTGCTCGGAGGACATGATCGCGACTGTGCCACCGGGTTCGACCAGGTCGTGCAGCGTCTCCAAGACGCGAAGCGGGCTCAGCGCGTTGGTGATCATGACTTCGGTGAAGTCTTCCGTGGCCACCTCGCCGATCGGGACGTTGCCGCGGTCGATCGCGGCGTTGACGAACAGCAGGTCTAGCGGGTGGCCTCTCAGCCGTTCGCGTAGGGCGCGTAGTTGCGCCTGGTCGGTCATCTCGAGGGCTTCTTCGTGTGGTCGACCGGACGTTCCTCCTTGACGGGTGGTGGTGATGACGTGCCAGCCGCGGCGGTCGAGTTCTTCGGCGAGGACGAGGCCGAGCCCGCGGGAGGCGCCGATGACGAGAGCGTGAGGCATCTTGCTGCTCCTTCGTTTGTCTAGACGAGACGTTGCGTCTAGACAGTAGCACGGTATCGTCCCGGCATGCCAGCTTCTCCTCGGGTCCGGTCCGGCAACCGGCGTGACGAGGCCGCGCGCTTGGCGGTGCTCCACGCCGCGGACGACCTGCTCGTGTCGCACGGGTTCGCTGCGTTGACCATCGAAGCGATCGCGCGTGAGGCCGGGGTGGCCAAGCAGACCATCTACCGGTGGTGGCCTTCGAAGGTCGAGATCCTGCTCGACACGCTCATCGGGGACACTGTCAAGCGCCTGCGGGTGCCGGAGGACTCTTCGGCGGACAGTCTTCGTGGGTATCTGGTTACTTTTGCTCGGTTTGTTACCGAGGATCCTGCCGGGAAGGTTTTTCTCGCCCTTCTTGCTCAGGGGCAGCATGATCCTGCTACTGCCGAGAGCCTTCGGAAGCGGTATCTTGTCCCGCGTCGGATTTTGGAGCGGGAGCTTCTTGCTCGGGCTGTTGCGGCTGGGGAGATTGCTCCTGTGCTGGGACTTGATGCTCTTCTGGATGCTCTGTTCGGGCCTATAGTCTACTGTGCTCTTACTGGGTCTGTTGTTAATGCTGAGCTTATCGATGCGCTTTTTATGTCGCTTGTTCGGCCTTGTGGTTGAGTTTTACCGATACGGCTGCGCCGTGGCGTGGGAAATCGGCGCTCCTTGTGGTCATTTCTGTTTGTGGTCGGTAGTGCCGATTCCCCACGCATCGGTTCCTCTGCCGGGCTTTCGTGGTTGTACCCGTTCGTGTGATGATCAGGTGTTCGATTGGCGGTATTGTTGAGGTATGGCCCCGAACGTGATGCAGGAAGCCGAGGCGGTGGCGCTGGCCGACCGTGTCGGTGAGCTGCTCACGGCCATCCGGTCTGCTGAGGCCGAGCTGGGTGCTGTGTTGGTGGAGATCGAGCAGCGCGGGGTGATGGAGCTGTTCGGCTATCGTTCCGTCGCACGGCTTCTCGAGCACCTCGGTGATGTGCCGAAGGCGGCGGCGGAACGGGTGGTGCAACGTGCCCGGGCCCTCAATCCCGGCCGGACCCTCGACGGCACCCCCATTCCCGCCCTGGCTCCCGCCACCGGCGCCGCGGCTCTCTCCGGTGGCCTCAGTGCCCCGATGATCGACGTGATTGTCGGTGCCCTCACTGACATTCCGCCCGAGCACCGCGACACCGCCGAGAATCATCTACTGTCCTTCGCCGCCGAAGCGGGGCACAAGCAGGTCGCTGCGCTCGGTGCGCGGATCCTGGCCCACCTCGACCCCGATGGCCCCGCACCCGACACCGCCGAACCGGCCACCCCGACCCGGGAACTGTCCCTGCGGCGGAAAAGATCCGGAATCTGGGAGCTGCACGGCAGGTTCGACGACGAGACAGGTACCCGCGCCAGCGCCCTGCTCGATGCGTTGGCGCAGCGCCGCACCACCACCGGTGAGGGTCCCGACCTACGGTCCCCGCAGGAACGCTACGGCGACGCCTTCTCCGACACTCTCGACCTGGCGTTGAACTCCCCGGACTTGCCGATGCAGGCGGGGGAACGCGCCCACGTCCTGGTCGCCGTCTCCCTCGATGACCTCAAAACCGGCGTGGGTGCAGCGACGCTGGGCGACACCGGCCGCATCTCCGCCGCCGAGGCGCGGATCCACGCCTGCGACAGCATGATCATCCCCGCGGTGCTGGGCGAGAAGAGCGAACCGCTCAATCTCGGCCGCCTCCGCCGCCTGATCTCCGCCGGTCTGCGCCGCGCGCTCTATCTCCGTGACCGCGGGTGCGCGTTCCCCGGCTGTCACCGCCCACCGCGGCATTGCCAGGGGCATCACATCCGGCACTGGGCCGAGGGCGGCACCACCGACCTGGGGAACTTGGTGTTGATGTGCGCCCACCACCACCGGCTCCTACATCGCTCCGGCTGGGAGGTCCGCATCGCCGCCGACGGCCTCCCGGAGTTCCTGCCACCGCGGTTTCTGGACAAACGCCGAAAACCCAGGCGTAACAACCTGCACCAACCGCTGCCCTTCGCAGCCTGAAGACGGGAAAGGCCCGCAGCCCACGGCTACGGGCCTACCCCCACGTGTATGGCGCGCCTCAGCCCTATTCCCGCCATTCGGCGGGCAGCAGATATCCCCGCGGCCTGGACTAGGCACCGCCCGCCAACCCACCGTTCCACTGCGACCGGCGCCTCACGACCTACCTGTGCCGATTGCTCGTCCGCGCCGGTGTGCAGTTCCGGCCTATCCGACTGAGCCTCAGCGTGGGTGCGCCCCATCCGGCCTCAGTGGTCCGTCCGCCGTCGTCTCGCCATTCACTCGCGCCGATCGCTCCCTGCCGAGGCGCTGTCCGCGCCGGTGTGCAGTTCCGGCCTATCCAACTGAGCCTCAGCGTGGGTGCTCTCCATCCGACCTCAGTGGTCCGTCCGCCGTCGCCTCGCCACTTACCCGCGCCGATCGCTCCCGAGGCGCTGTCCGCGCCGGCCCCACTGCCGGCGCGTGGTGCCGTCCATCGTGGCTTCGTCCTCTGCCTGCGCCGATCGGTCCCGGTGGTGCCGCCGGCGCGGGCTTCGCTCCGGGCGCGCTCAACGCAACCCGGCGACCCGCTGCCGTGGCTTCGCCCTTTGCCTGCGCCGACCGGCTCCGGTGGCGCTGTCCGCGCCGGCTCCACCGTGGGCGCGCCTAGTTCAGCCTGGCGTGCCGTCCGCCGTGGCCGCGCCTACCGCGCCGACCGGTCCCGGAGGCGCCATCGGTGCGGGCGCGCTCAACGCAACTCCGGCGACTCACTGCCGTGGCTTCGCGTTCCACTCGCGTCAATCGGCCCTGGAGGCACCGCGCGCGCCGGGCTTTACTCTCGGGCGCGCCTGAGCGTCAGCGTCCCGTCCGGTCGCCACTCGGGCCCGGCGGCACCACCCACCCCGGTCCGGGCCGTCCGCCCGCAGAGTCAGCGGCCGGTCCAACGAGGCTCCCGCCCCGCCGACCAAGCCGCGTAGAACTCCTTGTGGTCCTTCGCCGTCATCAGCAGCGCCTGGGTGATCGCCTCCAGCTCGATCGCGCTGCCCAGATCCATGTCCAGCTCACGCGTCAACAGCACCTTCGTCGTCGCGTACGCCAGTGCCGGGCCGTCCGCCAGGCGCCGGGCGAGAGCGGCGGCCGTAGAAGCCAGCGAAGCGTCCGGCACGACCTGTGAAGCCAGCCCGATCTCCGAGGCCCGCGAAGCCGACACCTTGTCGCCGAGGATCAACAGCTCCGTCGCTCGTCCCAGGCCGACCAGCCGCGGCAACAAGTACGCCGAGCCCATGTCCGCTCCTGCCAAGCCCACCTTCGTGAACAAGAACGCGAACTTCGCCGACTCCGCCAGCAACCGGAAGTCGCTCGCCAGGGCGATCACCGAACCTGCCCCCGCCGCCACTCCATTCACCGCCGCGATCACCGGCAGCGGGCATTCGCGCAGAGCCTTCACCACCGCTCCCGTCATGCGGGTGAATTCCAGCAGCTCCGCCGTCTCGAACTTCTGGAGCTCGCCGATGATCTCCTCGACGTCGCCGCCCGAACAGAATCCGCGGCCCTCGCCCGTGATCACCAAGACCCGGACGTCCTCGTGCTGGGGGAGCTCCAGCAGCAAGTCACGCAGGTCCGCGTACACCTCGAACGTCAGCGCGTTGAGCTTCGAAGGACGGGTGAACGTCACCGTTGCCACTCCGTCGGACACCGTGAACGCGAAATGTTCCCATTCGCGAGTCAGCGGGGCTGTTGCGCGGAACGGGCTCATGACTGGATTCCTCCGCCGTCTAGTACCAGGGTCTGGCCGTTGATCGCCGCGGCCTCCGGGGCCGCCAAGAATGACACCGCGAACGCCACCTCGGACGGCTCCAGCAGCCGGCCGAGCGGGGATGCCGCTGCCAGTGCCGCTTCCGCGTCCGATGACGAACGTCCTGATCGGGACACGATTCGGGCCACCGATGTGGCCGTCATGTCGGTGCGGACGAAGGCCGGGCACACCGCGTTCGCCGTCACGCCCGTGCCCGCCAGCTCCGCCGCCAGTGCGCGCATGAAACCCACCGCGGCGTGCTTCGATGCCGTGTAGCCCGCCGTGTAGCGGTAGCCGACGTGGGAGGCCGTTGACGCCACCGTGATGATCCGGCCGCTGTCCCGCACGCGCATTCCCTCCAGGACCGCGCGCGAACACAGGAACGCGCCCGTTGCGTTCACCTCGAACTGCGAGCGCCAATCGTCCAGAGAAGTCCGGGAAACCGGGGCGCTGGAGGAGATTCCGGCGTTGTTGACCAGCACGTCGACCGGGCCCGCCGAAGCGAAATACGCCGCCACGGCTTCCTCTGAAGTGACGTCGCAGTCCGCGCGGCCCGGGGCCAGCACCTTGTCGCCCGAAGACCGGAACCGGTCGGCGATCGCCGCGCCGATGCCGCGCGTGCCGCCCGTCACCACCACCAGGCGGCTCACGGGCGGGCCGCCAGGGCTCGGCGGTCGAGCTTTCCGTTGGCCGTGCGGGGGAGTTCCGTCACGAAGACCACCTCGCGGGGGTATTTGTGCTTGGCCAGGTGGGCTTTCGCGTGGTCCTTCAGCTCGTCGGCCGACACCGGAGCTCGCGCCACGACGTACGCTCGCGGGACGACCAGGCCGCCGGCCTCGTGGCCGACCACCGCGCAGTCCACCACCGCCGCGTGGCCGAGCAGGCAGTCCTCGATCTCGCCCGGGGCGACGAACACGCCGCCGACCTTGAGCAGCGCGTCCGCGCGGCCGTGGTGGCGAAAATACCCGTCGGACGTGCGGCTGAACAGGTCGCCCGAGGTCAGCGTGTCGCCGTCGAACGTCCGCGCCGACTTCTCCGGGTCGCCGAAGTACTCCAGCGCGATCGTCGGGCCCGTCACGCGCAGCGGGCCGATTTCCCCGTCCGGCAACGGGTTCCCGAGTTCGTCGACGACCTCGGCGGTGTAGCCGGGCACCGGTGTGCCCAGCGTGCCCAGCTGCGCGGCGCCGGGCCGGTTCGACAGGTAGATGTGGTACGCCTCGGACGAGCCGATTCCGTCCACCACCGGCACGCCGAACGTCGCGTCCCACCGCCGGTGCAGCTCCGAAGGCAGTGCCTCGCCCGCCGACGTCGTCATCCGCAGGCAGCTCAGGTCCTGCTCCGCCGCGGCCGGGTGGGCGATCATCGCGCTCATCATCGTCGGCACGTTGACCAGGACCGTCGGCCGGTGGCGGGCGATCAGCTCGAACACCAGGTCCGCGGTGCTGCGCTCCGGGAACGCGATGCCCGCCGCGCCGACGCCGAACGGGAACAGCGCCACCAGGTCCCGCGCGTAGCCGAAGAACAGCTTGGGCACGGCCAGCACCCGGTCGTCCGCCCGCAGGCCGAGTACTTGGACGGCGTACCGCTCGAAGCTCTCGAGCGGACTGCGCAGGGGATGCACGCACGCCTTGGGCGCGCCCGTGCTGCCCGTGGTGAACTTCCAGATGCCGACGTCGTCCACAGTGGTCGGCGCGGCCTCCAGCGTCTCCGGCGCCGCGTCCAGCAGCGTCCGGAATGGACGCTCACCGGGGAGCAGCTCATCGGCGGGCACGCCCGTCACCAGCATCCCGGTCGCGCCGGCCGAGCGCAGCGCCGGCAGCGTGACGGCGTCCGCGATGACCGCGACGGCCTCGGTGTAGCCGAGGTAGTACGCGTAGTCCTTCGGCTGCAGGAACGGGTAGACCTCCGCGGTGACCGCACCGATCTTCTGGCCGCCGTACCAGGCCGCGACGAACTCGTCGCCGTCGCTCAGCGCCAGCAGTACCCGCTGTCCTTTGCGGACCCCGACGTCACGCAGCACGTTCCCCGCACGGTTCGCCATGGCCGCGAGGGACGCGTAGCTGACCGTCCGGTCCCCGACGTACAGGGCGGTCCGATCGCCCCGGCCCTCGGCCACGTGCCGGTCGAGGAAGTGCGTGGCGAGGTTGAACGGCTCACTCACGGGCCAGCTCCCGGATCGCTTCCACCAGCAGGTCGGTCAACGTCGAGAACGTCTCGGCGCCCTCTTCGGCGGTTGCTTCCGCGGGCTTGCCGCAGTACGCCTCGGTCATCCCCATCTCGCGGAAGCCGCCGTCCGAAGGGGCGGCGGCCAGGCTGACCGGCACGTGCGGCAACGTCCGCATCAAGGCATGGTCGACCAGCTCCGGCCGATCGGCCAGCACCAGCGACGTCTCGTACCGCCCCGCGTGGCACTCGCCGGACCGGAACTCTTCGGTCAGCCGCTGCGCGTGCTTCCGGCGGACCAGGTCGAGCAGGGCGACGCGGCCGTCGTAGGCGAAGTTCAACGTCTCCACCGCGCGTCGCAGCGTCACCAGATGAGCGGGCTCGAAGTGGTTGTTGACCAGCAGGATCCGCCGCAGGCGCTGGCCGATCAGCGCCGCGCCGATGTCGACGAGCAGCGAGTGCAGCGTCTCCTCGCCGATGTGGACGCCGCCGGCGAACCCGGCCGCGAACCGCGTCACGCCGTAGGGCACTTCCGGCAGGACCAGCACGTGGACGTCGGAATCCGCCGCGAGCCGGTCGGCCGCGCGCTCGCACATCCCGCGCGAGATCAGCGGGTCCGTGCCCAGCGGTGCGTGGGGACCGTGCGGCTCGATCGCGCCCAGCGGGAGCAGCAGCACCGGGACGCGCTCACCCGAAACGAGGGCGGCGACCTGCCGCGAGCTGAGGTCCGCGAAGTACGTCACGCAAATCAAGCTACACCGCAGCGGCCTGAGGTGTATAGAGTTGCGCCATGCCCGGAGACGCCTTCGAAGCCAGCCCGCAGGAGCTGGTCGTGACGTTGCTGGGCAGCTACGTGCACCCGCGCGAAACCCGCCGGGTGTGGTCGGGCGGCCTGGTCGCGGTGCTCGCCGAGCTGGGCTTCTCCGACGGCGCCGCCCGGATCGCGCTCACCCGCCTGGTGCGCCGCGGCCTGCTGCAGCGCCACCGCGAAGGCCGGACTGTGCACTACTCGCTGACCCGGCGCACCGTCGCGCTGCTCGCCGACGGCGACCACCGGATCTTCTCCCTCGGGCGCCGCGAGCGCGCCGCGGGCGAGTGGACCGTGCTGTGGCAGAGCATCCCCGAGAGCCGCCGTCAGGCCAGGGAACGCCTGGTCAGGCGGCTGCGGTTCCTCGGGTTCGGGCCCTATCAGGACGGCACCTGGATCGCCCCGCACGACCGCGAGGCCGAGGTCGTCGCCCTGCTCGGCGAACTGGACGTCACCGAGCACGCCGGGCTGCTGCTCGGCCGGCCGTCGGCCGCGCTCGACGTCCGCCGGTTCGCCGGCCGGGCCTGGGACCTCGACGACCTGGCCGCACGGTACACCGCGTTCGTCGGCCAGTTCGGCGGGTACGCGGGCCGGGAGCCGCCGGACGCCGAGGCGTTCGAGGTGCGCACCCGGCTGGTGCACACCTTCCGGATGTTCCCGTCGCTCGACCCGGAACTGCCCGCCGACCTGGTGCCCGCGCCGGACTGCCGGGCGGCCGCGGTCGAGCTGTTCCACGATCTGTACACCGCGCTCGCGAAACCCGCGCAGCGCCACTTCGACGAGGTGACCCAAGGATGACCGAACCCAGCCAAGCGACCCAGGAAGCCTTGAGCTACACCTCGTACCTCGGGCTCGACGACGTTTTGAACTCGCAGCGCCTGCGCTCCGACGAGCACGACGAGCTGCTGTTCATCGTGATCCACCAGGTGTACGAACTGTGGTTCAAGCAGATCCTGCACGAAGCCGCCTTCCTCCAGGCGAACCTCGTAAAGGGCAACACCGCGCACTCCATCCGCACGCTGCGCCGGATCCTCACCATCCTCAAGGTCGCGGTCGCGCAGATCGACGTGCTGGAAACCATGACGCCCAGCCAGTTCACCAGCTTCCGCGCCCGTTTGGACGCTTCGAGCGGCTTCCAGTCGGCCCAGTTCCGCGAGCTGGAAGCGGTGCTGGGACGCCGTGACGAGCGCGTGTTCGCGCACTACCCCGAAGGTGGGGAGCAGCGGAAACGCATCTCCGAAGCGATGGCGCGCCCGTCTTTGTTCGACTCTTTTCTCACCTATCTCAAGGTTTCTGGCTACGCCGTCGAGTGTGACCGAGACGTCACTCGCTCGGTGGAGCCGTCCCCGGCCCTGCAGGCGATATTGCTGGACGTGTACGGCGACGACGGGGGACCCTCGGTCGTCGCGGAGTGTCTGGTCGATCTCGACGAAGGGATGCAGGAGTGGCGCTACCGGCACGTGAAGATGGTCGAACGCACCATCGGCGACAAGACCGGGACAGGAGGATCATCCGGCGCGACTTACCTGCGTACCACGCTTTTCCAGCCGATGTTCCCGGATCTCTGGGCCGTACGGAGCCGACTGTGACCACATTGGACGACCTGCGCGCGGACGCCAACCGGCTCGCCGCGCACTACACCCGGTTCGCGGTGGCCGACCGCCTCCTGCTTTCCGGGCACTCCCACCAGGCCTGGCCCGACGTAGCCGAGGAGGGACTGAGCGAGTCCTTCGCCGACGCCGCCCGCGACGTCGACGGCAAGTGGGACCGCGCCTTCGCGAAGGCGGACGAGCTGCGCGCGGGCTTCCGCCTGCTGCTCGGTGACCCGCACGGCGAGTACGCGCTCGGCGCGAGCACGCACGACCTGGTGCTGCGCTTCCTGTCGGCGATGGAGCTGCCGCGCCGGCCGCGCCTGGTCACCACCGACGGCGAGTTCCACACCCTGCGCCGTCAGCTCGCCCGCCTCGAGGAGGAGGGCGTCGAGATCGTGCGGGTGCCGCTCGACCCGGTGACGACGCTCGCCGAGCGCGTCGCCGGCGAGGTGGACGGCAACACCGCCGCCGTGCTGGTCTCGGCCGTGCTGTTCGAGACCTCCAGGCTCGTGCCGGGGCTCGCGCACCTCGCCGACGTCTGCCGCGGCCGCTCGATCGAGCTCGTCGTCGACGCCTACCACGCGCTCGGCGTCGTGCCGTTCGCGCTGCACGACCTCGGGCTCACCAACGCCTGGGTGCTCGGCGGCGGCTACAAGTACCTGCAGCTGGGCGAGGGCAACTGCTTCCTGCGGCTGCCCGCGCACGCCCAGGAGCTGCGGCCGGTGATCACCGGCTGGTACGCCGAGTTCGGCGCGCTCGCCGACGCACGCCACCCCGGCAAGGTCCCGTACGCCACCGGCGGCGACCGGTTCGCCGGTGCCACCTACGACCCGGCGAGCCACTACCGCGGGGTCCGCGTCCAGCGGTTCTTCGCCGAGCAGGGGCTCACGCCGGAGTTCCTCCGCGAAGTGTCGCAGCACCAGGTGGGGCTGCTCGCGTCGGTGTTCGACAAGCTCGCCCTGCCCGAGGACGTCGTCACCCGCGACCGCGAAACGCCACTCGGCATGTTCGGCGGGTTCCTCTCGCTGCGCTGCGCCGACGCCGCCGGGTTGCAGGCGGCGCTGGCCGCCCACGGCGTCCGCACCGACAGCCGCGGCTCCTACCTGCGGTTCGGCCCGGCGCCGTACCTTTCCGACACTCAGCTCGAGACGGCGATGGGCACGCTGGGCACGGTGGTGCGCGGCTGATCCAGGGGCCCCTACTTCCGGGCTACCGGTCCGTATCGCGGGACCTCCACTGGTCCGGCGGACGGCGGGGATCTAGGTTGGTGCCGGGACCCGGCACGGTGGCGGACGACCTCCGCCCGGCGCCGGTTCCCGGCCACCCGAAGCGCGTCCCGGCCACGAAACCGGGCGCGGATGACAAAGGAGTCACCACCCGTGACCGAAGGAGTGTTCGCCCGGGGCACCGGGCACGAACAAGTCGTGTACTGCCACGACCAGGCCAGTGGCCTCAAGGCCATCATCGGCATCTACTCCACCGCGCTCGGACCCGCCCTCGGCGGGACGCGCTTCCACCCCTACGCCACCGAATCCGACGCGCTCGACGACGTCCTCGCGCTGTCCAAGGGCATGGCGTACAAGAACGCGCTGGCCGGGCTCGACCTCGGCGGCGGCAAGGCCGTCATCATCGGCGACCCGAAGACGCTCAAGTCCGAAGCGTTGCTTCGCGCGTACGGGCGCTTCGTGCAGTCCCTGGGCGGCCGCTACATCACGGCGTGCGACGTGGGCACGTACGTCCAGGACATGGACGTCGTGGCCCGCGAGTGCCAGTACGTCACCGGGCGTTCGCCCGAGGACGGTGGCGCCGGCGACTCGTCCGTGCTCACCGCGTTCGGCGTGTTCCAGGGCATGCGGGCCTCGGCCGAGCACGTCTGGGGCAGCCCGGACCTGGCCGGCAAGCGCGTCGGCGTGGCCGGTGTCGGCAAGGTCGGCCACATCCTCGTCGGGCACCTCGTGGAGGCCGGCGCGCAGGTGACGATCACCGACGTTTTCGCGCCGGCGATCGAGCGCACCCGGTCGATCCACCCGGACGTCCAGGTCGTGTCCGATGTGGACACCCTGCTGCGCGCCGAGCTGGACGTCTTCGCGCCCTGCGCGCTGGGTGGCGTCCTGAACGACGAGACCGTGCCGGTGCTCGGCGCCCGGATCGTCTGCGGCGCGGCGAACAACCAGCTCGCGCACGCCGGCATCGACAAGCAGCTCGCCGACCGCGGCGTGCTGTACGCGCCGGACTACCTGGTCAACGCCGGCGGCGTGATCCAGGTCGACGACGAGCGCCACGGCTTCAACTTCGAGCGCGCCAAGCGCAAGACGACGGCCATCTACGACACGACGAAGGCCGTGTTCGCGCTGGCCGACACCGACGGCGTGCCCCCGGCGACGGCGGCCGACCGGCTCGCCGAGCGGCGGATGGCGGAGGTCGGGCGGCTGCGGTCCATCATGACCGTGTGAGCCTTTCCGCGTTCTTCGAGGCGGTGGGCGTGCAGGGCTACCTGCACGCCTGCCGCCTCGGTTCGTCCGACGAAACCGGCCTGGCCGCGGACGCGCCGGTGGTCCTGGCGTCCGTGGTGAAGGTGCCGCTGGCGCTGGAGTTCGCGCGGCAGGTGGCGGCCGGGCTGCTCGACCCGGCCGACCGCGTCCGGGCGTCCGCGGCGGACCGGCTCGGCGGCACCGGTTCGGCGGGCTTCGCCGACGACGCCGAGTACAGCCTGCGGGACGCGGCCCGGCTGGCCCTTTCGGTGTCCGACAACACCGCCGCGGACCTGCTGTTCGACCGCGTCGGCGTGGACAACGTCCGGTCGCTGCTGGCCGAGCTGGGCCTGACGCGCACGACGGTGATCGGCAGCCCGCGCGACCTGCTGCGCACGATCATCGAGGACACCGAGGCCGGCCGGCCGCTGCGGGCCCTGGATCCGCTGCGGACGTCGGCGACCACGCCCCGCGAGATGACGACGTTGCTGTCGGCGATCTGGGCCGGCGACGTCGGCGCCCCGATCCGCGAATGGATGTCCGCGCAGGTCAGCTGGCACCGGCTGGCCGCCGGGTTCCCGCCGGAGGTGGCGGTGGCGGGCAAGACGGGCACGATGCCGGGGATCCGCAACGAGATCGGCGTCGCGACCTATCCGGACGGAGCCGCGTACGCGGTGGCGGTGTTCACGGTCGGCGGGGCGGAGACGTTGCGGCGCCCCGACATCGATCACGCGATCGGGGCCGCCGCGCGGGCGGCGGTCGATCAGCTGCGGTCGTAGAAGATGTCCCACGGCCGGGGGTGCTGCGGCGCCGGCACCAGGCGCGAGACGCCGTCGTCCTGCAGGACCTCGGCGGCGATCCCGGCGAGTTTCGCCGCCTGCGGGTGCGGGCTGGTCGACGGCCAGGCGAACGCCGTCCGGGCCCGCAGCACCTCGCCTTCGAGCGGCCGCCAGACCACCCGCGGTTCCTTGCGGACGTCCGGTTCGAACGCGACGCCGTGGCCGGCCAGCACCAGGCCGAGGACGAACTCGGGGTTGCGGGCGTGACGGATCGACGCCGGGCGGAAGCCGTGGTCCCAGCAGGTGCGCAGCAGCGCGTCGTAGCTGCCGGGCGCGGCGGCGCGCGGGGCGTGGACCAGGCCCTCCCCGGCGAGGTCGGCGAGGCTGAGCCGGGTGCGGCGCGCCAGCGGCGAGTCACGGGGGAGCACGACGCCGAGCGGGGTGTCGACGGCCGGGCCGAGGTCGAGCCCGACGACGTCGACGGGCAGCTGCAGCAAGCCGGCGTCGAGCTCGCGGTCGGCGAGCAGCCGGGCCTGTTCGGCGGTGGTGAGCTCCTGCAGGTCCAGCCGCACGGCGGGGCACTCGCCGGCGAACCGCGTCAGGATCGCGGCCAGCAGGCGGCCGGGCAGCTCCGGCGGCACGCCCGCGCGCAGGGCGTCGGTCTCACCGCGTTCGGCCTTCGCGACGAGCGCCGTCATGCGGTCCCACCGGGAGAGCAGGTCGCGCGCTTCGGCGCGCAGCACTTCGCCGGCTTCGGTGAGCGTGACGCGGCGGCCGCGCTCGAACAGCGTCGCGTTCAGCTCGGCTTCGAGCCGCTTGATGCGCTGGCTCAACGGCGGCTGCGCGATCCCGAGCCGTTCGGCGGCCCGGCCGAAGTGCAGTTCTTCGGCGACGACGAGGAAGTACCGCAGCGAGCGAAAGTGGTCCACGCTGCGACGATAGCCGTTTGCCTATCAGGATGTGCGACCGTCGATCTTGGACAGATTTCGTGCTTCGTGGTCGGGTGTCCGCCATGGAGACAGGATTCAGCAGGCGCGGGCTGTTCGGCGCGGGCGCGGCGGCGGCGGCCATCCTCGCGGGCGCACCGGCGACCGCCCGCGCGGCTTCGGGAATGACGTTGCGCTGGTGGGGAAACAACGGCTGGGAGATCCGGGTGGGGCCGAAGACGATCCTCATCGACCCGTGGCTGACCCGCTTCAAGACGGGCACGTACACCCCGGCGGGCGCGGACCCGCGCACCCCGCTCTCGGTGAACCACGCGCTGATCGACGGATACCTGGACCGCGGGTACCTCCGCGCGGACCACATCCTGGTGACGCACGGCCACTACGACCACCTGACGGACGTCCCCTACCTCGCCCAACGCACGGGCGCGACCGTGATCGGCACCGAGACCCATTTGAGTCTCATGGCGGCGTTGGGGGCACCGGAGGACCAGCTGTCGATCGCGACCGGTGGAGAGGATCTGACGTTCGAGGGGTACTCGATCCGGGTGTTGCGGTCGTTGCATTCGGCGACGGGAACCCGGGCGCAGGTGGCGTTCCCGGGGACGCGGCCGTTGTCCCGCCGGGATCGCCCACGGGTGATTTCGGACCTGCTGGAGGGCGGCACGCTGGCATACGTGGTCTCGGGCGGCGGGGCGAGCGTGCTGGATTTCGGGGGTTCGAACTACGTCGAGTCCGAGCTGGCCGGGCTGCGGCCGGACGTGGTGCTGCTGCCACCGGGCGGCGCGAAGGTGCGGGAGTACGTGCCGCGGCTGCTGCGGACGTTGGGAGGTCCGCGGTGGGTGGCGGCAACGCACTGGGACGACTTCGATTTGCCGCTGGGTCAGGCCCATGACCCGAACGGGGGGTTGGAGGTGTTGCGGAAGGCGGTGGCGGCGGCGAGTCCGGGGAGCGAGTTTGTGGTGCTCGACCACCTCGGCGAGTTCACGCCGTAGCGGCCGTTGTCCGCAGCCCTCCTCTTGTCCACAGCCCTGCGGTGATGTGGACAGACAAGCCGCCCGAGGTGCTTTCGGGCGGCTTTGCCGGTGCGGGGCGATAGACTGGACCCGGGGACGCCCCCCAGGGAAGGGCGGGGGAGTCTCCGGGTCCCTGTCGCTCAGCCGCTCTTGCGGCGGAATGTCCGCTTGTTGGCCGCCGGGCCGTGGGCGTGCTGGTTCTTGCCGCCGCCGTTTTCGTGGGCGGCTCCCGAGCGGGCGTGGGCCTGCTTGCGCTCCAGTGCCTCGCGGAACTTGCGCTTGACGTCGTCCTCCTCGCCGCTGGGCGACGGGTTCGGTTCACTCATGCTTACCTCCGAAAATGACGACGTGTGACCGCTCCAGCCTGGCATCACCCGGGCCCCTTGGCGAGCCGATTTCCGTCACCCTTCAGCGTTTGGGGGACGGGACGCCGCCGAACTGCACCGACTTGCGGGTCAGGGGGCGGCCGCAGTGGTCGCACAGGAGCATCGGGCGCAGGCGCTCGCCGCACTCGACGTGGTGGAGCGTGATGTCCGGCTCCTGGCCGGCCACCTCGAACCCGCGGGACCACTCCGCGATGAACGCCAGTGCCGGGAAGAACGCCAGGCCCTTCGCCGTCAGGCGGTAGTCGCGGGCGTCGGTGCGGGTCTTCGCCGCGCCCGTGCGCAGGACGCCCACCTCGACCAGCTTGCTCAGCCGGGCCGACAGCACGCTCGGGCCGATGCCCAGCTCGCGCTCGAACTCCGAAAAGTGCCGGCAGCCGAGCAGCGCCGAGACCAGCAGGCCGGTCGACCACCGGTCGCCGAGCAGCTCCATCGTGTCCGGGAAGAACATCAGCGGGTCGCCGGCCAGGGACTCCGCGTCCTTGCGGCGGAAGCGCTTGGACGCCGTCGCCGCCGCGACGCCGGTGCTGTCCAACCGGGAAGCACGCACGTCCCGGGCGTCGACCCGGCGGCCGCAGGCGGCGCAGCCGAGGGGCGCTGATGTAGCCAGCTCGCAGTCGAGGTGGATCAGCGTCGGCAGCACCTCGCGGCGGCCTTCGACCCACTCGCGCTCCCAGGCCCAGATCGAAATCAGCAGCGGCCACAGCTCGAGGCCGCGCTCGGTGAGCCGGTACTCGTGCCGCGTGCGGCGCGCGTCGCGGTAGGGCACGCGGGTGAGCAGGCCCGCATCCACCATGTCCCGCAGCCGCCCCGACAACGCCGTCGGCGAGATGCCCAGCCGCAGGCGCAGCTCCTCGTACCGCCGGAAGCGCAGGAACAGGCTCTGCAGGATGAGCAGCGTCCACTGGTCGCCGACGAGCTCGAGCGCCCGGCGGAGCGGATCTCCCGCCGGCCGGATGCGCTGTGCAGTCGCCTCCACCAAAAGCTTTCCCCTCGTTACATCGCCACCTCAGGGTAGCACCTGGCTACACCAAAAGAAGCCTATTGACAGCTGGGTACACAAATCATAGTCTCTTCTCCATCACCCCGCGCAGCCAGGGAGCAGCCCGATGACCAGCACCTCCGAACAGCCGCTGATGGTGGCCCGGACGGCGGACGCGGCCGAGGACAACCCCTACCTGCTGGGCGTCTACGCCCCGGTCGGCACCGAGATCGACGCCGAAGACCTGCAGGTCGTCGGCGAGATCCCGAAGGACCTCAACGGCGTCTACCTGCGCAACGGCCCGAACCCGCGGTTCGCCCCGGAAGGCCGCTACCACTGGTTCGACGGCGACGGCATGATCCACGCGGTCCACCTGGAGAACGGCAAGGCCCGCTACCGCAACCGCTGGATCCGCACCAAGGCCTTCGAGGCCGAGTCCGCGGCCGGCAAGGCGCTCTGGACCGGCGTCATGGAGAACCCGGCGGGCAACCCCTTCGGCAACTCGCACGGCCTGGGGCTCAAGGACAACGCCAACACCGACGTCGTCTTCCACCGCGGCCGCATCCTCGCCACCTGGTACCTGTGCGGCTCGCCGTACGCGGTCGACCCGCTCTCGCTGGAAACCCTGGGCGCCGAGGACTTCCTCGGCACGCTGGCCGGCGACATGATGGCCCACCCCAAGGTCGACGAGACCACCGGCGAGCTGTTCTGGTTCGACTACGGACCCCGCCCGCCGTACCTGCGCTACGGCGTGATCAGCGCGGACGGCACCGTCGTGACCACCACCGACGTCGAGCTGCCCGGCCCGCGCCTGCCGCACGACATGGCCATCACCGAGCACTACGCGGTGCTGATGGACCTGCCGCTGGTCCAAGACCTGGCGGCGGCGAAGCAGGGCCGCCACAAGCTGCACTTCGACCGCTCGATGCCGAGCCGCTTCGGCGTTCTGCCACGCTACGGGAACGGTAGCCAGATCCGGTGGTTCGAAGCGAGCCCGTGCTACATCTACCACGTCGTCAACGCCTGGGAGCAGGGCGACGAGGTCGTCCTCGACGTCTGCCGCGTGCAGCGCCCGCAGCCGCGCGCCGACGCGCACACGCCGCTCGCGAAGATGCTGTCCTATCTGCGGCTCGACGCCCAGCTGCACCGCTACCGCTTCGACCTGCGGACCGGCGCGTGCCACGAAACTCCGCTCGACGACGACAACACCGAGTTCCCGACCGTCGACGCCCGTGGCGTCGGACGGCGGAACCGGTACTCCTACGCGGTGCACATCTCGCCCGAGTCGACGCTGAAGTTCGACGGGCTGGTGCGCCACGACAATCTTGCCGGCGCAAAGACCGAATACCGGTTCGGTCCCGGCCGGTGGGGCAGTGAGGCCCCGTTCGCACCCCGCGACGGAGCAGCCGCCGATTCGGCGGACGGTTATCTGGTGACGTTCGTGCAGGACGAGCGTGAGGGACGCTCGGAACTGGACATCTTCGACGCCGCCGATCTCGCTGCCGGACCCGTGGCCAGGGTCCTGCTTCCCCAGCGTGTCCCGCTCGGTTTTCACGCGACCTGGGTCCGGGCGGACCAGCTGGAAAACCTCCGTTCATGAGATGCCATCGAGAGGGTCGCGCCCGGGACTTCCGGGCGCGGGGATGGTGGAGTGCGGAGACGATCGACCGGCTCGTGAAGGAGCGGGTCAGTGCCGACCCGGAGGGTCTCGCGCTGGTCGATCCACCGAACACCACCGCACTGGTCGGACGCGACCCGGTGCGGTGGACCTGGAACCGGCTCGACGAACGCGTCGACGTCCTGGCCGCGTTCCTGCTCGCCAGAGGGGTGCGGGCAGGTGACGTCGTGGCCGTGCAGCTGCCGAACTGCTCGGCCCTGGTCCAGGCGTTCCTCGCGATCGTGCGGATCGGCGCGATCGTCACCCCGTTCCCGGTGTCCTACCGGGAACACGAACTCGGCCCGATGTGCCGGCGCACCGGAGCCGTCGGGGTGGTGACCGCATCCAGATACGGCGAGCACGAGCTCGCCGGGGCGGCCCTTGGGCTAACAGGCGCTTCGGCGCCGTCGGTCCGGTTCGTCGTCGCCTCGGGGGACGACGAACCGGCCGGCGCCCTGGCCTGGCCGGAAGCCCCGCTGTCCGCGGCGGAGAAATCCACTTTGGACTCTTCACTGACCGAAGCCGACGTGAACGACTGCGTCACGATCTGCTGGACCTCCGGTACCGAAGCCGAGCCGAAGGCCGTGCCGCGCTGCCACGGCGACTGGCTGGCGACGGCCGCCGGCTGCGTCCAGGCCGCCGGGATGACCCGCGACGACGTCCTGCTGTCGCCGTTCCCGATGACGAACATGGCCGGCATCGGCGGGATGTTCCTGCCGTGGCTGCTGACCGGCGCGGTGTTCGTCCCGCACCACCCGTTCGACCTGCCGGTGTTCCTGGGCCAGCTCGCCGCCGAGCGGGTGACCTACACCCTCGCGCCACCGGCATTGCTGACCATGCTGCTGCACAAAGAAAAGATCCTGTCCGGAGTGGACATTTCGGCGCTGCGCAAGATCGGGTCCGGCTCGGCCCCGCTTTCGCCGTGGCTGGTGCGCACCTGGGCGGAGCGGTACGGCATCGACATCATCAACTTCTTCGGCTCGAACGAGGGCACCGCGCTGCTGTCCGGTCCGGTGGACATCCCGGACCCGGACCAGCGCGCGAGCTACTTCCCGAACTACGGCTCGGACGTCACCTGGTCGACCCCGGTGGCCGAGCGGACGTCGGTGCGGCTGCACGATCCGGTCACCGGCGAGCGGGTGACCGAACCCGGGCGCCCCGGCGAGCTGCACATCGCCGGGCCGACGGTGTTCGCCGGCTACCTCACTGAGCTGGGCGAGCCGCTGGACACGGCGTCCTTCGACGAAGACGGGCACTTCCGCACCGGCGACGTCTTCGAGATCGCCGGCGAGCGCGGGGAGTTCCTGCGGTACGTCGACCGGACGAAGGACCTCGTGATCCGCGGCGGCATGAACATCTCGCCCGCCGAAGTCGAGGGCCTGCTGGCCGGTCACCCGGATGTCGCCGACGTCGGCGTCGTCGGCGTGCCCGACGACGTCATGGGGGAGCGGGTGTGCGCGGTCGTCGTGCCGGGCGCGCGCAAGCCGTCGCTCGAAGAGCTGGTCGCCTACCTGCGCGAGCGCAAGGTGGCCGCGTTCAAGCTGCCGGAACGGCTCGAGTACGCCGACGCCTTGCCCCGCAACCCGGTGGGGAAGATCCTGAAGCGGCAGCTGCGGGAGAGCCTGGGGTGAGGTCATGACGGTGTTCGTGCTGGGCGGGGCGCAGACCGACTTCGCGCGCAACTTCACCGAGGAGGGGCGCGGGATCCTCGAGCTGTTCGCCGAGGTCGTGCCCGCCGCGCTGGCCGACGCCGGGGTGAGCGCGGACGACGTCGAAGTCGCCCACGTCGGCAACCTCGCCGCGGAGCTCTTCACCGGCCAGGCCCAGCTCGGCGGGCTGCTGGTGGCCGCGGTGCCGGAGCTCGACGGCGTGCCCAGCACCCGGCACGAAGCCGCGTGCGCGTCCGGCAGCACCGCGGTCCTCGCCGCCTGCGCGGACATCGAGGCCGGCCGGTACGACGTGGCGCTGGTCGTCGGCGTCGAGCTGATGCGCAACGTCGACGGGCAGCGCGCGGCCGAGCACCTCGGGTCCGCCGCGTGGGCCGGGCACGAGGCAGTCGCCGCGAAGTTCCCGTGGCCCGCCCTGTTCGCCGACGTCGCTTCCGCGTACGACGAGCGGTACGGCCTCGACCCGGCGCACCTCGGGCTGTTCGCCGAACACGCCTTCACCCGGGCGGCCCTGAACCCGCTGGGGCAAGCCCGCGACTGGCGGTTCCCGGCCGGCTCGTTCGGGCCCGACGACGAGCTCAACCCCGTCGTCGAGGGCCGCCTGCGCAGGCAGGACTGCGGCCGGATCACCGACGGCGCCGCGGCGGTCCTGCTGGCCTCGCCCGCGTTCGCCGCCCGGCTCGGCGGCGGGTTCCCGCGCATCGCGGGCTTCGGGCACCGCACCGCGCACATCGGCCTCGCCCCGAAGATCGCTTCCGGGGGCGAGTACCTGTTCCCGCACCTGCGCGGGGCCGTCACCGACGCCTACCGGCGGGCGGGCGTGCCCGGCCCCGGCGCGCTCGACGTCGTCGAACTGCACGACTGCTTCACCATCACCGGCCTGGTCGCGCTGGAGCACCTCGGCGCGGCACCACCCGGCGAGGGCGGCCGGTTCATCGACGGCGGCGGCCTCGACGCAGCCGGGATCAACCCCGGTGGCGGCCTGATCGGCCTCGGCCACCCGGTCGGCGCGACCGGCGTCCGCATGCTGCGCGACGCCGCCCGGCAGGTGACCGGGACAGCGGGCGAGACGCAGGTCGAGGGCGCGGGGACGGCGTTGACGCTCAACGTCGGCGGCTCGTTCACCACGGTGGTCACGATGGTGGTCACCGCATGAGGCTTTCGGTTTCGCTGGGGCTCTGGCAGGACCGGCCGCCGGCGGAGGCGCTGGACACCGCCCGTGCCGCCGACGCGGCGGGCTACCCGGAGCTGTGGATCGGCGAGATGGCGACGTGGGACGCCTTCGCGCTCGGCACGGCGATCGGCGCGGCCACTTCGGGCATTTCCCTGACCTTCGGGCCGCTGGCGGTGACCGTGCGGGATCCGGCGACGATCGCCATGGGCGTCGCGTCGGTGGCGGCGCTGACCGGCCGCGAAACGGGCGTCGCGCTCGGGACGTCCAGTGACGTCGTCGTGCGCGGCTGGCACGGCCGGTCGCGCGACCGGGCGGCCACGGCCCTGGCGGAGTCCGCGCTCGCGGTCCGGCAGCTGCTGGCCGGCGAGAAGTCCACTGTGGACGGTGAGGTGGTCGGCTCGCAGGGCTACCGGCTGCGGCTGCCCGCTCCGAAGTCCCCGTTGACGATCGCCGCGTTCGGGCCGCGGGCGCTCGACGTGGCCGCGCGGCACGCCGACCGGATGGTCGTCAACCTCGTCAGCCCGGCGGCCGCGGCGACGCTGGTGCGCGGGCTGCGCGCCGCGGCCGGACGCGCGGGCACGGCCCCGCCGCCGGTGGCCGCGTGGGTGGTCGCCGCGGCCGACCCGGGACCGGCCGCGCTCGAACAGCTCCGCCGGGGTGTGGTCGGCTACCTCGCCGCGCCCGGTTACGCCGACATGTTCCGCGCGGAAGGCTTCGGCGACCTCGTCGACTTCGCGCGCAGCCGGCCGCACCCGCGGGAACTGCTGGCCGCGGTGCCCGCCGAAGCCGTCGCCGCCGTCGGCCTGCTCGGGTCCGGCGAGGAGATCGCCGCGAAGATCGGGGCCTACGCCGCCGCGGGCGTCGACGAGCTGGCGATCGTCCCCGCCACGAGCGACGAGGATCCCGGCGGGGTGAAAACTCTCGCCGCCTGTCGATCCGCGGCCGGTTCGTTCGACACTGGGGTATGACCGAACCGACCGCAAGCCACAACCTCGACCGATCCGGGTCCGCCGAGCTGCCGTGGAGCCGGGTGCGCGACCTGCTCGCCACCCAGACCCCCAAGGAGGACCTGACGTTCTTCGTCGGCACCGTCCGCCCCGACGGCCGGCCGCACGCCGCCGGCGTCGGCGCGATCTGGGTCGACGAGACGCTGTACTTCGTCAGCGGCCCGGGCACCCGCCGGGCCCGCAACCTGGCCGCGAACCCGGCGTGCAGCGTGTCGGTGCGCCTGAAGGGCGTCGACCTCACCATGGAAGGCGAAGCCCACCGGGTCACCGACGCGGCGACCCTGGACCGGGTGGCGGCCGTCTACGGCGAGGGCGGCTGGCCCGCGACGGTGCTGGACGGCGGGTATACGGCCCCGTTCATGGCGCCGAGCGCCGGGCCGCCGCCCTGGCACCTGTACCGGCTCACGCTGCGCCGGGCCATCGGCGTCGCCTGCGCCGAGCCGTACGGCGTCACCCGCTGGGACTTCAGCCGCTGATCGCCGCGGCGACCAGCCCGCCGATCGCGGCCATGCCGTCGGCGTTCGGGTGCAGCGGCGCCGCGACCGACGTGGGGATGACGCTCTCGAACCACTTCACCCCGGGCGGTTTGCAGACGTCGTGCCCGATCGAGGCGGTCCGGACGTCGATGTAGCGCGCGTTGTGCGCGGCGGCCTGCCGGGCCAGGGCGGCGTTCGTCTTGTCGACGCTGCCCTGGATGTAGTTCGCGTCGCGCGGGGTCAGGGGCGCGATCGGCCAGCACCCGTCGTGCGGCAGGTAGGTGCCGTAGCCGGCCACGAAGACGTCGGCGTTCGGTGCCTTCGCGTGGATGGCGTCCAGCAGCGCGCCCCACACCGGCTCGAACGCGGCGATCCTTTCGGCCAGCTGGTCGTGGCCGCCCGCGGTGTACCGGTCGACGCAGTCGGGGTTGATGCCGGGCAGCAGGTTGATGCAGCTGGTCGCCGCGCCGACCAGGCCGATGTCGTTGCCGCCGATCGTCACGGTCACGGTGCGGGTCTGCGGGCCGAGCGCGTCGAGCTGGGGCGGCACCGCGCCGGCCGACGTCTGCTGCGGCGCGGTCATGTCCGCGGTGGTCGCGCCGGAGCACGTGACGTCGGTCAGCGGCACGCCGAGGTCCTTCGCGGCGACGTGCGGGTAGTTCGCCAGGGACCGGAGGCAGCCGGGGGAGGCGATGTCCGGGGGCACGATCAGCGGCCCGGCCGCCGCCGAATCGCCCAGTGCCACATATTCCCCGGCGGTGCTCGCCACCGCCGGGGACGCCGTCGCGCCCACCAGCGCGGTGACCATGATCGCGATGAACGCCGTCGTTCTCACTCGCACGCCGTCCTCCTTGACGTTGTGCCGATGGCTGGTCTCCGTGACACCATCGGCACGGCGCGTGGCCGGGTTGACTGGGAATCCGGGCAGAGAACGGGGGGATCGGTTGTGACGGAGCACAAGGCCGGCGGGGAGCTGACCCTCGGCGGCCAGCGCGTGCACGAGCGGCTCACCCGGGAGGAGCCCGAGCTGATCGCCCGGGTGCTCCGGCGCATCCAGGCCGAGGTGGCCGACTACCGGCGGCTGCCGGTGGAGGAGCTGACCGGCGACATCGCGGGCATCACCCGGCAGGCGGTGCGGGCGTTCGCGCGGAGCCTGCGGGAGGACCGCGAGCTCAACGCGGCCGAGCTGCGGGAGGTCGGCGCGTCGGCGGTCCGCCGGGCGGAGGAGGGCTTCCCGCTGGAGGCCGTGCTGACCGCCTACCACGTCGGCGCGCGGGAGATCTTCGCCGTCGGCTCGGCTTCGTCGGGCCGCGCGGACGTGGCCGATCTGCTCGAAGTCGCGGACCGCGTGCTGGCGTTCGTCGGGACCGTCACCGGCGCCGTCACCCGCGGCTACCTGGAGGAGCTGCGCACGAAGGTCGGGCAGGAGCACACCGCGCGCCGGACGCTGCTGTCGGTGCTGGTCGACGGCGGCCCGGTCGACGTCGTCGCCCGCAGCGCCGGGATCGCGCTGCCGGCGCGGTACCTCGTGCTGAGCGTCGAACTCGGGCCGCACGCCGACGAGGAGTCGCCGGGCGTGGACGCCGAAATCGCCGTCCGGCGCAAGCTCCGCCGGTTCCTCGCGGCCTTCGACCACGTCTGCGGCGACGGCGTGCTCGCGTCCCTGGACGGCCCGGGCGGGCTGGTCCTGCTGCCGCTGGCCGGCCGGCTGACCGCGGTCGGCGAGTGGCACGCGGTCGTCACCGCGGCCGGGCGCGCGGCGGGCGTGACGGTGCTGGCGGCGGCGGACACGGCGGCGCCGGAGGAGGTCCGGGCGGTGGCCGCGCAGACCGGCGAGGTGCTGGACGTGCTGCGCTGGTTCGGCCGCCCGCCGGGCCTGTACCGCTTGGACGACGTCCTGGTCGAGTACCAGCTGACCCGCCCGGGCGCGGCCCGCGACCGCCTCGCGGCCGCGCTCGACCCCCTGCACGCGCACCCGGAGCTGACCGAGACGCTCCAGACGTACCTCGCCCTGGACACGAACCGCCGTCGCACGGCGGCCCGCCTGCACGTCCACCCCAACACGGTCGACTACCGCCTGCGGCGGGTCCGCGACCTGACGGGCATCGACCCGCTCCAGCCCGCGGGCCTGGCCCGCCTCACCGCGGCTTCGGCCGCCCGCCGCGCGTCGGGCGCCCGCCGCCCTTGACGTGTCGTCCCTTCAATCACGCGTGTCGGCTTCCTGATCACGCGTGTCGGCTTCCTGATCACGCGAGTCGACCCTCCGATCACGGAAGCCGGAGCACCCGGCCGGCGAACTCGCGTACCCGAAGGGTCGGTTCGCGTGCTTGGAGGGTCGGTTCGCGTGTCTGGAGGGGCGACACGCGTGATTGAAGGGTCGACACGCGTGATTGAAGGGTCGACACGGTGCGGGTGAGGGTGCCGGTGACCAGGGTGGCGGTCAGGACCAGGGCGGCGAGGGCCGAGGGGCGGGTGAAGGTGAGCTCGCCGAAGCGGCCGAGGACGAAGCCCGTGTGGAGGGCCCAGGCGATCGCCGTGACGCCCGCCGCGGCGGGCGGGGGGCCGCGGAAGGCGGTGGTGGTGACCACCGCGCCCAGGGTGACCAGCGCGTACCACGGGTGGGCCGCCGCCCCGGCCAGGTTGGCGACGCTCACCGCGGCGACCGCGGCCACGCAGCCGAACGGAAACCCGAAGCCTTCTGTCATGCCCCCAGTGCAGGTCCGGCGGCGTGCGAGGGCATGAGCCAGGACACATTCCGTACGTCCGGGCCCGGGATCTTTACGCGCTATTTACTCGACGACGTCACTCGAACGATCGCGTCGGCGAGCTCCGGCCAGACCGCGCGCGGCAGGTTGTGGCCCATGCCCGGGATCACCAGCAGCTCCGCGTCCGGGACGGCCTCCGCCGTCGCCTTGCCGCCGCTGACGTTGATCAGCGGGTCGGCGTCGCCGTGGACGACTAGGACCGGCAGCCGGACGTCCCGGAGCCGGGCGGTGCGGTCGCCGGAGGCCACCACCGCCGCCGCGTGGCGCAGCGTGCCTACCGGGTGGCGGGCGCGGTCGTAGTGCAGGGCCGCCTTCGCCAGCAGGAACGCCTCGTCGTCCGGGTAGCCGGGGGAGCCGAGTTTCCGGTAGCCCTCGACGCTGTCGGCGATGGCCTGCTCGCGCGTGTTGGCCGGCGGCCGCGTCAGCAGCGCCAGTGCCCACGGCTCGGCCTGCCCGACCGCCCGGTCGCCGGTGGTCGACATGATCGACGTGACGGACGACAGCCGGTCCGGGTGGTCGATGGCCAGCTGCTGCACGATCATCCCGCCCATCGACGCCCCCACGACGTGGGCGCGGCCGATGCCGAGCGCGTCGAACAGCCCGACGGCGTCGTCGGCCATGTCCGACAGCGTGTACGGCGCGGTCGCCAGGTCGCCGGCGGCCAGCGCGGCCAGGTCCGGCGGGGGCAGGTGGTCGAGCCAGGTGGAGAGGCCGACGTCCCGGTTGTCGTACCGCACGACGAAGAACCCGCGGCCGGCGAGCAGCTCGCAGAAACCGTCCTCCCAGGTGATCATCTGGGCGCCGAGGCCCATCACCAGCACCAGGGGCGGGTCCGCCGGATCGCCGAAGGTGTCGTACTCGAGCTCGAGACCGTTGGCCTGTGCGCGTGCCATACCCCGATCCTGCCGTACCCGCGCGGACCTGGCACCGGGCCGGGCGGTGCCGATACCGTTACCCCCCATGCCGACCTCATCCTCGGGCACGGGCCAGCGCCCCCGGTCGCGGGCCGCGGCGGGACTGCCGGCGCTCACCGCCGCCCGCATCGTCAGCGCGGCCACCGACCTGACCGCCCAGCGCGGCCTGGACAACTGGACGCTGCGGGAGCTCGCCCGCGCCGTGGAGGCCTATCCGGCGGTGATCTACCACCACGTCGGCGACCGGGACGCGGTGGTGAACGCCGTCGTCGACCGGGTCGTCGGGCTGCTGGAGCTGCCGGACGAGCGGCTGCCGTGGCAGGAGTGGTTCACCGCGCTGCTGGCGAACCTGCGCGCGGTGCTGCGGACCTACCCGGGCTGCGCGCGGCGGCTGGCGCTGTTCGGCCCGTCCGTCGAGGCGGCCACGCGGTCCATCGACGCGGGCATCGGCGTGCTGCTGGGCGCCGGGTTCGGCCGCGAGAGCGTGCTGGCCTACAACCTGCTGCTGATGACCGCGTGCCAGTTCGTCGCGATGGAGGACGACCGCGACGGCGCGCTCGCGCTGCGGATCGACAACACCGAGGAGTACGCGACCTTCCGCGAACGCTCCGACATGCCCGGGATGGCCGAGCTGGGCGCGGCGATGCACGACCTGATGGGTGACCCCGACCTCGCCTCGGGCTACTACGCGCAGCTCTACGACTACGCCGTCCGGCGGTGTCTCGACGGGCTCGCCCACCGGTTGGCGGAGCTGCACGATTCGGACAGTGGCGGCTGACAGCGACTTGACAGTGCCGGGGCGTACCGTGGGCGTGCGTCGGTGGTTCGCCCACTGACCCGGAGCCCCTGGCGCCCTCCTCCCCCTCGTGGCGCCGGGGGCTTCGGTCTACGCGGGACCGCCGGTACGCGGCGGCTCGGCCTGGATGGCCGGGAAGATCTCGCCGACCAGGGTCACCAGCGACTTCGACAGCAGCAGGTGCACCTGGTCGCGGGTCAGTGACCGGCGCACGAGCCATTCCCGGCCGGCCGACTTCACCATCCCGCCGAACGCGCGCACCAGCGCGTTGAGCTCCGGCCCGTGTTCGCTCTCCCGCGACAGCCCGACGGCCTCCAGCACGCGGTCGGCGGATTCGCGGTCGGCCTCTTCCAGGATGCGCTCGACCTCCAAGTCGCGGCCGATGCCCTCGGGCGCGATCGCGGCCAGCCACATCCGCTCCTGGCTGGTGACCATGTCGAGGAACCACTCGATGGCCACGTCGGCCCGCAGCTCGAGCGGCCCGTCGGGGAGGATCTCCACGGCCAGCCGCGGCACGGTCAGCGCGCGGCGGATGATTTCCAGGTACAGCTCGCGTTTCGTGCCGAAGTAGTGGTTGATCAACCCCCGCGCGACGCCGGCCGCCGCGGCGATGTCCGAAGTGGACACTGCGGAATAGGGGCGCTCACCGAACAGCCGCGCCGCACAAGCGTAGATCTGTTCCTTCCGTTCGTCCGGTTCCAGTCTTCGCCATCTCGGCGCCGGCTCGGTGTTCATGGCCCCATCGTCGCACGGGCCGATGCGCCGGGCAGGGTAGTGAGCACGATGTCGGATGCGCTCCCGCGCCAACACCCGATCGGGGCACGCTCAGTCCGGCAGCGTGATCGGCGCGATGTCCGCGAAGCCGTCACCCGGGCCCGGGTTCGCCGGATCGGTGGCCCCGCCGAAGTGGTGCAGCACGCCCCAGACGGCGTTGAGCGCCGTCTGCACCGCGCCCTCGGCCCAGCCCGCCGTCCACGAGATGTCGTCGCCCGCCAGGAACAGCCCGCGGTACCGCGCCGGCAGCTCGTCCTGCACGAAGTGCGTGAACAGCCGCTGCTGGTAGCGGTAGTGGCCGGGCAGGTTCGCCTTGAACGCGCCCATGAAGTGCGGTTCGGCCTCCCACGACACGGTCACCGGATCGCCGATGATGTGCCGCCGGACGTCGACGCCCGGGTAGATCTCGCGCAGCGACTGCAGCATCACCTCGACGCGCTCGCCGACCGGCAGCGGCAGCCACTTCAGCGAGTCGTCGGCCCAGGTGTAGGACAGGCAGATCACCGCGGGCTTCGCCGGGTCGTCGCCGAGCAGGTACGTGCCGCGCGGCATCCGGTCGGTGAGCGTCATGCTCATCGCGTCGCGGCCGGTGCCTGCGTCGCGGTCCAGCCAGAACGGCCGGTCGACCGGCACGAAGACCTTCGACGACGCCATGTAGTGCGTGCGCTCGATCGCCGTCCAGTGGTCGATCGGGAACAGGGCTTCGTCGCATTCGATGTTCGACAGCAGCATCCAGCTCTGCGCGGTGAACACCGCGGCCGGGAACGTCCGGATGTGGCCTTCGGTGTCCGTCACGGTGATGTTGCCAGGTGCGGTGCGGTGCAGCCGCGCGACGCCGGGCTGCGGGCGGCCGCCGTGCAGCGTGCTCAGGCTGGTGCCCGCCGGCCAGAAAGCGATGTCTTCCGGGGCGTGCTCCCACAGCCGCAGCGGGAGCTGCCGGCTGCCGCCGGCGATGCTGCGGTGCTCGTCGTCGGCTCCGGTGTAGACCACGCGCAGGATCTCCAGGATGGAGTTCGGGAAATCGGTGTCCCAGCCACCGGTTCCGAAGCCGACCTGGCCGAAGATCTCGCGGTGGCGGAAAGAGGCGAATGCGGGGGAGTCGCAGAGGAAGCCGTAGAACGTCTGGTTGTCCAGCCGCGGCACCAGCTCGTTCCACAGCCGCTTGATCGTCTTCGCGTCGTGGTCGCGGATCGCCGTCTGCATCTCGGCGAAGGCGGCGTGCTCGGCCAGGGTCCGGTCCCAGGCCGCGGCGACTTCGCCGAAGACGGCGGGCAAGTCCTCGGGCGTGCGCGCGTAGTGGCTCTGCCCCTTCAGGTCCACGACGGTGCTGGGCGTGCCCGGCGCCAGCGGGTTCGGGAACGGCGTGGTCTCCAGCCCCACTTTGCCGATGTAGTGGAACAGTGCGGTGGACGCGGGCGGGAAGCGCATCGCGCCCATCTCGGCGACGACGTCGTCCGGGCAGCCGGGGAACCGCACGGTCCGCAGCCGCCCGCCGATCTCGGCGATCTCGTACACCACCGGCCGCAGGCCCAGCTTCATCAGCTCGTACGCGGTGACGATGCCGGAGAGGCCGCCGCCGATCACCGCGACCTCGGTGCCGTGCCGGTGCGCGGGCAGCGAGCCGAGGCCGGCGGGGTGGGCGAGGTAGTCGTCGTAGGCGAACGGGAAGTCCGGGCCGAACATCGTGATCGGGCGGCCCGCCGGTTCGTCGTGGTGGATCGCGGTCGGGACGGCGGAGGTCATGCGGTGGTTCCTCGGTACAGTTCGGGCCGTCGGTCGGCCAGGTGGGTGTTCTCCGTGCGGGACGCGAGCAAGACATCCCGCGTGACGTCGGCGGCGATCAGCTCGGGACCGGCGCCGGCGCGGGCGAGCACCGCGCCGGTCGGGGCCACGACGCAGGACCGCCCGCAGTAGGTCAGCTCCTGCTCGGTGTCGCAGCGGTTCGCGTAGGCGACGAACAGCTGGCTTTCGTAGGCCCGCGCGGGCACGAGCGTGTCGGCGACCAGCTCGTAGGGGTGCATCAGCGCGGTCGGCACGACCAGGAGCTCGGTGCCGGCGAGCGCGTGCGCGCGGACCAGCTCCGGGAATTCGACGTCGTAGCAGATCAGCAGCCCGATCCGGACGCCGCCGAGGTCCGCCTGCACGACGGCCTCGTCGCCGGGGGTGAACCAGGCCTTGTCGAGGTCGCCGAACAGGTGCGTCTTGCGGTAGTTGGCGAGCCGGCGCCCGGCCGCGTCGACGAGCTGGACGCTGTTGTGGACGTGCTCGCCGTCGGATTCCGGGTAGCCGTAGGCGAGGGCGACGCCGGTTTCCCGGGCCAGCGCGGACATCCGGGCCGCGGTGGGGCCGTCGGCCGGCTCGGCGAGCTCGTGCGTGCGGGCGCCGATGTGGTAGCCGGTGGTGCTCATCTCCGCCGTGACGACGAGGTCGGCGTCCGTTTCGGCGGCGACCCGGGCGAGGTCGGCGAAGGGGCCCTGGTGGATCGCGACCTTCATGCCAGCCTCGACCGCCGGATCCCGTAGCCGAAGTAGATCAGCAGGCCCAGCGCCATCCAGCCGCCGAAGACGGCCCAGGTGGCGCCGTCGAGGCTGAGCATCATGTACCCGCAGCAGAGCACGCCCAGGATCGGCGTGACCGGCGAAAGCGGCACGCGGAACGAGCGCGGGGCGTCCGGCTGGCGCCGTCGCAGGAGCAGGACCGCCACGTTGACCAGGCCGAACGCGAACAGCGTGCCGATGCTGGTGGCGTCGGCCAGCTTCCCGAGCGGGATGAAGGCGGCCAGGGCCGCGACGAAGGCCGAGACGACCAGGGTGTTGACCCGCGGGGTGCCGCTCTTGGCGTCCACTTTGGACAGGGCAGCGGGGACCAGGCCGTCGCGGGACATCGCGAACAGGATGCGGGTCTGTCCGTACAGGACGGTCAGCACGACGCTGGTGATCGCCACGATCGCGCCGGCGGCCAGCAGGCCGGCCCAGAACGGGTTGTCCGAGACGACGTCGAGCACGTGGGAGAGCGCGGCCTCCTGGCCGTCGAACTGCTGCCACGGCAGCGCGCCGACGGCGGCCACCGCGACCAGGCAGTACAGCACGGTGACGATGCCGAGCGAGAGCAGGATCGCCCGCGGCAGGTCGCGCTGCGGGTTCTTCGCCTCTTCGCCGGCGGTCGACGCGGCGTCGAAGCCGATGTAGGCGAAGAACAGCTTGGCCCCGCCGGCGCTCAGCCCGGCCAGCCCGAGCGGCAGGAACGGCGTGAAGTTCTTCGCCTGCACGGCGCTGAAGGCGATCGCGCAGAACAGCACCAGCGTGCCGATCTTGACCGCGACCATGACGGCGTTGGCCCGCGCGCTCTCCTTCGCCCCGGACAGGAGCAGGACCATCGCGAGGACGACCACGAGGATGGCGGGCACGTTGACGACCCCGCCCGAGCCGGGCGGCTGGCTGAGCGCGTCCGGGATGGCGAAGCCGAAGGCCAGCCGCAGCAGTTCGTTGAGGTACTGCCCCCAGCCGACCGCGACCGACGCCACCGAGACGCCGTATTCGAGCACCAGGCACCACCCGCAGACCCAGGCGACCAGCTCGCCGAGGGTCGCGTACGCGTAGGAGTAGGACGAACCGGACAGCGGGATCATCCCGGCGAGCTCGGCGTAGGACAGCGCCGAGAACAGCGCGGTGATCCCGGCGAGCACGAACGACAGCACGACCGCCGGCCCGGCCACCGGGACGGCTTCGCCGAGCACGACGAAGATGCCGCTGCCCAGCGTCGCCCCGATGCTGAGCATGGTGAGCTGCCCCAGGCCGAGCGACCGCTTCAACGTGCCATGATCACCTTCGGCGACCAGGTCGGCGACCGGTTTCCGCCGCACCGTCGCGGCTCGCAAAGTCATGCCGACGACGGTAACGGCCGTTTCCGGCCCGCAAAACACGAGAACATTGCGCGTACAGATGAATCACAGGTGATTCATTGCACATCGGCCATGAAACGTGGCGAATCGTTCCGGGTCATCACGCGTGTTTCCAGGGCATCACGCGTGATTGAAGGGGCATTACGCGTGATTGGAGGGGCATTACGCGTGATTGGAGGGTCATCACGCGTGATTGGAGGGTCATCACGGCTGATGCCCCTCCAGACACGGGTGATGCCCGGTTCGTCACGCCGGGCCGGGGGGTTCGGCGGCCGGGAGGAGGAGGGTGAACGTCGGCGGGGCGGGGCGGCTGAGCCGGAGGCGGCCGCCTTCGGCCTCGGCGAGGCTGCGGGCCAGGCGGAGGCCGATGCCGTGGCCGGTGGGGGCCGTGGCGAACGGGTCCGTTTCGCCGAGGTCGGGGCCTTCGTCGGCGACGTCGATGGCGAGCGCGTCGCCGGCGTCGCGGGCCACGACCGTGACCGTGCCGCGCCCGTGCGTCGCCGCGTTGTCCAGCAGTACGCCGAGGACCTGCCGGACCGCCGCGGGCGCCACGTGCGCCGGCGGTGGGTCGTCCCGGACGATGCGCAGCGTCCGCCCCTGCGGTGCGAGCAGGGCTTCGCCGGCCTGCCGGACCTCGTCGAGGAGCCGGCCGAGGTTCAGCTCGGCTCGCTGCCCCCGGCGTTTCCGGCCCAGGGCCAGCAGGTCGTCGATGGTGCGTTCCAGCCGGTCGGCGGACGCGATGGCGGCGCGGATCGCCGCGTACGGGTCCGCGGCCGGGGTCTCCAGGGCGGCTTCGAGCTGCAGGCGCAACCCGGTCAGCGGCGTGCGCAGCTGGTGCGACGCCTCCGCGGAGAACGCGCGCTCGCGTTCCAGCGTTTCGCCGATCCGGGTGGCGGTGGCGTCCAGTGCCTCGCCGACCTGGTCGATCTCGGGGATGCCCGCCCGCGGCGACCGGACGGTGAAGTCGCCATCGCCGAGCCGCCCGGCCGTGACGGCCAGCTCCTCCAGCGGCCGGACGAGCCGCTTCGCGAACCGCCGGGCGGTCAGCCAGCTCGCGCCGATCGCCGCGGCCGCCAAGATGGCCATGATGTGCAAGGTGAGCGCGATCCGCACGGTCAGCGCGGTCTCCGGCATCGCGGCGCGGACGACGCCGGTCACCCGGGACCCGCTGACCACCGGCACGGCCAGCACCAGGTCCTCGCCTTCGTTCCCGGTGACGACGTCCACCGTGGCCCTCGCCGCCTGCTGCTCGATCGGGCCGGCGGCGGCCGGGCCGTGCCCGGCGAGCAGCCGCCCGGCCGGGCTGTAGACGCCCACCTCGGCGTCGGCGTCGTCGTCGTCGCCGGGCGGTGGCACGACGGGGAGCCGCCCGGCGTCCAGCTCGTGCGACACCGCGAGCGCGACCGTGTCCGCGGCCCGTTCCAGTTCGGTGGTGGCGTCGTCGCGGAAGTACCGGGTCACCGCGATGCCCAGCGGCAGCGCGAACAGCAGGGTGGCGACCGCGGCGGCCAGCACCGTCAGCGAGATGATCCGGCGGCGCACGGCTACCCTTCGGCGGCGGAGCGCGCCGGGTCTTCCAGCCGGTAGCCGTGCCCGCGCAGGGTGGCGATCCGCGGCACCTCCTCGTCGGGTCCGGCGGCCGCGGCCAGCTTGCGGCGCACCGCGGCGATGTGCACGTCGAGGGTCTTCGTCGAGCCGTACCAGTGCGCGTCCCAGACCTCGGACATCAGCGTGTCGCGGCTGACCGCGACGCCGGGCTGCTCGGCCAGCCGCGCCAGCAGGTCGAACTCCTTGGCGCGCAGCACCACCTCGCGCCCGCCCAGGGTGGCGCGGCGGCCGGCGATGTCGACGGTCAGCCCGCCGATGGTCACCGGCGGCCGGGCCCCGGCCGGTGCGCCGCGCCGCAGGTGCGCGCGGACCCTGGCCAGCAGCTCGCCCAGCCGGATCGGCTTGGTGAGGTAGTCGTCCGCGCCGGCGTCGAGGCCGACGACGACGTCCATCTCCTCCTGCCGCGCGGTGAGGATCACCAGCACCGCCGCGGGCAGCGCGGCCCGCAGGCGGCGGCAGACCTCGACGCCGTCGAGGTCGGGCAGGCCGAGGTCGAGCAGCACGAGGTCGAAATCGCCGGCTTCGGCGGCCTGCAAAGCGGTCCGCCCGTCGCGGCGCCAGCACACCTGGTGACCGTGCAGCCGCAGGGTCGATTCGAGCACGCTGCCGATCGCCGCGTCGTCTTCCACCACCAGCAGGTTCGGCATGTCGGGCAGCCTAGCCAACAACCCGGCGGGATCCGGCCCCTTGTGGCTTATTCCGCTCGCGTCCCGAGGCCGATCTGCGATATCCGCACCGCGGCGGCGGTGACGGCTTCGGCGAACGCGGCGGTTTCGCCCGCGCCGAACCGGCTGCTGGGCCCGGTGATCGCCAGGGCCGCCAGCACCCGCCCGTCGCCGTCGTGCACCGGCGCGGCGACGCTGGAGGCGCCGGCTTCGGGCTCGCCGTGGCTGACCGCGGCCCCCTCGGTGCCGTCGAGGACCCGCCCGGCGGCCCCGGAGCCGAGCGGCAGCTCGTCCCCGACCCGCCCGACGTGCCGGATGGCCAGCGGCCCCTCCTGCTGGGCCACGCAGACCAGCACCGACGTGCTGCGCACGTAGAGGTTCACCGTCTCCCGGCACTCCCGGGCCAGCTCCCGCAGCACCTGGCGGACCTGCTCGGGCAGCTGCCACGCCGTGTTCGCCAGCTGCGCCCACCGCAGCATCCCGGGCCCGACGGTGATCCGCCCGTCGGGGCGGGTCCAGAGCAGGCCGCGCTGTTCGCAGGTGGCGACCAGCCGCAGGACGGTCGTCTTCGCCAAGCCGCTGGCCGTGGTGAGATCCTTGACCGCCCAGGTCCGGCGGTGTTCGGTGAAGAGGGCGAGCAGGTCGAACGCGCGCAGCACGCTCCGGACCGTTCCCTCGTCATCCGTGGTCATCGAGCGCCCCGTCCGCCTGATGGACCCAGCGTACCGCCAGGCGGACCGGATCAGGCCACGTATCGCTCGAATGCCGCAACGGTCTCGGCGAGCACTTCGGCGCCCGGGCGGCCCCACAGGCCGGCGTTGAACACCTCGACCTCGATCGGCCCGGTGTAGCCGGCGGCTTCGACGGCCGCGCGCAGCCGGCGGTGGTCGATCGGGCCGTCGCCGGGCAGGGCGCGGCCCAGCAGCGGATCGGGCAGCGGCACCAGGACGTCGCAGACGTGGAACCCGGCGATCCGGCCCGCGGCCGCGGCGATCGACTCCTCGATCCGCGGGTCCCACCACACGTGGAACTCGTCCACCACCACGCCCACCTGCTCGGCGGGGTGCTCCGCGGCGATCGCCAGCGCCTGGTCCACAGTGGACAAAACGGACCGGTCCGCGCACTGCATCGGGTGCAGCGGCTCCAGGCCGAGCCGGACCCCGCGTTCCCCGGCGTACGGCGCCAGCTCGCCGACGGCGTCGGCGACGCGCTGCCGGGACGCGGGCAGGTCGTTGCCCGCGATCCCGCCGACGACCAGCACGAGCACGCCGGCGCCGAGCGCGGCGGCTTCGTCGATCGCCTCCCGCGTCTGCGCGATCCCGTCCACGGGGGACCCCTCCGGCGTCACGCCGGTGAAGAACCCACCGCGGCACAACGACGAAACCCGCACCCCGTGCTCCTCGAGCAGCCGGGCGGCTTCGCCGACGCCGGTCTCGGCGACCTTGTCGCGCCACAGGCCGATCCAGCCGACGCCGGCCGCGGCGCAGCCGGCCACCGCCTCGGGCAGCGACCAGGACTTCGTGGTGATCTGGTTGAGGCTCAGCCGCGGGTCCATCACGCCACCCCGGCGGCCTGCAGCAGCGGCCGCATCCGGGCCTCGGCCAGGTCCGGGTCGGCCAGCACGCCGGCCTCGTCGGCGAGCCGCAGCAGCGTGGCGAGGTGGGTGATCGTGCGCGCGGATTCCTGGCCGGCGAGCATCCGGAAGTGGTTCTGGTGGCCGTTGAGGTAGGCCAGGAAGACGACGCCGGTCTTGTAGTGCCGGGTCGGTGCCCGGAAGATCTCGCGCGCCAGCGGCACGGTCGGGTCGAGCCGCGCGCGGAACCCGGCCCGGTCGCCGTCGTCCAGGCAACGCAGCGCAGCCGCGGCGACCGGGGCGATCGGGTCGAAGATGCCGAGCAGCGCCTCGCTGTGGCCCTCGTCGTCGCCGGCGATCAGCTCGGGGTAGCTGAAGTCGTCGCCGGTGTAGCAGGCGACGCCGTCCGGCAGCGCCCGCCGGAACTCGATCTCGACCTCGGCGTCGAGCACCGAGACCTTCACCCCGGCGATCGTGGCGGCGTGCTCGGCGCACAGCGTCGCCAGCTCGCGGGCCGCGGCGCGGACGTCGTCGTGGCCCCAGTACCCGGCCAGCGCCGGGTCGAACTGCTCGCCCAGCCAGTGCAGCAGGACCGGCCCGCCCGCCTCGGACAGCACCTTCCCGTAGGCCGCGTGGTAGTCGGCCGGGCCGGTGGCCGCCGCGGCCAGCGCGCGGCTGGCCATCACGACCGGGACCGCGCCCGCGCCGGCGACCAGGTCCAGCTGCTCGCGCCAGGCGTCCACAATGGACGCCACGGTGGCCGGCCCCGGCGGCAGCTGGTCGGTGCCGACCCCGGCGCACCAGCGCCGCCCGGCCGCGGCCGCACCGGTGCGCGTGACCAGCTGCCGCGTCGTGGCCCAGTCCAGGCCCATGCCGCGCTGCGCGGTGTCCATCGCCTCCGCGATGCCGAGCCCGCACGCCCAGAGGTGTTCGCGGAAGGCCAGCGTCGTGTCCCAGTCCACGGCGCAGGGCTCGTCGGCCAGCGCGTCCGCGACGACGTGCGCGGCGGCGTAGGCGATCCGCGACGACGGCGGTGTCCCCGGCGGCGCGGGGCGCGGCCGGCCGGACGGCGACCAGTTCTGCAGCCCGCCGCCGGGGACCGGGAGCACGAGCATCGGGACCTCCGAGAGGGTCAGAAAGCGCTTTCTCAACCCACGGTAGGGCCTGTGCCGGAGCTCGACAAGGCCCTGCCCGGGTCAGCGCTTGGGGCGCGCGGTGCTCTCGCGCAGGACGACCTCGCCGGACAGCCGGACCGTCCGCGGCCGGCCGCCCGCGGACCCCTTGATCGCCAGGTCCATCGCCCGCTCGCCGAGTTCCTCCAGCGGCAGCCGCACGGTGGTCAGCGCCGGGGCGAGGTCGCGGACCACCGGGATGTCGTCGAACCCGGCCACCGAAATGTCGCCGGGCACCGAGACGCCCTCTTCGCGCAACGCCGTCAGCGCGCCGATCGCCATCACGTCGGTGACGGCGAACAGGCAGGTCGGCAGTTTGCGCCGGCGGCCGGCCAGCAGCCGCTTCGTCGCCTCGTACCCGCCGTCGCGGCTGAACGCGGCCTCCACGACGTCGTCCTCGCGCAGCTCGATGCCGTGCGCGGCGAGCTCGCCGGAGAACCCGGCCAGCCGGTCGATCACGGTGCTCAGCCGCCGCGGCCCGGCCAGCACGGCGAACCGCTTGTGGCCGAGGCCGACCAGTTCCTTCGCCAGCGCGGCGGCGCCGCCCTTGTTGTCCGGCTGCACGGTGTCGATCTTGAGCCCGCGGTGCCTGCTGACCGCGGCGACCTGCCCGCCGCCGCGGCGGTAGGGCTCCAGCTCGGCGGCCATCGCGCGTTCCCACGCCCGGTCCTCGAACGCCGAACCGATCAGCAGGATGGCCGCGGCCCGCTGCGCGCGCAGCGTCGAGACGTAGGCCACTTCGCGGTCCGGGTCGCGGAAGGTGCCGGCGAGCATCACGAGCAGCCCGTTGTCGGTGGCCACCCGCATCACCCCGCCCGCGATCGCGGCGAAGTACGGGTCGCTGACGTCGTGGCAGATCACGCCGACCGTGCGGTGGGTGCCGCCGGCGAGGGCCTGCGCGTGCGCGTTGGGGGCGTAGGCCAGCTCGGCCGCGGCGGCGGAAACCCGCTCCCGCAGGTCGGCGCGGACGGACGCGGTGCCGTTGAGCACCCGCGACGCCGTCGCGAGCGAGACGTTCGCGCTGCGTGCCACGTCTTCCAGTGTCACGTGCGGCCGGGCCTTCATCGCTGGCTCCTCCAGGGGTCGGTCTCGGGTGTCACGGCGTGCTCGGTCGGTGCAATCTACTGGGAGGAGGGTGTGTCCCGAGAAGCCGCTGCTCGGGGGACCTCCCCCGAACGAGTGAATGCCGCGGGAAGATCGCGCGGGGCGTGTGTGTTGGAAACAAGGAAAACCTTCAAGTGGTGAGCCCGCCACTGCTGCCGATCACGAAAGGAACCACGCATGCTGTTCGGTGACGAGCACGTCCGCCGCTACGAGGAGACCGACGGCGAGGTCGGTCACGAGTGGAAGGAAGGCGTGCCGACGCTCGTGCTGACCACGAAGGGCCGCAAGACCGGGCAGGAGCGGAAGTTCGCGCTGATCTACCAGGAAGCCGACGGGAACCCGGTGATCGTGGCCTCCAAGGGCGGCGCGCCGAACCACCCCGGCTGGTACCTCAACCTCCTCGAGCACCCGGAGGTCGGCGTGCAGGTCAAGGCGGACAAGTTCAAGGCCCGCGCCCGCACGGCGTCGGGCGAGGAGCGCGCGAAGCTGTGGGAGAAGCTCGCCGCCGTCTGGCCGGACTACAACGAGTACGCCAAGAAGACCGACCGTGAGATTCCCGTCGTGGTGCTCGAGCGGCTCTGAAATTCGTGCTGTGATCTGCGCCGCGTTCGGCGCGGGGAGGGGCCGATCCGGCCGGCCGTGGGCTACGAATGACAGCTATGGACCGCTGGACCGCCCTGGACCTCGAAGGTGAGCTGCTCACCCGGCGCCAGATGATCGCCTACGGCCGGCGCTTCGCCCGCGCCGGCCGGGGCGCCTGGTACAGCTTCGCCATCGAGGTGGTCTGGCAGTTCCTCGCCCAGACGACCCGGTTCCGGGTGCGGGGCTCGCACCACATCCCGAAGACCGGCGGCGTGCTGGTGGCGTCGAACCACCTGTCGTTCGCCGACCCGACGACGCTCACCGCGTTCTGCCTCGCCGCCGGCCGCGTGCCGCGCTACCTGGCCAAGGCGTCCCTGTGGAAGCTGCCGGTGGTCGGCCGCGTGATGCGCTCCGGGCGGCACATCCCGGTCTACCGCGGCGCCGCGACGGCCGCCGAGGCCTACCGCGACCTGGTCACCTCGGTGCGGGACGGCGAGTGCGTCGCGGTCTTCCCGGAAGGCACGTTCTCGAACGACCCGGACGGCTGGCCGATGCGCGGCAAGACGGGCATCGTGCGGGCCGCGCTGGAGACCGGGGCCCCGGTGATCCCGGTGGCCAACTGGGGCACCCACCACCTGCTGCCGTCGACGGCGAAGTTCCCGCGGATGGTGCCGCGCAAGACCGTCGACCTGGTCGCCGGGCCGCCGGTGGACCTCTCGGACCTGCGCGACCGCCCGCTCACCCGCGAGGTGCTGGAGGAGGCGACGGCCCGGATCATGGGCGCGGTGACCGCGCTGCTGGAGTCGATCCGCGGCGAGCAGCGCCCGGTCGCCGCCTGAGGTCGGCGTCACCCCGCCCGGGCCTGGCCGAAGGGGTAACTTCGGGCGTATGAGTGCACAACACTTTGATGTCGTCGTGCTGGGGGCCGGAGTGGGCGGCTACGTCGCGGCGATCCGCGCGTCCCAGCTGGGGCTGAGCGCCGCGGTGGTCGAGGAGAAGTACTGGGGTGGCGTCTGCCTGAACGTCGGGTGCATCCCGTCGAAGGCGCTGCTGCGCAACGCCGAGCTGGCGCACGTGGTGACCCAGGAGGCGAAGACGTTCGGCATCTCCTCCGACAGCCCGATCCGCGTCGACTACACGGCCGCCTACGAGCGCAGCCGGAAGGTCGCCGACGGGCGCGTCAAGGGCGTGCACTTCCTGATGAAGAAGAACAAGATCACCGAGTTCGACGGGCACGGCACCTTCGTCGACGACCACACCCTCGAGGTGAACGGCGAGCGGATCACCTTCGGCCACTGCATCATCGCCACCGGCGCGACCACGCGGCTGCTGCCCGGCACCTCCCGCAGCGAGCGGGTCGTCACGTACGAAGAGCAGATCCTCTCGAGCGAGCTGCCTTCGAGCATCGTGATCGCCGGCGCGGGCGCGATCGGCGTGGAGTTCGCGTACGTGCTGCACAACTACGGCGTCGACGTCACGATCGTCGAGTTCCTGGACCGGATGGTGCCGCTGGAGGACGCGGAGGTGTCGGCGGAACTCGCGCGCCGCTACCGCAAGCTGGGCATCAAGGTGCTGACGTCGACCCGCGTCGAGTCGATCGACGACTCCGGTTCCTCGGTGCGGGTGACGGTGTCGTCGGAGAAGAACGGGCAGCAGGTCCTCGAAGCCGACAAGGTGCTGCAGGCGATCGGCTTCCAGCCGCGCGTGGAGGGCTACGGCCTGGAGAAGACGGGCGTGGCCCTGACCGACCGCGGCGCGATCGCGGTGGACGGCCGCGGCCGCACGAACGTCGGCCACATCTTCGCGATCGGCGACGTGACGGCGAAGCTGATGCTGGCGCACGCGTCGGAGTCGATGGGCGTGGTGGCGGCGGAGACGATCGCGGGCGCGGAGACCATGGAACTCGACTTCCCGATGATCCCGCGCGCGACCTACTGCCAGCCCCAGATCGCGAGCTTCGGCTGGACGGAGGAGCAGGCCCGCGAGAAGGGCTTCGACGTCAAGGTGGCGAAGTTCCCGTTCACCGCAAACGGCAAGGCCCAGGGCCTCGGCGACGCGGGCGGCTTCGTGAAGCTGATCAGCGACGCCGAGTACGGGGAGCTGATCGGCGGCCACCTGATCGGCCCGGACGTCACGGAACTGCTGCCGGAGCTGACGCTGGCCCAGCAGTGGGACCTGACGGTGCACGAGGTGGCCCGCAACGTCCACGCCCACCCGACACTGGGCGAAGCGGTGAAGGAGGCCGTCCACGGCCTCGCCGGTCACATGATCAACCTGTAGGGACGTCGAAGCGCAGCTCCGGCCGTTCCCAGCGGACCTTCGGGGGTCTCGCCGGGATCGTGCCGGTGCGGCGCGCACCCATCCGCAGGTAGAACGGCAGCGCGGGCGGGTGCGAGACGACGCGCACACTCGCCAGCCCGCGCCTGCGCGCCTCGGCGAGCATGTGCGCGATCAGGCGCGCGCCGATGCCGAGCCCTTGGGCTTCGTCGGCGACGAAGAGCAGGTCGAGTTCGGCGTCCAAGAGCGCGTAGAAGCCGAGGAGCCGATCTCCGGTGGCGGTGAACGTGGGGTTGGCTCCGACGTAGCCCGGGGTGATCGTGTAACCGTCCAAGATGGACGCGTAGCGGCCTCGGTAGGCCGCGGAAGCGTGCACCAAGGCGGTCAGCGCGCCGGCCTGCGCCGGGGTGGCGCGGCGGATTTCGATTTCGGCCATGCCACGAACCGTAGGGCAGGGCACCGACAGTTTCCGGCCGCTGCCCCGTGCGCCGTTCTACGATGGCGGCATGGCGGACCCCGATCGGCTGCAGGAAGCCCTGGCGC
This sequence comes from Amycolatopsis sp. NPDC051102, assembly GCF_040682815.1. Taxonomy (NCBI): domain Bacteria; kingdom Bacillati; phylum Actinomycetota; class Actinomycetes; order Pseudonocardiales; family Pseudonocardiaceae; genus Amycolatopsis; species Amycolatopsis sp. NPDC051102. The sequence goes on from NZ_JBFBBT010000020.1 coordinate 125,934, forward strand.
GCAACGAAGTTCTCGTCGAGCTGCTGCGGCGGGCCCGCGGGTTCGGGCTGCCGGGCTGGTACTTCACCGCCGGGTGCGTCGTGCAGACCGTGTGGAACGTCCTGACCGGCCGTGCCCCGACGCACGTGCACCTTTGGTGCGAAGCGAATTTCGCACGCCGTGCCCTCTGTTCGCGAGCGCCGAGGCCGCGATCGACGCCTTTCCCGCCGTCTGCTCGTGCGCCGGGGTGCGGTGACTCGACGGCGCCGAGGAGATCGGCACCGCGGGTGCGCTTCCCGTCGTGATCCTCACGCTTGTCGACCACCACCGAGCCGCGGAACCCGGCGTGCCCCGGCCTACCCGTACACCGAGGCGGCCCCGCGCACCGGGAAATGGAGACCGGGCACGGCCGGGGCAGAATAGTTCTCACGTTTCCTCGATCGTTCCAGCATGTGGACCGAAGCCGCTTCCCGACTTTGGTCGCTGGAATCCGGGCCGGTCGCTCCTTAGATTCTCCCCATTACACCCGGTTGGGTGTCATTCGGTCGAGTGACCGAGTACCACAGGGAGACATCGATGGTGAGATTCAGCCGGGTCGCCGCGCACGCGGTTCCGCTGACGGTCGGCACGCTGCTGCTGACGACCGGGGTTTCGGCGGCGCAGCCGTCCACCGTGGACGCCGCGGCCGCGCGCACCGAGGCGGGCATCAGCGCGCTGCAGAGCATCAAGAAGAGCCTGAGCCCCGCGGAACGCAAGCAATCGAGCCAGCTGGTCGTCGAGAAGCGGTTGCGGGCCGACCGGTCGCTGGCCGCGAAGCTGCCCGAGTACCGCTCGGGTGTCGGCGTGAGCTCCGCCGGCACCGTCGCGGTCGACATCTCCTCCCGTGACCAGGGCGTCGCCAACGCCGTCAAGGCGGCCGGCGGCACGGTCCGCTTCGCCTCGCCGGACGGTGCCGTCCGCGCCGACCTGCCGCTGTCCGCGCTGGACACCATCGCCGGCCGCGCCGACGTCGTCGAGGTGAAGCCCGCCGCGCAGGCCATGACCTGGCGCGAACCGGGCAACCGCGACGCCGCCGCGCCCGCGGCCGTCAAGGCAGCCGCCGCCGCGACGCAGGTGTCCGAAGGCGACAAGGCGCACGGCGCCGACGCCGCCCGCGCCACCTACGGCGTCAGCGGCGCCGGCACCAAGGTCTGCGTGCTCTCCGACGGCGTCGACTCCCTGGCGAAGTCCCAGAGCGCCGGCGAGTTGCCCGCGGTCGACGTCCTGTCCGGCCAGAAGGGCAGCGGCGACGAGGGCACCGCGATGCTCGAGATCATCCACGACCTCGCGCCGAACGCCACCCTCGGCTTCGCCACCGCGTTCACCAGCGAGGCCAGCTTCGCCGCGAACATCCGCGCGCTGCGCACCACCGGCAAGTGCCAGATCATCGTCGACGACGTCTCCTACTTCGACGAATCGCCGTTCCAGGACACGCAGGTCGCGCAGGCGGTCAACGACGTGACCGCGGCCGGCGTCCTCTACTTCTCCTCGGCCGGCAACTCGGGCAACGCGACCGACGGCACCAGCGGCTACTACGAAGGCGACTTCCGCGCGTCTTCGACGAAGATCAGCGGCGTCACCGGCACGCCGCACGACTTCGACCCGAGCAGCACCACGCAGAACTTCGACGCGCTTTCGGCGGGCTCGCTCGGCAAGCCGGTGACGCTGTTCTGGTCCGACCCGTGGGGCAAGTCCGCCAACGACTACGACCTGTTCATCCTGAACTCCTCGGGCAGCGTCGTGGCCTCCAGCGAGAACGGGCAGTCCGGCTCGCAGAACCCGTACGAGATCGCCAGCGTGCCGACCACCGGCTCGGGCTACAAGGTCGCGGTCGTCAAGTACAGCGGCGCCGACCGGTTCATCGCGCTGAACGTCATCCGCGGCCGCTTCGTGGCTTCGGGCTCGCTCAAGGCCTTCAGCACCAACGGCGTCACGAACGGCCACTCGGCCGCGGCCAACGCCTTCAGCGTCGCGGCGGCCCCGGCGGCGGGCGCGTTCACCCGGCCCCTGGAGACCGGTGACCCGGCCAACCCGGCCGGCCCGTACCCCGGCCTGTTCACCGCGTCGAGCAAGTGGGAGCGGTTCTCCTCCGACGGCAAGCGCCGCCTGTTCTACAACGCCGACGGCACCGCGATCACCCCGGGCAACGTGTCCTCGACCGGCGGCACGGTCCGCAGCAAGCCGGACATCACCGCGGCGGACGGCGTGGCGACGTCGGTGACCGGCTTCCAGCCGTTCTTCGGCACGTCGGCGGCGGCCCCGCACGCGGCGGCCATCGCGGCCCTGCTGCTGTCCGGCAAGCCCACGGCCACCCCGGCCCAGATCCGCACGGCGCTGGTCTCGTCGGCGATCGACCTCGGCACCTCGGGCTTCGACACGGTGACCGGCAACGGCGTGATCATGGCCGGCCCGGCCCTGGCCGCGCTGGGCGTGGCGGCGAAGTAAGGCGGTTTCCGGCAGCGGGGCCCGGCGCGTGCCGGGCCCCGCTCGTCATTTCCCGGACACGAGCAGGTGGAAGCCGAGGCCGCCGTGGGCGAACCGCTCGTGCCGGCGCAGGGACAGTCCCGCGGTCGCCAGCACGGACTCGAGTTCGGCCACCGGCCGGATGCGGAAGCCGTTGTCGGTGAGCATCCGCGAGCGGCCCATCAGGTCCGGGTCGCCGATGCCCAGCACGAACCGGCCACCCGGCCGGAGGACCCGGGCGACCTCGGCGAACGCGGCGGCGAGGTCGTCGACGAAGTAGACGGTGTTCGTCGAAACGACCGCGTCGACGGAGCCGTCCGCCAGCGGCAGCGCGGTCATCGACCCTTCACCGAGCACCAGGCGCCCGGCCGCGATCTCGGCGCGGAACGACCGGCGGGCCCGGTCGAGCATCGCCGCCGAGATGTCCACGCCGTGCACCACGCCGGCCTCGTTCAGCAGGAGGGCGAGGCCGAGGCCACCGCCGAAGCCGATGTCGAGCGCGGTTTCGCCGCCGGTCGGCGCCAGCGCCGCGACCGCCCGCACGACGGCCTCCCGGTTCCGGCGGTTGAGCATCGCGCCGACGATCCGGCCCCGCAGGCCGCTAGGGTGGCCGAGCTGCCGGGCGAGCCCGGCGCGGAAACTCTCGCGAAGTCCCATGCGCGCAGTCTAGGAGGCGGGATGGCGAAAACGGCGGTGGTCACCGGGGCGGGGTCGGGCATCGGGCGGGCCGTGGCCCGGGCGCTCCTGGAAGACGGCTACCAGGTCGCGCTGGCCGGGCGGCGCGCCGACGCCCTCGACGAAACCGCCTCGGGCTTCGAGAACGCCTTCGCGGTGCCCACCGACGTCTCCGACGAGCAGGCGGTGGAGGCGCTGTTCGACGCCGTGCGCGCCCGGTGGGGGCGGCTCGACCTGCTCTTCAACAACGCCGGGATCAGCGCCGGCGGGACGGTAGCCGACCTGTCCGTCGAGGACTGGAAGCGGACTGTCGACGTCAACCTCACCGGGATGTTCCTCTGCGCGCGGCAGGCCGTGCGGCTCATGCGCGAGCAGGACCCCCGTGGCGGCCGGATCGTCAACAACGGCTCGATCTCGGCACACGCCCCGCGCCCGGCGAGCGTCGCCTACACCGCCACCAAGCACGCCGTCACCGGCCTGACGCGGTCGATCTCGCTGGACGGGCGGCCCTGGGACGTCGCCTGCGGCCAGATCGACATCGGCAACGCCGCCACCGAGATGACCGAACGGATGGCCGCGGGCATCCCGCAGGCCGACGGCCGGGTCGTCGCCGAGCCGACGTTCGACGTCCGGCACGTCGCCGACGCTGTGCGGTACATGGCCGGGCTGCCGCTCGACGCGAACGTCCAGTTCCTCACCATCACCGCGACGACCATGCCGTTCATCGGCCGCGGCTGAGCTCGGAACGCCTTGCGACATTCAGGTGAAGACACCAGGCCGGTATCGACCGTCCCGCGCCCGGGTTGCTAAACCGGAAGGCCGGAACCCAGCGCGAAGGCCCGGTCGTGCCGAACCAATGGACCTATGCCGCCGTAGTGACGACGGCACTCGCCATCGTCGGCTTCCTGGCGAAGCAGTTTTTCGGTGAAGGCGCGAAACACCTCGGTCAGCTTTTTTGGCCCGCGGTGTTCCGCAGCCGGCGCCGCACGCTGGGAACGCGGGGCCAGCGGCGGTACGCGAGCGCTGTCAATGCGAATCACAACAGTCACGCGCTGGGTTTCCTGGCCAACACCAAGGTGACGGTCAGCGATGTCTACGTGCCGGTCCAGCACGAGGTCGACGGGCGCCGCGAAGACGTCTACCGCAGCATCCGGACCCGCACCAGGACAGTCGTGCTCGGCGCCGCCGGCGCCGGCAAGTCGATGCTGCTGAAGAATTCGATGGTGAAGTGGGCGGCCGACCCGGCCGCCTTCGAGCGCATCCCGGTGTTCGTCGAGCTGTTCCGCCACGATCGCGGCGAACGGAACATCCGTGACCTCGTCGCGGACGCATTCGCCCGGAGTGGGCTGGAAAAACCGGAACGGTTCCTGGACCGGGCCCTGGCGGACGGGGTGCTGAGCATCCTCTGCGACGGTTTCGACGAAACCGTGACGGACCGCCGGGCGGAAGTCGCGCGGGATTTGAAGCAGTTCGCCGAGAAGTGGCCGGCTTGTCAAATCATCGTCACCTGCCGCGACGCCGTCTACGACCACGAACTGCGCCCCCAGTTCGACCACGAGGTCCGGCTGACCGATTTCGACGATGCCGCCATCCGCCGGTTCCTGAAGCTTTGGTTCACATCGAAGCAGCCCGGGCGCGACGCCCGGTACGAGGTCGAACAGATGATGGGCGGACTGCGGGCGAGCCCGTCGGTCATGCGGCTGGCCCGGACCCCGTTGCTGCTCACCATGATCGCCTCCCTGCACGACGCGGATCCCGGGCTCGGGCCGGTGCTGCCGAGCTCGCGCACCGAGTTCTACGACACGGCGGTGTGGCACCTGCTGCGGCGCGACTCCGAACTCGGCCGCGCCCGTGGACTCGCGACCTACAAGGCCGGCCACAAGCTGATGGCCCTGCGGTCCATCGCGGTCCGGGCCCAGGGCGCGATGGCGCCGGGAACCGACCGGCGGGCCGTGCCGGAGGCCGAGCTGATCGCGACCATCACCCAGGTGCTCGCCCGGTTCAACCTGGAGGCCACGCACGCGGGCGCCATGCTCGACGAAATCGTCGACCGCAGTGGCCTGCTGGTGCGGGTCGACGAAAACAACCTGCTCTACGAGTTCCCGCACCTCACCCTCCAGGAGTACTTGGCCGCGATGGAGCTGGCGGACGACCCGGAGCGGCTGCTGGCGCTGTACGGGGAGAGCCCCGATCGGTGGCGTGAGGCGGTGAAGCTCTGGTGCGGGGGCGCCCGCCGCGACTGCACGCCGGTCGTCAGGAAGATCTTCGGTGGTGACGGGCGCGACAAGCTCCTGGCGCTTGAATGCCTGGCCGAGGCCCGCCAGATCGACGCGAGGCTGGCGGACGAGGTGCTCGGCCACTTCGAGCCGCCACCGGACGACGACCCGCTCGTGCCGGCGGCCCTGGGTGCCGTCGCGGCGGACCCCGGCCCCCGCGGAAAGGCCCTGCTCGGCCGCCTCATGGGGGCCGCGCGGCAGCGGCGGGCGTTCGCGATCCACGCGCTGGCCGCGTCCCGGCTGCGGTCGGCGGTCGAGACGCTCAGTGATCTGGCGGTGTGGGTCCCCGCGGCCCGGACAGCCCTGCGGGCGACCGGAGAACTCGCCATCCCGGTCCTCGCGGAACGCGCCGCCGCGGGATCGCTCGACGCCATCGACGACATCGCCGCCGTCGGGACGGCTTCGGCGGGATCGGCGCTGGCCGAGCTGTTGTGGGACGAAAGCGATGTCGCCGTCCGCGCCGCCTGGCGCCTGGCGGCGCTGGTGAACAGCCCGGACGTCGAGGACGAGCTGGCGCACGTCGAGGTCGGGAACCCGCCGGGGGAGCGGTACGACTGGGTGTGGGCACCCTTCGACCCCGGCGGCCGGGGGAACCTCACCAAGGTCATGGGCCGGATCGGCTACCTGATCGACGACCGCGTCGCGGCGAGGATGCCGGCCGACATCGGCCGGGTGGACCCGCGGCTGGCCATGCCGATCGGCGTCCGGGGCGCATCCCGGCAGTACGACTACACCGCGTTGGCCGGGCTGGACCTCGAAATCGTCCGCGCCGCGCGTTCACTCGGTCTTCCGGTCGGCGACCGCTGGGGAAACGGGGAAGCTCTGCAGGAGATCCACAAACGAGATCCGGCCGAGTCCCGCCGGCTCGCGCAGGCGCTGTTCACGCGGGCCGGCGTGGGCCGTGGCTACCGGAACTTGCTGGACACGCTGCCCACCGCCGTCCTGGTGGAGCTGGCGACCAGGCTCTGCGCCGCCGGGTTCGACGCCGGCGAGAACCAGTGGCAGACCTCCGGCGAGGATCTGCGGAACCCGTTCGTCCTCGAGCCCGTGGCGAACGCGGCTCTGGCCGTGCTGCTGGGTTTTCCCTACCTGGTGGGAGCGGTACGCGCGACCGGCACCGCGTTCGGCTGGTGGCCGTGGGGAGCGGCGTGGTTCGGCTGGGGCACGCTCGTCATGGTTGCGGGGTTCCTGCTCGGCTTCCTCCTCGTCTGGATCTTGGAGAGCGCCGGTCGCGATATCCTGTTTTCTTTCTTGCCGACGATCGCCTGTCTGATCTTGTCGTTGCCCGGAGTCGTGACGCTGTCCGTGGTCACGCTGGCGGAGTGGATCGGATGGCCGCTTTTCCTGTCGGGTGCCCTCGTCATGACGGCCGTGACCACAGGGCTCTTCCGCGAGAAGGCCACCAGGTTGCACGCCATCACCAATCCGTTCCGCGAGCTGCGGCGGCTGGACGAGCGGGTGGTCCGGATCCGGTCGACGGTGATCTCCCGCCGCGGGGTCGGCGGCTAGGGGATCACCCGCGCCTTCCGGAACTCGTCGAACAGCCGGTAGAACATCTGCTCCGTTTCGACGTACTCGTGGAAGCCCGCGCGGCGCGATTTCGACGTGTCCGCGAACATGTCGTAGTCCCAGCCGAACACGAAGTCGGCGAACGCCCACGAGGCCGAGACGTCCGCGTAGGACGCCGAAAGCCCGTGCTTCGCCGCCATTGAAGTCCACAGTGGGCCCTTGTCCGCCATCACGTCCGCCAGTGACATCCGCAGCGGCGGGGCGACGTCGAGCTCGAAGTACGCCGCCAGTTTCGGCCACAGTTCGCGCCAGCGAACAGGTCGCCGTTCGCGATGTTGAAGGCGCCCTGGTGCCCGGTTGCCCAGACCGTTGCCGAGGCCAGGAGACCCGCGTCGGTCATTTCCAGCAGGCTGTCGTACGCGCCTGGCTTGCCGGGGAAACGCAGCGGCAGCCCGAGTTCCTTCGAAATCGACGCGTACACCGCGATCACCAGCGCGAGGTTCATCGGGTTGCCCAGCGCCGTGCCGCCGACGACCGACGGCCGGATCGCCGACCACGTCCAGGTGCCCGCCCGGCGTTCGAGGAACTGCTGCTGGTCGACGTTGAACTCCGGGGGCATGTGTCCGGCGTCGGTCTCGCGCGCCGGGGTCTTGAACGGGCCGAGGTGCGCGCCGTACACCTTGTAGCCCTGCATCAGGCTGACGTGCTCCAGGCCGGGTGCGGCCGCTTCGGCGGCGTCGACCAGGTTCGTCAGCATCGCCAGGTTCGGCGGGACCAGCTCTGCCCACGTCGGTTTGTCCTGGTAGGCGGCGTAGAACAGGTGGGTGGTGCCGGTCAGCGGGGCGAGCTTCGCGCGGGTGTCGGCCGGGTCGAGCAGGTCGACGGCGATCGTGCCGGGGCCGCCGCGACGGGAAAGGCCGGTGACGTCCCAGCCGCTCGTGCGCAGGTGCTCGGTGAGCGTGCGGCCGATGATCCCGTTGGCCCCGGCGACCAGGGCTGTCTTGCGTTCCATGCCTCCAGGCTGGGAGCAATAGCTCGATAAGTCCAAGGCTTAGTTATCACCAAGTCGATAAACTGAGTTCATGACAAGCCTGCGGCAGCTGGAGTACCTGGTCACGGTGGTCGACACCGGCTCGTTCACCCGCGCCGCCGAGCAGCTGCACGTGACGCAGCCGGCGTTGTCGCACCAGATGCGGGCGCTCGAACGCAGCCTCGGCGGCCCGCTGCTGGAGCGGCTGCCGCGGGCGGTCCGCCTCACCCCGATGGGGCGGGCGATGCTGCCGCACGCGCGGGCGGCGCTGGCCGACGCCGAACGCGCGCGCTGCGCCGCCCGGCTCGCCTCCGGGACGACGGCGGGCGAGCTGCAGGTCGCCACGGTGTACTCGGTCAGCCTCGGCGTGCTGCCTCCGGCGCTGCGGGTGTGGCGGCGCGACCGGCCCGAGGTCGACGTCCGGCTGATCGAGTTCCGCCACGCCGACGAGCTGCGCGAAGCGATGGCGGCGGGGGAGGCCGACGTCGCGCTCGGCCCGCGCCCCGGCGACTGGGCGGGCCCGGTGCGCGAGCTGGGCGTGGAGGAGTTCGTCGTCGTGCTGCCCGCCGACGGTGCCGGCGAGGACGACGGCACGGGCGAGGTCGACCTGGCCACGCTCGCCGGCTGCGCCTGGGTGCACTACGCGCCGGGCAACGGCCTCGCGGAGCTGGTCGACGCGGCCTGCGCGGCGGCGGGCTTCCGCCCCCGCGCGGCGGTCCGCACCGAGCAGACGGCGGCGGCCCCGATCCTCGCGGCGGCGGGCCTCGGCCCGGCGCTGGTCCCGGCGAACGTCCTGCCGGCCCGCTTCGACGGCCGGGTGCTGCGGCCGAGCGTCCCGATCCACCGCACTCTGACGGCATACACGCGCGCGGCCCCGGACCCGTTGACCGGGGCGTTCATCGAGACGCTGGCGGAGCACGCGACGGTCCAGGGGCGGGGCGGGCACTGGGAAACACCCGTCCGGCGGGTGGTCCGGCGCGACTCGGCGCCGGTAGTTTGACGTGCACCAAGGGGAGGATCCGCTGATGAGCGACGGCCCGCAGCTGCGGCAGGTGCAACACCCGGTGTCCGACGTCGGCGCGGCCGTGGCGTTCTACGCTGCCGCCTTCGGTTTCGCCGAGAAGTTCACCGACGGCGACCGGTACGCCGCGCTGGACGCCGGTGGTGTCACCCTCGCGTTGGTGGGTGCGGCCGAGGACGTCACCGGCGGTGCGCCCGCAGCCTCGATCAAGGTGTCCGATGTGGCCGCGACGCTCGACGCCGTGGTGCGCGCCGGTGGCTCTGTCGTGCGGGCGCCGGAGCAGGGACCCCACGAAACCCGGGCCGTGGTCCAGGACGCGTGGGGCAACGCGGTCATCGTGTACGGCCCGCGCTGACACGCGCCGGGCGGCCGGCAGCGATCACCCCAGGGTGACTTCTCCGGCCGGGGTCCGCAGCGTCGCCTGCAGGGAAGGTTCCGCCGCCTGCCGCACGGCGACGCCGTCCGCCAGGCCGAGCGAGTCCAGATGCCCCCGCACCATCGCGGCGTCGGGGTGCGACACGACCAAGGACACCAGGTGCATGCCCTTGGTGGACAGTTCGGCGGCGTACGCGTCGGTCTCCCACTGGATGAGGAACGGGATGACCCCGCCGAACCCCTGTCCTTCCGAAGGGGCGGCTGCCCGCCAGGCGAGGTGGACACCGTCGCCCCGGTCCCGGGACATGGCCACGATCGGGTCGAACCGGCACCCGTTCGCGGTGGCGGTTCGCACGGCCTCGTCCAGATCGTCCACCCGGGCCGCCCAGGTGGACAGCCGCGGCTCGGTCAGGTCGTCGATCCCGAGCGGCCGTCCGTGCGCCGGGGCCGGCAGGTCCGGGTCCGGGCCCAGCACTTCGAAGTAGGTGCGATCACCGAGATCGGCGAGGTAGTTCCGGGTACCGAGCTGGAGGTGCCGGCCACCGGGCGAAAGACGGACCCCGAACCGCCGGTTCAGGTCGTCGACACCGGACTCGAGATCCGGCGTGGCATACAGGATGTGGTCGATCATGCCGTCTCGGCCGGGACTTCGTTGGGTTCGGTGGCCGGCGGCGTCTTCTTCGGCACCCGGACCAGGCCGAGGACCGCCACCGCGACGAGCACCTCGACCGCGCCGAGGAGCGGCCACAGCAGTGCGGTTCCGAGCGAGAGGAACAACCAGCCGCCGACCAACGGGGCGACCGTGTTGCCGAGGCCGAAAGCGAACTGGAAACTGCCGATGTAACGGCTCTTGAGGGGGCCGGCACCGACGACCGCGGGGTACGCGAACAGCGACGGGCCACTGATGATCTCGCCGATCGTCCACAGCAGTGTCCCGCCGATGATCACCGCCGGCACCATCGGCAGCCCGTACACGCCGACCCCGATTCCGATGAGGGCGAGGCCGATCGCGATCGAAAGCCGCATCGGCATCCGCTGCACCACCTTCGTCGCCGGCAGTTCGAGGGCGATCACCACCAAACCGTTCAGCGAGACGGCGAGCGTGTACCAGAAGACGTCCAGCTTGACCTCGTTCACGGTCAGGGGCAGCGTCGAAAGGTATTGCTGGTAAACGATGGTGTGGACGGCAGCCACCAGCAGAAAGACGGCATAGCGGCGATTCCGGAGCACCGCGAGGTAACCGCCGCGGCCGGAGCCGGCGGCGGGGTCGTGCTCCACGGGCGCGGCAATGGTCCGCACCACGTCCCGGGGTGGCAACATCACCCAGGCCAGCACCGCGTACGCGACGGCGACGATCGCCTCGGTGAGGAAGACCACCGTGTAGTGCTTGCCGTCCAGGTAGTAGAGGGCGAACCCGAGCATCGGGGCCACGGTCGAGCCGACGTTGAGGCCGAACCGCCAGATCGCGAAGATCATCACCTGGTTGTCGGCGGGGGTGAGGTCCGACAGCAGGGTGGAGGAGGCGGGCCGGAAAACCTGCGAGGTGACGCCGACCAGCACACTGGCCACCAACAGCAGCGGATACTGGTTCGGCACCAGCATGAAAGCGATCAGCAGGCCGCTGAGCCCCATGCTCGCCGCGATCGTGAGACGCGGCCCGAACCGGTCGGACAGCGCCCCGCCGACGAGCGTGCCCACCACCCCGCCGGCTCCGTAGGCGCCGAGGGCGAACACGGCCTGGGCGGTCGAATAGCCGAGCGCCGACACGTAGAGGACCAGGAAGATCACGAGAAAGCCGCTGAGGCGATTCACGATGACGCCGAACATGATCGTCTTCGCCGCCGCGGGAGCGTCGCGGAATGTCGCCCAGACGCCTGGTTTCTGCGGATCGGCAGCCGCCGTCATACAACCCCCTTGCGAACCGGCGAGCGAATTTCGCCCGCGCGTACGGGATACTACCGAAGAACGGAGGTGAGGACCCCCTCCATCGCCGCACCGAAACGCGCCGGAAACGCGTGGCCCATCCCGTTGTCATAACGGAGGAAACAGTCGATCCCGCGAGTACGGGCCCATCCTGCGAAGCTTTCGCACGAGGCCACCGATTCCGGGGTCCCACCAGGGAAAATGCAGATTCGCGGCTCGATTGCGGCAACCGGTCCGAGCGGCCGCAGGTTCGGTGCGAACGCCACGGCGCCGTCCGCCGCCACGGCACCGGTGAGGGTTGCTTCGATCGCGATCCGGCCGCCGGCGCCGAGCCCGGCGAGGATCAGCGGCACCTCCGGGCCGAATTCGGCCCGTGCGGCCCGCGCGGCGGTCCGGACGTCGGCGACGGCCCGGTCGTGGTCGCGCCACTCGGGGACCCCGCGGGCGGCCAGCTGCGGTGAGCGCACCAGGCAGGCCGCGCACGAACCCAGTTCGGCCCACAGCGAGGCGAAGAGATCCGCGGGCGCCGGACCGTTGCCGTGCAAGGAAACGACGACCGCGGACGGCGGCGCGGCCGGGCGGATGATCTCCCAGCTCACCTCGGCCCGCTCCTGCGCCGCCCGCCAGCGCCGCTCCGACCTGGCGCGGATGTCCTGACGGTCGAGCGGCCAGATGGTCTCCAGCGCGGGATCGGCCAGCAGCTGCGGACTCCACCAGCCACCGCGCTCGACGGCGTCGGCGAGCAGCCGCAGGCCGGCCTCCGGCGCACCGCGCAACGCCATGACGCCGGCGCGGATGTAGGCCGACCACGCTCGCAGTTCGGGGTGCGCGGTCCCCAGTTGCGAGGCCGCCGCGTCGACGTCGGGCAGCGCCCCTTGCTCGTACGCCTCCATCAGCCGGGCGAGGAGCCGGTCGGCGCGGGAGGTCACGGCTGACGGGCGGCCCACGCGAAAAGTCCCTCCGGGTCGAATTCGGTGCGGATCGCGTCCAGCCGGGCCGCGCTCGGGCCGTAGACGGCGTCGCGCACGGAACCGGCATCTTCGGCCAAGCCCGAGAAGTTCAGGTAGACACCTCCGTTGCCGTGCGGCGCCAGCGCCGTCCAGCTCGTCCGGCACCAGCCGAGGATCGCGTCGTCGAGCGCGGTGTCGCGCCACATGGCGTTGACGTTGACGTTGAACTGCGCCGCGCGGTGCGGAAACGCGCTGCGGTCCGCAGGAATGTCCCGGACGGCGCCGCCCATCGTGCGGATCACCAGCTCGGCGCCGGGGCCGGGGCAGCGCGCCTGCCGGTCGAGCAGGGTCCGGATCGCGTCGTCGGTGAGCTCGTCCAGGAAGTGTGACTTCATGAAAGCCCGGATCCCGGCGGGCGGGCTGGGCGACTGCTCGTAGGCCACAGTCCCGCTCACGTCGAGCAGCGGGGTGGCCAGCTGACGCAAGGGTGCGAGCACCGCCTGCGCTTCCTCCGGTGGGCCGGCGTAAACCGCGCCGACGCCGATGACGGGGGTGTCGCGTAACTCCTCAGGTACCTGGGGATACGGCGGCATACCGCGCAGGATCGCCATCGGCGAGACCGTGTCCGGCAGGGTCGCGACCGCGTCGCGCCAGGCCCGCAGCACCGAATCCCCTTGCTCCGACGAGTAGTACACCTCCGCATAGGAGACCGTCGGCCCGAGGGTGACGAGGTCGAACTCCATGCCGGTGACGACGCCGAGACCGCGGCCGCCGCCGCGCGCGGCCCAGAGGAGGTCCGGGTATTCGTCCGGACCCGCCGTCCGGACCCGGCCGTCCGCCGTCACGATCTCCATCGACCGCAGGTGGTCGCAGGTCAGGCCGTGTGCCCGGGTCAGCATGCCGATCCCGCCGCCCAGGGCGAGGCCCGCCACGCCGGTGCCCGTCACGTCCCCGCCGGGCAGCGCCAGCCCGAAGACCTGTGTCCCGGCGTCCAGCTCGCCGACGGTCACCCCGCCCTGCACCCGCACGACCCGGCGCGCCGGGTCGACGTGCACCGCGGTCATCGCCGAGAGGTCGATCACGAGCCCGTCGTCGCACACCGCGCTGCCGGCGACCTGGTGGCCGCCGCCCCGGACGCTCACCGGCGGCCGGTGCTCGGCAGCCACGCACACCGCTTCGACCACGTCCGCCACGTCGGCGCACCGGGCGATCAGGGCCGGCCGCCGGTCCACCAGCCCGTTCCACACGCCACGCGCATCGTCGTACGCAGGATGCCACCGGTCGACGATCGTCCCGCCGAACCCGGCCTCGAACGCCCGGCGGAGCGCGCGGTCGTCTTCAGCTGTCGACATCGGCCGCGATCCGGGTCGCGACGCAGACGCCGGGCCCCCAGTCCATCAGCAGCACGTGGAAGTCCGGCTCGTCGAAGATCTCCAGCCGGAACTTGTCGACCCGGTCCTTGCTCGGCCGGACGGCCGGATCCCAGCTCGCCGACCAGATGACGTCGTCGCAGACGAACAGCCCGCCCGGGGCGATCCGGGACAGCGTCAGCGCCCGCTCCTCGTACTTCGGCACGCTGGCGTCGACGAAGATCATGTCGAAGAGCGGGCCGTCGTACGCCCGCAGCCACTCGATCGCGTCGGCGTGCACCACCTCGACGCGGGAGTCGCCGGCCAGCATCTCCGTGCTGATCTCCGCCGCTTCGGGATGCACCTCCAGGGTGATCAGCCGCGCGGTGGGGTCCATGCCGTCGAGCAGCCAGCCCGCGCCGACGCCGACGCCCGTGCCGATCTCCAGCAGCAGCCCGCCCGGCTTGCTCGCGGCGAGCGCGCGCAGCAGCTGCCCCGTGTCGCGGGCGCTGGACATGTGGAAGTCCTCTTCCATGGCCCGCTTCTCGGCGACCTCGACGAGCTTCGGGACCTTCACCAGTTCGTTCACGATTCCTCCACGCCGTCTCGAACGCGGCGGCCCGCGGCCGGTGCCCGGCCGCCGCGTACATCGTTCATCCACTCCAGTAGTGGCGGGTAAGCCAGGCGAGCACCACGGTCGGTGCGGATGGCGTGCCCCTCGCCGTCGAGCTCCACGAAAGCGGCCCGCTGGTCCATCCGGCCGAGGTGCCTCCGCACGGCAGACATCGGAATCCGCTCGTCCAGCTCACCGTGCGCGATGAAATAGCGCTTGCGCAGCCGGTCGGTACCGAGCGGGGCGCGGCCGGCGAACGCGAACTCGGCGAACTGGCGCACGCCGGGGTGTGCCGTGCCGGCCAGGTCGTCGTGGTGCAGGAAGCCGCCGAGGAGAGCCACCCCGGCGCACCGGTCCGACAGCTCGCCCGCGAGTGCCGCCACGTAACCGCCGTAACTCATCCCCATGGTGACGACCGGGCCGTCGGCGAGCTCTTCGATCACCACGCCCAGGTCCGCCACGTCGTCCACGCCGAACCGGACCGGTCCCTTCGGCCGGTACTCGGGCTGGCGCAGACCGCTCGAGCTCAGGTTGACCCGCACGACCCGCCAGCCCTCTTCGTTCAGCGCCGTCGTGAGCGCGGTGAACTCGCCCCACATCGGGACGTGCGGGCCACCGGGGACGAAGAACGCGGTGCCGCGGCAGGCGGCCAGTGGCTCGTGGACCAGGCACGGCAGCAGCTGCTCGCCCCGCCGCACGACGACCGCGCGGACCTCGCCACCCGGCGCCGGCTCCGAAAAGGACGTGTCGTCGAGGGCCCGGAGTGTGCGCGGCAGGGTGGGGGTGCCGACCGCCGCGGCACACGTGCCGTCCGGCGCGGCGGCCACGGACCGGACGGATCCGATCGTCCCGGGTGCCCACACCGGCTCGACCCGCCCGCTCGCCCAGTCCCAGACGTACGGAACGATGCTCGGCCATTCCTCCGCGCAGAGCACGACCCGGGTGTCGTCCAGCCAGGCGGAGGACGGCAGGACGACCTTCCGCAGCGGCTGCGGGCTGAGCACCCGGCCGGTCCCGCCGGCGATGACGACGAGCTGGTAGCTGGCACCGCCGCGGATCACCGCCAGCACCGCCTCGCGGTCCGGTGACGGCGAAAGGTGCGACACCGTGGCCCCACGCGGAACCCCGATCTGCCACCCGGGGCCGGTGAGGGCCGACTTCCCGTCCGGCTGCGTCGTCACCTGGACGGGTTCGCCGGCGGCGGTCAGGACGGCCGCGTTGCCCGCCGGGCTGCGATGAGCCAGGCGCCTGCCGTCCCAGTCGGTGATCCCGGATTCCTCGACGTTCTCCTCGAGCACGTCCCAGCGGCCGTCGCGCAGCGCTAGCTGCCGGCCGTCGTCGGCTTGGTGCTCGTGCCACAGCACGCTCAGCCGGTCGCCGCCCGCCGACATCGGCCGCCGGATCCAGCCGGCGGGCGCCGGGAACTCGGTCCAGCGACCGGCGTCCGGGTCGAACTGTCCCACCCGGCGGTCTCCCCACGCGTCGGTGGAGACCAGCCAGCGGTCCCGGTACCAGCACACCGAGTCCGGCAGATAGTCCACTTGGGACCGCCGGAACGCGTCCGACAGCCCGCTGATGACGGCGTCCGAGCGGTCGGGCAGATCGGCCACGAGCCGGGTTGCTTCCGTCATGGGGTCAGGCCGCCGTGGCGGCGGGGTCCAGCTCCGCGGCCACCGCGAACCAGGTTTCCGACTCTTCCTTGCGCCCCAGTGCGTCGAAGGCGACGCCGGCGCGCGCGGCGGCCAGCGCACCGGGGAAGGTGCCCAGCGCGCCGCCCATCGTGAAGCATTCGAGAGCGCGTTCGTCGTGGCCGGTCATCCACAGCGTGTCGCCCGCGTAGAGCTGCGTGTAGGGGTCACCCGGGTCGAGTTCGAGCAGCCGGCCGGCCGCCGCGTCCGGTTCCATGTCGATGACCATCGCGCGGCCCTTGGAGTTGATGAACGCCTTGAGACTGGCCTCCAGGCTCAGCCGCTCGTTCTGAGCGGCCGCCACCTTCTCCGCCGGGGTGCTCGCCGCGGCGCTCAGCCCTCTGGCGAGGTCGATGGCGAGCTGCATCTTGTCGGCGATGTCCGCCATGTCGCGACGGCGCACCGCGTACAAGGCGAGTGCCCGGTAGGTCCGGCTGACGTACAGGCGGAGGTCGAAGGTGTCCGCCGCGACGCCGTCGATCAGCGCCTGCGCGTCCGCGGCCACCCCGGCGCACTCGTCGAGGTCGCGCTGCCGCCGGCAGTAGTGCGCGATCAGCCTGCCGTAGGCGCTCAGCCGTGTCCCCGGCGAAATTCCGGTGTCCGCCGCCAGCGTGTGGAACGGTTGTGCCGCCTTGTCCGAATCGGTGACGAGCCCGTAGTACGAACGGGCCACTTCGTAGGTCAGGACGGGGTCGCCGCTTTCGGCGGCTCGTTTGCCGAGCGCTTTGGCGGAGACGCTGAACAACCCCAGCACGTTGAGGATCTGTGCCAGGGACGTGAGAGTCGTTACGGAGACGTCCGAGCCGGGTTCCAGCATGGCGCGCAGTTCCGCCAGGAACGGCAGCCCGCTCTCGTCCTTCGCGCTCAACCGGTGATCGATGGCGTCGTCCGGGAATGCGGTGTGACCGAGGACGTGCTGACGGAAACCGGGCGGGTAGTACGAACCGGGCACGAACGGGAGCCCCTCGCCGGAGCGGGTGAGGATCAGCTCGAGCAGCAGCGGGATGAACCGCGTGGCCACCGCCGCGTCCGGGTTGCCGTGGCCGCGCAGGTAGGTCGACCACAGCTCACGTCGCCGCAGCACCATCGTCCGGTTGTGGTCGGAGAGTTCCAGCGTGGCCAATGCGGTGTCGTCTGATCGGGGGTAATCGGTCAGCGCCGGGCGTCTCGCGGCGGTCGAAGTCATCGTTCGGATCCCTTCTGCTATTCCAGGTAGCCCGGAGCGACGATGTAGTCGCCGCCCGACCGCGGCGTCAGGAACTCCGCCGACGGGATGACCGCCTTGACGACGGCGGTGGCGTTCACCGACGGCACGTCGATGAGCAGCGGCGCGACACCGAAACGTTCTTCGACGAAGGCGGGCAGTTCAGGGGGCGTGATCGCGGCCGGGTCGCTCGCCTCGCCGACGGGCTTTTCGAGGTGGCGAAGGAAGGACAGGAACGCCTCCTGGTGACCGGCCGAACGGGCGCCGCGGAGGAATTCGGGTTCGCTCCGGTTGACGGGATTCCCCAGCGAGGCCCGCACCATCACGGCCTCGTGCAACGCGTGCAACAGCGCGGGGCCCTGGGTGAACCCCGCACCGGCGCCGAAGGTCGCCTGGGCCCGGTCATGCCGGCCGACCAGGACCAGCGTGACGTGGATCGGCGCCGTTTCCCGCACACCCCAGGCGTGGGCGACGAGCTGACGGTCCGCGAGCGCTTTCGCCAGCCCGGGCGGGATCAGTTCGGCGAGCCGCTCGGTGGCGGGCTCCAACGTGACCGTTCCCGCCCACACCCGCCGGATGGCCTGGCGTTCCAGGCATTCCAGGATCCCGCTGACGCCGGCGACGTCGCGGTCCGGGTGTGCGGCCGTACCGACCGAACTCTGCCGCCACGGCAGTACGCGCAGCTTCGTGCTCACCCTGCGGAGCAGGGCGGCGTCCGCCGGCACGCCGGCGGCCTCGCCGGTCGTGGCGCTCCGGGCCGGGACCCAGTCCTCGGCGTCTTCGAGGATTTCGTGCGGGGTGAACAGGGAAAGGCCCCGCTCCACTGCCTCACCCCGGGAGATGACCATGAGCGGACCGTTCTCGATCAAACTCGCCCGCTCGGTGGCCTCGCCGTGGGCCCGCACCATTGCCCGTTCGGGCACGTCGTCGCAGGCCCCGCCCACGAAACGACCGGACCGGGCATCCACGTGATCCAACCCCAGATACAACTGATCATCGAGAATCGGCGTAGCGCTCACCGAAAGATGCTCCGTTCTGACGGACGGACAGGCCTCGTGACGAGACCTGTCCGTCCGCGTTCAGTTCGCCGTGTTTGACGCCCGCTCGGGCGGAATTGCGCGATTTACCACGACAGAATCACCCTTCGGCCGCACGACACCGAAGGGTACGACAGTAATCTCGCGCAAGAACGTATCGAAACTGTGCCAGGGATCAGCTGGCTTCTCGACAGGCCCCTCCAGATAAGCCCGAACAGGTCATCGGCGAGCCGTTCCCTCAGTACGAGGTGCAGAGAAGAACGGGGAAGTCCTGCGTGTCCTCGACGATGTCCAGCTCAAACTCGACCATTTCGATCCTCCGAAAGGTGAATTACCTCTGATGGATGGTTCAAATTTTGCGATTTCCGCCCCAGTCCCCATGCGACTCGGAACCGAGCCGTGACCGCTCCCCGATGCTAGCAGGATCTCTTGCAGAATGCCAAGGTAACGTTCACCGATATGCCGTTCGGACTAATTGCACGCTCTCTTGGGTGTACAATTCTGATCACCTGACAGGCGCCGGTTGCCGCAATTGATCATGGTTTCCGGTTGTGCACGTAGGTATCCGGCTGTCGGCTCGCTATAGTGATCACCGTGATCGGCGGGGATGCACGTGCGGACGATCAAGAAACAGTGCACGAAGCGCATTACCACTCTTCTGTTGTATTGTCGGGCAAATTCGCGGATCTTACCTGAATGTAACAAGGGGACGGGTCGATGGTGAGCACGGTCGAGCGGTTGAACCGCTATGCGAAGCTGGCAGTGGAGGTCGGCGTGTGTCTCCGGCCGGGTCAGGACCTCTTGGTCGAGGCGGCGGTGGAGCACGCACCACTCGCCCGCAGCGTGGCACGCGCGGCATACGAGGCAGGCGCCCGTTACGTGGATGTCCTGTACAACGACCAGCAGATCCTGCGCGCGCAGGTGGAGTTCGGTGCCGACGAGGGCCTGGGCTGGGCCCCGCCCTGGCAGGTCATGCGGCTCGAAGAAGGCAGGCGCCGGCACGTGTGCCGCATGCTGATCGTCGGCGACCCGGACCCGAACGCGATGGCGGGCTTGGACGGCAGCCGGGTCGCCCGCGCGGACGCGATCGACGTCCGCAAGGAACACCTGCGTGGCATCAACGAGCGTGCGGTCGCCTGGTCGATCATCGCGTGCCCGACCGAAGGGTGGGCCGAAGCGTTGTTCGGTGAACCCGACGTCGATCGGTTGTGGGGGCTGATCGAGCGAGCGGTGCGGCTGGACGAGCCGGACCCGGTCGCGGCTTGGCAGGAGCACATGGCGCGGCTGGAAGCGCGGGCGAGGGCCATCACCGAGCGGCACTTCGACGCCATCCGGTTCCGCGGACCCGGTACCGACCTGACGGTCGGCCTGTTGCAGGCCGCGCGCTGGGGAGCCGCGGTCTTCGAGACGGAATGGGGGCAGAAGCACCTGCCCAACCTGCCGACCGAGGAGATCGGCACGGTCCCGGACCTCCGGCGCGCCGACGGCGTCGTCCGCGCCACCCGGCCCCTCTACGCGGGCGGCGTCGAGGTGCGGGACCTGACCCTGCGCGTCGCGGGCGGAAAGGTGGAGGAAGCGAGCGCGTCCGCCGGCGAGAAAACGATCCACCAGCTGATGTCCCGGGACGAAGGGGCGACCCGGTTCGGCGAGGTGGCCCTGGTCGACGCGACATCGAGGGTGGGCAGGCTGAACACGCTCTTCCGGACCACGCTGCTCGACGAAAACGCGACGTGTCACCTGGCTCTCGGCAACGGCGCGCCGTTCGCGGTGGAGAACGCGCCGGCGAACGACCCGGTGGCCCTGCGGGAAATCGGCATCAACCAGTCCAGCATCCACCTGGACTTCATGGTCGGTGGTCCGGAGGTGGAGGTGGACGGCATCGAGCCGGGTGGCACCGCGGTTCCGCTGGTGCACGGCGACGAGTGGCAGCTGGATGCCTGAAAGCCGCGCCGTCGGTGTCCCGCGGAGCCGCACCGCGGGGCAAGACCGGCAGCTGCTGCAGCTCAACCACTGTTACGGCGTGCTGGACGCGGTGACCGCCGACGCCGTCGGGAAGTCCGAGTACCTGCGGACGTTCGCCGGCTGCCACCCGCGTACCACGACGGACGACAGCCGGACCTGGACCGGTTGGTACCTGATGGGCCGGACGACGTACCTGGAGCTGTTCAAGGTCGGCGACGTGCCCGGTCAGGAAGCTGAGCTCGGCTCGGCGGGGGTGGGCCTGTCCGTGGAGCGCGCGGGCGAGCTGGCCGCGGTCGCCGGCAGGCTGCCGGTGCTCGGGGTGCCCACGCCGGTGGAGCGCCGGCAGACCCGCGATTTCGGCGACGGCGTGGTGGTTCCCTGGTTCCGGGCCGTGTACCCCGGTCAGACTTATGACACGTGCCGGATTTGGGGGATGGAGTACGAACAATCGTATTTCGCCGACCCACGCAGCAAGAGCGGGCCTGCGGCCCACCCGGGTGACGTCAGCCGTGAGCGGTACCTCGACGACTACTACCGCGCAGGGCACCTGCGCGACCTCACCGCGGTCCGGGTCGCCGTCACCGCGAACGACCTCGCCGGCAGCGTGCCCCTGCTGCGGGCGGGCGGCTACACCGTGCGTGAAGAACCCGGCAGCGTGGTCGCCGTGGGCGGCGGTACGGTGCTGCGGTTCGACGCGGTGCCACGGGCGGCCGCCGGGCTGCGTCAGGTGGACATGGCACTGCTCGCACCGATGCCCCGGGCGCACAGCGAAAAGATCGGCAACTCCACCCTCACCGTCGGCCCCGGTCCGCGCGCGGTCTGGACCTTTGCGCCCAACGCGTGACCGGGGCTCACGAAGCAGGGCACCAGTACCGCAGGCGTCCGGCCTTGCTGGTGCCGTCGAGGACGCCGCCGTTGCGCTCGATCACGCGGATCGAGGCGTGGTTGTCCGGGGCGCAGGTCAGCAGCGCACGGTCGATGCCCGCCTCGCCCGCGGTGGCCAGCACCGCACGCAGCAGCGCCGTCGCGTGGCCCCGGCCGCGGGCGCTCGGGCGGATGTCGTAGCCGATGTGGCCGCCGAACTCGGTCAGCTCCGGGGTGAGCCGGAGACTGAGCCGGGCCCGGCCGAGGAACCGCGTTCCCTCGACCCACCAGAACATGCGGTGGGGCGACTGGTCCCGCGCGTTGTCCGCCCGCCCCAGGAGACCGGCCCAGCGCAGGTGTTCGAGCCAGGTCCGGAACGCCTCGGGCTCGGCGAGGTCGCCCGGCCGCAGCTCGGTGAGCAGCCCCTCTTCGTGGAACTCGCGCAGGGCGGCGAGGAACGACTGGTGGTAGGGCTCGCCGGGGACGGCCAAGTGCGCTTCGGACACTGCCCGACCATCCCCGACGCCCGCGTTCCGGGCAACCGATTTCGTGAGCCGCCGGCGAGCCGTCAGGAGCGGAGCCAGACGGCGGTGTCCGTGGGCAGCTCGCCGTCGACCGGCCCGCTGGCCAGCAGGATCTCGCCGTCGGGCAGCGGGACCGGCGCGGCCGAGAAGTTCAGCGCGAACGTGAACCCCGGGCCGATCCGGAACGCCAGCACCCCCTCGCCGAGCGACAGCCAGTCCAGCGGGCCCGGGGGCAGTTCGCGGCGGATCCGCAGCCCGGAGCGGTACAGCGACAGCATCGACGCCGGATCCGCCGCCTCCGCCTCGGCCGTGTAGGCGCTCCAGGCGGCCGGCTGCGGCAGCCACGCGTCCCCGCTGCCGAAGCCGAACGGGGGCTCGTCGCCGGACCACGGGATCGGCACCCGGCAGCCGTCGCGGCCGGGGTCGGTGCCATGGGTGCGGGCGAAGACCGGGTCCTGGCGCAGCTCGTCGGGGATGTCCAGGACTTCCCAGAGCCCCAGCTCTTCGCCCTGGTAGACGTACAGCCCGCCCGGCAGCGCCAGCGTCAGCAGCGCCGCCGCCCGGGCCCGCCGGGTGCCCAGCTCGCGGTCGACCGGCAGCTCGTGCAGCCGGTTCGCGAAGCTGAACCCGGTGTCGCCTTGCCGTCCGTAGCGCGTGACGTGCCGGGTGACGTCGTGGTTCGACAGCACCCACGCCGCCGGGGCGCCGACTTCGTCGTGCGCGCGCAGCGTGCGCGTGATGACGTCCCGGAAGCGCGCGCAATCCCACGGGCAGACCAGGAAGTCGAAGTTGAACGCCGAGTGCAGCTCGTCGCGGCGCAGGTACCGCGCCGCCCGCGACATGTCCGGCAGCCACATCTCGCCGACGAGCACGCGCTCACCGCCGTAGCTGTCGGCGATCTTGCGCCACGACCGGTAGATCTCGTGCAGCGCCTCCTGGTCGGAGAACGGCGTCTCGTCGCCGTCGTCGACGTCGGGCAGGTGCGGGTCCTTGACCAGCCCGTCGGCGACGTCGATGCGGAAGCCGTCCACCCCGCGGTCGAACCAGAACCGCAGCACGTCCTCGAACTCGGTGCGGATCTCCGGGTTGTCCCAGTTGAAGTCGGGCTGCCGGGAGCTGTAGAGGTGCAGGTACCACTCGCCGTCGGGCACGCGCGTCCACGCGGACCCGCCGAAGCGGGACTTCCAGTTGTTCGGCGGCTCGGCCCCGTCCGGGCCCCGGCCGGGCCGGAACCAGAACCGCTGCCGCTCCGGCGAACCCGGGCCCGCCGCCAGCGCGGCCTGGAACCAGCGGTGCTCGTCGGAGCAGTGGTTGGGCACGATGTCGATGATCACGCGGATGTCCCGCGTGTGGGCCTCGGCGATCAGCGCTTCCGCCTCGGCGAGGGTGCCGAACAGCGGCTCGATGTCGCGGAAGTCGGCGACGTCGTAGCCGCCGTCGTCCATCGGGGACGGGTACCACGGGGTGAACCAGATCGCGTCGATCCCCAGGTCGGCCAGGTGGTCCAGCCGGGCGCGGACGCCGGCGAGGTCGCCCACGCCGTCACCGTTGCCGTCCGCGAAGCTGCGGATGTACACCTGGTAGATCGCCGCGCTCCGCCACCAGCCGGTCTTGTCGGTCACGAAATGCTCCTCCGGGTAGTCGGGGAATGGGGCTCAGCCCTTGATGCCGCCGGCGGTCAGCCCGGCGAGGATCTGCCGCTGGAACGCGAGGAACAGGGCCACCATCGGCAGGCTGGCCAGCACCATCCCGGCGACGAGCACGTTGAGCGGCATGTCGATCGCCACCCGCTGCAGCATCACCGAGAGCGTCTGCTTTTCGGTGTCCGGGAACACCAGCAGCGGCCAGATGAAGTCCTTCCACGCGGTGACCACCGCGAGGATCGACACCACGGCCAGGATCGGCCGCGAGATCGGCAGGATGATCCGCCAGAGCGTGCGCACCGGCCCGGCGCCGTCGATGCGCGCCGCTTCGATCAGCTCGTCCGGGATCTGGTCGAAGAACCGTTTCAGCAGGTAGATGTTGAACGCGTTCGCCGCCGCCGGCAGCCAGACCGCGGCCGGCGAGTTGATCAGGTTGAGGTGCAGCAGCGGCAGGTCCGTCACCGTCACGTACGTCGGGACGAGCAGCGCCGTCGCGGGCAGCATGAGCGTGGCGAGCATCAGCCCGAGCACGACGTTGCCGAACTTGGGCCGCAGCTTCGACAGCGCGAACGCGGCCGGGACGTCGATGGCCAGCTGCGCCAGCCACGCGCCGCCGGCGACGACGAGGGTGTTGAGGAAGTACTTGCCGAGGTTCAGCTGGTCCCACGCGTCGGCGAAGGTTTCCGGGTGCCACTCGTGCGGGACGAGCGTCGCCGGTGTCTGCGCCAGTTCCTGCGGCGACTTCAGCGCGCCGGTCACCGCCCAGTAGAGCGGGAACATGAACGCCAGGATGAAGACCACCAGGGTGCAGGCGAAGACGACGCCGTAGACCAGCTTGCCGCGCGGGCTGCGCAGCGCACCGGGGGAAACGAGGGTCCTCATGACTGGTCCGCCTTCCGCGTCAGCCGGACGTACCAGGCGGAGAACACGCCGAGCGCCACGAACAGCAGCAGGCTCATCGCGCTCGCCGAGCCGAAGTCGTTGTAGACGAAGGCGTAGCGGTAGAGCAGCAGGAGCACGGTCACCGTCGAGTCGTCCGGGCCGCCACCGGTCATTACGTACGGCTCGGTGAACACCTGCATGGTCGCGACGACCTGCAGCAGCAGGAGCACCAGCAGGACGAACCGGGTCTGCGGGAACGTCACGTGCCGCAGGCGTTTCCACAACCCGGCGCCGTCGAGCTCCGCGGCTTCGTAGAGCTCGCCGGGGATCGTGCCCAGCGCGGCCAGGTAGATCAGCGTGGTGCTGCCCATGTTGGCCCACGTCGAGACGAACACCAGCGACAGCATCGCCGTGCCGCTCGAGTCGAGCCACTGGCCGCCGGGCAGGCCGACCGCGCCGAGCGCGGAGTTGAACAGGCCGGGACCGGGGTCGTAGAACCACTTCCACATCAGCGCCGTGACCACCGGCGGCAGCATCACCGGCAGGTAGACGGCGAGCCGGAAGAACGCCTTGGCGTGGCGCAGTTCGTTCAGCAGCACCGCGGTGAGGAACGGGACGGCGAAGCCGAAGACGAGCGCGAGCCCGGTGAACAGCAGCGTGTTGCGCCAGGCGACGCCGAACAGCGGGTCGTCGAACAGCTTCGCGAAGTTGCCGAACCCGACCCAGGTCGGCGCGTTGACGAAGTCGACCTGCTGGAAGCTCAGCAGCACCCCGCGCACGATCGGGTACCAGGAGAACAGCGCGAACACCACGAGCGCGGCGCAGAGGAGGCCGTACGCGGTGAGGTTCTCCTTGAGCTTGCGGCGGAGCCTGGTGCGGTTCACCCGCGTGGCGGCCGGGCGCCCGGCCCGCGACGGTTTCGCCGCGGGCCAGGCGAGCAGGCTACTTGACCTGGGCGAGGACACTGTTGACCTTCGAGGCGGCCGACGACAGCTGCTGGTCGAGGTTCGCGTTCTGGTCGGTGAGGACGGCCTGCATCACGCTGTCGAGCGCGGCGTAGATCTGCTGCGCGTTCGGCGGCTCGATGCTGCCCTTGATCTTGCTGGTAGTGTCCACATAGGACTTATAGTTGGCTGCGGGGACGTTGGCGTACTTGGCCTTCAGGGCCAGCTGCTGCTCGCGGACGGCGCCGGTCCAGACGTCCGGGGTGGGTTCGGCGGGCAGGCCGACCGGCTGCTTGCCGTCGACGTACTGCTGGATGTGCTTCTCGAAGCGGTCCGGGTTGAGGTACTTCCACTGGATCCACTCGAGGCCGGCCTTGACCTTCTCCGGCGACGCCTTCGGGTTGATCATGTAGCCCTCGCCGCCGAGCAGGGTGCCCTGGCCGCCGGGCATGCCCGCGATGCCGTAGTCCTCGTACTTGCCGTTGAACTGCTTGACCAGCACCGGCACGTTGTCCGGGGCGGCCATGTACATGCCGAGCTGGCCGGCGCCCATCATCCGCTGGACGTCCTGCGCTTCCAGGAGCTGCTTCGCGCCCATGGAGTTGTCGGTCCAGCGCATGTCGTGCAAGTACTGGAGGGCCTGCTTGCCCTTCTCGTTGGCGAAGTCGGCGACCCACTTGTCGCCGTCCTTGCGGGCGATGTCGCCGCCCATCGAGTAGAGCCAGCCGGTCATGTGCCAGCCACCCTGGTTGTTCTTGCTGTAGTCGGCGTACCCGACGACGCCGTTGCCCAGCGCGGCGATCTTCTTCGCGTCCGCGCGGACCTCGTCCCAGGTCTGCGGCGGCTTGTCCGGGTCGAGCCCGGCCTTCTGGAACAGCGGGCGGCTGTAGAGCAGGCCCATGGTGTAGTTCATGGTCGGCAGGCCGTAGAGCTTGCCGTTCGCGTCGCGGAAGTTGTCGAGTAGTTCCGGCTTGATGTCGTTGATGTGCGGGACGCTCTTCGCGGCTTCCGTGATGTCGGCGGCCTGGTGCCGGGCGATGATCTGCGCGGGATCGGTGAAGTAGACGTAGTAGACGTCTTCGAGCTGCCCGCCGGCGAGCTTCGCGGAGAAGGTCTTCGGGTCCATGAAGCCTTCGTGCGGATCGATGTCGATGTTCGGGTGCGCCGCCTCGAACTCCTTGACGTCGGCGTCGAAGACGCTGCGCTCGAACGGCTGGCTGGTCGGCGGCTGGCCGGTGACGGTGATCTTCACCTTGCCACCGGCCTGGGTGCCGGTATCACCGTCACCGCAGGCGGCGACGGTGACGGCGAGACCGCCCGCGGCCAGCAGGCACAACGTCCGGCGGGCGAGGGTTCTGGACCAGGGACTGCTCATCTCAAGCCTCTTCTCGGGGTCGCGACGGCTGTCACGTGATTGCGGTCACTCTAAAGTGGTAGACCGGATCGGCGCAATAAGCCGACGAGAATCTGCAAGTTACGAACAGGCCGCGAACTGTCCCCAGGGAGACGGCGCGGGTGTTTTCGCTACGGGGCGAGGGAGGGCGCGCAAAAGAGCGCGACGGCCGGCAAGCCAACGACGCGCCTTCCGGCGACGCGCACGAAAAGCGCGACGACCCGCAGGCTGTCGCGCTGCTTGCCGGCACCTACGCCCGCCGCGTGCGGACGTTCCAGACGCGCGAGTCGACCCTCCAAGCACGCGAGTCGACCGTTCAGACACGCGAGTCGACCGTTCAGGTACGCGAGTTCGCCGGCCGGGTGTTCCGAACCCCGTGACGAGGAGGTCGACTCGCGTGATCAGAGGGTCGACACGCGTGATCAGAGGGTCGACTCGCGTGATCAGAGGGTCGACTCCCGTGATCAGAGGGTCGACTCGCGTACCCACCCGGTCGGGTCGCGTGCCTGGCGGGTCGGGGCGGGACTCGGGTCAGGCGATGCGGCGGGCCGTGGACCCGCGGACCACCAGTTCCGGGGCGAACAGCAGTTCCTCCGCCGCCACCTCGCCGCCGTTGATGCGCTTGACCAGCAGTTCCACCACCGCGCGGCCCATTGCCTCGATCGGCTGGCGGGTGGTCGTCAGGGGCGGGTCGGTGCAGTTCATCAGGGCCGAGTCGTCGTAGCCGACCACCGAGATGTCTTCCGGCACCGACAGGCCCTGGCGCCGGGCCGCGCGGACCGCGCCGAGCGCCAGCAGGTCGCTTGCGCACAGCACCGCCGTCGCTCCGCGCGGGTACAGGCGGGCTGCCGCCGCGTGGCCGCCCTCGATCGAGAACATCCCGTGCTCGACCAGCTCGTCCAGCACCGGCAACCCCAGCTTCGCCGCGTACGAACGGAACGCCTCGAGCTTGCGCTGCGACGGCACGTGGTCCGACGGGCCGAGCACCAAGCCGATCTTCTCGTGCCCGAGTGAGCTCAGGTGGCCGACGACCTGCTCGACGGCCACCGCGTCGTCGCACGAGACCTGGGGCAGGCCGAGGTGGTCGACCGCGGCGTTGATCAGCACCGTCGGCAACCGGCGCTCGACGAGGTGGTGGTAGTGCGAGTGGACCGCGTCCGCCTGTGCGTACAGGCCGCCGGCGAACACCACGCCCGACACCTGCTGCTGCAGCAGCAGCTCGACGTACTCCGCTTCGGACACCCCGCCCGCCGTCCGCGTGCAGAGCACCGGCGTGAACCCCTGCTGGGCGAGGGCGTTGCCCATGATCTCGGCCAGCGCCGGGAAGATCGGGTTCTGCAGCTCCGGCAGCACCAGCCCGACCAGCCGGGCGCGCTCGCCCCGCAGCTGGGTGGGCCGCTCGTAGCCCATCACGTCCAGCGCGGTGAGCACGGCGGCGCGGGTGCTGGCGGACACCCCGGACCGGCCGTTGAGCACCCGGCTGACCGTGGCTTCGCTGACCCCGACCTGGCGGGCGACTTCGGCAAGACGACGCGTCATGGCTGAAACTTTACAGCAACCGAGTGCAAAAGTACGACGTGCGGAACCGGCACGGAACCGGTGAACGACGGTCATCGGGCGCGCACATCCCGTTCCTAGCTTGGCCGGCGTGACCAGCACCCTCGACCGCGCCACCACCACCCGCGGCCTCAACGCGCTCTTCGCGCTCGCCCTGCTCCTCGCCGCCTACCGCGGGTTCCGCCTGCCGGGCGACTGGGCCGTGACGCTCGAAGCCGTTTCCCTGACCGGCGGGTTCCACCGCCGGTTCCTCGTCGGCACGCTGTTGCACCCGCTCGCCGTCGCGACCGGGTACGCGTACTGGGTGTTCGCGACCGCCGCGTTCGCCGGCCTCGCGGCGGTGCTCGGGGTGGTGGCCGTCGCGTTCGCCCGCGCCCGGCACCCGGGCCGGAAGCTCCTGGTCGTCGGCTGGCTGTTGCTGCCGTCGGGCGGGTTCCTCTTCCACGAGGCGGGCTACTTCGACCAGGTCCTGTACCTGCTGCTGTTCGCGGCGCTGGGGCAGCTGCCGCGCCGGCCCGCGGTGGCCTCCGGGCTGATGACGGCGGCGGTGTTCACCCACGAGATCGCGGCGCTCACCGTCCTCCCGGTCTTCGCGGTCGTGCTGCTGCGGCGGTTCTCGGTGCGGAGCACGGCGAAGCTGCTCGTGACGCCGGTCGTCGCGGAGCTCGCCGTGCTCGCGCTCCCGGCGTCGAGCCCGGGCGCGGTCGAACGCCTCGAAATCGCGCTGGCCACCGCGGACTTCACCCCGCGAGCCGACGCGCTGGCCTTGTTCGAACGCACCCAGAGCCAGAGCTGGCAGCTGTATTCGATCACCGGGGTCCTGGTGTGCGTGGCCCCGATCTTCGCCGTGGTCGTGCTCGGCGCCGTGCTGCAACGCCTCGACGCGCTCGCCGTCGCGGCGGTCGCGGCGCCGGTGTTGCTCGCCTTCGCCGGCTGGGACTGGGCGCGCTGGGGCTTCCTGCTCACCGTCAACTTCGCCGTGATGCTGTGGCTGAGCCCAGCTCTTCGCCCGCTCCCCCTGCTCGCCGTCGCGGTGCTCCTCGCCTACCTGCCGCTGCCGTACTTCGACGCGCAGCACCCGCGCGAGCTGACCGGTCAGGCGTTCGCGGCGCCCCGGGGGAGCCGCACGGTGAACACGGCACCGCCGTCGTTGTGCACCGCGAGCGAGCCGCCGTGCGCCAGCACGTTCTCCCGGGCGATGGCCAGCCCGAGCCCGCTGCCCTCGGTCGCCTGACGCGCGTGGTCGCCGCGGGTGAACCGGTCGAACAGGATCGGCAGCAGGTCGTCGCCGACACCGGGACCGGCGTCGGCGACGCGCACGACGACGTCGTCGCCGGTGCCGTCGAGGGTGACCGTGACCGGCGCGGCGCCGTGCCGGACGGCGTTGCTCAGCAGGTTCGCCACCACGGTGTGCACCCGCCGCGGATCGGCGACGACCGTGACGTCCCCGCTCGCCGTCACGGCGGCCTCGACGCCGGTGACGTCGGCGGCGTCCGCGACCAGGTCGGCGAGGTCGACGGGCGCCACTCGCAGGTCGGCCTTCCCGGCGTCGAACCGGACGATTTCCAGGAGGTCCTCCACGAGCTTGGCCAGCCGGCGGGCTTGGGTGCCGAGGATGTCGGCGGCGCGGGTGCGGGTGGCGGGCTCGGCGTGGTCGAGGGTGTCGACGGTGGCGATCATCGAGGCGAGCGGGGTCCGCAGGTCGTGGGCGACGTCGGCGACGAACCGCCGTTGCTGGCGGTCCTTCGCGTGCAGCTCGTCGATGGACTCGCCGAGCCGCGCGGCCATCGTGTTGAACGACGCGGCGAGCGCGGCCACCTCGTCCCGGCCCTTGACCGGCACCCGGGTGCCGAGCGCGCCCGCGCCCAGTTCGTCGGCCGCCGCGGACAACGCCTTGATCGGACGGCGGATCCGGCGCCCGATCAGCAGCGCCACGCCGACGCCGAGCACGCTCACCCCGAGCGCGATGCGGACGAGCTTCCAGCGCAGCGCGGTCAGGTCGTCGTCGAACCGGCTGAAGTCGAAGAACTCGACGAGGTGGTAGCCGTCCTTCGGCAGGTTCGCGTTGACCACGAACACCTTCCGGCCGGTCCGCGGCACGCTCGTGTAGGCCGTCGTGAGCTGATCGGGACCCTTGCCGGGCGGGAACAGCTCGTCCCGCACGGTTCCCAGCATCGTGAGCTTGTCCGGAACCGGGATGAGTCCTTCGTACCCGGTGGCCCCCCGCACGACTTCGAGGCCGGATCCGCGCCGGTCGAACACCAGAGCCCAGTCCGGGTCGGGGCTGAGCCGATCGGGGACGTCGCCGAGCCAGCCGGCGGGCTCCTCCTGCGTGAACTCCAGGAGCACCTTCCGGTCGGCCGCCGTGTTCCGCACGGCCGACCAGGCGAACCGGCCGACGGCCTCGTTCGCCTGCACCTGGTAGGCGGAGTACGCCATCACCGCCGTCGCCGTCGTGGTCACCCCGACGATCGCCGCGACGATCCGCGTCCGCAGGCTGATCGCGGGAAGCCTCACCTCGTCACCAGGCGGTAGCCCAGGCCGCGGACCGTCCGCAGCAGCACCGGGTTCGCCGGGTCGTCCTCCACCTTCGCCCGCAGCCGCGCGACCGCCGCGTCGACGATCCGCGAGTCGCCGACGTAGCCGTAGTCCCAGACGCGCTTGAGCAGCACCTGACGGCTCAGCACCTGGTTCGGGTGCTCGGCGAACTCGACGAGCAGCCGGATCTCGGTGGCGGTCAGCGCGAGTTCCTCGCCGTCGCGGGTGACGCTCATCGCGGCGGCGTCGATCTCCAGCCCGCCCACGCGCAGCAGCCCGGCTTCGGGCACGGCGGGGCGCGCGCGGCGGCCGATCGCCTTGATCCGCGCGTCGAGCACCCGCGGCTCCGCCGGCTTGACCACGTAGTCGTCGGCGCCGCATTCGAGCCCGGCGACGACGTCGATCGGGTCGCCGCGCGCGGTCAGCAGCACGATCGGCAGCCGGCTGCGGGCCCGGATGCGGCGGCAGACCTCGAAGCCGTCGATGCCGGGCAACATGACGTCGAGCAGGACGAACTCGGCGTCGCCCAGCGCGCTCAGCGCGTGCTCGCCGGTGGGGGCGTGGACGACGTCGTGACCCAGCGCGCCCAAGGCCAGCGAAAGCGCCTCCGCCAGCGGTTCGTCGTCCTCGACGAGCAGCAGACGCGGCACTGGTCCTCCCCGGGATGATCTCCCGGGCGATGCTAATGCAGCGCACGGCGGCCCGGCGGTTCTCGTGCGGAACCGTCGAGCCGCCGTGCGCTTTCGTCACACTGCGGCTGTCACACTGCGGCTGTCAAAACTAGGCCGCGGCCACCTCGAATTCCGACACCTGGCCGGCGGGCCAGCCGGTGTTGCCGGTGAACGTCAGCCGCACGAACCGCTGGGACGTCGCCGTGAACGACACCGACGCCGTGTTGCCGGAAGCCGGGTCGAACGTGTAGCCGCGCGAACCCACCAGCGTCGTGTACGAACCGCCGTCGGTGCTGGCGGAGATCGTCACCGTCTGGGTGCGAGTGCCCCACGCCGAGGACGGCGGCAGCTTCAGCGTCACCTTGTTGATCGACGCCGCCGCGCCCAGGTCCACCGTCAGCGTCTGCGGAAAGGCGTTGTTCGTGCTCTCCCAATAGCTGTTGGCGTCGCCGTCGTTCGCGTTCGACGGCGGGAAGCCGCCCTGGGACCCGGACGCGCTGATCGCCTTGCCCCGGGCGAGGTTGGTGCCGGACTGCGGCGGCTGCGGGGGCCCCGAGTTCGGCGCGGGCCACGTCGAGCAGTCGCTCCAGGTGCCGGTCCAGCCGCTGTTGCCGGAGCCGGTGAACGTCATCTTCGGGATCGACGCCGGGTAGGGGCAGTTGTACGTCCCGGTCACGCCGACGCCGGAGGCCGTCAGGTTGCTGATCGACACCGAACCCTGCGTCTGGGACTGCGCCACGAACGTGCCGACGCCCTGCACCGAGACGCCGTCGATGGTGATGCCCTGGATCGGCTTGCCCGCGCCGTTGCCGTCGATGAACTGGATGGCCTCGTACGGGCTCTGGATCGCGGTGAACCCGGTGACGCGGATGGTCACGCCGGTGATCGCCTGGTCGCGGGCGTCGAACCACAGCGCGCCGACGCCGAACTGCCAGTTCGGGTCGAGCGCCCCGGCCCGCAGTGCCGTGTTGTTCGACAGCGTCACCGTGCCGGACAGCGGCACCGAATTGAACCGGTTCGCCACCAGGTAGCCGCCGCCGAGGGCGTTGGTGTCCTGGACGAGGTTGCCGCTCACGGTGTTGTTCGAGCCGCCGTACAGCGCGATGCCGTTGGCCAGGTTGGGCTGCACGACCGTGTTGTTCGCGATCGTGTTGCCCGAGTCGGCCTGGCCGTTGGACCACAGCGCGAGGCCGTCGTCGCCGTTGTTGCGCAGGTAGTTGTTGCGCAGCGCCGAATTCGTGACGGCACCGTCGAAGTTGACGCCGTCGGCCTGCGTGTCGAGGATGCGGTTGTTCTCGATGGTGAGGTTCGACGACGCGCCGTTCATCAGCCACAGGCCGCACTTCGTGTCCTGGATCCACAGGCCGCTCACGACCGAGCCGTTGCCGAGGACGCCGTGGAACGCGTTGTCCGGGCTGCCGTCGTTGCGTTCGGTCACGTCGCCGAACACCGCGAAGTCGTACAGCTTGATGTTCCCGGACGCGCTGCCGTTGTTGAAGATGTTGTTGCCGTGCAGCACGGTGTACCACTGGCCCGCGCCGCGGACGGTCGTCTGGTCGATCTGCAGCGCCGAGCCGATCTCGAACCGGCCGGACGGCACCCAGACCTCCCGGCCCTGCGAACGGGCCGCCGAAAGCGCGTTGCGGAACGCCTGCGAGTCGTCGGAGGAGTCGTTCGCCGTGGCGCCGTAGTCGGTCACCGACAGCGCGTTCGCCGGTTGCGTGCCCGCGCCGCCGACCTGCTCGAAGTCGGCGAGGTCGATGGTCGCCTGGCCGACGTCACCGGAGTCGGCGGCCACCCGGACCTTCGCCCCGGCGGAGAGGTTCTGGCCCAGCAGGAGCCGGGCGTCGTCGAAGAAGTGGTGCGTCTTGGCACCCGGGATCCAGCCCGTGTCCACATAGGAATACCGGGACGTCACCGAAAGCCCGCTGCCGAGCTTGGTCCCGTTGACGTACACCGAAAGCCGCCCGGACGAGCCGTCGGGCAGGTTGTAGTGGACGTTGATCGAGTTGGCCGCGGCGGGCAGCGTGAACTCGACGTACTGGCCGGTGGTGATCTTCACCGCCTGTCGCCCGGAGGCTTCCGAGGCGATGCTGGCCTGCGTGTAGTCGGGGCCGACGGCCGAGCCGTTGGTCGCCGAACACTCGGCTTCGACGGTCCGGAACGGCACGCTCGCGCCGCCGGACGCCGTCGTGGGGCAGGTCGCGGCCGCGGCGGGAGTGCCGCCGGACAGCACGGTCAGGCCGGCCGCGGCGAGGGCCGCGGCCAGCAGCGCCGCGTGGCGCCGTGGGGTGGGGGACATCGTCGTCACCTTTCTGCGAGTCAGGACGAATAGGCTTCGAGCTCGGACAGCTGGCCGGCGGGCCAGCCGGTGTTGCCGGTGAAGGTGAGCCGCAGGGTGCGCGCGGACGTCGCCGGGAAGGTCACGGTCGCCGAGTTGCCGGTCGCCGGGTTGAACGTGTAGCCGGCCGCGGCCTTGACGCCGTCGACCGCGATCGTCTGCGTGCGCGTGCCCCACGCCGAGGACGGCGGCAGCTTCAGCACCAGCCGGGAGACGGTCACCGTGCTGCCGAAGTCGACCGTCAGCGACTGCGGGAACGCGTTGTTCGTGCTCTCCCAGTAGGAGTTCGCGTCACCGTCGACCGCGTTGCCCGGCGGGAAGCCACCCTGCGAGCCGGACGCGCTGACGCTCTTGTGCAGCGCCAGGTTCCCGCCCGGCTGGGTCGGCGTGGTGGTCGGCGGAGTCGTGGTCGTGCCGCCGTTGTCGGAGCCGTAGACCGGCGCCGGCCACGACCCGCAGTACGTCGTCGTCCAGCCGGAGTTGCCGCCCAGGTCGGCCAGCCCGCTCATCGCGTCCGGGCCCATGCAGTTGTAGACGCCCGCGCGGCCGACGCCGGTCGCGACGACGTTCTGCACCGAACCGGTCGGCTTGGCCTGGATCTGCCAGGCGAACGTGCCGGCTCCGCTGATCCGGACGTTCGTGAAGTGCACGTCGGTCGTGGCGCTGTCGATGAACTGGATCGCCTCGTAGTTGTTGTCCTGCAGGTCGATGTCGGAGACGTCGATCCGGCCGGTGAGGGCCGAGTCGCGCCCGTCGAACCACAGCGCGCCGACGCCGAACTGCCAGTTGGAGTCGAGCACGCCGGTGCGGATCGCGGTGTTGCGCGCGACCGTCGTGGTGCCCGACAGCGGCACCGCGCTGAACCGGTTGGCGACGTGCAGGCCGCCGCCTTGGTCCTGGTTGTCGGCCACGACGTTGTCGGACACGGTGTTGTCGTGCCCGCCGTAGACGGCGATGTTGTTGGCGAGGATCGGCAGCAGCACGGTGTTGAAGGAGAACGTGTTGTGGTGGTCGGCTTGGTGCTCGGACCACATCGCGAGGCCGTCGTCGCCGGTGTTGCGCAGGAAGTTGTTCGTCACGGTGACGTTGCTGATGCCCTGGTGCAGGTTCAGCCCGTCGGCGGTCTGGTCGAGGATCCGGTTGCCGGTCACGGTGAGCCCGTCGAACGGCCCGTCCAGCCACAGGCCGACCTTCGTGTGCTGCAGCCACAGGTTCTGCACGACCGAGCCGCCGCCCAGCGCGCCGCCGATGGCGTTGGACTGGTCGCAGTCGACGCGGGCGTCGACCTGGCCGATGATCGCGAAGTCGTAGAGCTTCACGGCGCTGCTCGTCCCGGGCACCGCGGGGTTGCCGGGGTACGTCGGCGTCCCGCAACTCTCGGGTTCGCCCTTGCCGAAGATCCCGGCGCGCGGCCCGGTCAGCACCGAGTACCACGGCCCGGCGCCGCGGATCGTCACCTGGTCGACGGTGATGTGGTGGCCGAGGGTGAAGGTGCCGGCCGGGATCCAGACCTCCTTGCCCTGGCTGCGCGCGGCCGCGACCGCCGCGTCGAACGCCGCGGCGTCGTCGCTCGTGTCGCCCGCGGTGGCGCCGTAATCGGTGACGGACACCGAGTTCGCGGGCCGCGCGGCGGCCCCGCCGACCTGCTCGAAGTCGGCGAGGTCGACGGTGACCGGGGTGACGTCGCCGGCGTCGGCCTGCAGCCGGATCTTCGTCCCGGCCGGGTAGGACGTGCCGAGCAGCGCGCGGGTCTCGTCGTAGAAGTGGTGCGCGTGCCCGTCACCCGGGTTGTTGGTGAACGGGTACGAGCCGTAGTACCAAGCCCACTTCGACGTCAGCGGGATGTCCCGGTTGTGAGCACCGCCGACGTAGAGCGAGATCGTCCCGCTCGCGGAATCCGGGACGCTGTACCGGAAGTCGATCGAGTTCGCCGGTGCGGTGAGCGTGAACTCGACGTACTGGCCCTGGCCGGACAGCGTCACTGCCTTCCGGCCGGAGGCTTCGCCGGCGAGGGTGCCCGCGGCCCGGTTCGGGCCGATGACCGAGCCGTTCGTCGCGGCGTTCTCGGCTTCCTGTTCGACGAAGGGAACCGTTGCGCCGCGGCCCGCGGCGAGCGCCGCGTTCCCCGTGGGGACGGCGGCGATGGTGAGTCCGGCGGCGGCGATCACCGCCGCGGCGAGAGCGCCGGCTCGCGCTTTGCCGGCACTTTTGGGCGCACTGAACACAGAGCTGGGAGACATGGGCGGCACTGGCCTTTCCGCAGCAGGTGGGGACCTCTGTGACGGGGATCATACGAATCCCGGACAAGAAATCGCAATAGTTGAACGAACTTACGCAAGTTTGCGACAGGAATTGACGGCTCGGCCGGATGCCTGACGTCCGCTTACACCCCGCGGAGCAACGCCCGGGCGCCCGGGATCCGCTGCTAGTTTTCAGTCATGAGCCAGCGACGTGCGGACGGGAGCGCCGGGGACGCCGACTACGGCGCGATCGGCGGGGTCTACACCGACTACCGCAAGCCCGATCCCCGCATCGGCCAGTACATCCTCGACGCGCTGGGTGACGCGCGGACCGTGCTGAACGTCGGCGCGGGCGCCGGCGCGTACGAACCCGAGGACCGCGAGGTGACCGCGGTCGAGCCCTCGGCGTCGATGCGTGCCCAACGCCCGCCGGGCCTGCCGCCGGCGGTCGACGCCGTCGCCGAGAAGCTCCCGTTCCCGGACCGCGCGTTCGAGGGCGCGATGAGCACGTTCAGCGTCCACCAGTGGAACGACCTGTGGGCCGGCCTCAAGGAGATGCGCCGGGTCACCCGCGGCCCGATCGCCATCCTCACCTGCGACCCGGAGCTGCTGCGCCGCTTCTGGCTGCTCGACTACGCGCCCGAGGTGATCGAGACCGAGGCGCGGCGCTACCCGTCGGTCGACGACATCGCCGACGGGCTCGGCGGCCACACCTCGATCGTGCCCGTGCCGATCCCGATCGACTGCACCGACGGCTTCAACGAGGCGTACCACGCCCGGCCCGAACGCCTCCTGGACCCGGGTGCGCGGCTGTCGTGCTCGGCGTGGAGCTTCGTCGACGACCGCGTCCACCACCGCTTCGCCGCGGAACTGCAGCACGACCTCGACGACGGCACGTGGGAACGCCGCTACGGCAAGCTCCGCGAGCAGCCGGTGTTCGAGGGCTCGCTGGTGCTGGTCGTCTCGGACCCCACGGCGTGACACCGCCGCGGTTCGACCCGGAGCTGGCCGCGGCCGTCGAAGAGGTGCGCGCGGTACGCCCGCCGCTGACGACGGCCGCCGACATCCCCGCGCGGCGCGCGGTGGTCGCGGCCGACGTCCGGACCGTCGAAGAGCTGGCGGCCGCGCACCCCGGCTTCACCTTCCGCGAGGAACAGACTGGTGACGTGCCGCTGCTGGTCGTGACCCCGGCGGAGCGGGCGCCGGCCGGCGTCCTGTACCACCTGCACGGCGGCGGCCTGATCGTCGGCAGCCACCTCGGCCCGGACGTGCCGTACCTGCTGGGCTGGGCCGGGGACCTGGGCCTCGCCGTCGTCTCGCCGGGGTACCGGCTGGCGCCGGAGCACCCGTACCCGGCGGCCGTCGAAGACTGCTACGCCGGTCTCTTGTGGACGGCCGAGCAGCTGGGCGTGCCGGTGATCGGCGGGATCAGCGCGGGCGGCGGCCTGGCCGCGGCGACGACCCTGCTGGCCCGCGACCGCGGCGGCCCGCGCCCGCTCGGGCAGCTGCTGGTCTGCCCGATGCTGGACGACCGCAACGACTCCGCGTCGGCCGTCGACCTCGACGGCCGGGGCCTGTGGGACCGCACGGCGAACCACGTCGGCTGGACGGCGTACCTGGGCGACCGCCGTGACGTCCCGGCCTACGCGGCCCCGGCCCGCGCCGAAGACCTGTCGGGGCTGCCGCCGGCGTTCCTGGACGTCGGCACGGCCGAGACGTTCCGCGACGAGGTCGTCGCCTATGCGAGCCGGATCTGGCAGGCGGGCGGGGACGCGGAGCTGCACGTGTGGCCGGGCGGGTTCCACGGCTTCGACGCGCTGGTGCCCGAAGCGGCGATCAGCCGGGCGGCGCGGGCCGCCCGGCTGGCCTGGCTGCGCCGTCTACTCGGCCAGTAGCTCCTGCAGTTCGCGCACCGCAACGGCGAGTTCGTCGGCGAAGCGGTACATCTCCGCCGAGACGTGCTTCGGCGTGCTCAGGTAGATGTTCCAGCGGTCCGGCAGCAGCACGTAGGCGACGCCGATGCACTGCGGGCTGGTCGAGCCGAAGCCGAAGTACTGGATGTTGACCGACGGCGCCGAGCTGGTGCTCAGGTAGTCGTCCCGCAGCTTCAGCCAGCCCGGCGAGGTGTACAGCGCCGGCGTTTCGGTGTCGCCACGGCGTTTCCCGATCAGCTGCAGCTCCCACAGGTGCTGCTCCGGCGCGTCCCCGGCCTGGCACTCCTTCGCGCGGGCCACGTGCTTCGCCGCCGCGGCGCGGAAAGCTGCCCGCTTTTCTTCCGGGGAGGCGTCGGAGGTCAGGACGTCGGCGAAGCGCACGACCTCCGGCGTGACGACCCGCATGGCCTCGGTCCGGCCGTTCCGGAACTGCCGGGTGGCGATCGATTCGTACGTCGCTCCCGTCAGGCCCTTCGCGCGGCGGTGGGCCAGCTGGTACGCCATCTGTGCGAAGGCGTCCGGGGACATCCCGAGCTCCTTCGCCCGGTTGGCGCCGAAGTCGAACGACACCGTCTGCGTCGCTGTCGCGTCCGCGTACGCCTTGAAGGCCGCTCCGGCGGCGCGCGCGTCTTCGCGGAGGGCGTCGGTCAGCGTGAACTCGATCGCCTCGAAGCCCGGTACGCCGTCGGCCGCCTCCCGCGGCTGCCGCGAGCCGCTCAGCAGGGCGTCGGTGAAGCCGAGGATCGTAGTGCCGTCGAGCTCGCAGTGCTCGACGTTGATGCCCGCGCTGCCGTCCTCGAAGACGACCAGCGACACGGCCTTGTCGTACCAGCGGTTGTCGCCGTAGAGCAGCCGGTCGCTCGCTTCGAGCGTGGTCGACGGGCTGAAGTCGTCCAGGCACAGGCAGAACAGCGCCGTCTCGATGGTCTCCAGCGCCGCCGCGTTGCCCGCTTCGAGCAACGCGGCACGCGAAGCCGCCCACTCGGCACGCGCCTTCGTCGTGAAGTGCCCGGGCGGGACGTCGGTGGCGTGGTCGTCCTTGAGGATCGCGCGCAGGCTCTCCGCCAGCTGCGCCGGCGAGTACGGGCGGCCGTCCGCCGCGATGACGTCCAGCCGGAACGGCGTGTTGCGGTGGAACACGACGATGTGGCGCTCGGGCGACGGGAACTGCGTGCGCGCGCTGTCGAGCACCTCGCCCGGGATCCGCGTGGCCGAGAACAGGAACTTGTGCTGCACCATCGACTGCGGCGTGCCGCGCAGGAGCACCGGCGGCACGAGTTCGTCGTCGAGCCGCAGCTTGTAGTCCACGGCGGCCGCGGCCAGCTCGGCCGCGCGCTCGACCTGGCCCAGCGGGGAGTCCTGGAACAGGAAGAAGAAGTTGGCGTTGAGCGCGATCCGGTCGCGGCGGCCGAGGTAGCGGTACGGCCAGAACGTGTCGAGCCAGCTGTGCACGCCGGGCGAGCGGTCGTACTCCTCGAGCCGGGCCTGCAACTCCGGACCCGGACCCGCCACGAACTCCGCGAGCGCCGCTTCGGTTTCCGCCAGCTCCTCCGGCGTCAGCAGCGGGGCGCACCACTCGAGGAACCGGCGGCCGCTGTCTTCCAGGGTGGGGAGGGGGACGCGGGGGAGCCGGTCCTCGTTGCCGAAGGTGCGGGTGGACCATCCGGGACTGCTCACGATCATCCTTCTGAGTCGGGGAGTTCGAGTTCGGCCAAGCCTGCAGGACGGGAAACATACAGCTGCGCGTAGAGCCACCCGTCGGACTCCAGCCCGGTGGGGTCGACCCCGGCCGCGCCCAGCGTGTCCAGGATCTGCGCCTGCTCCTCGGCGGAGGCGAACTGCCGCTGCCGGAAGACCCCGCCGACGCTCGTGGTTTCGTACCCCAGTTCGGCGAGGCTCTCGGCGATCGGCGCGTAGGAGAACATCCGCAGCACGAAGTGCGCCATCCACGGCCGGGCGCCGCGCGCGACCCGCGTGAGGGTCTTCTCGGTGACGTACCCGACGCAGCCGGTCGAGATCACGAGGTCGACGTCGTCCAGGAGCTTCTGCTGGGTGCTGTCGGGGTCGTCGCGTTCGAAGTCGGCGTGGATCGCCTCGTCGAGGAAGCCGGCGGAAAGCGCGTACTCGAGGGCCGGAGCCGAGCTGTCGAGGCCGTAGAAGCGCGGCCCGCCGGGGTGGACGCGGTCGCGGTCGGCCGCGACCAGCGCCGCGTGGTCCAGCGCGCGCACGGCTGGGTCGGTGTAGTGGGCGTAGAGGTCGTCCATCGTCGCGTCACACCGCTGCAGCGCCGCGTTGATGCCGTACGAGCAGCCGATGTCGAGCACGGTCGGGCGGTCGGCGGGGTGCGCGGCGATCAGCTTCGCGAAGTACGGCTTCGCCAGCTGGGGGATGCCGTAGTCCACGTGCCGCAGCGTGCCGAAGAACGGGCGCGGGTCGGGCGCGGTGTAGATGTGGTCGAACGAGATCTTGCCGGTCGAGTCGAAAGGCACGGGCCAGTCTCCTGATCAGTCGAGCAGTTCGTCGCCGCGGGTGCGGTCCGCGAGGTGGGCGGGCAGGACGCGGCCGAACAGCTGCCGGGTGCGCTCGGCGCTGCCGATGACGCCCGGGCGCTCGCTGTAGGCGAAGATCGCGGAGTGCCGCGCGATCGCGCCCTCCACGGTACTGACCCGGTGCAGCGCGAAGCGTCCTTTGAACAGCTGGAGATCACCGGGCCGCAGGTCCAGGCGCCGGACCAGGCGGGTGTCACCGGCCAGGACCGAGCGCACGGCGGCGAAGTTCTCGTCCGTCGCGGACCGGATGCCCGGGCAGTACTCGAAGGTCCCGCCGTCGGCCGCGGCCTGCGTCAGCATGCTGACGGTGTGGGTGTTCGTGTCGAAGTGCCACGGGTGCGCGCGGCCGGGCGCGATGACGTTGAGCGTCAGCCCGGACAGCGGGTCGGCGAGCTCGTGCAGTTCCGGCAGCCCGAAGCAGTCGGCGACGAACCGCTGGAACAGCGGGCTGGTGTAGAGCCGGCCGATGATCGAGGACGCGGGGATGCGGTCGCGGGCGACGAAGGCGTTGCCGCGTTCCATGATCGTCCGCCCGGGGTGGTCGTCGGGCAGCGGCTCGCCGATCGCGGTGTTGTAGGCGTTGACCTGCTCGATCTTCGTGTACGCGTGCGGTTCGAGCGCGGCGCATTCGGCCCGCAGCACGTCGCGGAGCTCGGGGCGGACGAAGTCGGCGAGGACGCTGCAGCCGGCGTCGGCCAGCTCCGCGCGGGTGCGTCCGACGACCTCTCGCCAGGCGGGGCTGTCCGGTTCGGTGAGCGGGTAGCGGTCGGTGTCGACCATTTCCAGGGGGGCCACGGAGGTGCTCATCGAACGTCCCTTCCGGCATTGGAAGAAACAGAGGTAGCACAGATCCCCGCTGGTCAACCGTCAGTTTGTGAGCGGTGACACAGGGTCGTCAGTGGCCGATCCGGCTCGCCCACGCACTCAGCTGGACGGTGTCGGTGGTGCCGAGGTCGGTCTCCAGCGGCTGCCGCTGCGCGGGCTCCCCGGGGATCGGGACCACCGAGATCGCCGCGCCGGTGTGCTTGTCGCCGCTGGTGACGGTCGCCGACCAGGCGAGCACGGACAGCGCGTGCTCACCCGGCGCGAGCGTGAGGTCCTGCGGGCCCGGGTCGGGGGCGAAGTACGACGTCTCGTGCAGGACCTTGACGTCGAGCGGTTCGCCGTCGCCGGCCAGGATCTTCAGGTCCGGGTAGCCGGTGACCTTGCGCGGCACGCTGTCCCGGTTGGTCAGGGTCAGGACGCTGGCGCGGTGCCCGAGCCCGGCTTCGACCTGACCGACCGAAAGCGACAGACCGGTCGGCGGCGGCGGCGCGTACGTCGGGCTCGGCGGCGGCGGGGTTGGTGTCGGGGCGGGCGGCGGTGGAGTGGCACAACCCGCGAGAAGCGCTATGAGAAGAACTGGTGCGAAGCGGAAAACCCCCATGCGGCGGAAGGGTAGCGGGCGCCTCGGAAGGCGCCCGCCCCACTGTGTCAACCGGGGCTCTGCCCCGGGCCGGGGGCTCCGCCACCCGGAACCCCCGAACCGCTCCTCACGGGGTCAGCAGGGGCAGGAGCGGCTTGCGCACCGCGGTCGCGACGCCGTCCGACGCCTCCGCCGCGGCGAGCCGCTCGGCCGACGGCCGTCCGTACCCCGTCGTGCGCTGCACCAGGGGACGGCCCAGCGGCTCGACCATCGCGCGCATGTCGCTGATCGTCTTGTACGACCCGTTGGACGCGCCCGCCATCCGGCTGATCGTCTCCTCCATCAGCGTCCCGCCGATGTCGTTGACGCCACCCTGCAGCACCGCGCGGCTGCCCTCTTCGCCGAGCTTCACCCAGGAGCTCTGGATGTTGTCGATCATGCCGTGCAGCAGCAGCCGGGCCAGCGCGTGCACCGCGCGGTTCTCGCGCAGCGTCGTGCCCGGGCGGGCGAGCCCGGCCAGGTAGATCGGCGCGCTCTGGTGGATGAACGGCAGCAGGACGAACTCGGTGAATCCGCGCCGCCCGTGCTTCTCCAGCCCTTCGCGCTGCAGCCGGGCCAGCAGCTTGAGGTGCGCGACCCAGTGCGCGGGCGTGTCGACGTGGCCGTACATCATCGTGGACGTCGTCGGCAGGCCGACCTCGTGCGCGGTGGTGACGACCTTGATCCACTCCGACGTCGGCAGCTTGCCCTTGGTGAGCACCCAGCGGACGTCGTCGTCGAGGATCTCCGCCGCCGTGCCCGGCAGCGAGTCCACGCCGGCTTCCTTGGCCTTGATCAGCCAGTCCTTCAGCGAGAGGTTGGTCCGCGAAGCGCCGTTCACGACCTCCATCGGGCTGTAGGAGTGCAGGTGGATCTCCGGCTGACGGCGTTTCACCTCGGCCGCGAGGTCGAAGTACGCGGTGCCGGGCAGGTCCGGGTGGATGCCGCCCTGCATGCAGATCTCGGTCGCGCCCGCGGCCCACGCCTCGTCGACGCGGTCGCCGACCTGCTCCAGCGAGAGCGTGTACGCGTCGGCGTCGGTGCGACGCTGCGCGAAGGCGCAGAAGCGGCAACCCGTGTAGCAGACGTTGGTGAAGTTGATGTTCCGCGTGACGACGAACGTGATGTCGTCGCCGACGGTCTCGCGCCGCAGGTCGTCGGCGAGCTTCGTGAACGCGTCCAGTTCCTTGCCGTCGGCGGACAGCAGGGCCAGTGCGGCGTCGTCGGAGAGGCCGGCCGGGTCCTTTTCCGCGCTGCGCAAGGCTTCCAGCACGGTCGAGTCGAACTTCTGCGGCCCGGTCTTGATCCGGTCGCCGATCTCCTTCCAGTCCCCGTAGACGGAGTCGAAGTCGCTGCGGCGGTCCTCGGTGCGGCCGCTGGTGTCGATCTCGGTGTGCAGGTCGGTGCGGCCGGACTCCTGCCAGCCGCCGTCCGGCTCCTGCCACGGGATGCCGACCGGCATCGCGTCCTCGCGTGCCATGCCGGTGTCGTAGTCGACGAGCGCGGCGACGTGCCGGGTGATCCGCGGGTCCAGCCACGGCTCGCCGGCCTTGACGTACTCCGGGTAGATCGTCAGCCGTTCCTTGAGCTCGAAGCCGGCCTTCTCGGTGCGGCGGGCGAGCTCGTCGATCTGCGGCCACGCGCGTTCCGGGTTGACGTGGTCCGGGGTCAGCGGCGAGACGCCGCCCCAGTCGTCGATGCCGGCCCGGATCATCAGGTCGTACTGGTTGCCGATCAGGTTCGGCGGCGCCTGGATGCGCATCTTCGGGCCGAGCACGAGCCGGGCGACGGCGATGTTCGCGGCGAGTTCTTCGAGGTCGGCGTCCGGCGTCGCGCGCATCTTCGTGTCCGGCTTGGCCCGGAAGTTCTGCACGATGACTTCCTGGATGCCGCCGTAGGTCTTGGCGACCTTGCGGATCTCGAACAGCGCGTCCGCGCGCTCCTCGTGCGTCTCGCCGATGCCGATGAGGACACCGGTGGTGAACGGGACCGAGCTGCGTCCGGCGTCTTCGAGCACCCGCAGCCGGACCGCCGGGTCCTTGTCCGGGGAGCCGTAGTGCGGGCCGCCCTTTTCGCTCCACAACCGGGTCGCGGTCGTCTCCAGCATCATGCCCATCGACGGCGCGACCGGCTTGAGCCGCTGGAAGTCCTGCCAGGTCAGCACGCCCGGGTTGAGGTGCGGCAGCAGGCCGGTCTCCTCCAGCACCCGGATCGCCATCGCGCGGACGTAGGAGAGCGTGTCGTCGTAGCCGTGCGCGTCCAGCCAGTCGCGGGCCGCCTTCCAGCGGTCCTCGGGCCGGTCGCCGAGCGTGAAGAGGGCTTCCTTGCAGCCCATCTCGGCACCCTTGCGGGCGATGTCGAGGACCTCGTCC
Organism: Amycolatopsis sp. NPDC051102; assembly: GCF_040682815.1. NCBI lineage: Bacteria > Bacillati > Actinomycetota > Actinomycetes > Pseudonocardiales > Pseudonocardiaceae > Amycolatopsis > Amycolatopsis sp. NPDC051102. The sequence goes on from NZ_JBFBBT010000020.1 coordinate 169,923, forward strand.
GGGGACAGGAACGGCGATTCGAGCCGGCCCGGCACGGTGACGAACGTGCAGTAGCCGCAGCGGTCGCGGCACAGGCGGGTCAGCGGGATGAACACCTTGCGGCTGTAGGTGATGACCCCGGCGCGCCCGGCTTCGGCCAGGCCCGCGTCGCGGATTCGCGAGGCGTACTCGGACAGCGTGGTGAGGTCGTCGCCGCGGGCGTGCAGCAGGACGGCCGCTTCGGTGACGTCCAGTGTCTTCCCGTCACGCGCCCGGGCGAGCGCGCGGCGCATCGCGGAGGCGGTCGGGGTGGTGGCGTCGGGTTCGGGTCCCATTCCGCCCACGCTAGGACCGTCCTCGCGGGACCAGCCAGGGTGTGTTCGACACCTCTCCCGCGCTGTCCGGCAGGGTGATCGTCATCGCAGGTCAGCGGCTTCCGCCGGTTGTCGATCAGCGCTCCGCCGTGTATTACCTAAAGGGTGGCATCGGTGGTCGGCAAGAAGATCGGCGGACGAACGTACTACTACCTGGCGGAGTCCGCCCGGGTGGACGGCAAGCCGCGGGTGGTGACCCAGCGTTACCTCGGCACGGCCGACGAGATCGCCCGCGCCGTTCCGGGCGGCGAGCCCGAATCGGCGACGTACCGGACCTACGGCGACGTCGCCGCGGTGTGGGCGACGCTGTCCCGGCTGGACTTCGTGCGGCGCGTCGACGACGTCGTGCGCGCGAAGCCTTCGCTGGGGCTGACGCTCGCCGTCGCGGTGCTGCACCGCGCAACCGCCCCGGAGACGCCGATCGGGGCGTGGTGGGAGGCGGGCGCGGCCGCCGACCTCGTGCGGCCCCGGCTGTCCACAGTGGATGGCCTGTGGCGGGCGCTGGAACGGCTCACACCGGACCGGATCGCGGGCATCGAGGAGACCGTCGCCGCCGCGGTGCTGGAGGTGCTCGACGACCACGCGGCGCTCGCCGTCGACGTCCCGCAGTTCGCCGCGTTCGCGCCGGCGGACTGCACGCTGCCGTCGGCCTGCCAGGGCGTGTTGGCCGGCGCCGGGCTGCGGGTGACCCGCGACGGCGCGATCCCGCTGGCGTCGCGCCTCTACCGGCGTGACGACGGCACGGCGCCGACGTTCGCCTCGGTCATGGCGGGGCTGGGCCCGGCGACGCTCGTCTTCCACGCGGGCCAGGCGGCCCAGCTCGACCTGGGTTCGCGTAGCGGCTTCGTCGGGTCGCTGCCGCTGACCGACCACCCGGAGCTGCTGACCCAGCCCGCCTCCGCGCGCAAGCGCGTCGACCCCGAGCGGTTCGCCGGCCTCACCGCGCTCGACACGCACGCGGTCGTCGACGGCGTCCGGCGGCGGGTGATCCTGACCCACTCGGCGACGCTGCACGCGGCGCAGTCCCGCGCGTTCGCCGACGAGCTGGCCACCGCGACCCGCGAGCTGGACGGACTGGCGGAGGCACTGGCCGCGGGCACCCACCGCGGCGACCGGGCCCAGGTCCACGCCGAGATCGGCCGGGTGACGCGCGGCCGGCGCATCGAGCGCGTCCTCACCGCCGTCCTGAGCGGCAACCGGCCCGGCGAGATCCGGGTCGAACGGCGCGTTGACACTGTGGCCATCGCCCGGCTGGACGAGGAGTTCTTCGGCAAGCAGGTGCTGGTCACCGACCGGGACTGGCCGGTCGCCGAGGTCGTCACGGCCTACCGGGCCCGCACCCACCTGGAATCGACGTTCCGCTGGCTGACCGGGCCCGCCGTCACCGGCCCGACCCCGCGCTGGGAGTGGACGCGGCAGCGGATCGCGGCGCACGGCCTGGTCTCGGTGCTGGCGGCGACGGTCACCCACCTGATGCGGCGTGAGGCCGACCGGGCGGGGATGAACCTGTCGGTGCGGGAACTGCTGGACCAGCTCGCGGGCATCGGCGAGCTGGTGCTGCGCTACCCCTCGACCGGTGGGCGGCCGCGGGCGAAGCGCCTGCTGACCTCGCTCGAGCCGGGTCAGCAGGCGTTGTCCGACCTGTTTCAGCTCTCGCGGTAGATCTGTAGCGCCGAGAAGCTCTGGACCACCGGCATCAGCTCGATGACGTTGATGTTCACGTGCTTCGGCTGGCTCGCGGCCCAGTAGACGGACTCGGCGACGTCGTCGGCGGTCAGCGGTGTGGTGCCTTCGTAGACCTTGTCGGCCTTGGCCTGGTCGCCGTCGAAGCGGACCTTCGAGAAGTCCGTGCCGCCGACCATGCCGGGCTCGACGTTCGTGACGCGGACGCCGGTGCCGTGCAGGTCGCTGCGCAGGTTGAGGCTGAACTGGTGGACGAACGCCTTGGTCGCGCCGTAGACGTTGCCGCCGGGGTAGGGGTAGGTGCCGGCGATCGAGCCGATGTTGATCACGTGACCACGGCCGCGCTCGACCATGCCGGGCAGCAGCGCGCGCGTGACGTGGGTGAGGCCGCGGACGTTGGTCGCGATCATCTCGTCCCAGTCCCGCAGATCGGCCTTGTGCGCGGGCTCGAGGCCCTTGGCCAGGCCGGCGTTGTTGACCAGGACGTCCACCTGCTGCCAGTCCCCGGGGAGGCTGCTCACCGCGTCCTTGACCTTGTCCGGGTCGCTGACGTCGAGCTGCACCGGCAGGACGGCGTCGCCGAGCTCGCCGGCCAGCTTTTCGAGCTTGTCCGCGCTGCGGGCAACGGCGATCACGCGGGCGCCCTCGGCGACGAACCGGCGCGCGATGGCGTCACCGAAGCCGGCGCTCGCGCCGGTCACGAACACGGTCTGCTGGGTCATGGGGTCGCTCCGCTGTCGTTCAGGAAGGTGCTGAGTGCCTCGTCGAACTCCGTCTCGCGCTCCAGGTTAGGCAGGTGGCCCGCCCCCTCGATCACCACCAGGGTGGAAGTCCGGATTTCCCGGTGGATGAGCTCGGCGTCGGCGACCGGGGTGAACTCGTCCTCGCTGCCGACGACGACCAGGGTGGGAACGGCTGTCTTCGCCAGTCCCGGCGTGTAGTCGGGACGCTCGGCGCGGCCCCGGAGCGCCGCCGCGGCTCCCTCCTTCGGGGCGTTGCGCATCATCGTGCGGACGTGCTCTTCGACGTCCGGCCTGGTCGCTCGGGTCTGCTTCGAGATCATCTTGGGGAGGAGCTCCTCGGCGTAGTGCTCCATGCCCTCTTCGGCGATGCGGTCGGCGGTGTCGTAGCGGGCCTGTTTGGCCTGCGGGATGTCCAGGCCGGCGAAGGTGTCTGCCAGGACGAGGGCACTGGCCCGGCCTGGGTGGTCCATCGCCAGCTGCATGACGATCTGGCCGCCCATGGAGAGGCCGCCGAGGACGAAGCGCTCCAGATGGAGGTGGTCGGCCAGGTCGATGAGGTCCTTCGCGAAGACGTCGAGGCCGGTCTTCGTGTCGTGGCTCTTCGATTGTCCGTAGCCGCGGAGGTCGGGCGTGACGACGCGGTAGCCACTTCTCGTCAGGTGCTCGGCCTGGGGCCGCCACATCGAGCGGTCGAAGGGGTGGCCGTGGACCAGGAGGACCGGGCGCCCGTTCTTCGGGCCGAGGTCGTCGTAGGCGAGTCTCATGCCGCCGACGCTAAGCGGAGCTTTGAACCGGAGCAATACGGTGCAATGTAGTCGGAGCAATGTTCTTTCGGTGGCGCTCGGCGCGGGTTAGGGGCAGACTGAGCCTCAGACGGGCTCCGTCATGGGGTCTGACCTGCGCTGATCTTGTTAACCGACCCCCCTGTTCGGGGCCGTTTCCGGGCATGTAATCTTCTCTTCGTCGCCAGGGAAACCCGGCCGACACGGAGACACGAACCAAGCTCTCGCCGAAAGCGATTGAGTGGGTGTCCCACCAAAAACTGCTAGGAATAACCCGCTTCGGGTGACGCTGGACCTTGGGTCTGGAGTTGTTCGGGGTGTGTTGCTTGAGAACTCAACAGTGTGCTAGTGAACTAAGCCAGTAGAGCTTATGTATTGAACCTCGTATGAGGTTCCTTTGAGAGCAAGAAATTTGCCTCGATTAAACTGTTCATTGTTGGAGAGTTTGATCCTGGCTCAGGACGAACGCTGGCGGCGTGCTTAACACATGCAAGTCGAACGCTG
>NZ_JBFBBT010000021.1:0-171705 GCF_040682815.1 Amycolatopsis sp. NPDC051102
CCGGCGGACCCCCGGGGAACGGGGCGCCGGCCCCCCCCCCCCGGCGGGGGGTGTGTGGGGGGCCGGGCCCCCCCCCCCCCCCCCCCCCCCCCCCCCGGCCGCGGCAGGTGCTCAGCCGACCTTGACCCGTTCCTGCGCGTCGCGCTTGGCTGCTTCCAGCAGGTCGGCCCAGCTCTCCACGTCGGGGCGGCGGCGCAGCAGGGCCCGCCGCTCGCGCTCGGTCATGCCACCCCAGACGCCGAAGTTGATCCGGCCGTCGAGCGCTTCGGCGAGGCATTCGGTCCGGACCGGGCAGCCCATGCAGACCGCTTTGGCCCGGTTCTGCTCCGCACCCCGGACGAACAGGCCGTCCGGATCGGCGTCCCGGCAGGACGCGTTGATTCGCCAGCTCGACTGGTTGGTTTCCATGCCCCCAGCTCCCTACCCTGGTGATCGACGCACCAGCGGGGAAAGGCACTGCGCGCCCTGCCCCCGCGAGCGTGTCTCCCTCTGCTCACGTCGGTTACCCGGGCACCTCCCCGGTGCCGGCGCCGCCGAACGGAGCAGGCGAGCTCCCACTCGCGTTGATCCATCCGTCGGCTTGTCTTCGTGAGACGTTGACGGACTGTAGGGGCCTTCGGTTCCCCCCGCCAAGACCCAGAATGCCTTCCGTTACCAGTTGTCACCGAAGGGGGGCCGTTTTGTCACGGATCCCACACCTCCGGGGACACGGCGTCACCGGCGCCCGGCTCACTCCGGGTAGCCTGGCCCTCGTGCGAAAAGCGGATGGTTTGTTCAAGCTCATCGGCCTCTGTCTGCTCGCGGGGGTACTCGTCGCCGGCATGCTCTTCCCCGTCGTGGGTGCGGCCGGTGTGATGTCCAACCAGGCCAGCGAGACGGTGGAGAAGACTTCCTCCGACCTCGCCGACATCCCGCCCCCGCTGGTGACGACGGTCACCGACAGCGCCGGGGCGCCGATCGCGACCCTCTACGACCAGTACCGGCTGCCGATCACCGAGAACCAGATCAACGAGGCCATGAAGTGGGCCCTGGTCTCGGTCGAGGACAAGCGGTTCTACGAGCACCACGGCGTCGACTGGCAGGGCACGCTGCGCGCGGCCGTCAGCAACAGCACCGGCGCCGACACCCAGGGCGCCTCGACGCTGACCCAGCAGCTCACCAAGAACTACCTGATCAACGTCGTCTACCGGACCGACCCGATCGGCCAGAAGAAGGCCCAGGAGCAGTCGATCTCGCGGAAGCTGAAGGAAGCGCGCATCGCGATCCAGCTCGAGACGAAGCTGACCAAGCAGCAGATCCTGGCCAACTACCTCAACATCGTCGAGTTCTCCCGCCAGATCTTCGGGATCGGCGCGGCGGCGCACGCGTACTTCGACACGACGCCGGAGAAGCTCACGGTGCCGCAGGCCGCGCTGCTGGCGGGTCTGGTGAACAACCCGATCAACAACGACCCGTGGAAGCACCCGGACAAGGCCACCCAGCGCCGCAACCTGGTCCTCGACCGGATGGTGGACAACAAGAAGCTGGCGAAGGCCGACGCGGACCGCTTCAAGGCCGAACCACTGGGCGTGGTCCCGGACACCCCGAAGAAACCCCCGGCCAACTGCATCGGCGCGGGCCCGGAGGCCGGGTTCTTCTGCCAGTACGTCGAGGACTACCTGCTCAAGGCCAGCGGGATGACGAAGGACCAGCTCTACACCGGCGGCTACACGATCAAAAGCACCCTGGACGAGCGCGCGAACCACGAGGCGAAGGTCTCGGCGGAGGCGCAGGTCAACAAGACTCAGCCGTACATCGCGAACACGTTGTCGCTGATCAAACCGGGCAAGGACCGCCACGAAGTGGTGGCGCTGGCGGCGAACCGCGACTACGGGCAGAACCAGGACGCGGGCCAGACGACGTACACCCTGCCCGCAGGCGTGTACAACACGGGCGGCGCGGGGTCGACGTTCAAGATCTTCACCACCGCCGCGGCGATGGACAAGGGGATCGCCGGGATCTACTCGCCGATCGACATCCCCGACAAGTACACCTCGCACGTCTTCACCACCGGGCCCGGCGGGTGCGGCGGGCCGACCGGCAAACCGAGAACGTTCTGGTACTGCGTCGGCAACGCCGGCGACTACAGCAGGCTGGCGAGTGGCGCGAACATCCAGACCGCGCTGGCGACGTCGCCGAACACCGCGTTCGTCGAACTCGAAGACCGGATCGGCAGCACCGGCCCCGCCGTGGACATGGCGCACCGCCTCGGCCTGCGCGAGACGATGGCCAGCAGCGCGGCGGGCCGCACACCCGATCCGAACGCGACCAAGGCCGAGCTGCGGGACACCCAGACGAAGTATTACGGCCCCCAGGGCAACAGCCCGGGCCTCGGCTCGTTCACCCTCGGCGTGAGCCCGGTCAGCGGGCTCGAGATGGGCAATGTGGCCGCCACCATCCTGTCGGGTGGCGTCTGGTGCCCGCCGACGCCGATCGCCGGGGTGACCGACCGCAACGGGAAGCCGGTGCCGATCAAGGAAGCCCCCTGTGAGCAGGCGGTGCCGGAAGGGCTGGCGAACACGCTCGCAGTCGGCATGAGCAAGGACGACCAGCCCGGCGGCGGCACGTCGTTCCAGGCGGCGTCCGCGGCGGGGTGGACGCGTCCGCTGATCGGCAAGACCGGAACCACGCAGTCGAACGTCTCGGCGGCGTTCGTGGGCGGTACCCCGCAGATCGCCGGCGCGGCCATGACGTTCAAGTTCGGCGGCGGCCAAGGCGGTATCTGCGACGCCGGTCCGGGCCGGGTCAGCCTGTGTCCAGGCGGCCGCGACGGCAACATCTTCGGTGGGCACGCTCCGGCCAGGACCTGGTTCGGTGCGGTGTCGAAGATCCTGGACGGGCAGCCTGAAGCGCCGCTGCCGCCGCCGGATCCGCAGTACATGGGCGGCCCCGGCCGCTGAGCGCAGGGGCCCCGCGGAATCCGCGGGGCCCCTGGTTTTTGCCGGCTCAGTACCAGTCGGTGAGGTACATCGTGCCGTGCGCCATGGCCCCGGCGCGAAACCGCCAAGCCGTACTGGGATTCGTCACCATCGCCGCCGAGGTGATGCTCGCCCGGCCCTTGGGGTTGCCGAACGGCCCGCACTGGATCCAGGTGTGGCCGCCATCCCTCGTCCAGTCCATCCAGACCGAGTCGAAGGCGACGTACGGCGGCCCGCTGCCGTTGGTGCCATCCGCCCACAGGACGGCGAAGCCCCGCGTTTTACCCGCGATGGTCGCGAACTCGAGATCGAGGCGCTCCTCGGCGTTCCCGATGGTGATGGTCGAATTCCAGGCGGCCGAGTAGCCGTCCTGGTTGTCGGGGATGTCGACGAACCCGTTCCGCCCACCAGTGCAGTCACTGGTGCTCGCGGACGCCGTCCCCACCGGGACGACCAAGGCCGCCACCGCGGCCAGCGCGGCGGCCAGCGCCGCCGTTTTTCCGGAAATGATCCGCATCAAAGCCTCGATTCACCGGGAACAACCGTTGACGGGAGTCGAAAATGAACCGACGGCTCGATGACCGGCGCCCATTCCGGGCTGCCGGCTCCTCCTCCCGAACGGAGCATAACCGCGGCTGCCGAGATGATCTCAATCCGCCGTTCGAGTGATGCCAGACTTCCACGAAGCCTCGGCCGAGCCGGTTGACCAGTCACTCGGTCGGCCCTTGATCATGGCAATCTTCACCTGTTAGCGTCACACGCTGCAGCGATGCCATTCAGGCCGCCGCGGTCACCAACCCTGGGGAGGGGGTGAACGGTTCTGCCGCGCCTTCGGCCACGAGCCGCACACACGTTCGGTTCCACATCGCGCCCACCTTTTTCCGTCGAGCGCTGAATTCCCTCATTTCCGCCGGTTCGCTCCGGTTTCCGCGGCGTTCCGGCATTTCAGCGACCGCGTTCGACCCATCTTTCCGTGATGGCCGCTGCCGTCACGATTCCAGGAAGGCAACGCGCCCATGCGCAAAGTCCGAAGACACCGTTCGCCACGGTGGCAGCCCCTCGCGGCGGCCGTCACCCTGCTCTCCGCCCTCGCCACCGGGCAGAGCACCGCGTCCGCCGCGTCCGCTCCACCACCCGCCGACCCAGCCCCCACCTCGGCGGTTCCGCCCGCCCAGCGCGCCGGCGTGCTCGGTTCCGGCTGGGCCGCCTCCGCCGACCGCGCGGTGACCACCGTGGGCGACACCTCCGGGCTCCACGTCCTCGTCGCCGACGCCAAGGACGGCTACGCCTGGCGCACCGCGGCGACGCTCACCGAGCCCGGCGCCGAAACCAGCCAGTGGATCGGGCAGGAGTGCGTAACCGGCTCGGGCCGGTTCGCCGCCGTCGTCTACGCACCACGTGAGGCAGTGAACCGCGAGGAGCGCTTCCACGCCGGCGGGCTCGCCGCCGTCGTCGACCTCGGCACCGGTGCCGTGCGCAAACTGCCGTTCGCGGTGAACCTCGCCTACTACAACCCGGGTTGCGGCGCGGGTGACCAGGTCGTGTTCACCCGCAACCTCACCGCCGGCGACACGTACGAGTCGCGGCTGGTGACCGTCGACGCCCCCACCGCGCAGGTGGTGCGTCAGGTCGACGCGCGCGGGCAGGTCACCTCCGCGGTGCCCTTCGGCGACGGCGTGCTGGCCGCCGCGGTGGACGGCCTCGCCGCCGTCGGCTCCGACGGCAAGCTCCGGCACGTCGCCGACACCGCCGGCACACCGTTCCGGCTGAGCGCGGACAAGGACGGTGGCGTCGGCTATGAAGTCCGCACGAAGGCCGGCACCGAACTCCACCGCTACACCCCGGCCGGCGACACGAAGATCACCGTGGCGCCGCTGGATTCCGTGCGGTTGAGCCAGGTCGCGGGCCACGTCGTCGTGCAGGGCCCGGCCGCGGCCCGGCTCGCCACACCGCTGCCCGCCGGCTGGCAGGCCGCCGACGTCCCGGCCGGTGCGAGCCTGTCGACCACCGGTGCCCTGGCCGTGCTGTCCGCCACGAACGTCGACGGCGCACCGGACCAGCCCGGTGACGCGTCGCCGGTCAAGATCGAGGCCCGGGTGCTGAAAACCGGTGCGCAGCCGAAGTTTTCCGTGCACCCCGACGCGCTGCAGCCGTCGGCCGGACGCGCGGCCTCGCCCGCGATCGGCGCGCCGGCCGGCACCGGCCTGCGGGCCGCCGTCGACCCGTCGACCACCACGATCGACCCCGACCGCGGGTGCGCGGTGCCCCGCAACGACCCGAAGATCCAGTCGCTGCAGGCCACGCCCGAGATGGCCGAGTGGGCGGCCGACCTCGCGGTGAAGGGGCAGCTGAACGTCCAGCGCCCGGCCGGCTGGAACGGCTCGACGCTGCCCGCCTACACCCCGCAGGGCCTGTTCCCGTTGCACGCGCTCACCGGTGGCGGGCAGGTGCCCGCCCAGGTGCTGCTCGGCGTGATGGCCCAGGAATCGAACATGTGGCAGTCCGGGATGAACACCGTCGACGGCGAAAGCGGCAACTTCAACCAGGGCGGCTTCTACGGCAAGGGCGTCGGCGTCGACAGCGTGGACTTCGGCCACGTCGACTGCGGTTACGGCGCGACCCAGGTGACCACCGGTATGAAGGTCAGCGAAGGCACCTCGGTGTACACGCCGACGCAGCAGGTCGCGCTGACCGTCGACTACGCGGCCAACATCGCCGCCGGGCTCAACATCCTGATCGACAAGTGGAACCAGATGAAGCAGGTCGGCATCACCGTCAACAACGGCGATCCCGCCAAGATCGAGAACTGGTGGTACGCGCTCTGGGCGTACAACAGCGGCTGGCACGCAGTGGGCGAGGTGGCCGGTGTCTACGGCCTCGGCTGGGCCAACAACGTGGCCAACGAGGACTTCCCGCCCGACCGCAACGGTTTCCTCGACGCGAGCTACGACGACGCGAAGACGCCCGGCCACTGGGCCTACCCCGAACGCGTGCTCGGCTGGGCGAAGCACCCGCTGGTGCGGCTGGACTGGAAGGCGGGCACGTACGGCACCGCCTACCAGCCCGCGCTGTGGCCCAACGCCGGCACCCCGCAGCGGCCGCCGCTGGGCACGTTCTGCACCGCGGCGGTGTCCTGTGACATGAGCCAGATCCACAAGCCGTCGCAGTACCCGAACGATTCCGGCAGCCACTGCCTGCGCGACGACCTGCGCTGCTGGTGGCACGCCTCGGCGAGCTGGACGAACTGCCCGACCGGATGCGGCGGCGAGAACCCGCGCTACACGCCGGGCACCGCCGAACCGGCGCTGGCCGCGTCGAAGGTGCTCTACCGGCCCGATTGCGGCGGGGCGGCGGAACTCCCGGCCGGCTCGCTGATCATTGACGACGTCCCCGGCGACGTCACGACCTACCGCGGCTGCAACAAGGACTGGACCAACCACGGTTCGCTGACGTTCAAGTTCGCCGCCGACAACCAGGGCCACTACCCGTCGAAGATCGACTTCCACCAGGTCGACGGCGGTTTCGGCGGGCACATGTGGAGCGCACACGCGTGGACGGACACCCCGGCCAACGCGAAACACAAGGTGACCGGGACGTGGACGCTGGACCAGCAGCTCAACGGCTGGGCGCGCGTGCTGGTGTACATCCCGGACCACCGCGCCCGGACACCCCAGGCGTTCTACACGGTCAACGGCTCCGATTCGACCTCGCCGAGCCGATCGGTCGTGGAAGGCAACTACCTCGACGACGGGCGCAACCCGGCTCCCGGCCACTGGGAATCCCTGGGCGCGTTCAACTTCCACGGCACCCCGAGCGTGTCGCTCGACAACTTCACGCACCGCGCAGTCGACACCCAGTGGGCTGAGGACGTACGGGACGTGCCGTGGGACGCCCTGGCCTTCCAGCCGCTGCCCGGCAAGCCCGCCAACCAGGTCGTCGCCCTCGGTGACTCCTACGCCTCGGGCGAGGGCGCGAGCGGCGACCCGGTGAACGGTGCGTGGAGCTACTACCGCAGCAGCGACCACGACGGCCGGGACGAACACGGCGACGACCACACCATGCGCGACGCCTGCCACCGCGCGCCCGGCGCGTGGGCGCGCCAAACCTTCCTGCCGGACAACTCCAGCCGCACGATCGGGTCCCGCGTGGATTCGTTCGATCCGACGCTGAGCTACCACATGTCCGCCTGCGCCGGCGCGACGACGCGGAACCTGCTCCCCGGCGGGTCCGGGCAGTACCAGGAGGGACAGCAGCCCGACCAGGGCTATCTGGACCAGTACACGACCCTGGTGACGTTCTCCGCGGGCGGCAACGACGCGCGGTTCACACCGATCTTCAACCAGTGCGTGCTGTCGGTGACGGTCTGCCAGAACCAGGTGTTCGGCGACGACGGGGAACCGCTTTCGTCGGCCGAGCCGAAGAAGATCGACCAGATCGGCCCGGCCCTGCAGGCGGTTCTTACGTCTCTCCGGGATCCGGCGCGGGCCCCGAACGCGAAGATCCTCGTGATGGGCTACCCGATTCTGCTGGAGCTCGACGGCGAGTGCATTCCCGGGATCGGTACCGAGGAGGGACCCTGGATCAACGAGATGAACAACCGCCTCGACGACGTGCTGCGCACCGCGGTGACCAACGCGAAAGCGACGGGAATCCCGGTTACGTGGGCTGATCCGCGGGCGGCGTTCGCCGGCCGGGCGGCGTGCGGCGAGGACCGGGCCGGCGCACCGAGCGGCTCGGAGCTGATCCACCGGGTCGTGCTGACGCTCACCCGGGGCGACGCCGCGAACGCCGTTTCCCAGCAGAGCCTGCACCCGACGGTACAAGGTTCGCAGGTCTACGCGCAGGTCGCTACCGCGGCGATCGCGGGGATGTAGCCTCGGGAGATGGGCTTGCGGGCGGGACTGGCCGGGCTGTGCGGGGCGATCGCGGTGGCGACGTGCGGCACGGCCTGCGCCGGTCCCGCCGACGAGCTCCGGCCGAAGGCGGTCGCCGGGGCGCGGGCCGCGGCCGCGGACGCGCTGCGGCAGCTGCAGGCCGCTGCGCCGCCCATGCGGGCGTCGGTCGAACGGGCGATCGCGGACGTCGTGCCGAACGAGAACCGGGTCGGTGGCACCGTGCTGCTGGGCCGCGAGCTGTCCGCCGACGGCCGGTACACGGCCCGGTACGCGTTCGTCTCCCTGGTCGGCGGCGGGTATCAGGGCCAGTACGAACAGATCGCCGTGCGGCTGTGCGTCTCGTACACCGGTGACCTGGACCGGCCCGGCGCGGTGACGATGGCCGACCTCGCCTGCCCCGCCGGCCTGCCCGGCCCCGACAACGGCGTCCCGGTCGACCGGGAAATCAAGCTGACGGACTGAGTCTTCGCGCGGTGGTACGCGCCCCGGATCTTCGGGTACCGCGGGGGCGGCGATTACACCAAAGTCGCCGTGCGGCTCTCCGGCTGAACGCCGCGCTCGGCGAACGCTCCGGTGGTCAGCCGCCGGACATCGTGGACAGGATCTGCTCGTTCCACCAGTAGTAGAGCTGGTCCAGTTCGTCGGCGTTGGTCACCTTCTCCGACTTCAGCAGGCCGGCCGTCAGGTTCTGCCCATCCGTCCACACGAGAATCGCCGGGTCGCCGAGGTAGCACGTCAGGAAATCGCCCGGCAGCGGATTGCGTGTCTCGGCGCGGTAGTACGTGCCCCAGATGTTCGGTGCCTTCAACGGACGGCACGCGCCTTGGGCGTCGTTGCGGGTCAGGCCCTTCGCTTTGACGATGGTCTGGAAGAACGCGTCCATCGAGCCCGCGTCCGGGAACCGCATGAAGCGTGCGCCGGTGGGCTGGTTCAGGATGACGTTGCCGGACCTGACGTCACCGACGTTCGAGTCCACGCACTGCACCGCCGCGACCGCGCCGGCGTCCGGTTCGGCGTCGGCGCAGGTGGCGTTTCCCTTGTACGCCGGCGGAAGCGCGTCCGACAGCTTGGTGTCGTGCGGCGGCTTCGATTCCGCGGTGGGCTTCGACTCCGAAGTGGCCGAAGTGGACGGTGGTTCGGTCGGCGGGGTCTGTGTGTCCGGTGTGGAGCTTCGGGCGTCGGCCGTGGGGGTCGACGGTCCCGGGCCGCCCGTCTGCACCGCGTGGTCCCGCGTCACGACGTAGGTGATCACCAACGCCACCACGACGACTCCCGCCAGCGCGGCGCACAGCGCGATCCACCGGTTCCGCTGCGACTTCGGAGGGCGGCCCGGCTGGGCGATCGGCGGCGGTCCGGAGAACGGGCCCGGGAGCGGCGCGGAGAACGGTCCCGTCGGCGGACCCGGGTGCGGTGCGGAGAACGGGCCCGTCGGCGGGCCCGGGTGCGGGGCCGTCGGGACCGGCATCGGACGCGGCGGGGTCATCGGCGCCGGAGCGGCGTTCGGCACCAGGCGCGGCAACGTCTTCTGCCACGTCGGGATCGGCGGCGCCGACGCGGTCAATGCCGCGCGGACGGCGTCGGCGAACGCCCCCGCGGTCGGGTACCGGTCGGCCGGGTTCTTCGCCATCCCGCGGGCCACCACGGCGTCCAAGGCCGGCGGCAGGCCCGGCCGCGCCCGGGAGAGCACCGGCGGCGGCGCGGTCAGGTGCGCGCCCATCTGCGCGGCCGCGCCCTCGGCCGGGAACGGGCGGCGGCCGGTCAGGCACTCGAAGAACATGCACGCCAGCGCGTAGACGTCGACCAGCCCGGTGATCGGGGCGTCGCCGAAGCGTTCCGGCGCCATGTAGTCGAGGGTGCCGATCACGTTGCCGGTGCCGGTGATCGACGTCCCTTCGGCGGTCATCGAGCGGGCGATGCCGAAGTCCACCAGGTACACGAAGTCGGCGCTCGTGACGAGCACGTTGGACGGCTTGACGTCCCGGTGCACCAGGCCGTCGGCGTGGGCCGCGTCGAGCGCGCCGGCGACCTGCGCCACGATTCCCGCCGCCCGCGCGGGCTCGAGCGGGCCGTCCGCCAGCAGCTCCTTGAGGTCGCGGCCTTCGACGAGCCGCATGTCGAGGTAGAGGCGGCCGTCGATCTCGCCGTAGGCGTGGATCGGGATCACGTGCGGTTCACGCAGCCGCGCGACGATCTGCGACTCGCGGCGGAACCGCGCGCGGAAGGCTTCGTCGGCGACGAACGGGTCGGACAACAGCTTCAGCGCGACGACCCGGTCGTGCGCCGTGTCGTAGGCGCGGTGGACCTCGCCCATGCCACCGCGGCCGAGCACGCCCTCGATCCGGTACGGCCCGAACTGCTCCATCGTTCTCCCCAAGCCCCCCGGCTCAAGACGCTGTGACAACCGGGGCTTCGCCCCGGCCGGGGGCTCCGCCACCCGGACCCCCGAAAGACACTTCATCGGGCCGACGCAGATGCTAAGCGCGAGGTTCCCCGGAACGGCGGCGAAGTCACCCAACCGTTGAGCACGTATCCTGGACTTCGTGAGCACGCTCAGTAACACACGCACGTCGGGGGCGACGGCGAAGCGCGTCGCCGCGGGGACGCTGGCGCTCGGCGCCGCGACCCTGGGTTACGCCGTCGGCATCGAACGGCGCCGCTGGACTCTCCGCACCGCCGAACTGCCGGTCCTGGCGCCGGGCTCCCGGCCCTTCACGATCCTGCACGTCTCGGACCTGCACATGCTGCCCGGCCACCAGAGCAAGCAGCGCTGGGTCGCCGCGCTCGACGAGCTGAACCCGGACCTCGTGGTCAACACCGGCGACAACCTGTCGCACCGGACGGCCGTCCCGTCGGTGCTGCGGGCGCTGGGGCCGCTGCTGGACCGGCCCGGGGTGTTCGTCTTCGGCAGCAACGACTACTACGCGCCCAAGCCGAAGAACCCGGCCCGCTACCTGATGCCGCGCGGCAAGAAGAAGCGCATCCACGGCGTCCAGCTGCCGTGGCGCGACCTGCGCGCGGCGTTCGTCGAGCACGGCTGGACGGACCTGACGCACGTCCGCCGCACGATCGACGTCGGCGGCCGGCGCGTCTTCGCGGCCGGTGTCGACGACCCGCACCTGCGCCGCGACCGGTACGCCGACATCGCGGGCCCGGCCGACAGCGGCGCGGCGGTCCGCATCGGCGTGACGCACTCGCCGGAGCCCCGGGTGCTCGACACGTTCGCCACGGACGGTTACGACCTGGTCCTCGCGGGCCACACCCACGGCGGCCAGCTCCGGCTCCCGGGTTACGGCGCCATCGTCACCAACTGTGACCTGGATCGCAGTCGGGCGCGGGGGGCGTCGCGGTGGGGGGCGCACATGTGGCTGCACGTATCGGCCGGGCTGGGGACGTCGCCGTGGGCGCCGGCCCGGTTCGCGTGCCCGCCGGAGGCGAGCCTGTTGACGCTGGTCCCGCGCGGGTCAGGCTCGTCGGAGCCGCGTAAGTCGGCCCCCCGAAAAGCCCGAGACACCGTCCGCTAGACTTCTCCACGACCCGTTAAGCAGTACCTCGGGGTGTGGCGCAGCTTGGTAGCGTGCCTCGTTCGGGTCGAGGAGGTCGTGGGTTCGAATCCCGCCACCCCGACGAGAGCGCCGAGAGGGCCGGTGTGTTGGCGGAAAACGCCAACCACGCTGGCCCTCTCGGTGTTTTTTGGGGTCGAACCCCAAACCCCGCCGGGCGGCTTCGCCCCCGGACCCCCGCGCGTCCCGGCTATCGCGTCGCCGTCACCTCGACCCAGCACTGGCTGAAGTCGCCGTCGCCGCTGCGGACCCACGTCAGAGCCGAGCGGGCCGCGCTCGCCAGCTGGTCGCGGTCGCGGCCGAACTTCGGGTCCGCCACCGCTTCGCCGAGCCGGGATTCCACGTACTTCGCCAGGCCGCGGTACGTCATGTCCTCGCGGTAGCGGGCGCGCGAGGCGATGTCGGTGAAGCCCGCCGACGCGCAGTGGTCCGCGATCGTGCGGCCCGCGAACGGGTCGCCGCCCGCGCGGCGGCGCAGCAGGTAGTGCCCGCGCAGGGCCGCGTCGACGTTCGCCGTCTTCGGGCGCAGGCGGGCCTTGCTCCAGTCCGATGTGGACAACGCCAGCCTGCCGCCCGGTCGCAGCACCCGGTGCAGCTCCGCCAGCGCGTCCCGCGGGGCGGCCAGGTGCTCGAACAGGGCGTGCGAAAACGCCACGTCCACGCTGCCGTCGGCGAACGGCAGGTCGTACGCCGACGCCACCACGAAGTCCACTGTGGACCGTCCGGCGCGGCGGGCCGCCGCGCGGGCGCGCTCCACCTGGCCCGCGTCGCGGTCGACGCCCGTCACCCGGGACTCCGCGGCCAGGCCCAGCGTGATCGAGCCCGGGCCGCAGCCCAGGTCGACCACCCACATCCCCGGCCGGAACAGGGGCTGGGCGAACGTCGCGCGCTCGGCAGCCGTGCGCGCGGACATCATCGACACCGCGTCTCGCCCGTAGCCCGGCGCGTAACCCTCCAGCACCCCGCACACAGTACGGCCAGAAGGTGGCAGGATCGAGGGGTGAGCACGCAGTCAGCCAACCAATATCCGCCCGCGGTGGTCCCGGACCGGCTGTTCGACGACGCCGAAGCCGAAGCCCGCTGGCGCGCCCGCTTCCACGCCCCGCGCATCTCCACACCCGAGTGGGCCCGCGACGCCCCGGAAGCCAACGTCTACGCCTCCAACGCCAGCGGCGTCTGGGAGGTCTACGCCTGGAACCGCGCGACGGACGAACACCGCCGCGTCACCGACCGGCCCAACGGCACCCTGCACGCCACGCCGTCCCCGGACGGCCAGTGGATCTGGTGGTTCGACGACACCGACGGCGACGAGTTCGGCTCCTGGGTGCGCGAGCCGTTCGCCGCGACCGAGGGCAGCAAGCCGGAGAAGGCCGTCCCGGACGTCCACGACGGCTACCAGGCCGGGCTCGAGATCGGCGCGAAGATCGTCGCGGTCGGCGTCTCGACCGACGACGGCAGCGAGCTGTTCGCCCGGATCGGCGGCGAGACGCGCCGCTTCTACAGCCACCCGGACGACGCCGGCATCGCCTCCCTCTCCCGCGACGAGAGCCTGATCGCGATCTCGCACTCCGAGCACGGCGATTCGCGCCACCCCGCGCTGCGGGTGCTCGCGACCGACGGGTTCGAGGCCGTCGCCGAAAAGTGGGACGGCGAGGGCAACGGCCTCACCGCGCTCGAATTCTCGCCGCTGCCCGGCGACCAGCGGCTGCTGGTGCTGCACGAGCGGCGCGGCCGCGAGGAGCTGCTGGTCTGGGACGTCCGGGCGGACACCGAGACCGAGATCGAGCTGGACCTGCCCGGCGAGGTCGTCGCGGGCTGGTACCCGGACGCGCGCGCCCTGCTCGTCGTCCACTTCCACGAGGGCCGCAGTTCGCTGTACCGCTACGACCTCGACTCGGCCGAATTGTCCTCTGTGGACACTCCGGCCGGCCGGATCGGCGGGGCGGGCGTCCGCCCCGACGGCACGGTCGAGTACTCGTGGTCCAGTGCCGCCGAGCCGGCCGCGGTGCGCGCGCGGACCACCGACGGCACCGACTCGATCCTGCTCGAGCCGCCGGGCGAGCGGGCGCCGGGTTCCGAGCCGGTGACCGACGCGTTCGTCGAAGGCGTCGGCGGCCGGATCCACGCGCTGGTCTCGCGGCCGTCGGGCGCGCCGGAGGGGCCGCTGCCGACGGTGTTCTCCCTGCACGGCGGCCCGCACGCGGCGGACGAGGACCGCTTCTCCGCCTACCGCGCGACCTGGCTGGACGCCGGGTTCGCCGTGGTCGAGGTCAACTACCGCGGCTCGACCGGCTACGGCTCGGCCTGGCGCGACGCCATCGAGGGCCGTCCCGGCCTGACCGAGCTGGAGGACGTCGCCGCGGTCCACGACTGGGCCGTCCAAACCGGACTCAGCGACCCGGCGAAGTGCGTCGTGAACGGCGCTTCGTGGGGCGGCTACCTGTCCCTGCTCGCGCTCGGCACGCAGCCGTCGCGGTGGGCGGCGGGCGTCGCCGGGGTGCCGGTGGCGGACTACGTCGCCGCGTACGAGGACGAGATGGAGCAGCTGCGCTCGTTCGACCGCGGGATCTTCGGCGGCTCGCCGGAGGACGTGCCCGCGGTGTACCGGGAGTGCTCGCCGATCACCTACGTCGACGCCGTCACCGCGCCGGTGCTCGTGCTGGCCGGCGACAACGACCCGCGCTGCCCGATCCGCCAGATCGAGAACTACCTCGACCGGCTCGGCCACCGCGACCTGCACCACGAGTTCTACCGCTACGACGCGGGCCACGGTTCGCTGGTGATCGCCGAGACGATCAAGCAGACCGCGATCGAGGTCCACTTCGCCCTGCGGGCCCTCGGCCTGCGCTGACGCACCCGGCACTTTCACGTGAAAAGCCACAGGGGCACTTTCACGTGAAAGTGCCGCTCAGCGTTCGGAGTACAGGACGCCGCCGCTGGCCCAGTGGTCGGCACCGACCTCGACGAGCGTCACCTGGACGCCCTCGGGCTTGCCGCCGCAGGTGCGGACGAAGGCGTCGGTCAGTTCGCGGACCAGGGCGCTCTTCTGGGCCGGGGTGCGGCCGGGGAACATGGCAACGCTGATCATCGGCATGGGGCGAAGCCTAGAGCCCCCGCTTCACCGACTGCAGCCGGCCGATCGCGGCCGCGTCGCCCTCGAAGTCCAGGTGAACGGCGTCCCGGCCGAAGACGAACAGCAGCAGGTCCACCGGCTCGCCGACGATGGTCACCGGATCGGGTCCGGTCTTGACGGCGGCCTCGCGGCCGTCCTTCGTGCGCAGCGTCACGCCGACGGGCGACTTGCGGAGGTTCAGCTTCGCCGCCTGCGCCGCCGACCGCCAGGCGGCGGCGTCCCGGGTGGGGTCCGCGGGCCGCGGCTCCCAGCCGTCCTGCGCACGCCGGACGTCCTCGTGGTGGACGAGGAATTCGGCGGTGTTGGTGAGCTCGTCGAGCGGCCCGATCGCGGTCGGCCAGAACTTCGACGGCCCCCGCCGAACCTGCTCGACCAGCTGCGCCCAGGGTTTCGCGGCGTACCGGTCCTGGACCTTCTGCGTGTACCCGGCGAGCGCGGGCACGAGGATGCCGGGCGCGGCGTCCGCCCGGTGCTCGCGCACGACGAGGTGGGCGGCGAGATCCCGCGTGGTCCAGCCCTCGCACAACGTCGGCGCGTCCGGCCCGAGGTCTTCGAAGAGGGCGCTCAGCGCCCGGCGTTCGTCAGCAGCGACACCCATGTGGTCGACGTTACCCGCCGGTACCCGCCGTGGCGACGGGAAGAGACCGCGGGCACGTGCCACAGCTCGCGCTGCGCCGCAACCGCCTGTCCACAGGTTCCAGGCTGGTCGCCGTTTTCCGCGGAGTTGTCCCCAGATTGCCGACGTGGCCGTTTTCGCCCGCCAGCGCCGATAGACTGGAACAGGGGACGCCCCCCAGGGAAGGGCGGGGGCCGCTCTGGGGCCGGCCGGGTCTGGTGCACCCCGTCCGCGGTGGAAGGCGATCAGCTTGCGGGGCAACGGCAGCTGAAATCAGGCCGTTGAGCGGAAGAGCGTCGAATTCGTGCACGGGCAGGGCACGGCGATCGGCATGCAGCTGGGCCACGCCGGCCGCAAGGGCTCGACGCGGCGGCCGTGGGAAGGCACCGGCAGCGTCCCGGAACAGGAGGGCGGCTGGCCGAGCGTCGGAGCCGACGCGCAGCCGTTCGGCACCTACGCTCCGGCGCGACCGCTGACCACCGACGAGGTCAGCGCGCTCCCCGGGACCTTCGCCGAAGCGGCCCGGCGAGCGGTCGGCGCCGGGTTCGACGCGCTCGAGCTGCACTTCGCCCACGGCTACCTGGTGCACCAGTTCCTCTCGCCGCTGTCCAACTCCCGCACCGACCGCTACGGCGGCGACTTCGACGGCCGCAGCCGCCTCGCGCTGGAGATCGCGGACGCCGTCCGCGCCGAGGTGAGCGTGCCGCTGTTCGCCCGGCTCTCCTCGACGGACTGGACCGACGGCGGCTGGACCGTCGACGACTCCGTCCGGCTCGCGAAGCTCCTGGCCGAGCGCGGGATCGACCTCATCGACGCGTCGTCGGGCGGCAACACCCCGCACCCGCAGATCCCCGTCGGCCCCGGCTACCAGGTGCCGTTCGCCGAACGCATCCGCACCGAGGCCGGCCTCCCGACCGGCGCGGTCGGCATGATCACCGACCCGCAGCAGGCCGAGGACATCGTCGCCGGCGAGCAAGCCGACGTGGTGTTCCTCGCCCGCGCGCTGCTGCGCGACCCGCACTGGCCGCTGCGCGCGGCGAACACCCTCGGCGCGGACGTGCCCTGGCCCGACCAGTACGCCCGCGCCAAGTCCTGGCACTAGTGGTGGAACGCGGTCGCCTTCGCCGGGTCCTTCGGGCGGCCGCCGAGCTGCTCCAGCTCCGGGAGCACCCGGGCCAGGTCCGCCAGCAGCAGATCCGCCAGGTCGTGCGTGAAGCCGTTGCGGACCACGATCCGCAGCACCGCCAGGTCCGTCCGGTTCTCCGGGAACGCGTACGCCGGCACCAGCCAGCCCCGCTCGCGCAGCCGGCGGGACACGTCGAAGACGTCGAAGCCCGCGTCCTCGCGGGTCGTGAACGCGAACACCGGCAGCTGGTCGCCGCGCGTCAGCAAGGAGAACGGCCCCAGCGCGGCGATCCCGGAAGACAGGTGCATGGCGACGTCGCGTGAGGCCTGCTGCACCGCCTGGAAGCCGGAGCGACCCAGCCGGACGAACGTGTAGTACTGGGCCGCGACCTCGGCTCCCGGGCGGGAGAAGTTCAGCGCGAATGTCGGCATGTCGCCACCCAGGTAGTTCACGTTGAACACCAGCTCGGCCGGCAGCGCCGCCTTGTCGCGCCAGATCACCCAGCCGACGCCCGGGTACACCAGCCCGTACTTGTGGCCCGACGTGTTGATCGACGCCACGCGCGGGAGCCGGAAGTCCCACTCCAGGTCCGGGTCCAGGAACGGGGCGATCATCGCGCCCGAAGCGCCGTCGACGTGCACCGGGATGTCCCAGCCGGTGCGTTCCTGCAGGGCGTCCAGGGCCGCCGTGATCTCCGCGACCGGCTCGTAGCTGCCGTCGAACGTCGAGCCGAGGATCGCCACCACGCCGATCGTGTTCTCGTCGCACCGCGCGACGGCCTCCGAAGCCGTCAGGTGGTAGCGGTCGCCCTCCATCGGGACCAGCCGCGGCTCGACCTCCCAGTACTCGCAGAACTTCTCCCAGCACACCTGGACGTTCGCGCCCATCACCAGGTTCGGCCTGCCGCTGCGCCCCAGGCGGGCCCAGCGCCGCTTCAGCGCCATCCCGGCGAGCATGCAGGCTTCCGACGACCCCGTCGTCGAGCAGCCCATGATGTCCGCGGGATCGGGCGCGTGCCACAGGTCGGCGAGGATGTTGACGCAGCGCCGCTCGAGCTCGGCCGTCTGCGGGTACTCGTCCTTGTCGATCATGTTCTTGTCGACGCACTCGGCCATCAGCTCCCGCGCCTGCGGCTCCATCCACGTCGTGACGAAGGTGGCGAGGTTGAGCCGCGCGTTGCCGTCGAGCATCAGCTCGTCGCGCACGAGCTGCAGCGCCGTGTCCGGCGGCAGCGAGTCTTCGCGGAGCTTGTCGTGCGGCATGACGAAGCCCGCGGCGAGCGCCGGGTTCGCGCCGGCGTAGAGCGGGTTAGTCCCGGCCGTGCGGTCCGGGCGGTCGGCGTTCCCCTGATGCAAGACCATGCCACCGAACGTACTGGGCGCACGCGCGCGAAAGGGGCCGCTCCGTCCGGAACGGCCCCTTTGGGTGGGAAAAATCAGGCCTGCTGCGCCTGCCACATCCAGTGCGCCTCTTCCAGCGCCCGGGTGATCTCGATCAGCAGGTCCTGCGTGACGAGGTCGCTCTTGTCGGTCTCGTCGATGCGCTGGCGCAGCCGCTCGATGAGCGCCGCGAGGATGTCGACGATCGCGGCGACCGTGGACTCGACCGACTGCCAGTTGTCGGGGTAGTCCGGCACGCCCGAGCTCTCGACGACGGTCTTCGCCTTGCCGTTCGGCGAGATGCCGATGGCGTTGGCGCGCTCGGCCACCTCGTCGACGTACTGGCGCGCGGTGTTCACGAGCTCGTCGAGCTGCAGGTGCGCGCTGCGGAAGTTCGAGCCGACGACGTTCCAATGCGCCTGCTTCGCGATGAGGGACAGGTCGACCAAGTCGACCAGCGTCGCCTGCAAGGCGTTGCCGGTGATCTCCTTGTCGGCCTCGGAAAGCGGGCTCTTGATCGGAGACTTGCTCATCTGGTGATCCTTTCCTCGTGCGGACGTGGACGGGGGGTCAGACGGTGGCGGAGAGTGCGACCTCGATGTTGCCGCGGGTCGCGTTGGAGTAGGGGCACACCTGGTGGGCCTGCTCGACCAGCTGATCGGCCTGGGCCTGGTCGAGACCCGGCAGCGAGACGTTCAGCGCGACGCCGAGGCCGAACCCGACCTCCTGCTTGAGCACGCTGACCTCCGCCGTCACCGTCGAGCCGTTCAGCGGCACCTTCGCCTGGCGGGCGACCAGCTGCAGCGCGCTGTGGAAGCAGGCCGAGTAGCCGGCGGCGAAGAGCTGCTCGGGGTTGGTCTTGTCCCCACCGGGGCCGCCCATCTCCTTGGGGATGGCCAGCGACTCGTCGATCACGCCGTCGGACGACGTCACTTCGCCGTTCCGCCCGTCGCCGCGCGCCGTCGCCACCGCCGTGTAGATCGCCTGACCCATGCTCAGCCTGCCTTCTGTCGCGGACGCTCCACAGCGAGCGTCTCACCCGGCACAACATCCCGCAGCCGCGGAACAGTGCCGCCACATGGCAGGCATCACGTGAATCGGCTACCCGGGCACCGCTGGGCAAAACGTCATGCGGTGCGCGTCACCGCGAATTCGGCGACCTGCCGCCCGATCAGGCGAAGGGTGCGGATGCTCTTCTGGTCCGACGCGCCGCCGCCTTCGTCGAACTTGGTCTCGGCCGAGTTGATCGAGCCGCCCAGCGGGGTGGCCCAGCCGCGCAGCGCGTGCGTGATCGTGCGGAGCTGCTCGAGCGTGGTCACCGCGGCCTGCCAGCCGTACGCGACGGCGGCGAGGCCGACCGCGCGGCCGTCCAGGTACGGACGGCGGTCTTCGCGCAGGTCTTCGACGTAGTCCAGGGCGTTCTTGACCAGGCCGGACAGCGCGCCGTGGTACCCGGGCGAGACGACGATGAGCCCGTCCGCCTCCCGGATGGCCTCGATGAGCCGGGTGGCACGCTCGTCGCGGTCGGGGACGCCGGCGTCGTAGAACGGCAGCACGAGGTCCGGGCCGGTGAGCAGCCTGGTCCGGACGCCCGCTTCCGCGGCGCCGTCGAGCGCGATCTGCAGCGCGCGTTCGGACTGGGAGCCCTCACGCAGCGAACCGCCGATCCCGAGCACGTTGATCGTCCTGGCTGAGGTCACGGTTTCCAGGCTAGCCCCTCCAGTTAACTGGAGGACCAGACTCTGGGACCGAGGTGCCGGTCACAGCTGGACCTGTTACCTACCGGCAAGTAACCTCCGGGGCAGCCCCGACGCTGATGGAGGAACCATGGCGATCCCGCTCCCGGTCCGTGCCCAGGCGGCCGCGTCGCAGCTCGCGTTCTGGCTGCCCACGCCGGTGCGGCGGGCGGTCGCGGGCCGCCCGGTCCGCATCGACGGCCAGGACCTCGCCCTCGACGCCCAGTTGCTGCTCCGGCTGCAGAAAATCGCCCGCGCGGAGCTGGTGCGCGGCTCGGTGGAGCAGTCGCGCGCGCTGCTCGACGCGGGTCGGCACCTGGTCAGCGGCCGGCCGATCGAGCCGGTCTCGGTGCGGGAGATCGCCGTTCCGACGCCGGACGGGGATTTGCCGGCGACGCTCTACACGCCGGTGGGGCTGCCCGAGAAGTCGCCGCTGCTGGTGTTCTTCCACGGTGGCGGCTGGGTGATCGGGACCCGCTCGAGCCACGACAACGCCGTCCGGTTCCTGGCCAAGCACGCCGGGGTGCGGGTGCTGTCGATCGAGTACCGGCTGGCGCCGGAGTTCCCGTTCCCGGCGGCGACGGAAGACGCGCTGGCGGCGTTCGAATACGCGGTGGCGAAGGCGGGCGACCTGGGCGCCGACCCGGCGCGGATCGCCGTCGGCGGCGACAGCGCGGGCGGCAACCTCGCCGCCGTGACCGCGCAGCAGGCCGTGCGCCGCGGCGGCCCGGTCCCGGCCTTCCAGCTGCTGATCTACCCGGCGACGGACTTCGCGCGGCGCTACCGCTCGCAGGACCTGTTCGCCGAGGACCTGTTCCTGACCGACGTGCACATGAAGTGGTTCGAAGGCCACTACGTGCCCGAGGGCACCGACCTGACCGACCCCCGGCTTTCGCCGCTGCACGCGGAAGACCTGAGCGGCCTGCCGCCCGCACTGGTCGTCACGGCGGGATTCGACCCGTTGCGCGACGAAGGCGAAGCGTACGCGGAGAAGCTCGCCGACGCGGGAGTCGAGGTCGCGCTCCGCCGCCACGACGACCTGATCCACGGGTTCATCAACTTCACCGGCGTCGGCACGCGCTTCCGCGAAGCACTGGCCGAGACGGCGGGCGCCCTGCGGCAGGGACTGTCCAAAGTGCACTGACGGTCGGCTACAGCGGGAGTCCCGCTTCCAGATGGGCGACGGCCCGGTCCACGACCACCAACGGGTCGGCATCCGGATCCGCCGCCGCACCCACGAACGCCGCCATCACCACGCCGACCAGCGCGCCGGCCCAGTTGCGGGTCTCGAAGTCGTCCGCCTGCCTGCCCGTGCGGCGGGCGGCGTAGGCGGCCAGCAGGTCGATGCCCTCGGCGAACTTGTCCAGCACCGCCGTGCGCAGCTCCGGCTCGCGGAACACCAGCATCTGCCGCTGCCGCTCGTCCTCCCACGCGTCGGCGGGGATCTGCTCGCGGATGAAGTCCATGGTCGCCCGCAGCGCGTCGATCGGGCTCAGCTCGGGCGGCTGCGCGAGCGCCGCCTCGATGAGCACCGGGTCGAACGGGTCGTAGAGCACCGTGGCCTCCTTCGTCGGGAAGTACCGGAAGAAGGTGCTCGGCGAAATCTCCGCCGCGGCCGCGATCTGGTCCACCGTCGTCGCGCTGTAGCCCTGTTCGTGGAACAGCCGCAACGCGTGCCGCTGGATCGCGGCGCGCGTCCTGGCCTTCTTGCGTTCCCGCAGCCCCGTGGGCTCAGATGGCGACGACGTCATGCTCCGATTCTGGCGGCAGCGCCCCCGCCGCCGCCCGGCCGGGCAGGAACACCAGCGCGAGCAGCGCCCCGGCGACGCCGAGGCCGGCGCACACCCACAGCGTCGCCGCCATGCCGTCGGTGAACGCGGCCCGCGCCGAGTCGGCCAGCGCGGGCCGGTGGAGCTGCCCCGCCACGGCGACGGCGGCGGAGGCGCTGCCGCGCGCCGCGTCGGCGACCGGCGCGGGCAGGCCACCGACGTCGACGCCGTCGCGGTAGCCGCTGTTCAGCACCGTGCCCAGCACCGCGACGCCGATCGTGCCGCCGACCTGGCGCAACGCCTGGATCAGCGCCGAGCCGGCGCCCGAGCGGCCCTCGGTGAGCGCGCCCATCGCCATCGTCATCAACGGCGGCAGCGTCGAGCCCGTGCCGAGGCCGATGACGATCTCCCAGCCCACGGTGGCGCCGTAGCCGTCCGACGGCGACGTCGCCGAACCCCAGGCGAGCCCGGCCGCGAGCAGCGCGAACCCGGCCGCGACGACCACGCGCACGCCCAGGACGGCGACCAGCCGCTCGGCGAGCTTCGCCGACACCAGCATCCCGCCGATCAGCGGCAGCAGCCGCACGCCGGTCTGCAGCGCGTCGGCCCCCTGCACCGCCTGGAACAGCTGCGGCAGCACGAACAGCAGGCCCATCAGCGCGAACGACGCCACCGTGGCCAGCACCGCGCCCCAGACGAACCGCGGCTCGCGGAACAACGCGAGGTCGGTCAGCGGCGCGGCGACCCGCGGCTGCGTCCAGCAGAACGCCGCCACGAGCGCGACGCCGAGCGCGATCAGGCCGTACGTCACCGGGTCGGTCCAGCCGTGCTCGCCGGCGTGGACGAAACCGTAGGTGAGGGCGACCAGCCCGGCCGTCGAGAGCCCGATGCCGGTGAAGTCGATCGCGCCGCGCCCGGAACCCCGCGTGAGCGGCACCAGGAACAGCACCGCGACCACGCCGACCGCCGTCAGCGGGACGTTGATGAGGAACACCGAGCCCCACGCGAAGTGGTCGAGCAGCCAGCCGCCGAGCAGCGGCCCGAGCGGGATGCCGACGAACATCGCCATCACCCACGTCGTCAGCGCCTTCGCCCGCTCCTCCGGCGGGAACAGGATGTTCAGCAGCGAGAGCGAGAGCGGGATGAGGAACGCGGCGCCGACGCCGAGCAGGACCCGGGCGGCGATCAGCTCGCCGGGCGAACCGGCGTAGGCGCACCACAGCGACGCCAGCCCGAACACCACGAGCGCGCCGAGCATCAGCTCCTTCGGGCCGAAGCGGTCGCCGAACAGGCCGGCCGGCAGCAGCAGCGCGGCCAGCGAGAGCGTGTAGGCGTTGCCGAACCACTGCAGCTGCGTGGTCGTGGCGCCGAGGTCGACCGCCAGGGTCGGCATGGCCACGTTGAGCACGGTCAGGTCGAGCCCGATGGTCAGCAGGCTCACCGCGAGCGCACCGAGCGCCCACCACCTGCGCGGGTAAGTCTTCGTCATAGCGACCCCCAATTGATAGTGACTACCAAGTGAGGGTAACTCTCATAATTCTCCGGCGCCAGGGCCCGACCGCGGAAATATGTTGCACGCGCGTACCACCCTGGGTTCTCATCGGAGGCGTGCCGCTGCAGCCCTACCGCCGGGTGCTCTCCGTCCCCCGCGTCCCCTCGACGATGGCCCTGATGTTCCTGGCGCGTCTCCCGATGACCATGAACGGCGTGCTCATGACGCTGTACATCGTCACCGGGCTCGGCCGCGGCTACGGCGCCGCCGGCCTGGTCGGCGGCAGCGTCACCCTCGGGATGGCGCTCGGCGCGCCGCTGCTGGGCCGCTGCTTCGACCGGTACGGGCTGCGGCCGGTGGTCGCGGTCTGCGGGATCGGCACGACGGTGTTCTGGGTCGCCGCGCCGCACCTGCCGTTCGTGGCGCTCGCCGTCGTCGCGCTCCCGGCCGGGATGCTGTCGGTGCCGGCGGGCTCGCTGGCCCGGCAGGTCTTGGCCACGCTCGTGCCGCCCGAGGAGCGCCGCGCGGCGTACTCGCTCGACACGATCTCGATCGAAGTGACCTTCATGATCGGTCCCGCGGCGGGCATCGCGGCCATCACGGCCTTCTCGCCGACGTGGACGCTCACCGCGCTCGGCCTGCTGTTCGGCGGCACGGCGTTCCTCATCTGGCTGGTCGACCCGCCGATCCGCGAAGGGGCGGCCGAGCCGGCCGCGCGGGGCACCCGGCCGCCGCTGCGGAGCTGGCTGACCGGCCGGCTCGTGGCGACGCTGCTGATCGCGGGCGGCACGCTGTTCGTGCTCGTCGGCACCGAGCTGGCGACACTGGCGGCCCTGCGCGCGAACGGCGAGCTCGGCGTGACGGGGCTGGTCATCGCGGTGATGTGCGCGGCATCGATCCTCGGCGGCGTCGTGCACGGCGCGGTGAAGCGGTCGCTGCCGCAGGGCGTGCTGATGCTGCTGCTCGCGCTGCTGGTGATCCCGGTCGGCCTGGCGGACCACCCCTGGTGGCTGCTGATGCTGGTGCTGATCCCGACGAACCTGCTGTGCGCGCCGACCCTGGCGGCGACGACCGAGACGGTCAGCCGGATCGCCCCGCCGCAGGTCCGCGGCGAGGCGATGGGCCTGCAGGACGCGTTCACCCGCCTCGGCCTGGCGGCGGGCAGCCCGGTGGTCGGCTTCGCGATCGACCACTCGACCCCGGCGTGGGGCTTCGCGGCGGCGGGCCTCGGCGGCCTGGTGATCGCCTCGGCCGGCTTCCTCTGGCGCCGCTCCCCGGCACCGGCCCCCACCCCGGCACTCGCCGAAAGCCGCACCTAGCGAGCCTGCCGCGGCGGTCGTGAGTGGCAAGACGAGTTCTAACGCGCCTTACCACTCACGACGGGCTGCGGCAGGGTGCTCAGCCGCAGGCGGCGCGGAGGGCGTCGAGCTTCTTGACGTTGCGCTGCACCCAGCCGGCCACCACGCCGGCGTCCTCGATGCGTTCCTTCTGCACCTCGACGTACGAGCCGGCCATGCCGAGAAGCGCGTTCTTGACGTCCTGGTCCTGGACGTTCCCGGCCAGCTCGCGCAGCCGCCGTTCCTTGTCGGCGGCGCGCTCCTTGAGCTTCGCCGGGTCGACCAGCGGGTTCAGGTCGGCGAGGCCGAGCGCCTCGGTGCACGCCGCGACCTTGTCCGCCGTCCTGTTCCCCTGGTCGACCGCGTTGCCGACCTCGGTGCACCCGCTCAACAGCAGAGCCAGCAGTGCGGCCGAAGCCGGCAGTGCAGCCGTGATCCCACCCCTCGTCATGGCGTCAACGTACCGTCAGCCCTTGACGCAGACCACCTGCTTGAGGTGCGCCACCACCTCGACCAGGTCCGTCTGCGCGCGGATCACCGATTCGATGTCCTTGTACGCCGCCGGGATCTCGTCGACCACGCCGGAGTCCTTGCGGCACTCGACGCCGGCCGTCTGCGCCGCGAGGTCGTCGGCGGTGAACATCTTCTTCGCCTTGGTCCGCGACATCCGGCGGCCCGCGCCGTGCGACGCCGACTGGAACGACGAGTCGTTGCCCAGCCCGCGGACGATGTACGAGCCCGTCCCCATGCTGCCCGGGATGATCCCGAGGTCACCCGATCCGGCGCGGATCGCGCCCTTGCGGGTGACGAGCAGCTCGACGCCGTCGTAGGTCTCCTCGGCGACGTAGTTGTGGTGGCACGAGATCGCGTCGTCGAACGTCGTGCCCGGCACGACCTCCGCCAGCGCGAGCTTCACCAGCGCGACCATCGTGGCGCGGTTGCGCGCCGCGTAGTCCTGCGCCCAGAACAGGTCACGCCGGTACGCCTGCATCTCCGGCGTGCCGGCGACGAACACCGCCAGGTCGGAGTCGGGCAGGTCGGCGTTGTGCGGGAGCTTGCGCGCGACGGCCATGTGCCGCTCGGCCAGCTCCTTGCCGATGTTGCGCGAACCCGAGTGCAGCATCAGCCAGACCCGGCCCTCGTCGGCACCGCCCTGCTCGAGGCAGACCTCGATGAAGTGGTTGCCGCCGCCGAGGCTGCCGATCTGCCGCGCGGCCCGGTCGTGCAGCTCCTGGACGCCGGTGTGCAGATCGCCGAACTGCTTCCAGAACGCGTCCCAGCCGCCGACGCCGTGCACCTTGGCCGGGTTCACCGGCGTCTTGTGCAGCCCGAACCCCACCGGCACCGCGCTTTCGATGCGCCGGCGCAGCTTGCCGAGGTCGTCCGGCAGGTCCTTCGCCGTGAGGGACGTCCGGACGGCGCTCATCCCGCAGCCGATGTCCACACCGACCGCGGCGGGCGAAACGGCGTCGCGCATCGCGATGACGCTGCCGACGGTCGCGCCCTTGCCGTAGTGCACGTCGGGCATCACGGCGACGCCGTGCACCCACGGCAGGTTGGCGACGTTGTGCAGCTGCCGCATGGCCTGGTCTTCGACCGACGCGGGATCCGCCCACATCCGGATCGGGACGCGGGCGCCGTCGACAGCGGTGTACATAGTTCCTCCCCTTGACTCGCTTGCGGTGCACAGGTTCCCCCAGCCGCTGCCAAAACACCAACGCGATTTCTTCGTGAGCAAAAAGAAATCCGCCGTGACGATCATTCGGGCACAATGAGCCGACCGTCCGGGGAGGGACGGCACGGGGAGGATCGATCCATTGTGAAGACATCTTGGCGCGCGCTCGTCGCGGTCGCCCTGCTCGCCGGGTTCCCGGCACTGGTGTTCCTGGTCGTCGGCGGACTGGCCGTGACCGAGTACTACTTCTTCCGGCACCACTCCGGCATCCTGGCGATCAAGCTCGCCATCGTGGCCGTGCCGGTGTCGTACGCCCTGCTCAAGGCCCTGTTCGCGATCGAGCGGACGCGCGGGGACGACCTGCCCGGCGTGCCGGCGACGCGGGCGGGCGAACCCGCGCTGTGGGCACTGGTCGAGGAGCTCGCCGCCGCGGTCGGCACCCGGCCGCCGGACACGATCACGCTGATCAGCGAGGTCAACGCCGGGGTCCGCGAGCGCACCGGCTGGCTCGGCCTGCGGGTGCGCCGGCGCGAGATGTTCATCGGCGCGCAGCTGCTCGCCGGGCTGCGGCACGACCAGCTGTGCGCCCTGCTCGGCCACGAACTCGGGCACTACAGCAACCGCGACACCCGGCTGGCCGCGCTGACCTACCGCGGCCGCCGATCGATCGAGCGCGCGCTGGCCGGCCTGGGCGGTGACGGCTGGTTCGAAGGCCTGGTCCGCAAGCTGTTCGTCCTCTACGCGAAGCTCTACTTCGCCGTGTCCGCCGCGGTCTGCCGCCGTCAGGAGCTCGCCGCCGACGCCGCCGCGGCCCGCGTGGCCGGCACCGCGGCGATGACCGGCGTGCTGCGCGAGGTCGAAGTCCTCGACGCCGCCTGGGACTTCTACTCCGACCGCTACGTCGCCATCGGCTGGGACGCCGGCTACCTGCCCGACCGGCTGGCCGGCGGCTTCGCGGAGCTGCTCACCGACGAAACCCGCGCCGCGGAGTTCGACCGGCTCCGGCAGCACCCGCCGGCCAAGGAGGAGTCCCGGTACGCCACGCACCCGCCGACGCCGGACCGGATCGCGGCGCTCGAGGCGTTGCCGGAGGTTCCGGGACGGCCCGGCGGCGACCACCCGGCGAGCGAAATCCTCCGCGACCCCGTCCCGACGCTGGAGGCGGCGATGGCCTCCGACCTGTCCGACAAGGCGAAGCTCAAGCGGCGCACGGACTGGAACCGGCTCGTCGACCTCGGCGTCCGGCACACCGTGACGCGCGAGGCCGCCAGGATCCTGGGTCCGGGCGGGACGATCGCGCAGGCGCTCGACCTCATCGACGCCGGCCGCGCCGCCCAGCTGGCCGACCCGGAACGCAAGCCGCCGGCGTCGGCCGGTCCCCGGGCCCAGCGCGAGTTCGCCGCACCCTCGGTCCGGGAGCGACTGTCCACTGTGGTCCAGTCGTACCTCGCGGAAGCCGAGGTAGCGCACTGGAAACTGTCGTGGTCCGGGCCGCCCGAATTCGTCGTCGACGAACCCCACGGCAGTGAGCTGACCGCGGCCGTCGACGCCGCGGCGGCCGTCGACCACGACACGGCACCGCTGCGCCGCCTGCTGGCCGCCACCGGCGTGCTGCCCGTCCATCACTGAGGAGAAAACCGTGCTGTCGTTGTTCAACTCCAAGCGCCGCAAGGCCGCCGTCGCGCTGGTCAAAGCGGCCAGGGCTCGCGGGATGACGGTCGAGGAGTACGCGAAGACGCTCTCCCGGGACGAGCTCGCGCAGTTCGTCCCCCAGGACGACAAGCCGAAGTCCGAGCTGCTGGACGTGACCCGGTGGGGCCTGCCGGCGGGCAAGGAGGTGTCGGCGGCGCCGTTCCTCGCCGACGCCCGCGTCGCCGAAGCCGTCGCGGCCTACCGCGCCGGCGACTGGCAGCCGGCCGCCACGCTGCTGGCCGACCTGGGCACTGACTGGGACCGCCGCGCCTTCGCCGTGCAGCAGCTCGGCGACGCGGCAGCGGACGACGACGCCCCGCTGAAGGCGTGGCAGGCGTCCGGAAGCGCGGACGCGGCCGTCGTCAACGCCCAGGGCCTGGTCGCGCTGGCCTGGCAGATCCGCACGAGGGCCACCCCCGAGCACGTCTCCGAGGAGCAGTGGGCAGGCTTCTTCCGGGTGCTCGAGGACGCCGAAGCGGCAACGCGCGCCGCGGTCGAAGCCGTGCCGGAGGACCCCACCCCGTGGTGCACCATGCTCATGGTCGCGCGCGGACGGCAGTACGACAACGACGGCTTCCGCGCGGTCTGGACGGAGCTCGCTGCCCGGGACCCGCTCCACCGCGCCGCCCACGACCAGGCGCTGCAGTACTGGTGCGCCAAGTGGTTCGGCTCGCACGAGCAGATGTTCGCCTTCGCCGACGAGGCCGCGGCGAAGGCGCCGAAGCTCGCGGGTCTGACCCTGGTCGCCGCGCACGAAGCGGAAGCCAAGGACGTCGAGGCGTGGCAGAGCGAACGGACGCAGCGCGCGCTCGACGTCGTCGTGCCCTGGCTGGCCGGCGAGGGCCGGGACCACCCGGCGAACCTGCGCGACCGGGCCTACGCGGCCAAGGCGCTGGTGGTGAACGGACGCTGCGACGAGGCCGTCGAGCAGTTCATGGTGCTCGGCACGCACGCGGACGCGCTGGTCTGGGCCTACGGTGGCAAGCCGGTCCACGAATTCGTCAAGACGCGTTACCTCGCCTGCCACGGCTCGACCACCCGGCCGTGAAACGCGCGGAGGCCCCGCACCGAGCGCGGTGCGGGGCCTCCGGCGTGGTCGTCAGAGCTGCTGGGCCACCAGCTCGGCGATCTGCACGGCGTTGAGCGCCGCGCCCTTGCGCAGGTTGTCGTTCGAGATGAACAGCGCCAGCCCGCGGCCACCCTCGACGCCCTGGTCGACGCGGATGCGGCCGACGTAGCTCGGGTCGTTGCCCGCCGCCTGCAACGGGGTCGGGACCTCCGACAGCTCCACGCCCGGCGCGTGCGCCAGCAGCTCCGTCGCGCGTTCGACGGTCAGCGGCCGCTCGAACTGGGCGTTCACCGAGATCGAGTGCCCCGAGAACACCGGCACGCGCACGCAGGTGCACGAGACTCCGAGGCCCGGGATGCTCAGGATCTTGCGGCTCTCGTTGCGGAACTTCTTCTCCTCGTCCGTCTCCAGCTCGCCGTCGTCCACAATGGACCCGGCCATCGGGAGGACGTTGAACGCGATCGGCCGGACGTACTTTTCCGGCTTCGGGAAGTCGATCGCCGCGCCGTCGTGGGTCAGCAGCGACGCGTGCTCGGCGGCCGCCTTCACCTGGCCGGCCAGCTCGTCGACGCCGGCCAGCCCGCTGCCGGACACCGCCTGGTACGTCGAGGCGACCAGCCGGACCAGCCCGGCTTCGTCGTGCAGCGGCTTCAGCACCGGCATCGCGGCCATCGTGGTGCAGTTGGGGTTCGCGATGATCCCCTTCCGCGCTTCCTTGATGGCTTCGGGGTTGACCTCGCTGACGACCAGCGGCACGTCCGGGTCCATCCGGAACGCCGACGAGTTGTCGATCACCGTCACGCCGGCCGCGGCGAACCGCGGCGCCTGCGCCTTCGACGTCGAGCCGCCCGCGGAGAACAGCGCGATGTCCAAACCGGACGGGTCCGCCGTGGACGCGTCTTCGATGGTGATTTCGGTGTCACGCCAGGGAAGCTTCGAGCCCGCCGAGCGCGCCGAAGCGAAGTACCGGAGCTCGGCGATCGGGAACTCCCGCTCCGCCAGCAGCTTGCGCATCACCGCGCCGACCTGGCCGGTCGCGCCGACCACCCCGACCCGCAGCCCGTCCGCCATCAGCGACCACTCCCCGCGTAGACGACGGCTTCTTCGTCGCCGCCGAGTTCGAACGCCTCGTGGATCGCGCGCACGGCCTCGTCGAGCTGCGCGTCCCGGATCAGCACCGAGATGCGGATCTCCGAGGTGTTGATGATTTCGATGTTGACGCCGGCCTGGGCGAGCGCCTCGCAGAAGGTCGCCGTGACACCCGGGTGCGAGCGCATCCCGGCGCCGACGAGCGACACCTTGCCGACGTGGTCGTCGTAGAGGACCGACTCGAAGCCGATCTCCGCCTTGACCTTCTCCAGCTCCTTGACGGCCTTGGCGCCGTTGGCCTTCGACAGCGTGAACGTGATGTCCGTGCGGCCGGAGACGGTGCTGGACACGTTCTGCAGCACCATGTCGATGTCGATCTCGGCGTCGGCGATCACGCGGAAGATCCGGGCCGCGGCACCGGTGTGGTCCGGCACCCCGGTCACCGTGATCTTGGCTTCGGAGCGGTCGTGCGCCACACCGGTGATCAGGGCTTGTTCCACGGGGATCTCCTCGATAGAACCGGTCACCGTCGTGCCCGGCTTGTCACTGTAGGAAGAGCGGACTCGGATCGGGACGCCGTAGCGGCGCGCGTACTCGACCGAACGCAGGTGCAGGATCTTCGACCCGCTCGCGGCGAGCTCGAGCATTTCCTCGTACGTGACGGTGTCGAGCTTGCGCGCGTCCGGTACCACCCGCGGGTCGGCCGTGTACACACCGTCCACATCGGAGTAGATCTCGCAGACGTCGGCGTTCAGCGCGGCGGCGAGCGCGACGGCGGTGGTGTCCGAGCCGCCGCGGCCCAGCGTGGTGATGTCCTTCGTGTCCTGCGCGACGCCCTGGAAGCCCGCCACGAGCGCGATGTACCCCTGCTCGAGGGCCTCGGTGACCCGGCTCGGGGTGACGTCGATGATGCGCGCGTTGCCGTGCACGGACGTCGTCACGACGCCGGCCTGCGAACCGGTGAACGACCACGCCTCGGCGCCCAGGGAAGCGATGGCCATCGCGACCAGCGAGTTCGAGATGCGCTCACCCGCGGTGAGCAGCATGTCCATTTCGCGTTCCGGCGGCGCCGGGTTGACCTGCTGCGCCAGGTCGAGCAGCTCGTCGGTGGTGTCACCCATGGCCGAGCAGACGACGACGACGTCGTTGCCCGCCTTCTTGGTCGCGACGATCCGTTCCGCCACGCGCTTGATCCGGTCGGCACTTTCCAGCGACGATCCGCCGTACTTCTGGACCACGAGGGCCACGCCCGAACCTCCTCGCGGGCCGGGCGGCTCCCTGGTGGGCACCGGAGAGCCCCCGCGTCCCATGATTTGCACTGGAGCCTACCGGGGCCCGGGCGGCCCGCCACCCTCTTGACGTGGGCCGCACCCGTCCGGCGGGTGCCTCGGATGTAAATCTTCCGCAACACCAACGCAATGCGCGGAGCCCTTCCTCCCGAGTGATGCACAGCACTCGTAGGTACGCTCGGCGGCGTGCGGAAACCAGCTGTGACGAGCGTCCCGATCGCAACCCTGATGGCGGAACGGTGGAGCCCGCGGGCGTACGACTCCTCCGCGTCGGTCACGCCGGAGCAGGTGCGGGCCCTGCTGGAGGCGGCCCGCTGGGCGCCGTCGTTCGGCAACACCCAGCCGGCCCGCTACCTGGTGGGCGTCCGCGGCACCCCGGCGTTCGACGCGATCCTGGGGACGCTGAACTCGGGCAACCAGGCGTGGGCGCACCGGGCGAGCCTGCTGCTGATCGGCGTGATGGTGACGACCAACGAGAAGGGCGACGTCCCCTACGCGGAGTACGGGCTCGGGCTGGCGTCGGAGAACCTCGTGCTGCAGGCGGTGGAGCTGGGCCTGATCGCCCACCAGATGGCGGGCTTCTCACCGGACGCGGCGCGGGAGGCGTTCGCCCTGCCGGACGACGCCGTCCCGAAGGTGGCGATCGCGGTGGGGTCGCCGGCGTCGCCGGAGGTGCTGGCGGAGGACTGGCGGATCGAGCGCGAGAAGGCGGACCGGGTGCGGCTGCCGCTCGAGGAGTTCGCCTTCACCGACGAGTGGGGCAAGCCCGCGCTCGAGAGCTAGCAGCCAACCCGGAGTTTCAAAGGATCACACCGATGTCTTGCATTCGCGGCCCTGGACTGCAAGAACCCTTAGAACCCAGCGAGGAAACTAACGCTTCTTGCGGTAACCTTTAAAAGTGCAGGTAGGAACATTCAACCAGTCACCAGTCGGCCGCCTGGTGCCGATCAGCGGCGTCGACGGCCGCACCAACCAGCCCTACAGCCACTTCGCGTTCGTACCCGCTCCCCTCCCCAACCTCGTCGAACTCTCACCCGGCACGTACAAGCTCATCAGCGAAGCCGACCGTGCACTTGGCTCCCTGGACGCCCTCACCGACCGGCTACCCAATCCCGACCTGTTGGTCCGGCCGTCGCTGACCCGGGAAGCCGTCAGCACCTCGGCACTCGAAGGAACGTACGCGCCCTACGCCGACGTACTGGAAGCCCAGTACGTCGGCAGCCAGCACCCGACGGCGGAAGTGCGAGAGGTACGGAACTACGTTCAGGCGGCTTTTGCCGGTCTCGACCTCATCAAGAAGCTGCCGATCTGCCTTCAGGTCGTGTCCGGCCTCCAGCAAATCCTCGTGAGCGAGACCCGCGGCGACGCCTACGACGCCGGCAGGCTCCGCGAAAGACTCGTCTGCATCGGAGACCGCGGCAGGGGAATCGAACATTCCAGGTTCGTCCCGCCACCCAACGGAGACCTGCTCCGCGACGGCGTGAGCGACTGGGAAAAGTGGATAAACGCCGAGCAGGAGATGCCGGTGCTGGTCAAAGTGGCCCTCGGCCACTACCAGTTCGAAACGCTGCATCCGTTCAGCGACGGGAACGGCCGGATCGGCCGCCTGATCATCACCTTGCAGCTCATCGAAGAGCACGTGCTCAAGCATCCCGTCCTGAACCTGTCCCCCTGGCTGGAGCCCCGCCGCGACGACTACATCGACCACCTGCTCAGCGTGAGCAGAACGGGCAACTTCGATCCATGGGTGCGGTTCTTCGCCGAAGCGGTGAAAGCACGCGCAATGGCGGCTTCGGAAACCATCCGGAGCCTGATGGCGTTCTCCCAGGAGGTCATCGAGACGATGAAGGGCGCCGGTGCCCGCGGTACCGTCCATGAATTGGCCGTGAATCTCATCGGCTACCCGATGATGACCATTCCCAAGGTTCAGGCGGACCTGGGCGTGTCATATCCGACCGCAGCCAGCGCAATCAAAAAGCTGGAGGAGGCCGGCTTCCTCCGGGAGATCACCGGAGGAAGTTACGGGCGCCGGTACATCTGCGATCGGGTGTACGACCAACTCGCCGAGAGCTAGCCGGCCCGCGCTATGACGTCCCGCCCAGCCGGCGGATGACCTTGGCCAGGATCCCGGACACCACGAGCCAGAAGATGGCCGCGATGCCGTAGTTGACCAGCACGCGCAGCTTCTGGTCACTCGGCGTGAACAGGTCGCTGAAGCCGAGCGCGAGGCTGTCCGCCCAGGACTTCACGAACGACACGATGCCGTTGTCCGGGTTGGCCGAGCCGACCGTGAAGATCACGTGGATCACCAGGAAGGCCGCGAAGACCAGACCGACCCAGCGGACGATCGACGCCACCAGCGAGGCCGCCTTGCCCCGCCGCTCGCGCCAGTCGACGGCCGCGCGGCGGGAGACGCGCGTCTCCTCCGACGACTCTGCGTGCTCACCCATGCCCGCAGTTTCGCACGGTGCTACGCCGATTGCTACCCACAAGTAACCGTCCGGGTAACGAATCCATCGCGGCCCGGCTTCCCTCGGCGCACGTTCGCTGGTTATGGTGGGGCCGTGGCGCGTGCTCTCCTGCTTCGCTGCCGCGACGGGGCCTGACCGGACCGGCTCCCCGTCGCGGGGCTTCGTGGTGCCGGTCGCACCCGTCGAGCTGGAGACACCCCAAAACCCATGAGCAAGATCCGCAAGCCCTCTCGTCCCGCGCCCGCCGGCCAGCCCGCCTGGAACACCCAGCGCGGCACGTCGATGCCGGTTCACCGCTACCGCCCCTGGTACGACCTGGTCGAGAACATCGACCTGCCCGACCGCACCTGGCCCGAGAAGCGCATCGAGCGCGCGCCGCTGTGGTGCGCCGTCGACCTGCGGGACGGTAACCAGGCCCTGATCGACCCGATGTCGCCGGCGCGCAAGCGCAAGTTCTTCGACCTGCTGGTCAGGATGGGCTACAAGGAGATCGAGGTCGGCTTCCCGGCCGCGTCGCAGACCGACTTCGACTTCGTCCGCGAGATCATCGAAGACCACGCCATCCCGGACGACGTCAGCATCCAGGTACTGACCCAGTGCCGCCACGAGCTGATCGAGCGGACCTTCCAGGCCCTCGAAGGCGCGCCGCGGGCGATCGTCCACATCTACAACTCGACGTCGATCCTGCAGCGCCGCGTGGTCTTCCGCGAGGAGCGCGAGGGCATCAAGAAGATCGCCACGCAGGCCGCGGAACTGGTCGTCGAGCTGGCCGCGAAGCAGCCGGACACCGACTTCCGTTTCCAGTACTCGCCCGAGTCCTACACCGGCACCGAGCTGTCCTACGCGCTCGAGGTCTGCAACGCCGTCACCGAGATCTGGCAGCCGACGCCGGAGAAGCCGGTGATCCTGAACCTGCCCGCCACCGTCGAGATGGCCACCCCCAACGTCTACGCCGACTCGATCGAGTGGATGAGCCGGAACCTGGCCCGCCGCGACTCGGTGATCCTGTCGCTGCACCCGCACAACGACCGGGGCACCGGCATCGCCGCCGCCGAGCTGGGCTACCAGGCCGGCGCCGACCGGATCGAAGGCTGCCTGTTCGGCAACGGCGAGCGCACCGGCAACGTCGACCTGGTCGCGCTGGGCATGAACCTGTACAGCCAGGGCATCGACCCGCAGATCGACTTCTCCGACATGGACGAGATCAAGCGGACGGTCGAGTACTGCAACCAGCTGCCGGTACCCGAGCGCTCGCCGTGGGGCGGCGACCTGGTGTTCACCGCCTTCTCCGGCAGCCACCAGGACGCGATCAACAAGGGCCTCGACGCGCTGAA
The DNA here is from genome assembly GCF_040682815.1 of Amycolatopsis sp. NPDC051102. Lineage (NCBI taxonomy): Bacteria > Bacillati > Actinomycetota > Actinomycetes > Pseudonocardiales > Pseudonocardiaceae > Amycolatopsis > Amycolatopsis sp. NPDC051102. Next base: position 34,620 of record NZ_JBFBBT010000021.1, read on the forward strand.
GGACGCCGCCGACAAGGCCGGCGTACCCGTCGACGAGCACCCGTGGGAGGTCCCGTACCTGCCGATCGACCCGAAGGACGTCGGCCGCACGTACGAGGCCGTGATCCGGGTGAACTCGCAGTCCGGCAAGGGCGGCGTCGCCTACATCATGAAGGCCGAGCACCAGCTCGACCTGCCGCGGCGGCTGCAGATCGAGTTCTCGAAGGTCATCCAGCGCTACACCGACACCGAGGGCGGCGAGGTCGACCCGACGACGATGTACAACGCGTTCTCGGCCGAGTACCTGGAGCTGAAGACGCCGCTGGAGCTGGTCCGCCAGCACGTCCGCGACAACGGCGACGGCGAGTACGACATCACCGCGACGGTCCGCGTGGAGGGTGACGAGCACGAGGTCACCGGCCGCGGCAACGGCCCGATCGCGGCGTTCTTCGACGCGCTGTCGACGGTGGGCTTCGACCTGCGCCTGCTGGACTACAGCGAGCACACGCTCTCCCCGGGCGACGACTCGCGCGCGGCGTCCTACATCGAGTGCGCGATCTCGGACCGGGTGTTCTGGGGCATCGGCATCGACCCGTCGATCGTCACGGCGTCCCTGCGCGCGGTCGTCTCGGCGGTGAACCGCGCCAACCGGTGAGGGCCGAGCGGCTGGTCGCGCTGCTGTTCACACTGCAGCGCCGGCGCAGTGCGACCGCCGCCGAGCTCGCAACGGAACTGGGCGTGTCGGAGCGCACGATGCACCGCGACCTGGCGGCCCTGCGCGACGCGGGCGTTCCGTTGTGGACGGAGCCGGGCCGCCACGGCGGCTTCCGCCTGGTCGACGGCTGGCGCTCCGGGCTCGACGGCCTCACCACGCGTGAGGCCGTCGCGCTGTTCGCCCTGGGCGTCCCTTCGGCCCTCGCGGGACTCGGTCTGGACACGGCGGGCAGCGCGGCGCGGGCGAAGGTGTCCGCCGGCCTGCCCGCCGAGCTGCGGGAACACGCGGCTTTGGTGGCGGGGCGGTTCCACCTGGACGCACCGGGCTGGTTCGGTTCGCCGGACGAGCCGCCGTCGCTGGCCCCGATCGTCCAGGCGGTCTGGGCGCAGCGGCGGCTCTCGATCACCTACCGGCGCCGGGACAAGGTGGCCGAGCGGGAGCTGGAACCACTGGGCCTGGTGCTGAAGGCGGGCGTTTGGTACCTGGTGGCGCGGGTGGTGCCGGACGACGCGTTGCGGACGTACCGGGTGTCGCGGATCCTCTCGGCGGCTCAGCTCGACATCGCGTTCGAGCGGCCGTCGTCGTTCGACCTGGCGCAGTGGTGGAGTGCGTCGTCGGTGACGTTCGAGCAGGTCGCGCGGCCGGTGCGGGTGCAGGCCCGGCTGAACCGGACGGCGGTACGAGAGCTGCGCCGGGTGTTCGGCGGGGAGCATCTGGCGGACACGGTGGTTTCCCTCGGGACACCGGACAACGACGGCTGGGCCGAGGCCGAGCTCGCCCTGGAAGGGGACGAGATCGGCCTCGGCCAGCTGGTCGCGCTCAGCCCGGGCGTCGAGGTGCTCGAGCCGGCGTCGCTGCGGGCGGAACTGGCCGCCATCGGCGCGGAACTGGCCGCCCGCAACGCTCAGCGGTAGCCGGTGGTGTCCGCGGGCTTTCCCGCGTCCGCGACCTCCGTCATGTACCGCCAGGCGTCCGGCCGGCTGCCGTCCACATCGTCCACTTCGTACGCCTTCGCGAGCTGGCCGCTGCTCACCGTCTGCCCGCTCCACCGGTTCCGGTCCGGGTCCGCCGCCAGGGCCGCCACCGTCCGGCCGCAGAACGTCGGCGTCTCCGAGATCGCGAAGTGCGGCACGCGCTCGCACGCGTCGCGCCAGTTGTCCTCCGTCACCCCGTAGATCTCCAGCATCGTCTCCGACCGCAGGTAGCCCGGTGTGAAAGCGACCGCGGTCGCACCGTGGGCGGCCAGCTCCGCCGCCTCGCCGATCGCCAGCAGGTGCGCCGACGCCTTCGCCACGTAGAACGGCAGCGAAGTGCCTTCGCGGTACTTCGCGTTGTACTCGGCCGTGCCGTCGGTCAGCTCGACCACCAGGCCGCCCGGGCGGTCGATCAGCAGCGGGAGCAGGAAGTGGCTGGTGATCAGGTGCGCGTCGATGCCGAGGCGGATCATCCGCAGGCCCGCGCCCAGGTCGTGCTCCCACACCGGCTTGCCCCAGCCCAGGTGCTTGTCGCCGCCCCAGAGGCCGTCCACCAGGATGTCGAGCGGGCCGACCTGCTTGGCCAGCGCTTCGACCTCGGCCGGGACCAGGTGGTCGACGCGGATCGCCTCCGCGCGGCCGCCCGCCCGCTCGATCAGCTCGGCCGTCTCCTCGATCGTCTCCGGACGGTCCACTTCGGACCGTCCGGCGCGGGTGGTCCGGCCGGTCACGTACACGAAGGCGCCCGCCCGGCCCAGTTCGACCGCGATCGCCCGGCTCGCGCCGCGCGTGCCGCCCGCCACCAGTGCGGTTTTTCCGGAAAGTGTGTTCATGCCGCCAGCCTCGCGGCGAACCATGACACCTCCTGGCATGGTTTCCCGAGTCTGTGGACGAGCTGTCGGGTTCCTGTGAGTACCCGGTGATCGGGAGTGCCCGGGGCCGAGCGGGCGGTTAATGGAGGTGTGGACGGATCGACGGCGGGACTGCTGGTGCTGTTCGTCGTCTCGCTCGTGCCGCTGCTGCCCACCGAGGTGACCATCCTCGGCATGGGCATCGAGGCGGCGCAGGGCGGGACGTCGCTGGCGCTGGTGATCGCCGTGGCGAGTGCCGGCTGCCTGGCGTCCGACCAGGCGCTCTACGCCCTCGGCCGGTCCGGCGGCCGGGCGGCGCTGGACCGGCTGAGCCGGCGGCGGAAGTTCGCCGCCGGCCTCGGCTGGCTCGACGGGCGGCTGCAGCGCCATCCCCGGCCGGTGCTGGTGGTCGCCCGCTGGCTGCCGTCGGGCGGAACCGTCGGCGCCCTCCTCGCCGGTTCGCTGCGGTGGCCGAGGGCGGAGTTCCTCACCGCCTCGGCTGTCGGCGTCACACTCTGGACGTCGTACGCGGCCTTCCTCGGCTACGCCGGCGGCCGGATCGTCACCGAACCCGGGATCAGCCTGCTGCTCTCCCTGGCCGTGGCCCTGGTCCTGGGTTCGGTGATCGCCTACAGCGTCCGGCACAGCGTCAGAGCGACTTGACCGCTTCCAGAATCTGCGCGGGTTCGGTCCGCGTGACGAAGTCCGGGTGGACGTCGACGAACCGGATGACCCGGTCCCGGTCGACCACGACGACAGCCGGATGCACCAGTTCCCAGGTGCCGTTGACCTCCTCGAGGTCCGTGCCCAGCGTCTTCATGGCCTCGCGGACGGCTTCGGAGACCGGGTAGCTCAGCCCGAGCCCGCGCGCGACCGTGCTGCCGACGTCCGAAAGCACCGGGAACGCCAGGTCCGGCGCCGGGGCGTCCGGGCGCTGCGGGCTGATCGCGGCCAGCGTCGCGCCGTACTTCCCCAGCTCCGGGAGCACTTCTTGCTGGTAGGTGCGCAAAGTCAGGTTGCAGTACGGGCACCACTGCCCGCGGTAGAACACGAGCACCGCCGCCCCGTCCGCGACCAGGTCGCCGAGGCTCGTCGGCGCGCCATCGGCTCCGGGCAGCTCGAAGTCGTCCATTCGGGCGCCCACCTGGGCGAAGTCCGGGTTCCCGGCCCGGCGGCGATCGGCTTCGAGGACCGCGAAGATTTCCGGCGGCAGCGCGCCGCGGGCTTGGTCGTTGATCGCGGTCAGGGCGTTCTCGAGTGCCATGGATCCCCCTAGCAGTTGTACTGATCGGTACAGTGAGCCGAACTGTACTATCCAGTACATGGAGACGCAAGCGGCCACGACCCCGCGGGGCAAGCGGACGCGCGACGCGATCGTCGACGCGGCCGCCGCGCTGATGTACGTCGACGGTGTCGCGGGCACGAGCGTCGACAAGGTGCTGGCTGCGAGCGGCGCCGGGAAATCGCAGATGTACCACTACTTCAAGAACAAGGAACAGCTGGTCGAGGCCGTGATCGACCGGTACCTCGAGCAGATCCTCGGCAACCAGCCGGCGATCTTCACGCTGGCCTCCTGGGCCGATCTCGAGACGTGGACCGAGCAGCTGCTGGACATCCACCGCCGCGCGGGTGCGCCGATCGCCTGCCCGCTGGGCAACCTCGCCGGCGAAGTGGGCGACAACCCGAAGCTCGCGCCGCTGGTCGACCGGGCGTACCGGACCTGGGAGTCCCACCTGGAGCGTGGGCTGACCACGTTGCAGGACAAGGGCGAGCTCGACCCCGGCGCCGATCCGGCGCGGCTGGCGCAGGCGGCGATGACGTCCGTCCAAGGTGGACTGCTGCTGGCGCACATCCGGCACGACCTCACCGCGCTGGAGGACGCGCTGGGCATCGCGCTGGCCTACCTGCGCGGCTTCAAGCGGTGAGCTGAACGATTTCCGCGCGCAGCTCCGCGATCACCTGGGCCACCGCCGGCCGCTGGCGGGCGCCGGTCCGGCAGACCGCCTCCACCAGGCGAGCCGCGCGGATGCCGGCCAAGGGGCGCCCGACCAGGCCGCTGCCGCGGCGGGTGTCCATCGTGTAGCGCGGCAGCAGCGCGATCCCGTGCCCCGCGGCGACCAGCCGCTCGGTGATGCGGAAGTCGTTGATCCGCTGGACGACGACCGGCCGCACCCCGGTGCGGATGGTCAGCGAGCGCAGCACGTCGTCCACCGGGAAGCCGAAGTCGACGCTGATCCAGCGCTCGTCGGCCAGCTCCGACAGCTCCACGCGGCGCCGGTTCGCCAGCCGGTGCCCGACCGGCAGCGCGACGTCGAGCGGCTCCCGCAGCAGCGGCACGACGTCGAGGCGGCCGACGTCGAACTCCGGCGCGTGCTCGTCGCGGTGCGCCACGACGACGTCGTAGTCCGCGACCAGGCCCGGCACCTCCGGCGGCGTCATGTCGACGTCCCGGACGTCGATTTCCAGGCCGTCGTACCCGGCGACGCGGCTCAGCAGCCCGGGCAGCAGCATCAGCCCGGCCGACTGGAAGATCGCGATCCGCGCGCGCCCGCGCGGCGCGCTGCGGTAGGTGTCCAGTTCGGACTCGGCCCGCTCGAGCGCGGCGAGCACCTCATCGGCGCGGGCGACCAGCGCCCGGCCCGCGTCGGTCAGCCGCAGGCCCCGGCCGGCCGGCTCGGTGAGCGGCAGGCCGACCTCGCCCTGCAGCGCGCGCAGCTGCTGCGAAACCGCGGACGGCGTGCAGTGCAGCGCCCGCGCTGCGGCCGTCACGCTGCCGCGATCGGCGAACTCGCGCAGCGTGCGCAACCGGCCCAGATCCACGCCGTCAGCTTAGTTGAAGCACAGCTACAAGGTTCCTGCAGATATTCTCGCTGGTCCTTCACGGTCGACCTTGTCAGAGTGGAGGCATGCCCGCCCGTGATCGCCTGCTCGCCGTGCTCGTCGCCGTCCTGTGGGGCCTCAACTTCCTCGCCATCCACGCGACGCTCGGCCAGTTCCCGCCGGTGTTCGCCGGCGCGCTGCGGTTCGCCGTGATCGCGGTGCCGACGATCCTGTTCGTCCCGTGGCCGAAGGTGAAGGTGCGCCACCTCCTCGGCTACGGCCTGGGGTTCGGCACCGGCCAGTTCGCGTTCCTGTTCATCGCGATGGACACCGGGATGCCGACCGGGCTCGCGTCGCTGGTGCTGCAGGCGTCGGCGCCGTTCACGGTGCTGCTCGGCGCGGTCTTCCTGCGCGAACGCGTCACACCGCACCAGCTGGCGGGCATCGCGCTGGCGGTGGCCGGGATGGCGGCGATCGCGTGGCAGCGGTCCGGGCACGCGGCGCTGCTGCCGATGGTCCTGACGTTGCTGGCCGCGCTGAGCTGGGCGTTCGGCAACCTCAGCACGCGCAAGGCCGAGCCGGACAACCCGCTGCACTTCACGCTGTGGATGTCGGTGGTGCCACCGCTGCCGATGTTCGCGCTGTCGCTGATCATGGAGGGGCCGGCCGCGCAGTGGCGTTCCCTGACGACGCTCGGCACCCCGACGGGCCTGACCGCGCTGGGCGGCCTGACGTACGTGGTGCTGATCGGCACGGTCGTCGGATCGGGCCTGTGGACAACGCTGATGCGCCGCAACCCGGCCGGCGTCGTGTCACCGTTTTCGCTGCTGGTGCCGGTGGTCGGCCTGACGGCGTCGTTCCTGCTGCTGGGCGAGCGGCCGACCTGGCCGGAGGTCGGCGCCGCCGTGGTCGTGATCGCCGGGGTCCTGCTCGGCTCGCTGCGAACCGCACGCAAACCCGACCCCGAGCTCGTCGCGGTCTAGGCGGCGGTCTCTTCCTGCTTCGGGGCTTCCGCGGCGCTCTGGTGCTCGCGGCCGAGGCGCTTCTTCATGACGACGAAGACCACCGCGCCGAGCACGATGGCGGCCACGAGGCCGTACTTGGAGAAGTCGCCGAGCCACTTCTCGGCGGCCTCGCCGACGTAGTAGATGAGCGCGGTGGTACCACCCGCCCAGGCGATGCCGCCGAGGGCGTTGGCGATCAGGAACTTGGGGTAGTGCATGCGCAGCGACCCGGCGAGCGGGCCGGCGAGGATGCGCAGGAACGCGATGAACCGGCCGAAGAAGACGGCCCACATACCGCGTTTGTTGAAAATCCGTTCGGCGTTGGCGATGTGTGTGGGCCCGAAGTGCTTCGGGAATTTCCGCCCGGCCCAGGCGAACAGCCGCTGCCCACCGGTTTTCCCGATCAGGTAGCCGATGCTGTCACCGACGATGGCACCGGCACTGGCCACGACACCGACCCAGAGAGGGCTCAGGTTGGGGTGCGACAGCGTGAGCAAGGCGGCGCTGACCAGCACAACCTCACCGGGCAGGGGAATGCCGAGGCTCTCGATCATGATCACGGCGCCGACGATCAGGTACACCGAGATCGCCGGAATCGACGCCAGCCATTGGTCGATGTGCACAGCCCGTACCCCCTGGTACCTACGCCCGGATTGGTGTTCGCTTTCCGAAGGGTACCGGGGCCGGCACGCCCCGGGCGGCATCCTCAGGTATTGCCCGAGGTACGACTTTGGTCGGGGTCAGCCGATCGTGTCGCCCGGAAACAACGTTTTCGACGGCGGCCACGGTGGCGGCCCGAGGAGTCGGTGGTCGCGTGCCCCGAGTCGGCGGCGGCGTCCGCCCGGCAGATCGCCCGCGGCATCCGGCGCCAGCCGGCCTGGCCGCCACCTCGACGGCCGGCCCCACCGACCACACCCCCCCTGCCGACCCGATACGTAGCCGCATCAGCGGCCGCTGAACAATCCGGCGTCCGGGTCGGTAGGGGCATCACCCGTGACCACCGGGGCATCACACGTGACCAGAGAGGCATCACGCGTGATTCCCGGGACAACTCACCCCCGAACGAGCGATCCCCAGAGTTGTCCACAGGCTCCACCCCCATGTGGACAACTCCGGCCGGCCGTCAGGGCTTCAGGTCGACCGCCGCGCTCAGCGTTCCGTCCATGTAGAACGGCACCGAGTCGTGCACGTGCGTGATCCGCCACTCGCCGCCCTCACGCCGGAAGCACACCGTCGAGCGGAACCACAGCTCGAATCGCGCCGGTGCTCCCTTCGGGGTCGTCGACATGCGGTTCAGTGAGTGGCTGTACGCGATGTCTCCGCCGATCGTGATCTCCAGATCGCGGATCTCGTACTCGATCGGGCCCTCGAACGTCTCGAACCACGCCTTCCGGGCCGCGACGTCGATGACCTCCGCGCCGCGGTGCACCAGCGGCGGGGCCAACGTGAACGCCACGACGTCGGGCGCGTAGTGGGAGCCCAACGTCGAAGCGTCGCGGGCCGTCATCGCGATCTCGCGGGTGGCCATCAGTTCGCGGATCTGCTGCTCGCTCATGTCATTCTCCTCACAGGTGGTGCTTGCCGAGAGACGTAGGCGCCACCAAGCGGATTTCGACATCCTCGCGGAGGCGAACGTGAAATACGTGGTGCTGATCTACGGCAACCCCGAGTCGCGCAAGGCTTGGGAGGGCATGAGTGACGAGCAGCGGGCCGCCGGGCTCGCCTACTACCAGCAGCTCAACGATGATCTCGATGCCTCCGGTGAGCGGATCGTCTCCGAACGGCTCGCCTTTCCCGAACTGACCAAGCGGGTGGGCAGCAGCGCCACCGACGGGCCGTTCGCCGAGGCCAAGGAGTTCCTCGCCGGCTTCTACCTGCTCGACTGCGAAAGCGAAGACCGCGCCCTCGAGATCGCGGCGAAGTTTCCGGAGGCGTCCTTCGGCAAGGTCGAGGTGCGGCCGGTGATGGGATTGCACGGACCGGAGCTGTGAGCGACGTCGAGCGCCTGCTCCGCGAGCTCGCGCCGCAGGTCCTCGCCGCGCTCGTCCGGCGGTACGGCGGCTTCGACACCTGCGAGGACGCCGTTCAGGAGGCGCTGCTGGCCGCCGCTCGGCAGTGGCCCGTCGAGGGGGTCCCGGATCACCCGAAGGGGTGGTTGATCACGACCGCGTCCCGGCGGCGCATCGAGCAGTGGCGCAGCGACACCGCGCGGCAACGGCGGGAGGAAGCCGTCGTGCTCGCCGAGCCGCCCGGCCAGGAGCCGGTCAGCGGCGTCGACGACACGCTGACCCTGCTGCTGCTCTGCTGCCGCCCCTCGCTGACGCGGCCGTCGCAGGTCGCCCTCACCTTGCGCGCGGTCGGCGGGCTGACCACCGCCGAGATCGCCCGCGCCTTCCTCGTGCCCGAGGCCACGATCGGCCAGCGCATCAGCCGCGCGAAACAAAAACTGAAAGGCGAGCAGCTCACGGGCGACGACCGCCCCGAGCGGCTGGCCGCGGTCCTGCAGGTGCTCTACCTGATCTTCACCGAGGGCCACACCGCCAGCTCGGGCGACGCACTCAGCCGCGTCGACCTGACGACCGAGGCGATCCGGCTGACCCGGCAGCTGCGCGCGGAACTCCCGGCCGACGGCGAGGTCACCGGCCTGCTGGCCCTGATGCTCCTCACCGATGCCCGCCGGCCGGCCCGGGCCGACGCGTCCGGGGCGCTGGTCCCGCTCGCCGCCCAGGACCGGAGCCGGTGGAACCGGGCGTTCATCGACGAGGGCGTCGAGCTGATCACGCACGCCCTCGCGACGGCGCCGGTCGGCCCCTACCAGCTGCAAGCGGCGATCGCCGCGGTCCACGACGAGGCCGCCGACGCCGAAGCGACCGACTGGGCCGAGATCCTCACCCTCTACGACCTGCTGCGGGTCGTCGCGCCGGGGCCGATGGTGACGCTGAACCGGGTGGTGGCGTTCGCGCAGGTCCACGGCCCGCGGGCCGGGCTGGTGGAGCTGGCGGAGGCGGCGGAGGACCCCGCGCTGGCCGGGCACCACCGGGTCGACGCGATCCGCGCGCACCTGCTCGAGCTGTCCGGGGACGCGGCCGGGGCTCGCGCGGCGTACCTGGCCGCCGCCCGGCGGACGCTGAGCCTGCCGGAACAGGCGTACCTGCAGTCGCGGGCCGCCAAGCTGGAGACATGAGAACGGCCGGCCGGGACGAGGCCCGGCCGGCCGTGCTCAGCGAAGCGTCACAGGATCTCGGCTGCGGTGCCGACGTCCGGCGGGCCCAGGTCGGGGTTGAGCGCCCCGGTGAGCTCCACCAGTTCCGGCTCCACCTCGTGCGGCTGGATGCGCCCGTCGCGGATGTCCTCCGCGTAGTGGCACGCCACCCGGTGCCCGCCGCCGATCTCGCGCAGCTGCGGGCGGTCGGTGTCGCACAGGCTCGCCTGCTTCCACGGGCAGCGCGTGTGGAAGCGGCAGCCCGACGGCGGGTTCGCCGGCGAAGGCAGGTCACCGGCGAGCAGGATCTGCTCGCGGGTGTCCTCGACCTGCGGGTCCGGCACCGGGATGGCCGACAGCAGCGCCTTGGTGTACGGGTGCAGCGGGTCCCGGTAGAGCGAGTCCGCGTCGGTCTCCTCGACCAACGCGCCCAGGTACATCACGCCGATGCGGTCGGAGATGTGCCGCACCACCGCGAGGTCGTGCGCGATCACCACGTAGGTCAGGCCGAGCTGGTCCTGCAGGTCCTCCAGCAGGTTCACCACCTGGGCCTGCACCGAAACGTCCAATGCGGACACCGGCTCGTCGGCGACGATCAGGTCCGGCTCCACCGCCAGCGCCCGCGCGATGCCGATGCGCTGGCGCTGCCCGCCCGAGAACTCGTGCGGGTACTTGCGCAGCGACGTCTCCGGGAGGCCGACCGCGGCCAGCAGCTGCCGCAGCCGCCGCTGGGTGGCTTCCTTGTCCTTGTCGAGGCCGTGCGCGTGCATGCCCTCGACGAGGATGGACTCGACCGACTGGCGCGGGTCCAAACTGGACATCGGGTCCTGGAAGATCATCTGCATCCGGCGCCGGGCCTTCCGCAGTTCCTCGCCCTTGAGCTGGGCGACATCGGTGCCGTCGAACACCACGTGCCCGGAAGTGGGCTCGTTGAGCCGCAGGATCGCCCGGCCCAAAGTGGACTTGCCACAGCCGGATTCGCCCACCAGGCCGTAGGTTTCGCCTCGCCGGATGGCCAGGTCGACGCCATCGACCGCGTACACGTGCCCGACCGTCCGGTCGAACACGACGCCGCTCTTGATCGGGAAGTGCACCTTGAGGTCGGTGACCTCGAGCAGCACGTCACCAGCAGGACGGGTCATCGGGTTCCTCCTCCCGCGGCGACCGCGGGCCGCACGGGGTTGTGACAGCGCAGCAGGCCGCCCTGGTCGGGCACCAGCTGCGGCTGGACCTCGCGGCAGACCGGCAGCGCGTTGGGGCAGCGCGGCGCGAACGCGCACCCGTGGTCCCACGGGATGTTGTCGGACACCGAACCCCGGATCGGGATCAGCTTCTCGCCGCGACCCGCGTCCAAGCGCGGGATCGAGGCCAGCAGACCGTGCGTGTACGGGTGCCGCGGCTCGGCGAACAGCTGGTGCCGCTGCGCCCGCTCGACGATCTTGCCGCCGTAGAGCACGTTGACCTCGTCGCACAGCCCGGCGACCACGCCGAGGTCGTGCGTGATCATGATCAGCGCGGTGCCGGTGTCCTGCACCAGTTCCCGCAGCAGCGCCAGGATCTGCGCCTGGATGGTGACGTCCAGCGCGGTGGTCGGCTCGTCGGCGATGAGCAGCCGCGGCCGGCACGCCAGCGCGATCGCGATCAGCGCGCGCTGCCGCATCCCGCCGGAAAGCTGGTGCGGGTACTCGGAAAGCCGGCGCGACGGGTCGGGGATGCCGACCTTGTCGAGCAGGTCCACCGCTTCGACGGACGCCGCCTTGCGCGACATCCCGCGGTGGCGCTCCAGCACCTCGGTGATCTGCAGCCCGATCGGGATGACCGGGTTCAGCGAGGACAGCGGGTCCTGGAACACCATGCCGAGGTCGCGGCCGCGGCGGTCGCGCATGTCCCTGTCGGACAACGAAAGCAGGTCGGTACCTTCGAAGCGCACGGAACCACTGACCTTGTTGCCGCGCTTGGCCAGCAGCCGCATGATCGCCAGCGACGTCACGGACTTGCCGCAGCCGGACTCGCCGACCAGGCCGACCGTCTGGCCCGGCTCGACGTCGAAGCTGACGTTGTCGACCGCGGTGAACGACTGCTCGCCACGGCGGACGAACTGGACCGTGAGGTCACGGACTTCAAGGAGTGCCATCGGTGTTCACCGCCTGTTCTTCGGGTCGAGGGCTTCGCGGAGGGACTCGCCGAGCAGCGTGAACCCGAGCGCGACGATGATGATCGCGATCGCCGGGTAGTACGCGAGCTCGGGCCGGACGTCGAGGAACTGCCGGGCACCCTTGCTCAGCATGATGCCCCACTCCGCCCGGTTCGGGTCCGGGTCGCCCAGACCGAGGAACGACAGCGCCGCGGCCTCCAGGATGGCGGTGGCCAGGGTCAGCGTGGCCTGCACGATGACCGGCCCGAGCGAGTTCGGCAGCATGTGCCGGAACACGATCGCGCCGCGCTTCACGCCCAGCGACGTCGCCGCGAGGACGTGGTCGCTGCTGCGCTGCGTCAGCATCGAGCCGCGCAGCAGCCGCGCGAAGATCGGCACGCCGATCAGCGAGACGGCGAGGATCACCGTCCACTGGCTCGGCTTGGCGAACAGCGCCGCGACCGAAATCGCCAGCAGCAGCGACGGCACCGACAGCATGACGTCGACGAGCCGCATGAGGACGGTGTCGACCCAGCCGCCGAACGCGCCGGCGAGCCCGCCGATGATGATGCCGAGGAGCACGCCGATCACCGTGGCCAGCACGCCGACGAGCAGGGTGTTCTGCGCGCCGACGATCAGCCGCGACAGCTCGTCGCGGCCGAAGTCGTCCACGCCGAGCGGGAAACCGGGCTGGCTGCCGGGGATGATTCCCTGGCCGAGGGCGACCTTGTCCTGCAGGTAGCGCTCGAACGGGTCCTTGGGCGCGATCAGCGGCGCGAACACCGCCAGCAGCACGAAGAGGCCGGTGATCACGCCACCGGCGATGGCGACCGGGCTGCGCAGCATCCGCCGCAGGGCTTCGCGGCCGAGGCTGTTCCCGCTCGCCGCGGCCAGCTTGTCGATCGGCTCTTTCTTCTTGTTCAGCAGAGTGTTCATCGCACACGCACCCTCGGGTCGATGATCCCGTACGAGACGTCGACCAGCATGTTCACCAGCACGTACACCAGCGCGCCGAAGAGCAGCAGCGCTTGGAGCCGGGGGTAGTCACGCCGTTCGATGCCTTCGGCCAGCAGGAACCCGAGGCCGCGGAAGTTGAACACCCGCTCGGTCAGCACCGCGCCGCCGAGCAGCGCGCCGGTCTGCAGGCCGATGGTGGTGACCACCGGGAGCAGGCCGTTGCGCAGCACGTGCCGGCGGCGGACCACCGGCTGCGTGAGGCCCTTCGAGTTGGCCGTGCGGATGAAGTCCTCGTTGAGCACTTCCAGCACCGACGCGCGGGTGATCCGGGTGATCACCGCGAGCGGGATGGTGGCGAGCGCGAACGCCGGGAGGATCAGGTGCTTGATCGCGTCCCAGACGGCGTCCCACTCGCTCGTCATGATGCCGTCGAGGATGGCGAAGTTGGTGATGGCGGTCGCGTCCAGGCCGGCGGTCTGCCGTCCCTGCGACGGCAGGCCCAGCGGCCCGGCGAGCAGGTCCTGCATCATGTAGCCGAGGAAGAAGACCGGCACCGCGACACCGATCAGCGTCAGCACGATGATCACGTTGTCGGCGACGCCGCCGCGGTAGCGGGCCGAAAGGTAACCCGCCGGGATGCCGATGACCACCGCGATGATCATCGCGGAGATGCCCAGCTCGATGGTGGCCGGCAGGAACGTGCCGATCTCCGACATCACCGGCTGGGTGGAGACCAGCGAGGCGCCGAAGTCACCGGTGAGCGCGCGGCCGAGGAACTTGAAGTACTGGATGATGACCGGCTGGTCGAGCCCCAGCACGTGGTTGAGGTTGGCAATCTTCTCCGGCGTTGCCTTGTCGCCGAGGAGGGCGGCCGCGGGCCCTCCGGGCAGCGAACGGAGCCAGGCGAAGACCAGGATGGACAGGATGAGCAGCGTCGGGATCGCTTGTAGCAGCCGACGCACGAGAAAACGGAGCACTTGCAGTCCTTAGGTGGCAGCCCGCTGAGTACGGAACATGGGGTGGGCGCGGTAGCACCCACCCCATGCCTCGCAATGTGGAACCGTCAGTTGACAGTCACGGTGTTGAACCGCTCGTCGGTCAGCGGACTGGCGACCAGGCCCTTGACCTTCGGGCCGACCACGATCGCGGGCGGGCCGTAGGAAATCGGGATGGCGGGCAGGTAGTCCATGATCTGCTTGTTGACTTCCTGGTACGCCTTGGCGTGCGCGTCGCCGGCGGGCGAGGCGTCCGCGGCGGCCAGCGCCTGGAACAGCTGCGGGTTGTCGAACCCGAACTCCTTCTTCGTGCGGCCGAAGAAGGTGCCCACGAAGTTGCCGGCGTCGTTGTAGTCACCGGTCCAGCCGAGCAGGTGCAGGTCGTGCTTGCCGAACTTCTGCACGTCGTCCTTGTAACCGCCGTTCCACGGCTTGGCGACCGGCTCGATCTTGACGCCGATGGCCTTCAGGTCCTCCGAGATCGAGGTGAAGACGTCCGCCGGGTTGGGCATGTACGGACGGGTGACCTCGGTCGGGTAGTAGAACTTCAGCGTCAGGTTCGTCGCGCCGGCTTCCTGGAGCAGCTGCCTGGCCTTCGCCTGGTCGTACGGGTACTTGGTGACGTCGTCGGTGTAGCCGGAGATCGTCTTGGGCACGAACTCGTTGGCGACCTCGGCACCCTCGGGCAGCTTGCTCTTCACGAACTGCTCGCGGTTGATGCCGTAGGCGAGTGCCTGGCGGACCTTGATGTCCTTCAGCTTTTCGCCGGCCGGGCCGGACTGGTTGATGCCGAGGTAGAGCACGTTGAACGGCGGGCGCACCAGCACCTGCTCGCCCTCGTTGCGCAGCAGGCCGTAGTCCGCGGGGGCCGGGTAGTCGTAGCCCTGGATGTCGCCGGCCTTGAGCGCCTGCTTGCGGGCGTTCTCGTCCGGGATCACCTTGAAGATCAGCTTGTCCAGCTTGGCCGTCTGGGTCGGGCTGGTGTCGTTCTTGGACAGGGCGATCTCACCCTTGCCCTGGTCCCAGCCGTCGAACTTGAACGGGCCGGTGCCGACCGGGTGCTTGTTCGCGTACTCGCTGTAGGTGAACGAGTCGCCGGACTGGGCGACTTCGTCGGCCTTGTACTGCTTGAGCGCGGTCGGGCTCTGCATCGCGAACGACGGCAGGGTGAAGGCCGCCGGGAACGCACCCTTCGCCTTGTTCAGGTTCACCACCGCGGTCGCCGGGTCCTTGGCTTCGCAGCTCTTGTAGACCGGGTCGCTGTAGTCGGTGCTCTCGTTCTTGGCGAACCCGCCGAAGACGTCGGCGTAGTAGATCATCTGGCTCTGGGCGGCGGCGCCCTTCATGTTGTACCAGCGGTCGAAGTTGAAGCAGACCGCGGTCGCGTCGAACGGGGTGCCGTCGGAGAACTTCACGCCCTGCTTGAGGGAGAAGGTCCAGGTCTTGCCGTCGTTGCTCGGCTCCCACTTCTCGGCCAGCGAGGGCTCGAGGTCGGCGGTGCCCGGCTTGTTCTGGATCAGCGTGTCGAAGATCTGGCGCGTGATCCGGAAGGTCTCGCCCTCGTCGTTGAAGATGGGGTCGAACAACTTCGGGTTGCCGGCCGCGCCGAAGATCATGGTGCCCCCGGAACCACCCCCTGCGCCCTCGTCACGCTTGGATTCCGCACAGGCGGACAGCGAAACCGCGAGCGCGCCGGTGAGCCCGATCAGGGCCACGCGGCGTGTTCGGGTCAGCCGCAATTGCTGCATCTGGCACCCCTTGGGAGATGTTCGGGTTCAAAGTCACCGTCCGGTCGGTCAGGAACTCGACGGACGATCGGTGTGCTCGCCGACACTAGCGGGAACTCGGCCCGCACTTAAGCACGTGAGGTTACGATCGCGCTACGTGGGCGTCGATTTGACCGCAATGTGTCCCTAAATCGCGACAGAAAGTGACCGTTTGGGTGCTCTGGCTGCATGCCGTGCCGGATCACTAACTCAGATGGCGGTACCGACATTAGTCCGGTCGTGTTGCGGTCGCCCGTCGGCTTGATCGATCCGGAACGGGTCGCGCACGCAGGGTGACCGGCCGACCCACTACGAAAGTCGGGTTCCGGCCGCCCCGGGGGTGCCGTCGACGGCGAACCAGCCGCGCTCGAACCGTTGCCAGCGGCCCAGTTCGGCCCGCGCGGCCGCGCCGTCCCGCGCGACGGCCCTGGCCAGCCGTTCGGCCGCTGAGCCGCCGCCGACCCAGCAGAGGTGCGAAAGCAGGGGTCTTACCGAAGTGCGGCCGCTGGAGACGCCCTCCAGCACGAGAACCTCCGGCACGGCCACCCGGACGAGCTCACCCGGCCGGGGCACCCCGGTGGTCCAGTCCATCTGCCGGTAGGCCCCCGGCAGGCCGGCCGCCAGGGGCCGCAGGACGCCCTCCACGAGCCGTGGCCACCACCCGACCGGGTCGTCCCACGTCGCGAAGGCGTCGGTGCTCACCAGCTCGGTACGGCACCCGCGGGCCCGGAGCCCGGCGACGACCTGCGCGGCGAGTGTGGACTTCCCCGCGCCCGACGGCCCGTCGACGGCCAGCACCCGCACCCCGCCCAGCCGCGCGGGCGCGGCGAGCAGGGCCTCGATCAGCGCGTCACTTGCTGAGGCGCTCGACCTCGGGAAGCCCTTTGACGTCGTCGGGAGCCGCCGTCTTCGCCTCCAGCTCGGCGATCCGGCTCGCCAGCTCGCGGCGGCTGTCCTCCAGCTCGCAGCGCAGCAGCGCGATCTCCTCGATCGAGGTGCGCACCTCTTCCTCCAGGTGCCCGACCTCGGTGGACAGGTGCAGCGACACGAGCGCCAGCACGACGCCGGCGAGGAGGAAGACGAAGTTCGACGGCGTCTGCACGCCGGTGTGGAGGGCCAGGAACTCGGCGGCCTGCGGGACCACCGCGAGCACGACGACGCCGATCGCCACGATCAGCCACACGCCCGCGTACTTCTCGCGCAGCTTCCGCCGCCGCATCATCTCGAGGACGACGAACAGCACGATGCAGGCGACGACGATGCTGAGGATGCGCCAACCGGCCATTTCCACTTCCCCTTACGCCGAGTCGGACGAGTCGACCGCCGGACGCCGGCGCACCAGCGCCAGCAGCAGTGCGAGCCCGGCCCGGCTCAGGTAGACGGCCGACTTCACGGGCGAGTGGCTGGGCGTACCGGCCACCCGCTCCCGCATGACGACCGGGATCTCCTTGATGGTCAGCTTGGCCCGGATGGCCATCACCAGCGACTCCACGGTGTCACCGAGGTACTCCGCCGGGTAGTAGCCGGCGAAGAGCCGGATCGCGCGCGGCCCCATCGCCTTGAAGCCCGACGTGACGTCGGTGAGCTTGGTCTTCGCCAGCCGCGAGAACACGAGCGAGAGCGCGACCATGGCGTACTTGCGCGGCCCGCTCGCCTTGTACGAACCCTTGCCGGCGAACCGGGAGCCGATCACGATGTCCGCGTCGTCCAGGCCGCGCAGCAGGGCGTCGAGCTCGTCGGGGTCGTGCTGGCCGTCCGCGTCCACCTGTACGACGACGTCGTAACCGCGGGCGGCGGCGTACCGGAAGCCGGTGCGCATCGCCCCGCCGACGCCGAGGTTCACCGCGAGCCGGGCCACCTCGGCCCCGGCCGCGCGGGCGAGCTTGGCGGTGTCGTCGACCGAGCCGTCGTCGACGACGAGCAGGTCACCGTCCGGCAGGGCGCGTTTCACCTGCTCGATGACCGACGCGACACTCGCCGACTCGTTCAGCGCGGGCATCACGATGAGCACCCGGCGGCTGGTCACGGAGGTCCTTGACACGCGATCACTCTAGCCCTTCACTTCCCGTGACCGGCCGCGGACCCTGGCGCCGCACCCGCCGTGACGACGTCCTGCTGGCCCTCGATCTCGTAGATCGACGCGCCGGGATTGCGGAACACCAGCTTGAAGCCGGGGTCGGACTCGAGGTGGTCGAGACCGACGCCGTTCTTCGTCGTCGCCGTGACGTGGCCCGAGCCGACGAACACGTACCGGACCTTGAGGTCGGTCAGTTCCTGGCGCACCTTCGGGTACTTGCCGAGGTCGTTGAGGAACACGCTGAGGTACCCGGCCGGGGTGTTCGATTCGGCGCCGTAGAACGTCCATTCGACCGGCTGGACGCCGTTGAGCGCGTACATCCACACCGAGCCGTCGGCCTTGCCGTTCATCACCCGCTCGCCCGGCGCGACGTGCGCGGCGAGCCAGCCGAACGCCTGGCGCTCGTCGTTGCTGACCGTCGGGCCGCCGCTGTAGTTGAGCTGCAGCCGGGCGGCGTTGCGGCCGATGTAGCCGCCGCGGCTCAGGCCGCCCACGACGAGCGCGAGCAGCACCACGCCGACCGCGACGAGCGTCACGGGCCGGACGTTCGGCAGCCGGGCGCCCGCCTTGCCCGCGAACCAGCGGGCCGCAGTGTCGGTGAACTCGCCGAACGCGACCGCGCCGGCCAGCGGGACCAGCGCGCCGATCCGCCAGTGGTCGTTGTAGAAGATGCCGGTCAGGGTGTGGATGAGCGGCGTCTCCAGCGACACGGTGAACGCGAAGAGCCCGCCGAACACGACGTAGGCGGCGACCATCCACACCATCCGCCGGTGCTTGGCCAGCAGGAAGATGCCGATGATGGCAGGCACGCCGATCCACCACTGCGGGAACGCCGCCATCGGCGAGAACGTGATCGTCTCGCCGAGGCCGCCGCTGACCGTCGCGTCCGAGGCCCAGAACGCGCTCGTCACGCCGCCCGCGTTGTAGAGCGAGGGCAGCGCGAGCGGCAGCCCGCAGACCACGGCCAGCACGACGGTCGCGGCCAGCGAAGGCGCGGACCGGCGCCAGTCGATGCGCTCGAACTTGACCAGCACGGCGAACAGGATCAGCAGGAAGTACACGACGACGACGAACGCGACGCTGGTGTGCAGCCCGATCAGCCCGGCGACGGCGACGCCGATCGCCACCGGCCCGGCGAGGCCCCGCGGCTGCAGCAGCAGGCGGGCCAGCGCGAGCGCGGCCGGGATCAGCGCGACGCCGGCGACGTAGGGCCACAGCGGCCCGCGCCACAGCGAGTCGTACGGGAAGTTGGTGAACGACACCGAAACCGCCGCGGCCGCGGCGACCGCGAGGGCCGGCATCCGCCACACGTGGCACATCGCGGCGACGCCGACGGGCACGCACAGGATGACGGTGAGCGCCGCCATGTTCAGCGTCGGCATCATCGCCAGGCCGGCCTTGTCGAAGACCAGCGCGAGCAGGGCGTGGTAGGTGTCCGGGTAGAAGTAGTTCGCCTGGCCCGGCAGGTTCGCGATCGTGCCGACGGTCGACGGCCGGGCGTCGCCGTGCTCGGCGATCCAGCGCACCAGGTTGGCGTGGAACGGCGCGTCCCAGCCCTGCTGGACCTGGTTGAGGCCCCGCGCGCCGCGCAGGAACGTGACGATCCCGATCACGCTGCCGGCCAGCACACCGGCGCCGATCAGCAGGTGTTCCCGCAGGGACCGGGCGGGCGGCGCCGCGGCGGCGTCCGTTTCGGCCCACTCGGGGTGGCGCCGGGCGGTGAACCGCAGCACGAGGAACGCCAGCCCGAAGGCGACGGCCGAGAGCAGGAGCGTCCACAGTGCGACGTCGAGGATGTTCCAGCGGATGCCGAGCCCGCCGAGCACCGGGACGCCGAGGCTCACGACGCCGAACGTCAGGAGCGGCGCGGCCGCGGCGAGCAGCCAGCCGCGGAGCCGGATCGCCGCCCCGAAGACGAGGCCAGGCAGCCAGAAGGCGAGCACGACCAGAAGTACGTTCATGGTTTTCCGCTAACCAACCTCACCGGCGTTTCACGCCGACCTGTCCGGGGTACGGCCGGGGTCACCCTACTGGGACGTCCGGAGCGGCCTGCACGTTGCCCGGCCGTCGCAACACGAACACCAGCACGACCACCAGGCCCAGCGTGGGTCCCCCGGCCAGGCCGGCGACGGCCTTGAGGATCGGGTCGCCGGGCACGAGCAGCAGGGTCGCCGCGGTCGAGACCGCGACCACCGCCCACGTGACGAGCACCTTGTTCGCCTCTTTGCGGGCCACGAGCACGGCCGTCATCAGCTGCAGCGCCGTGAGCAGCACCGCACCCCAGACCATCCACGCCACCCACCAGCCCTGGGCGACGAAGTCCTTGTTGTAGAGCAGCGACACCAGCCAGGGCCCGATCAGCCAGCCGACCAGCGCGCCGACCACGCCGACCACGACCGTGCCGAACGCGCCGGCCGCGAGGAGCTTCCGCAGCCGGTGCCGTCCTTCATCGGTGCCCGAAAGCCGGACGACCGTCGGCACCGCGAGCGCCTGCAGCGGGGACAGCAGCAGCAACGGCACCCGGGAGACGGTGAGCGTGGCGAACAGGACGCCGACGTCCCGCGCGGACCCGCCGGGTGCGAGCAGGCTGACCATCGCCGGGTAGCCGGTGATGACGCTCGCGGTGAGCGCGGCACCGGCCATCAGGACGAGGATCCGGCCGGTCACCGGCCCCCAGCCCTCGCCGTCGGCGTGCGGGTCGACCAGGCGGCTGACCGGCCGGACGAACAGCAGCCACGCGAAGGAGCCGGCGGCCGCCGCGATCGCGAACGACGTCACGCCGGTGAGCCCGGCGGCGGCGATCCCGAGCAGCACGACCACCCGGACCGCGGCCTCGGCCACGACCAGCCCCGAGTACGGCTTGATCCGCTGCTGCCCGACGAGCAGGCCGCGCGCGGCGAACTGGCAGGCGAACGCGACCGCCCCGCACAGCACGATGACGCCGAGCGCGGCGTTCCCGCCGTAGAGCCGGTCCGAGAGCACCGGCACCACCAGGGTCAGGGCCGCGACGACGGCGACGGCCACCGCGCCGACGGTCAGCGCCCGCAGCGCGGGCTTGCCGGCCTTGCCGCCGTCGAGCGCGGCCACCGCGGACTGGCGGGACAGCTCCTGCTCGAGCGGCGACAGCGCGCTGCCGAGGCCCATCAGGATGCCCCAGAACGACAGGTAGACCTTGCTGTTCACCGGGCCGAGCCAGCGCGTCGCGACCACGGTCAGCACGTACCCGAGCGCGATGGCGACCAGCAGCGAGAGGCCGATCTTCCCGGCCGAGCGCCCGGTTTCCTTCGCCAGGCTGCGCCCGTCCGCCTCGTCGGTCATCGGCGAGCTCATCGGCCCTGCTCGCCCCGCCGACGGCGGGCACGCAGCGCCATCACCAGGCCACGGACGGCACCCGCGCCGAAGCCGGCGCCGAACACCGGGGCCAGCTTCGCGACGGCCTTGGCCTCGGCGGTCGTCGCGCCGAAGCGGGTCACGGCCGCGCCGGCCGCGGCAGAGCCGGCCGCGGCGAGCGCCACGGCCGTCTTCGGCCGCTTGGCCGCGACGGCGAGGCCGAGCAGGCCGACGCCGAACGCGGCGAACAGGCCGTTGCGGGCCGGGCCGGGCGAGCCGAGGTAGGAGTCCACGAAGGTCGTCCCGCGGAAGTAGGACTGGGCGACGAACTTCCTGAAACTGTCGCGCCCGTTGTAGGTCGCGGAGAACTCCGGGGCCAGGTGGATGCGGTGCCGTTCGGCGATCCAGCGCAGGACGCCGGTGTCGTCGCTGGCGAAGCGGACGTCGTCGAACAGCGAAACGAAAGCGTCGGAGGCCGCTTCGAGCACGGCTCGCGGCGCGAAGAAGAATCCGGTGCCCTTCGGGAAGAGGTCGAACTCCTCGATGCCGAAGGACATCAGGCGCGGGTTCGCGCAGTACCGGCGCCACGGGATCTTCACCAGGCCGGCCATGAAACCGGCGTACGGGTTGTGTTCCGAAGCGACGTTGACGTGGCCGTTCCAGACCGTCCGCTCGGGGTGGTCCACGAGCTGGTCGCGCAGGAAGGACAGCGACCCGGCGTCCATGACCACGCGGCTGTCGAGCAGCAGGATCTGCTCCCCCGCGGCCTTGGCGATGCCCGCCCGCCGGGCCTCGAACCGGCCCGAGTTGACCTGGCTGAGTACCGTGATGCCGCGGCGTTCGCGCAGGTCGTCGAGCCGCGACGGCGTCGCGTCGGTGCTGCCGTCGTCGACCACCACCACCTCGATCGGCCAGTTCGCCGCCTCGGCCGAGGCGAGCAGCGCGCCGACACTGCGTTCGATCCAGTCCTGCTCGTTGTAGACCGGGATCACGACGCTGAGCGAGGGGAGGAGCGGGTTCGCACTCACCGGGCCGAGGCTACCCGGCGGCCCCCGCGCCGGGTCGGCCAGTATCCTTACGCCACCGCACCCGACCAGAAATGGGCTCCCTGGTGATTTCCTTCATTCTCGGCACCACCGCGGAACTGATCAAGATCGCGCCGGTCTACCACGGGATCCGCGAGCGCGGGATGCGGCCGAAGATCTGGTTCACCGCCCAGCACGTCGACGAGGTCGCGGACGTACTGGCCGACCTGGACATGCCGGCGCCCGACGTCTGGCTGGTGCCGGAGGACAAGGCGCACAACCTCGAGTCGCCGGCGCAGGTGCCGGGCTGGGCCGCGCAGGTGCTGCGCACCGCGTGGGGCCGCCGCCACGAACTGCGCGCCGCGCTGACCGAGGACGGCCGTCCCCCGCTGGTGCTGGTGCACGGCGACACGTTCACCACGCCGTACGGCTCGCTGATCGGGAAGCGGATCCTCAAGGCCCGGGTCGGGCACGTCGAGGCCGGCGCGCGCTCGGGCAGCATCCTGTCGCCGCTGCCCGAGGAGCTGAACCGCAAGATCGCGGCGAAGATCGTCGACATCCACTTCGCGCCGAGCATCCGCGAGGTCAACAACCTGCGGCACGCCCGCGGCGTGGTCGTCGACACCGAGGCGAACACCGCGATCGACGCGATGCGCCTGGCCATCAACGGGCCGCTGGACGTGCCGAACCTGCCGGAGAAGTTCGGCCTGGCCACGCTGCACCGCTTCGAGCTGGTCTCGCGCCCGGACAAGTACCGCGAGGCCCTCGAAATCCTGCGCGAGCAGAGCCGCAAGATGCCGATCCTGTACATGGCCGGCGCGCCCGAGCGCGAAAAGATCCGCTCGCTGGGCATCGGCAACATCTTCGACGACCAGTTCATCGTCCAGCCGAAGATGCGGTACCTGAAGTTCCTGCCGCTGGTGGCCCGCGCCGAGTACGTCGTCACCGATTCGGGTGGTCTTTCGGCGGAGTGCTACTACCTCGGCCTCCCCTGCGCGGTGCACCGCGAGCGCACGGAGACCCCGCAGCACCTCGGCGAGACGGTGGTGCTGACCGAGATGCGCGGCGACAAGCTGCAGAACTTCCTCGACACGTACCAGAACCGCCGCGGTGAGTCCTGGATGGACAAGTACCACCCGTCCGAGATCGTCGTCGACACCCTCGCGCAGCTCGGCTACTGCTGAGTCCTTCGTCCGGGTGACCTCCCGTTTCTCCGGAGGTCAGCCGGGCAAAGTGTCGCCATGATCCACATCGGACTGGCGGCGTTACTGGTGGTCACCCCGCCCATCGACCAGAATTCGGTCCGCGAGGCGGCGCTCGGCTCCGGCTTCCAGGAGACGTACGTCGGCGCGGCGGGCCCGATCGCGCGCACGATCCACGCGGAGTACAACATCCCGGCGTCGGTGACGGTGGCGCAGTCGATCTTGGAGTCGAACTGGGGCCGCAGCAAACTGTCCACGGCCGAGCGGAACTACTTCGGCTTCAAGTGCGTGACGCCGACGACCCCGGGGCCGATCGCGCTGAAGTGCACGCAGTACCCGACGACGGAGTGCGTTCCGGCGCCGTGCCACCCGGCGGAAGCGTACTTCCGCTCGTACGCCTCGATCGACGACTCGTTCCGCGACTACGGCCGGCTGCTGACGACGTCGTCGAACTACTCGGCAGCCCTGCCGGTGCGCACGGACCCGGACGCGTTCATCCGGGCGGTGGCGAAGAAGTACGCCACCGACCCGGAGTACGCGAACAAGGTGATCAGGCTGATGAACCTGTACGACCTGCGCCGCTTCGACGCCCCTTAGAGCACCCGGCGGCCCGACAGCGCGCGGCCCAGCGTCAGCTCGTCCGCGAACTCCAGGTCACCGCCCATCGGCAGGCCCGACGCCAGCCGCGTCACGCTCAGGCCCGGGAAGTCGCGCAGCATGCGGACCAGGTACGTCGCCGTCGCCTCCCCCTCGGTGTTGGGGTCGGTGGCGATGATGATCTCCGTGATGTCCGCCTCGCCGATCCGCTTGAGCAGCTCACGCATCCGCAGCTGCTCCGGGCCGATGCCCGACAGCGGGTCGAGCGCACCGCCCAGGACGTGGTAGCGGCCCTTGAACTCGCGCGTGCGCTCGACCGCCAGGACGTCCTTCGGCTCCTCGACCACGCAGATGACCGTGAGGTCGCGGCGCTCGTCGCGGCAGATGCGGCACGTCGGGTGCTCGGAGACGTTGCCGCAGATCTCGCAGAACTGCACGCCCTCCTTGACCTTGCCGAGCACGTCCTGCAGCCGCGCGATGTCGGCCGGGTCGGCGGCCAGCAGGTGGAACGCGATCCGCTGGGCGCTCTTCGGCCCGACCCCTGGCAGGCGCCCGAGCTCGTCGATCAGGTCCTGGACGACACCCTCGTACAAGTTCGTCAGCCGCCGAAGCCGAGGCTGCCGAGGTCCGGCATGCCGCCACCGCCGCCGAGCCCGCCGGCCAGCGGGCCGAGCTTCTGCTCGGTGAGCTTCTGCGCGCTCGCCGACGCGTCGCGCACCGCCGCGACGATCAGGTCGGACAGCGTCTCGACGTCGTCCGGGTCGACCACCTTCGGGTCGATCTGCAGGCTCTTCAGCTGGCTGTCACCGGACACGGTCGCGGTGACCAGTCCGCCGCCCGCCGTGCCGGTGACCTCGGTGTTGGCCAGTTCTTCCTGGGCCTCGACGAGCTTCTGCTGCATCTGCTGCGCCTGCTGCATCAGCTGGGAAAGGTCGAAGCCGCCGCCGGGTTGGGCCATGATCGCACTCGGTCCTCTCTGCACGCCTGTGTCCCCACCAGGGTAGTCGCGCCACGCGAGTGGCCGAGTTGTGGCACCGTGGTCGCCGTGCGACGCGCGATTGTCCCCCTGCTGCTGGCCGGTGCCCTGCTGCTCACCGGCTGCTCCGACGACGCTCCGGCGGCGGTCCCCGGCACCGGCGTCACGCCTACGGCGACCTCCGTGACGCCTTCGGCTTCGCTGCCGTCTTCGCCTTCGTCGCCTTCGTCGTCGGCTGCGGCTTCGTCGTCGGCTCCGGCGGCTCCCGCGGCCGGGAAGGTCGTCGTGCTGGATCCCGGGCACAACGGCGGCAACGCCGCCCACCCGGCGGAGATCAACCGGCAGGTGCCCGCCGGGCGCGGGCAGACCAAGCCGTGCAACACCACCGGCACCGCGACCAACGCAGGCTACCCGGAGCACGCGTTCACGTTCGACGTCGCCCAGCGGGTCGGGAAAGCGTTGGCGGACAAGGGAATTCGCGTTGTCTACACGCGACAGAACGACACCGGCGTCGGCCCGTGCGTCGATCGCCGCGCGGCGATCGGCAACGACGCGGCGGCCGACGCGGTCGTCTCCATCCACGCCGACGGCTCGGAAGCGGCCGGGGCGACCGGCTTCCACGTCGCCTACTCGTCACCGGCCCTGAACGCCGCGCAGGGCGCACCCTCGACCCGGCTGGCGCAGACGCTGCGGGACACGCTGCGCACCAGCGGCTTCACGACGGCGAACTACATCGGCTCGAACGGCCTGTCGGCCCGCGCGGACCTGGCGGGACTCAACCTTTCGACGCGCCCGGCGACCCTGGTGGAGTGCGGCAACATGCGCAACGCGACCGAAGCGGCCCGCATGACGAGCGCGGACGGCCGCCAGCAGTACGCCACGGCCATCGCGGCGGCGATCGAGGCCTACCTGGCCCCCTAGCCACGGCCCCCTGGCACCGCCCGCCGCCCGCTCAAGCAGCCAGCTCACGTACCCGGAGCGTCGACTCGGTGAGCCGACTGCCTGGGTACGCGAGGCGACCGGGTGGGGTCAGTCGAGGGGGCGGGCGCCGAGGTGCTCGGAGAGGAGTTTGCGGGCCACCTCGTCCGGGTCCTGGTCCGGCGGGGGCGGGGGTGGCGGCGGGGCCGGGCTGGCGTCCTCGTTGTAGAGGTCGTCGTCGTCCTCGTCGGCGGGTTCCGGGGGGAGCGGGATGTCCGGCTCGGCCGTCGTGACCTTGGGGCGGGCCGGGGGCGGCGGGGTCGCGGGGCGGGCCGCCGGCGCGGCGACGGGAGCCGCGGAGGCCGACTGGCGCGTGAACGACCGCTCCGGCGCCGGTGCCGACTGCTGCTGACGGGCGGCCGGTGCGGCCGGGGCGTTGCCGTGGACGCAGCGGACCTGCCAGTCGCCGCCCAGGACGTCGGTCAGGGCGCCGGCGATCTTGCGGGCGTTGTCCTGGTCGGACAGCCGGCGGGCCAGCGGCTCGGACTTGTGGGTCAGGGTCAGGGCGTTGCCCTCGACGGTCGCCACCGTCGCCTGGGTGAGCATCGCCTCGAGGCTGCGGCCGCCGGTGAACTTGCGCAGGGCGGTCATCAGCTGCGGCCACACGTTCCGGATCGCGGCGGCATCCATCCCGCCCGGCGCGGCGGGCGGCTCGGCCGGGGCTTCCGGCGCGGCAGAAGCGGCCACGGGGGCGGGCGCACCGCCACCGGAGGTGCTCGCCGGCTGAGCGGCGGCCGGTGCGCCGTGATCCGGGCCAACCGGAACAGCCGTGCCGCCTCCGGGCGTGCGCGGAGTACCCCAGCCATCGGACTGAGCGGGGGTCACGGCCACCGGGGCCGGAGACTCGGCAGGCGGGGTGACCGGCTGCGGCGGCACCGGCGGCTCGGCGGCTGCCGGGCGGCCGGGCGGCTTGACCGGCTCGGGCACCGGGGCCGGACCCGCCGATCCCGCGCGCTGCGACGGCCTCGAAAACTCGCGTTCCGGCGCCCCGCGCACCGGGGGCTCGACGCCACCCTCCGCGGGCGCGCCGCCTCCGCCGGCCAGCGTCGCGCGACGCTCCAGCCGCTCGATCCGGGCCAGCAGCGCCTTCTCCGCCTCCGTCACCGACGGCAGCAGCATCCGCGCGCACAGCAGCTCGAGCACGAGCCGGGGCGACGTCGCCCCCCGCATCTCCAGAAGTCCATTGTGGACGATGTCGGCGTAGCGCGACAGCGTGGCCAGGCCGATCCGCTCGGCCTGCGAGACCATCCGCGACAGCTCCTCCTCCGGCGCGGACACCAGCCCGCCCGCGGACTCCGGCACCGCGCGCAGCAGCACCAGGTCGCGCAGCCGGTCGAGCAGGTCGGTCGCGAACCGGCGCGGGTCGTGGCCGGCCTCGGTGAGCTTCTCCACCGTGCCGAACACCGTCGCCGCGTCCTCGGTCGAGAGCGCGTCGACCATGTCGTCGATCAAAGCGACGTCGGTGACGCCCAGCAGCGCGACCGCCCGCGAATACGAGACGCCTTCCGGCCCCGCGCCCGCGAGCAGCTGGTCGAGCACCGACTGCGTGTCACGCGCCGAGCCGCCGCCCGCGCGGATGACCAGCGGGTACACTGCCGGCTCGACCTCGACGCCCTCGGCCGCGATGTTGCGCTCCAGCAGGTTGCGCATCGAGCTCGGCGGGATCAGCCGGAACGGGTAGTGGTGCGTGCGCGAGCGGATGGTGGTCAGCACCTTGTCCGGCTCGGTCGTCGCGAAGATGAAGATGACGTGCTCGGGCGGCTCTTCCACGATCTTCAGCAGGGCGTTGAAGCCCTGCGTGGTGACCATGTGCGCCTCGTCGATGATGAACACGCGGTAGCGCGACTCGGCCGGGGCGTAGAACGCCTTGTCGCGCAGCTCGCGGGCGTCGTCGACACCACCGTGGCTCGCCGCGTCGAGTTCCGTGACGTCGACGCTGCCCGAGCCCTCCGGCGCGAGCGCCTTGCACGAGTTGCACTCGCCGCACGGGTCCGGCGTCGGCCCCTTCACGCAGTTCAGCGAGCGCGCCATGATGCGTGCGCTGGAGGTCTTGCCGCAGCCGCGCGGGCCCGAGAAGAGGTAGGCGTGGTTGATCCGCCCGGCGGACAACGCCGTGCGGAGGGGTTCGGTCACATGCTCCTGCCCGACGACCTCGGCGAAGGTTGCCGGACGGTACTTGCGGTACAGCGCGAGAGCCACGCCGCGAGACTACCGCCAGGGTCCGACAACCTTCGCCGTGCGGTCAGGAGACCAGGGCCGCCGCTTCGGCGACCAGAGCGTTCACCTTGGTGACGTGCTCCGCCGTGAACGCGTCACGCGCCCGCGCCTTGGGCAGCTCGACGTCCAGGTACTGCTGCAGGCCCGAGTCCGGGCCGTCGAGGACGCCCTGCGCGACCGCGACGACCTCGGGGCCCTCCCCCAGCGTCCGGGTGGCGTAGACGTCCAGGTCGATCAGGTGTGCGGTGTAGCGGCCGTGGGCCAGGAACTCGCGGATGTCCGCGACGGTCCCGTCGAGCGCCTTCTGCGCCCACGACTTCGTCGCCGGGCCGCCGGCCGCCATGATCTGGTTGACCTCGACGCGGTCGTCGGTGTCACGGCCCGGGTAGTCACCGGTGCGCAGCAGCGCGGCGACACCGGCGTACGGGCCGGCGAGCGCGTCACGAGCCGCCTGGCGCAGGCCCGGGCGGGCGTTCGGGTCCGCCGCGATCGCCGAGACGGCGGCGCGGTCGTCGGACTCCTGCGCGACGGCGAGGCCGGTGCGCACGAACGTGACGACATCGTCGTCCGAACCGCTCAGCGCGGCGCGGGCGGCGTTCTTGACCGCGGCACCACCGTTGCGCAGCAGGTAGACGGACGCCTTGCGGCCGTTCGGCACGGTCAGCGCCGGGTCGGCGGCGTCGGTGAGCAGCTTGTCGTTGTCCGCCTTGGCCTGCGCGGCGCGGGCCGCGGCCTCCTGGGCCTGCTGCTGCGCGGCCGCCTCCGCGGCCGCGGCCGCCCGGCCGTCCTGCTGGTTCTTCGCCTGCTGGGCGGCGAGCCGGTCGGTGTTCGCCTGACGCGCGTCCGCGGCGATCTTCGCCGCCTTCTCCGCGGCGAGCTTCACGACCAGGGGCCGGTGGGCGGCCGCGGCCGCCTTGGCCCCGTCGAGCTGGCCCTGCACCGCGGTGACTTCGGCGTCGTAGTTCGCCGCGACCTGCCGCCAGAGGGACAGGAAGTACCGGACGTCCGCCGGGGTGCCGTCGAGCGCCGTCTGCGCGGCGGCCTTGACCTCCGGGCCGCCGGCGGCCATGGCCTGGTTGACCGTGAGGCGGTCGTCGACGTCCTTCGCCTTCTGCAGGCCGGTCTCCAGGAAGGCGCGCACGTCGGCGGGAGTGCCGTCGAGCGCCTTCTGGGCCCGGGCGTTGACGGTCGGGCCGCCGGTGCTCATGGCCTGCCCGACGGCGATCCGGTCGTCGGCGATCCGGGCCTGCGGCAGGCCGTGGGCCAGGTACTCGCGGATGTCGGCCTGGGTACCGTTGAGCGCTTCCTGGGCGGTGCGCTTGGTGACGGGGCCGCCGGCGGACAGGGCCTGGGCGACGAGGACCCGCTCGTCGTCGTCCTGCGCCCGCTGGCGGCCGGTGGCCAGGAAGGCCGCCAGGTCCGCGGGCGAGCCGAGCAACGCCTCTTCGGCGGCCCGCGCCACGCCGGGACCGCCGGTCTCCAGCAGCGACACGGCCTGCGCCCGATCGGGCAGCACATCGGCGGCCGCGGGCGTCGCGAAGACGCCGGCGGCGAGTGCCGCCGCAACGATTACTGCGTTTGCACGCAAGGTAAAACCCCCTCGATCGATGATCGTTCCGTTCCCTTATCGCCGGAGCAGTCGGAATGTTTCCGATAACCTCGGATTTCGTGAGCCGCACGCGCAAAGCCGATCCCCAGCCCGGCCGGTACCCGGTGCGGTTCGGCACGGCGGAGCTGGTCCGGGACGCCGGCCGCGGCAACGCCTGGCTGGTTTCGGTGGACGGGGTCGCGCAGTCGTACGTCGACCTCGACGACCCGGCCCACCTGGAGTTCGACTACGTCCGCCGGTTCGCCGACGTGCTGGACCGCCTGCCGCCGGGCCCGCTGGAAGCGCTCCACATCGGCGGCGCGGCGTGCACGCTGCCCCGGTACGTCGCGGCGTCGCGGCCGGGCTCGCGCCAGCTGGTGTTCGACGCCGACGGCGAGCTGGTGGAGCTGGTCCGCGCGCAGCTGGGCCTGCGGATCCCCGGCCTGCGCGTCCGGGTGACGGACGGCCGCGAGGGCCTGGCGACCCGCCGTCCCGGTTCGGCGGACCTGGTGGTGGTCGACGCGTTCGAGCGCGCCACCCTGGCCGGCGGCCTGGCGACGCTGGAGGCGACGAGGGCGATCGCGGAAATCCTCCGCCCGCCGGGCCTCTACCTGGCGAACATCACGGACGGCTCGGGCCTCCCGTTCGCCCGCCGCTTCCTGGCGACGCTGCTGGCGGTGTTCCCGCAGGTCATGCTCCTGGCGGACCCGGGAGTCCTGCGCGGCCGCCGCTTCGGCAACCTGGTCCTGGCAGCCTCGGCGGCCGAGCTCCCGACGGCGGAGGTAGCGCAGCGAACGGCCTCGGCGGCATTCCCGGCAAGGTGCGTGTACGGCGAGGAGCTGCGAAAACTGGCGGGAAAAGCGGCCCTGATCACGGACGGCGACGCACCCCCGCCCCCGAAGCCCCCGGAAGACGTCCTGGGCCTGTTCTGACTCCCCCCTCCCCCCACCGACCAGCGCCGAAGCCGCGGCAGAGCTCCCAGGCCGCAAGAGAGGCACCGTGGGGGTCCGGGGGCTCGGCCCCCGGGTGAAACGACGGAGAGAAGGCCCGGCAAAGGGGCGAAGCCCCGAAGCCGGAGCCGAAAAGAAGGGGACCCCGCGCACCCGTCAGAGCCTGCTTATCCTTGCTGCCTTCCGGCCCTGGGGAGGTTCACAGGGTGGACGCCGCGCGGGGTCCGTGGATCAGTGTAGCGAAGTCCGCTCAGGCCCCCGCGCCCGCCTGGGCCCGGGCGCGTTTGAAGGTGTTGTGCAGCACCGCCAGCAGCGCGTCCCGCACCGAAAGCTTCTTCCGCGCGTCGAACGTGATCAGGGGGACGTCGTCGCTCACCGCGAGGGCCCAGCGGACGTCCTCCAGGTTGTGGCCCAGTGATCCGTCGAACATGTTCACCGCCACCACGAACGGGAGGCCCGCGTTCTCGAAGTAGTCGACCGCCGGGTAGCAGTCGTCCATGCGGCGGGTGTCCACGATCACCAGTGCGCCCAGTGCGCCGTGGACCAGGTCCTGCCACATGAAGCCGAAGCGGTCCTGGCCCGGCGTGCCGAACAGGTACAGCTTGACCTCTTCGTCGATCGTGATGCAGCCGAAGTCCAGGGCCACCGTGGTCGTGGTCTTGGCCGGGACGTGGCCCGTGCTGTCGACCGACGCCGCCACCGACGTGATCGCCGCCTCGGTCGTCAGCGGCTTGATCTCCGAGATGGACGACACCGCCGTCGTCTTGCCGACGCCGAAGCCGCCCGCGATGACGATCTTGACCGGGGCCGGCGGGCGGGCACCCGGTTCAGTGAATGGCTTCGAGTCCACGAATGACCCTTTCGATCATGCCGAGGTCGTGCGAGTTGTGGTTGCCTGGGCGGCGGACGACGACGTAGCCCAGTTCGGCGAGGTCGGCCACCAGCACGCGGGCCACGCCGATGTGCAGCCCGAGCATCGCGGCCACTTCGGCGACGGACATCGTGTTCCGGCAGAGGGAAACGATTTCCTGGCGTTCGAACGTGAGCTTCGGGTGCGACGCCGCGCCGAGGCGGGACGTCATGACCTGGGCCTCGATCTCGAGGCTCTGGTCGACCGGCTGGGCCCGCCCCGAGGTCATCAGGTACGGCCGCAGCAGCGAGATGTCCGGTTCTTCGGGCATCACGACCCCACGGTGTTCTTGAGCTCCTCGATCAGCCCGGGCGTCAGCACCTCGGTGGCGCGGTTGGCGAACATCGCCATTTCGTAGGCGATCGTGCCCAGGCTGGCCTGCTTGTTGGCCAGCACGCCCAGCGAGCAGCCGATGCTGATCGTGCACACGAGCAGGTAGCCGTGCTCCAGCTCGATGATCACCTTGTCCGGCGAACCCAGCGGGTGACTCTCGGAGACGCCGTGGGCGAGGCCGAGCATGGCGGAGGAGATCGCGGCGAGGCGGTCGGCGTTGGAGCGCTCGAGCTCGGTCGACATGGCGATCAGCAGGCCGTCGGCCGAGACCGCGATGGCGGCTATCGCGCCCGCGGTGTGCTGCGCGAAGCGGCTCACCAGCCAGTTGAAGTTCTGGGCTTCGACACTGACACCAGGTGCGGGGATGCTCATTTCCTGCTCTCTTCTCCTCGTTCCATCACACGACCGGCGACCACGCCTTGGGGCGGGCTGTCTGCCGTCACCACGTCCGCCTTGGCCAGGCCGGCGGCGAACGCGTCGAATGCCGCTCGCTCGGCCGCCGGGTCCCGCCGGGTGCGGTTCGCGACGGCTCGGGCGATCGGCCGCCCGGCGGGCTGCTGACGCAGGCCGGGGGCGAGCTGGGCGCCGGGGACGCGGCGGATCAGGCCGTCCCTCGACTGCGGCGGGGCCGCGGCGATCGGCGCGGTGGCGACGGACGTGGCCCGCGGGCGGGCGGCGGCCATCTCCGAGTCGCCCGGCACGCGCACCGGCAGGCCCGCGCCGTCGTCCGGCGACGGAACAGGCGGGGACACGGGCGCCGTCACGAGGGTGGGCGGCGGTTCGGCCGCCATCGCGCCGACCTCGGCGGCCTTCGCGAAGGCGCTCTCGAAGCCGTCCATCGCGGCCTTGGTGGCTTCGGGGTCGTGCCGCGGCTTGTCGTCGGCCACCGGGGCCGTAGTGCCCGGGCTGGGCAGCTGGGCGCCGCGGACCCGGCGGCGCAGGCCGCCGCGGACTTCGGTCTCCGGTGCCGGTTCTTCGGCCGGTGTGACGTCGGCGTCGGGTTCGGCGTCCGGCCACACCGGGTCCAGTTCGCGGAACCAGCGGAAGCCGTTGCCGGTCCCGAGCAGCGCCGGGATGGCCGGCGCCGGCAGCTCGGCGGGCCGCTCGCGGGCCGGTTCGGGCCGGGGCGGGCGGAAACTGTCCAAATCGGACAGACTGGCCGGTGCCGCGTGCCGCGGCGCCGGCGACGAGGCGGGCGGCGCGGCCTGCGCCGGGATCACCGGCGTCGGCTCGGCCTTGGGGCGCAGTGCGTTGCGGTGGCTGAACAGGGACGGTGGGATGGTCAGCCGCGCGGTCACGCCGCCGGTGGTCGGCGTCGCGAGCAGCTCGACGCCCAGTTCGTGGCGCCGCGCCAGGCGGCCGACCACGAACAGGCCGAGCACGCTGGTCGGCGCGAGCTCCAGGCGTTCGCGCTCGACGAGCCGCTGGTTCTCCTCGGCCAGTTTGTCCGCGGTCATGCCGATGCCGTGGTCGACGATGCTCACCAGGCAGGCCCCGTCGGACAGCAGCATCGTGTCGACCTCGACCATCGAACCCGGCGGCGAGAACGACGTCGCGTTCTCCAGCAGCTCGGCGAAGACGAGCACCAGGTCCGCACCGAGCGCCGACGACAGCAGGATTTCCGCGACGACGCCGAGCTTGACGCGCTGGTAGTCCTCGATTTCGGCGAGCGCGGAGCGCAGGGCCGTCGACAGCTCGATCGGGCCGGCGATCCGGGTTTCGTCGCGCGTGCCGGACACCACCAGCAGGTTGTCCGCGTTCCGGCGCAGGCGGGTGGAGAGGTGGTCGAGCCGGTAGAGGCTGGCCAGCAGCCGGGTGTCCTGCTCGTTGCGCTCGACCTCGTCGATCAGCGCCAGCTGGCGGCCGACGAGGTTCTGCGTGCGCTTCGCGACGTTCGCGAACATCAGGCTGGTGTTGCGCCGGGTGAGCGCCTGCCGTTCGACCAGCTCGGCCGCGGTGGTCTGGACCCGGTTGAACGCGGCGGCCAGCTTGCCCAGCTCGTCGCCGGAGACGACGTCGATGGTCGCCAGCCGCGGGATCTGCTCCTCGGCCTCTTCGGTGTCGGTCACGCGGACGAGCTCGGTGCCGGCCAGGTCGGCGACCGACGTCGCCGCGGTGGTCAGCTGGCGCAGCGGCCCGGCGATCGAGCGGGACACCGCGACGGCGAGGAAGGCGACCAGCAGGAACAGCCCGCCGGCGCCGAGGCCGACCGTCCAGGCCAGCCGGGTCGCGTCGGCGGCGCGGCCGTTCGCCGAGTCGGCGATCTCGCCGATCACCCGTTCCTGCACCAGTTTGCGCTGGCTCGCCTGGCTCTCCGACGCGGTGAGGACGTCGGCGACGTACTGGGTGGTGCCCGCCGCGTTGCGCGGGTTGGCGACCTGGGCGGCGAGGTCCTCGATCCGGCGGCCGGCGTCGCTCGCCTCGACGTTGACGACCAGGGCGGCCTGCTCGCTGTCGGTCTCGTCGTCGGCCTGCTGGACGAACCGGTCGGTGAAGATCGGCGCCTGCTGGGTCGCGTCGTCCAGGATCGGCCGGCCGGCCTCGGGCGACACCGCGGTCACCATCAACGCCATGCCGCGCAGCGAGTTCTCTTCGTTCGCGCGCAGCAGCGCTTCCAGCGCGGACAGCTCCCTGGTGCCCTCCGCGTCGTCGGTGAGCTGCGGGACCAGCCGCAGCGAGTCGATCACCGCGCCGATCACCGCGTGGTAGGTGCGGGCGACGCTGTCGAGCGCGACGCCGCGGCGTTCGGCGTTCTGCCGCAGCTCGGCCAGCGAACCGATCCGGGTCAGCGCCGCGGACAGCTCGTCCGGCGCGTCGGGCCCGAGCGACGACCGCACCTGCTCGACCGCCGCGTCGACCGTCTTCCGCTGCTGGAGCATCTGGTCGGCGGGCATCGACGGCGTCGCCACGAAGGCGCCGGTCTGCAGCCGTTCGCGCTGCAGCTGCCAGACCAGCCCGCCGAGCTGCTGCGTGTACCGCGCCACCGTCGCCGACTGACCGGCCGCGCCGGCGCTGTTCGCCTGCGTCAGCACGAACGGCACCGACACCAGCACCACCGCGACCAGCGGGGGCAGCAGCAGCAGGTTCAGCTTGCCGCGAATGCCGAGCCGGGCGAGAAAACCCCCGCCGCCCGCCGGTTTCGCGGTCGACCTGCCGTGCCTCATCCCGCCACCTTCCCGTCTTGCGTTCTCACTCGACCGCGGCCACCCGGCTGACGTGGCCGCGGTGCTGCTCGCGGACCAGGTCCTCGATCCGGGCGTGCAGCGCGAGGAAATCCGGTTCGCGCTTCACCGCCAGGCCGCGTTCGGCGGGCAGCGCCACCTCGACGTCCGCGGCGATCCGGCCCGGGTCGGAGGCGAGCACCACCACCCGGCCGCCGAGGAAGACCGCCTCCTCGACGTCGTGGGTGACCATCAGCACCGTGGTGCCGGTGTCGGCCCACACCTGGCGGATGAGCACCTGCATGTCCTCTTTGGTCTGGACGTCCAGCGCGCCGAAGGGTTCGTCCAGCAGCAGAACTTCCGGCTCGCACGCCAGCGCCCGCGCGATCGCGACGCGCTGCTTCTGTCCGCCGGAAAGCTGCTTCGGCAGCGACTTGCGCACGCCGTCGAGCCCGGTTTCGGCGAGGTACCAGTCCACCCGCTGGGCGCGCTCGGCCGGGTCGAGCGAAAGCAGCTCGAGTCCGAACGCGACGTTCTTCTCCACGCTGCGCCACGGGTAGAGCGCGCCGGACTGGAAGACGAGCCCGCGGTCCGGGCCCGGCCCGGTCACCGGGACGCCGTCGAGCACGATCTCGCCTTCGGTCGGCCGGCTGAGCCCGGCCACCAGCGACAGCAGCGTCGACTTGCCCGAGCCGCTCGCGCCGACGACGCAGACGAACTCGCCGCGCAGCACTTCGAGGTCGACGCCGTCGAGGGCGCGGGTCACCTTGCCGCGGACGGTGTAGTCCTTCGCGACGTTCCGCAGTTCCAGCGTCATGCCGCCCACTTCCCGACCCGCGTGCGCAGCAGGCGCAGCAGGACGTCGATCCCGAGCCCGGCGACCCCGATGACCACGAGCACCGCGAAGATCTTGTCCGTCTGCAGGAACCGCTGCGCGCGGACGATCCGGTAGCCGAGGCCGGCCGAGGAGTTGATCAGCTCGGCGACGACCACGAAGTTCCACGCCGCGGCGGCGTTGACCCGGATCGCGTCGATCATGCCGGGCAGCGAGTGCGGCACGACGATCTTGCGCAGCACCTCGCCGCGGCGCGCGCCGAGCGTGTAGGAGACGTCGAGCAGCGAGCTCGGCACGCTGCGCACGACGTCGGCGGTCATCAGCGTGTTGAAGAAGACCGTCCCGATGAACAGGATCGCGATCTTCGACGGCTCGCCGATGCCGAGCCAGATGATCAGCAGCGGGATGAACGCGCTCGCCGGCAGGTAGCGCAGCAGCCCGATCAGCGGCTCGAAGAACGCCTGCCCGGCGGTGAAGGTGCCCATCAGGATGCCGAGCGGCACCGACACCAGCACGGCCAGGCCGAACCCTTCGAGCACCCGCTGGGTCGTCGCCCAGAGGTCGTCGAAGAGCTCGCCGGTGCCCGCCATGTCGAGCCCGGCCCGGAACACGGCGACCGGGGACGGCAGGAACGTCGAGTCGACGGCGCCGCTGACGCTCAGCACGACCCAGGCGAGCAACGGGATCGCGAACGACAGCACCGCCAGCTTCCAGCGGGCCGCCGCGGAAAGGGGCGCACGCAAGGAGAACAGCGGCGA
Source organism: Amycolatopsis sp. NPDC051102 (assembly GCF_040682815.1). Classification (NCBI taxonomy): domain Bacteria; kingdom Bacillati; phylum Actinomycetota; class Actinomycetes; order Pseudonocardiales; family Pseudonocardiaceae; genus Amycolatopsis; species Amycolatopsis sp. NPDC051102. Next base: position 70,954 of record NZ_JBFBBT010000021.1, read on the forward strand.
CGCGGTCTTCGGCGCGGACCGCCGCGGCAGCGGTCCCCAGGCCGGGCGGCCCCGGCCGGCCTCGTGCTCTTCGGCGAGCCGCTGTTCGGCCTCCTGTGCTTCGGCGGCCCGTGCGTCGGCCGGGACCGCCGGGGTGGTGCGCTGGGTCGGACCGGTCACTGGGGCGCGGCCTTCACGAACTGGTCGTCGAACAGCCCGTCGAGCGACGGCCGCTGCTGGGCGAGCCCGGTGCCGACGATGAAGTCGACGATCTTGTTCGCCTGGAAGTCGAGGTGCTGCGGCGTGACGCCCGGGGTGAACGCGTCGAGGTTCTGCTGGCGGGTGAAGATCGTGGTGCCGGCGTCGTAGGACTTGTAGTCCACGTCGGACACGCCACCGCGCTTGGCCATGATCTTCACGGCCGCGTCCTTGTTGTCCTTGATCCAGGTCAGCGTCTCGAACCAGGTGTTGACGAGCGCCTGCACGTCCTTGGGGTGGTCCTTGACCAGCTTCTGCGACGTGACGAGGTGGTCCGGGATGGCGCCGGGGAACTCGGCCGACGACGAGATCGCGCGGCTGCCCGGGCGCTCCAGGGCCTTCGAGGTGAACGGCGCGAACGCGGCGACGGCGTCGACCTGGCTGCCGGCGAACGCGGCCGCCGCGGCGTCGGTCGGGAGGTTGACGAGCTGGATGTCCTTTTCGGTCAGTTTCGCCGACTGCAGCGCGAGCAGCAGCAGGTAGTGGTCGACCGCGCCCTGCTCGACGGCGACCTTCTTGCCCTTGAGGTCGGCGATGCTGGTGATCCCGTCGCGGGCGATGATCTTGTCGTTGCCGGTGGAGTTGTCGTTCACCAGCACGATCGACAGCTTGGCGCCGCCGGAGACCGACGACAGCGTGTCGTTGAGGGTCTGGCTGTTGGCGTCGATGGCGCCGCTGGCGAGGGCGTTGATGCTGTCGGTGTAGTTGTCGAAGTACTTGAGGTCGACGTTGACGCCGTTCTTGGCGAACAGGCCCTGTTCCTGCGCCACCTGCCAGGGGAACCAGCCCGGCCAGGCGCTGAACCCGAGGGTGATCTTGCTGCCGCTGCCCGAGGCGGAGCTGTCGCTGCAGCCCGAAAGCGCGGTGACCCCGGCGAGGGTCAGCAAGGTCAGGAGCACCGTCAGCAGACGGGGGCGGGAACGGGAAATCACAACGAACTCCAGATGGCGGGGGAAGTGGAGTGGTGCCGTACCAATGGGGGAATTGCGGTGCTCAGGGCCACGGGCGGTGACGACGGGAAGGGTCAACGGGTCGAGCTGCGCCACCGCGCACGGTCATCGCTGCTCTCTTCCGGCCGCACCTGATCGGGTCATGCGGGAGAACGCGGACAGGAAGTACCTGACGCCCAGTGAAATCCCAGCACTCAGCGCACTGGATCAGCCACCCCTGTCCCTCTCCCGGCGGAGAGCCTAGCGAGTGACACAAGATCCCCACAACGTCTGTCCATTGCAGCCAAACGAGTGACCGCCAACCGGGTTAACCAGCACGATCACTGTCGTTCAAGATCAACCTGAGCAGGATTCCTGTCGGCCGACCGGCCAAGATTTCCGTTCAGTCGCACCGGGATCGCGTGCAACGGCCCGGAAGATCGCCACTGGTCGTTACGGCGGCAGCGGGGAGTGCCGAGATCATCACCGACAGCGAGACCGCGAATGGCGAACGATTGTTCGCCATTCGCGGTCTCGCGGCGCATTTCGAACACCTGTCCGCATCCGCCGATACCGCACAGGCCCCGGATTCGCCGATGATTCCCGGACTGTTAACACGCCCGAAACATTTCCGCCGGGCCGCCGAATTTCTGTCAGCCGATAGATTTGGTGAGGTCGTAAACCGTCGTGCCGCCGACGGTCTCCGGCGCGAAGTTCTGCTCGACCCACGCCTGGATCTCGCCGGACGTCCCGCGGCCACCTCCGAAACCGCCCCGGCCGCCGGCGACGTAGTAGCGGACGTCCCCGTCGGCGACGTACTGCTGGAACTGCTGCAGCGTCGGCGCCGGGTCGCTGCCGCTGAAGCCGCCGATCGCGAGCACCGGCCGTCCGCTGGCCAGCGCCAGGCCCGCCGACTGCATCGCCCCGCTCTGCGCCGCGGCCCACTTCGTCGTGGTGTTCTTCAGCAGCTCGGCCACTGCGGTGTCGGTCTCCCCGCCCCCGAAGCCCCGCGCGCCGAAGCCGCGTCCACTTGCGACAGCCGGACCGGAGGACGGCGTCCCGCCGGCGTGCGCGGTCGCCGCCGTGGCGAGCGTGAAGGACGCCGTCCCGAGCAGGGCACCGCAGAGGCCGAGCACGGCCACGACCGGGCCGAGCCGCCGGAACCGGTCGGCGCCGAAGAGCAGCCCCGCGACCGCGGCGGCGCCGGCCACCAGGAGGGTGTAGCGCAGCCACGGCTGCCAGTCCGGCGTCCGGGCGAGGAGCACGAACCCCCAGACTGCGGTCACCGCGAGCATGACGGCGAGCACCACGCGCGCCGCGAAGTTCGCCCGGCCGCGCCAGAGCTCCCGGGCGGCGATCCCGAGCGTGGCCGCGGTTCCCGGGGCCAGCGCGACCGTGTAGTACGGGTGGATGATGCCGCTCATGTAGCTGAACACCAGCGCGGTGACCACCAGCCAGCCGCCCCACAGCAGCAGCGCCGCGCGCGTCCGGTCGGTGCGGGGCGCGCGCCGGGTGAACCAGAGGCCGGCGGCCAGGCCGAGCACCGCGGCGGGCAGCAGCCACGACGCCTCGCCGCCGAACTCGCCGGAGAACAACCGCGTCAGGCCGGTCTCGCCGCCGAAGCCACCGCCGAAGCCCCGGCCACCGGCGGGCAGCTCCAGCCCGGCGGGCGGCGCGAACGCCCCGCCGCCGCCTCCCCCGCGTCCTTCGCCGAAGATCCGGCCGAGGCCGTTGTAGCCGAAGGCCAGTTCCAGCACGGTGTTGTCGGTCGAACCGCTGATGTAGGGCCGGTCCGCGACAGGCCACAGCGCGACGGCGGCGATCCACCAGCCGGCCGAGACGACCACCGCACCCGCCGCGGCGCACAGCTGCCCGATCCGGCGGCCGGGTGACGTCGGCGCCGCGACGGCGTACACCAGCACGAAGGCGGGCAGCACGAGGAAGGCCTGCAGCATCTTGTCGAGGAAGCCGAACCCGATCGCGACCCCGGCGAGCAGCAGCCACTTCGTGCTCGCGTGCTCCAGCGCGCGCACGACGCAGTACCCGCCGGCGACGAGCAGCAGCACGAGGAAGGCGTCGGGGTTGTCGTAGCGGAACATGAGCGCGGCGACCGGCGTCAGCGCGAGCCCGGCTCCGGCCAGCAGCCCGGCCCCCGGCCCGGACAGCCGCCGCACGGCGAGGTAGAGCAGCCCGACGGAAGCGACGCCGGCGAGCGCGTTCGGCACCAGCAGGCTCCAGCTGGAGAAGCCGAAGAGCCGGCCGGACAACCCCATCACCCACAGGGAGAACGGCGGTTTGTCGACGGTGACGACGTTGCCCGGGTCGAGCGAACCGAAGAACAGCGCCTTCCAGCTCCACGTGCCGGCCTGCACGGCCATCGCGTAGAAATCGTTGGCCCATCCGGTCTTCGCCAGGTCCCACAGGTAGAGCAGCCCGGTCCCGAGCAGCAGCGCGGCGACGGAAGGCTTGACCCACCGGGGATCCGGCGGCACGGCGGGCGGCTGGGGCTGGGCGTGTTCGGGCGCCGACAGCGTGGTCGTCATGGCGTTCACCGTGTCGGCGCGGGATGTGGTGAACTTGTGGCCAAGCTGTGCGTCAGCTGTGCATCGACGTCGAACGGGTGACCTGGGTGTCGGAGAACGGAACGGCGGAGCACGCGCGCGAACCCGATTTGCCGGAGCTGGTCCGGCAGGCCGTGCGGGCGGCGGAGCAAGCGGGGTTCGGCTGCTCGTGCCGTCCCGCACAGGGCCGGTTGCTGCGGTTGCTCGCGGGCGGGGTCGCCGGCGGGGTGATCGGCGAAACCGGCACGGGCTGCGGAGTGGGCCTGGCCTGGCTCGCCGCCGGGGCCGGCCCGGGCACGACGCTGGTCAGCGTCGAGCGGGACCGGGACCGGCACGCGGTCGCGGCCGGGGTGTTCGACGGCACGCCGGCCGTGACGCTCCTGCGCGGCGACTGGACCGAGCTGGCCGCGGCGGGGCCGTTCGACCTGCTGGTGGCGGACGGCGGCGGCCAGGGCAAGAGCGGCGAGCCGCCGCTGGAGCCAGACCGGTGGCTGCGCCCGGGCGGCTGCCTCGTCATCGACGACTTCACGCCGATGTCTTCGTGGCCACCGGTCTTCCAAGGCCGGCCCGACGAGCCGAGGCTGCACTGGCTGCGCCACCCGCAGCTGCTCGCCACCGAGCTGCGGGTGACCCCGGACTCCGCGACCATCGTGGCCCGCTACCCCGGCCACAGCTAGGCCGGTGCCTCCGCGAAGGTGATCTCGAACTCCGTGCGCCCCGGCCGGCTCTGCACCCCGACCCGGCCGCCGTGCGCACCCACCACCGCCGCCACGATCGCCAGCCCCAGCCCGGTGCTTCCGGCCGCCCGCGAACGCGAATTGTCGCCGCGGGCGAAGCGCTCGAAGATGTCCGGGAGCATCTCCGGCGGGATGCCCGGGCCGTCGTCGGCCACCCGGAGCCGGACGATTCCGTCCGAAGTGGACAGTGTGGTCGTCACCGTCGTGCCCGGCGGGGTGTGCGTGCGGGCGTTGGCCAGCACGTTGATCACCACCTGGTGCAGCTGGCCCGCGTCGCCGCGGACGCCGATCGGCTCGCCGGGGACGTCCATCAGCCACTTGTGGTCCGGGCCCGCGACGTGCGCGTCCGCGACCGCGTCGGCCACCAGGCGGCACAGGTCCACCCACTCGTGCACCACCGGGCGGCCCGAGTCCAGCCGGGCGAGCAGCAGCAGGTCCTCCACCAGCGTCGTCATCCGGCGCGACTCGGACTCGACGCGGCTCATCGCGAACGCGACGTCCGGCGGGACCTGCTCGCCGCCGCGGCGGGTCAGCTCCGCGTACCCGCGGATCGCCGCCAGCGGCGTCCGGAGCTCGTGGCTGGCGTCCGCGACGAACTGGCGGACGCGGTTCTCGCTCGCGTGCCGCGCGGTCAGCGCGTTCGCGACGTGCTGCAGCATCCGGTTCAGCGCCGAGCCGACCTTGCCGACCTCGGTGCCCGGGTCGGTGTCGGCCTCCGGGACGCGTTCGGACAGCGCCACTTCGCCGCGGTCCAGCGGCAGCTCGGAGACGCGCGTCGCGGTCGCGGCCAGCCGGTCGAGCGGCCGCATCGTGCGGCGGATCGTCGCCGCGCCGACCGCGCCCGCCACCAGGATCCCGGCGAGCGCGACCCCGCCGAGGATGAACCCGAGCTGCCAGAGCGTCTCGTTGACGTCCCGCAGCGGCAGGCCGATGACCGTCTTGTCCCCGTTCGGCGCCTTCGTCGAAACGACGCGGTACTCGCCGAGGCTGCCGCCGAGGTCGATGCTGTGCTGCTTCCCGTCGGACGGCAGCGCGATCAGCATCAGCACCTGGTCCGGCGAGATGTTGCGGAAGCCCGCCTTGCGCTTCGACGGCGCGGCGGCGGTGGAGTCCAGCACGCTGCCCTGCGCGACCGACCCGCGCTCGACGACGGCGAGCGTGCCCTCGCCCTGGCCGAGCACGCGCAGCGGATCCGGCGGCGGCGCTTCGCCGTAGGTCCACGGCGGCGGCCGCTCCCCGGCGTGCGCCGCGCGATCGCTGGCCGCGGCCAGCCGCTTGTCCTGCTGGCCGACGAGGAACTCGCTCAGCGCGAACTCCGTGACCACGCCGACGACCAGGCAGACCAGCGCGAGCAGCGCGGCGAGCTGCACGATCAGCCGCCGCCGCAGTGACCACGGCCGGCGGACGCGCCGCGGTTCAGCCTGCGGGCTTGAGGACATACCCGGCGCCCCGCATGGTGTGGATCATCGGCTCGCGGTCGGCGTCGATCTTCTTGCGCAGGTAGGAGATGTAGAGCTCGACGATGTTGGCCTGGCCGCCGAAGTCGTAGCTCCACACGCGGTCCAGGATCTGGGCCTTCGACAGCACCCGCTTGGGGTTGCGCATGAGGTAGCGCAGCAGCTCGAACTCGGTCGCGGTCAGCGGCACCAGGTCGCCGCCGCGGTGCACCTCGCGGCTGTCCTCGTCCAGGGTGAGGTCGCCGACGACGAGCGTCGACCCGCTCGCGCCGGTCACCCCGCCGGCCCGGCGCAGCAGCGCGCGCAGCCGCAGGGCGACCTCTTCGAGGCTGAAGGGCTTGGTGACGTAGTCGTCGCCGCCCGCGGTGAGCCCGGCGATCCGGTCTTCGACCGCGTCCTTCGCCGTCAGGAACAAGACGGGCAGGTTCGGCGCCTCGGACCGCATCCGGCGCAGGACTTCGAGCCCGCTGAAGTCGGGGAGCATGACGTCGAGGACGACCGCGTCGGGCCGGAAGTCGCGCGCGATCCGGACGGCCTCCGTGCCGTCGCCCGCGCTGCGCACCTCCCAGCCCTCCATGCGCAGGGCCATCGACACGAGCTCGGCCAGCGTCGCCTCGTCGTCGACGACGAGCACCCGCACCGGGCTCCCGTCGGCGCGGCGCAGGTCGGCCTTGCCGGGGCCGGGTGACGTGGCGTTCATAGCGGTCATGGTGCCACCTTCGCGGCTCCGCGTCGGTGTTCGCTGTGCGGTCGCTGTGCGTTTCCTGTGAAGGTTCGCGCGATCGAGGCACAGCACCCGCTGACGCCGCGCACAGCTCAATCACAGCCACGGCGGCGAGCCTGGTCGGGACCAGTGTGGGTACGACCGGAGGACACGATGACTACCGAGCCGACGCCGACCACCCCGCCGCAGGGCGCCAACTGGGGCGACCCCGCCCCGGCCGCCCCGAAGAAGGGCTGGTCCGGCAAGAAGACGGCGATCGCGGCGGGGATCGCGGTGGTGATCGCGGCGGGCGGCGGAGCGGCGATCTGGGCGGGCACGAGCAACGCGGACAACACCGCACAGGGCCCCGGCGGCTTCGGCGGGCCGGGTGGCGGACCGGGCGGCGGCCAGTTCCGCGGCCAGGGCATGCCGGGCGGCGGCTTCGGCGGCGGGATGGCCGCGTTGCGAGAGGCCCTGCACGGCGACTTCGTGGTGTCGAACGGCAGCGGCGGCTACACGACCGAGCGCCTGCAGACGGGCGACGTGACGGAGCTGAGCGCCACCTCGGTGACGCTGACCAGCAAGGACGGCTACAAGCAGACGTACACGCTGAACGGGTCGACCGAGAAGACGGGCGACGTGAAGCAGGGCGACACGAACGTGACGGTGGTGGCGAAGGTCGAGGGCCAGACGGCCACGGCGACGTCGCTCGGCCAGGGCTTCCAGCCGGGCCAGCGCCAGCCGGGCCAGCGCCGCGGCGGCTACCCGCCCCGCCCGACGAGCTGACCCCGTCCCGGAGCGCCCCAACGCCACGCCGGGGCGCTCCGGACCGTCGTCGGCTTTCGCCAGGGAACGTCCCCGATGCCGTGTCCCCCTCCCGCCGCATCGGGGACTTCCCGTCCCCTCTCGCCCCCGGTTAGGGCACAGTTGCGGGTGTGCAGGACATCAGAGGGTCGCTGAGGCGGCAGTCGCTGCTGGTCGCCCTGGTCTGCGTGGTCTGCGACGCCGCCCTCTTCACCCTTCGCGGCCCGCTTCCCGAAGGCGGGTGGGCGGCCTGGGTCGTGCTGCTCGGCGGGGTGGCCGTCAACGCCGCGCTCGCCGGGGCAGCCCGATATTCGGGGTGGGTCGCGCTCGCGCACGCCGTGCTCTTCGCCGCCTCGCCGCTGCTGCTCTGCACCTGCCAGGGGTACGTCACCGGCAACAACTCCGGGATCCTCATCGCCGGCTACCGCGCCGGCGCGTGGCTGCGGCCGCGGCCGGCCGTGCTCGCGCTCGGCGCGCTGATCGCCGGGGTCGCCGCCGGCTGCCTCGAAGGCGGCGGGCGCGTCGCGAACGACTGGCGCCTGCTCGGCATCAACGTCGGTGTCTCCGCCCTCCTGCCCTGGCTGGTCGGCCGGTACACGACGGCCCGGCGCGCCTACATCGCCGACCTCGAGCGCGAAGCCGACGAACGCCGTCAGCACGAAGAGGAAGCCGTCAAGCGGGCCGTCCTCGAAGAGCGGACGACGATCGCGCGCGACCTGCACGACGTCATCTCCCACCACGTCAGCGCCATCGGCGTGCACGCCGGCGCCGCCCGGCTCGGCCTGCCCGACGGCGCCGAACCGGTGCGGAAGTCGCTCGGCGCGGTCGAGTCCGCGAGCCGCTCGGCGATGGCCGACCTGCGGCGGCTGCTCGACCTCCTGCACGCGGAACCCAACGTCGAACAGCCCGGGCTCGACAACCTCGACGAGCTGGTCGAGACGGTCCGCGCGGCCGGCCTCCCCACCCGGCTGACGCTGCTCGGCGAGCCCCGCGAGCTGCCGGGCTCCCTGGACGTCGCGCTCTACCGGATTGCGCAGGAAGCCATGACCAACGCCCTGCGCCACGGCCAGGGCCCGGTCGAGGTCGAGCTGAACCACGGGCGCACCGAGGTCGTGCTCACGGTGACCAACGGCCTGCGCGCCGGCCGCGGCGAGGAAAAGGAGCACGCGCACCGCGGGCTGGCCGGCATCCGCCAGCGCGTCACCCTGTTCGGGGGGCAGGTGTCCTACGGCGAGCACAGCGGGCAGTGGCAGCTGCGCACGACCTTCCCGGTGGAGAGCACATGATCCGCGTCCTGCTGGCCGACGACCACGCGATGTTCCGGTCCGGGATGCGCGCGCTGCTCGACACCCAGCCCGACTTCACCTGCGTCGGCGAGGCGTCCGACGGCCGCGAAGCCGTCGCCGAGACCGCGCGCCTGCGCCCGGACGTCGCGGTCCTCGACGTCCGGATGCCCCGCCTCGACGGCCTCGCCGCGACCGAGGCGATCCTGGCCGCGCCGGGCAACGACACCCGCGTCCTCGTGCTCACCACCTACGACGCCGACGAGTACGTCTACCGCGCGCTGCGGGCGGGCGCGAGCGGTTTCCTGCTGAAGAGCCTGGCCCCGGAGGAGCTGGTCGCGGCGATGCGCGTGGCGGCGCGCGGGGACGCCCTGATCGACCCGTCGGTGACGCGGCGGCTGGTGGCGAAGTTCGCGACGGTCCTCGAACCCGCGGCCGCCGAACCTCCCGAGCTGGCCCGCCTGACCTCCCGCGAACGCGAAGTCCTGCTGCTGCTCGCCGGCGCGTGCAGCAACGCCGAGATCGCGCGGAAGCTGCACGTCGGCGAGGAGACGGTGAAGACGCACGTGTCGCGGGTGCTGAGCAAGCTCGGGCTGCCCGACCGGGTGCACGCCGTCGTCTACGCCTACCGCCACAAGCTCGTGCCGGCCGAGCCGTCGGCCTAAGCTGAGCCGATGAGGCGCTGGATCACCTTCGCGGTCGGGGTCGTGCTCGTGCTCGTCGGCGCCGTCTGGGTGCTGCAGGGCGTCGGCGTCATCACCGGCAGCTTCATGACCGGGCAGAAGCTGTGGTTCCTCATCGGGCTCGTCGCGTTCCTCGTCGGCGTGGTGCTGGTGGCCGCGAACCTGACCCGGCGGAAACCTACTTCGTGAAAATCTCGAAGATCGGGTAGCCCGGGGCGATCTCGCGCAGCTTCTCGTCCGAGGCCTTCGCGTCGACGCCGTCGAAGAACACGCCGACCTCGAACTTCCAGCGCTTGAGGTACGCCCGGAGGATGCCCGGCTTCTCGTCGTCGGGCAGCTCGCGGAAGGTGAACGTCTCGACGCGGCGCCCGACGCGCAGCGTCCCCTGGCCCGCCGCGCGCAGGTTGCGCACCCACTGCGTCTCGCCGCGCGGGGCGACCAGGTAGCGGACGCCGTCCACAGTCAGCAGGTTGACCGGGACCGAGCGCGGCTCGCCGCTCTTGCGGCCGGCCACCGTCAGCACCCGGCTGCCCCAGACGCTCACGCCCAGGTTGGTCAGCTTGGCGACCACTTCGTTGAAGGCGCTGGTCGACTTCTTCGGCTTGATGTAGCGGGTCTCGTTCACGGTGTCCTCCGGAAGTTTGGGAGAGCAGTGCTCTCGGTTAAGAGCAGTGAACACGAGAGCGCCGCACTCTGTCAAGAGCACTGCTCTCTTTTGTGCGCACTGCTCTCGTCGTGGCACACTGATCCGCATGACCACCTCCCGCACCGCACGCGAACGTGCCCGCGCCGAACTGACCCAGGAGATCAAGGACGAGGCCCGCCGCCAGCTCGCCGAGGTCGGCGCGCACGGGCTGTCGCTGCGCGCGGTGGCGCGGGAGCTGGGCATGGTGTCGTCCGCGATCTACCGGTACTTCCCGAGCCGCGACCGGCTGCTGACCGACCTGATCATCGACGCCTACAACGCGATCGGTGCGGCGGCCGAGCAGGCGGACCCGGGCGACGGCGCACCGCGCGAGCGGTGGCTGGCGATCTGGCAGGGCACCCGCGGCTGGGCCCGCGCGCACCCCCACGAGTACGCGCTGATCTACGGCTCGCCGATCCCCGGCTACGCGGCACCGCAGGACACCGTCGTGCCGGCCGCCCGCGTCGCGCTCGCCCTGGTCAAGGTGCTCACGCACACGGAGCTGCGGGACATCGACGGCGAAGTCCCGCCCGAGCTGCGCACCCAGGCCGAGACGCTCACGAAGACCCTCGGAATCATCGCCGGCCCGGAAACGGTGGCCCGGCTGCTCATGGCGTGGACCCAGCTGTTCGGCGCGATCAGCTTCGACCTGTTCGGCCAGTACGTCGGCAGCGTCGACCCGGCCGACGCGTTCTTCGCCCACTCGGCGAAGCGGATGGCGGAGTTCGTCGGCCTCTAGGCTGGGGCGGGAAGTCCAACGGCGGAAGGCGGCACGACGTGACGGGGTGGGCCGGGAAGGTCGGCAGGATCCGGGTGATCGGGACCGGGGTGATGGGCCGCGGGATCGTCCAGCTGGCCGCCACCGCGGGGGTGACCGTCGAGCTGGCCGACGTCCGGCGCGAGGCCGTCACCGAGGCGATCGGGTACGTCGGCGGGATGGTGGACAAGCTCGCCGCCAAGGGCAAGCTGGACGAGGACGCCCAGGCCGTCAAGGACCGGCTGGTCCCGGTGGACGCGCCCGACGCCCCCGCCGACGGCGTCGACCTCGTGATCGAAGCCGTCCGGGAGGACCTGGCGACGAAACGCGCCCTGTTCGCCGGCCTCGAGCGCGTCTGTCCACAGGAGACGGTTTTCGCGACGAACACGAGCTCGCTGTCGGTCACCGAGATCGCCGCCGAACTCGCCGACCCGGGCCGGCTGGTCGGCCTGCACTTCTTCAACCCGGTGCCGCTGATGCGGCTGGTCGAGGTCGTCCCGGGCGCGCGCACCCACGACTGGCTGCCCGGCCAGGCCCTCGAGCTCGTCAAGAGCTGGGGCCACGAGCCGGTGCTCGCGAAGGACGCGCCCGGCTTCCTGGTCAACCACGCCGGCCGCGGCCTGAACACCGAAGCGCTGCAGATCCTCGCCGAGGCGCTGGCCGAGCCCGCCGACGTCGACCGCATCGCGCGGGACGTGCTCGGCCTGAAGCTGGGCCCGTTCGAGCTGCTCGACCTCACCGGCCTCGACGTCTCCCACGCGGTGCTGGAGAGCATCTGGAGCGGCTTCCACGGCGACCCGCGGCTGCGGCCGTCGTGGCTGACCCGGCCGCGCGTGGCCGCCGGGTTGTTCGGGCGCAAGAACGGCGAGGGGTTCTACTCCTACGCCGACGGCAAGCAGCAGGTCGCCGACGAGCCCCCGGCCCCGCCGAAGCCGACGAGCCCGGTGTTCACCGCGGACGAGCACCTCGCGCGGGTGCTGTCCGCCGCCGGCGTGCAGGTGGTGTCGGACGCCTACCCCGACGCCGTCCTGCTCCTCCCGCTCTACGGTGAGTCCACAGTGGACGCCGCGATCCGCGCCGGGCTGCCGCCCGGCCGCGTCGCCGGCGTCGACCCGCTCGGTGGCTACGAACGCCGCCTGACGATGTCCGTCCACCCCGGACTCGACCCGGCGGCGGCGCGCGCCGCCTGGGGCGCGCTGGCCGCGACCGGCCACCCCGTCACGGTCGTCCGCGACGGGCCGGCGCCGATCGCGCAGCGCCTGCTGGCGTCGATCGTGAACACGGCGTGCTTCATCGCGGGCCAGCACCTGGCGACACCGGCGGACATCGACACGGCGGTCCGCCTCGGCCTCGGCTACCCGCGCGGCCCGCTGGCCTGGGGCGACCTCGTCGGCGGCGACATCGTGCTGCGCATCCTGCACGGCCTCACCGCGGCCACCGGCGACCCCCGCTACCGGCCGAGCCCGTGGCTCACCGAGCGCGTCGCCCTCGGCCTGCCGTTGACGGCGGCCGGGACGACACCCGCGGATCTCTGACCCGGACGGAAACGCGGGCCGGCTCCCGAAGGAACCGGCCCGCGCCGGAGGAACGACCTCACCAGGGGCGGTCGACCGACCCGGTGGCGAGGGTGAACGTGATGTAGCCGCCTTCGAAGTCGCTGCGGTACACCCCGTTCGTCACGTACTCGTCCGACCGCGGGTAGTGCAGGTAGGAGTACTCCCACCCGAGCGCCGCCCACCGCTTGCGGATCTCGCCCTTCACCATGTGCGCACCGGTCGCCGTGGTGTAGTAGATCGAGCCGCCGATGCTGAAGTGGTTGTAGCGGCCGCGGCCGTCCGGCGTGCCGAGCTCGTCGGTGGCCGGGTAGCCGAGACCACGCTCGAAGTCCAGCGCCGCCCACTTCTTCCGGATCTCACCGTAGATGGCGTGCGCGCCGGTCGCGCTCGTGAAGTAGATCGACCCGACGTTGCCGCCCTTGATGAAGTGGTTGTAGCGGCCGACGCCGTCCGGCGTGCCGAGCTCGTCGGTCGTCGGGTAGCCGAGGCCACGCTCGAAGTCCAGTGCCGCCCACTTCTTACGGATCTCACCGTAGATCGTGTGCGCGCCCGTCGCGGCCGTGTTGTAGATCGACCCCACGTTGCCGTTGTTGACGAAGTGGTTGTACTGGGCCACGCCGTCCGGCGTCGTCAACGTGTCGGTCGTCGGCGGGCCGAACGCGTTGGCCCCGCCGATGGCGAGGTACTTGGCCAGCACCGGGCCGGTGACGTACACGGTGCCGCCGACGGCACTCCAGTACAGCCGGCCGTTCGCGTAGGCGCGGTAGTGCACCGGCCCGTCGGTGACCTCGGCCGCCGTCGGCGCGCCGAGCGTCGTCCGCAGCGCCGCGTCGGCGTCGTAGCGCTGGTCGATCGGGGTCGCGTAGTTCGCCGTCAGCGTCATGTCGGCGGTGCCGACGGTGACGACCCACGTCGTGTCCGACGGGCCGCCCTGCCAGCCGGTGAACTTCGAGACGCCGTCGACGCCCAGCGGAGCGGCTTCGACGTCGAAGGACGCGCCTTCGGTGACCATGGCCGAGTTGACGCCGCCCTCCACCGGGATGCTCAGCGCCGCGGGCTGCGTGCTGAGCAGGGTGATCCGGTGCCGGCGCGGCATCGCGGTGTACGTGCGGGACGTGGTGACGCCCGCGCTGTCGGTCACCGTCGCGGTGAACTCCATCCGGGAGTCCGGGTGCTCGGTGAACGGCTGCGCGAAGGTTTCCCCGGTGCCGCCGACGCCCGGGTGCGAGTGGCAGGTCGCCTCGCTCGGGCAGTGCCGCACCGCCGTGGTCCAGGTGACCGGCAGCGTGCCGTCCTCGGCGTCGGTCGCGCTGGCGCTCAGCGCGACCTGCTGGTCCACCGCGAACGTCGCGTCGTCCCGTGGCGAGGTCAGGGTGAGCTCCGGGGTGTGGTTGCCGGGCGCGACCGCGATGGTGGCCGTGCCGGTGGCGTTCAGCGGGTCCCGGACGGTCAGCTTCGCGGTGAACGCGGCGGTGCCCGCCGCGTACGGGTGGGTCACCTTCGGGCCGGCGTCGGTCACGACGGTGCCGTCGCCGAAGTCCCAGTCGTACTTCAGCGCGTCGTTGTCGTAGTCGACCGACGAAGAGCCGTCGAAGGACACCGTGCGGGTGTCCGGGTCGGTCGTCGTGGTGGCCTTGGCCACCGGCGCGGTGTTGCCGCCCGGGTAGCTCAGCCGCCGCAGGTTGCCGGAGAGGATGTCGGCGTAGACGATGTCGCCGTTCGGCGCCGCGGCGAACTTGACCGGGCCGCCGATGCCGGTGAAGACCGGCGGGTTCTCCGGGGCCTGCGTGAGCTTGCCCTGGTCGTCGTACCGCAGGGTCCAGATCTTGTTCGTCACGTAGTCGCCGAAGAAGTACGAACCGCGGTACGCCGCCGGGTAGCTGGATCCGTTGTAGACGATCCCGCCCGTGACGCTGTTGCCCTGCATGGCTTCGTTGCCGTGCAGGTACGAGAAGATCGGCGGCTGGTTCGCCACGCCGGTGCACTGCGCGAGCGTGCTGTAACCGGTCGTCGGGTTGTTGCCTTCCCAGCACGGCCAGCCCTGGTTGGAGCCGCGCTGGACGACGTCGACCTCTTCCCAGGTGCTCCAGCCGACGTCACCGGCGACCGGCAGGCCGAGGTTCGGGTCGATGGTGAACCGGAACGGGTTGCGGAAGCCGCGCGCGAACACCTTGCTCGCGGTCGAACCCGGGTTGGTCCCGTCGTAGTACGGGTTCGACGGCACGCCGTTGCCGTCGGCGGTCAGGTGCAGGATCTTGCCGTTCGGGCTGGTGATGTCCTGGGCGCGCAACGCACCCGGGTCGACCTTCCGGAAGTCGCCGTTGTCGCCGATCGACAGCCAGAGCGTGCCGTCCGCGGCCGCGACGACGCCGTCGATGGCGTGGACGTTGGAGATGCCCGGCACCTCGAACACCGACCGCTCGCCGCTCAGCCCGTTCGGCGCGCCCGCGGCGTCCACGGTCACCGTGAACCGCGCCAGCCGCATGACGAAGCCGCTGCCGACGTTGATCGAGCGCGTCAGGTAGATGTTGTGCGATGTCGCGTAGTCCGGCGCGATCGCGAGCCCGACCAGGCCGAGGTCCTCGTTGGTGCGGACCGGGAGCGTCGCGAGCGTCCGGCCCGCGCCGTCGACCGGCAGCCACCGGACGTCGCCGTTCTTGCCGATGACGATCGTCGAGTTGTCCGGCAGGTAGGCGAAGTCCGTCAGCGGATCGTTCCCCAGGCCGGTGTTGGTGTCCTGCAGGACGAATCCCGGTGGAAGTCCTGCTGCCGCCGAAGCCACCCCCGTGGACACGACCGGCAGGAGCGCCCCCGTCAGAACCGCCGTCACCAGGAGGTGGCGGAGTGCGCGAAGTTTTCGCAAGGCCATCTGGCCCCCCTTCCCAAGCGATCACTTATCGCCCGGGAAGGGAGGCCAGTTGCAGACGACGGGTTGATTTTACCCGACTGTGACCTACGGTCGGTGATTGCTTGAATCCCGTTACGGGACAACCTGCACTACGTCGCCGACGTGCAGGGTGTTGAAGAACTTCAGCGACGCGCCCGCCGACAGGTGGATGCAGCCGTGCGAGTACACCGAAAGGCTGCCCTGGTGGAAGGCGTCACCCGGGTAGAAGAAGACCGAGTTCGGCATTTCCGCGTTGTCGAATTCCTTCGACAGGTGCATCTTTTCCTTCGAGTACACGTGGAACGTGCCCGTCGGCGTCGGGTTGCTCTTGCGACCCGGCAGCATCGGCACGGGGCCGTAGACGACCTGGCCGCCCTGCAGGATCCACGCCTTGTGCGCCGAGAGGTCGACGCAGGCAGCGGTGCCGGCCGCCGCGGCGGCCGCCGCGCACGGAACGCCCGGGTCGGCCGCGGGCTGCGGCGCCGGGGTCGGCTTGGGCTTCGGCTTCGGCTTGGCCGAGGTGCTGGTCGGCGCCGGCTTGGTGGACGCCGGGGTGGGCGTCGGCGTCGGAGTGGGGGTGGCGCTCGTCGTCGCCGTGGGGGCGGCGCTCGAGGTCGTCGGCGTCCCACCGCCGGTCCCCGCGGCGACGGCCCCGCCGCCCGCGTTCGCCCCGCCGGCCGCGCCCCCGCCGGAGCAGGCGGCCAGCACGAACGCGGTGGCCAGCGCGGCCGCTCCCGCCAGAAGCCTCTTCACGATCCGGTACCCCCAGCTGTTTCGATCATCGCCTTTGGACACCGGTAAAGACGGCGTTCACCCGTTCGAGGTTCGTCGGCGAAGGTCACGATTTGGGTAGCCGCGGTCAACCCGCAGGTGGAGACGCAGATCCACCCGGGCCCGGTCCGCGGGCCGACGCCCCCGGGCCGCCGTTCGCCGAAGCTGAGCGGACCATCGAACCCCGGGGAGCCCGCAATGCCCAGCGCCACGAACGTCCTGCTCTACGTCGCCATCGCCGGCCTCGTCCTCTACAAGGTCGTCTACCAGCAGGTCCGCGGCACGCTGCTCAACCGCAGGACGCTGGTGACGACGCCGCTGCTGCTCGTCGCGGTGGGCGCGTACCTGACGCTGAAAGCGCTGCCCGGCACGTCCGCGGGCGAGCTGGGCCTGCTCGCCGCCGACCTGCTGGTGCTCGCCGGGCTCGGCGTGCTGCGCAGCACCACGACCACCCTCACCGCGCGCGGAGGCACGACGTTCCAGAAGGGCTCGGCCGTCACGGTGGGGTTGTGGGCCCTCACGGTCGCGGTCCGGATCGGACTGGTCGCGCTCGGTACCGCGCTGGGGGTGGCGGGCCCGCTGACCTCGGCGTCGGTCGCGCTCAGCCTCGGGTTGAGCATCGCGGTGCAGAACGCGACGACCCACCGCCGGATCCGCCGCCTCGGCCTGCCGCTCGCCGAGCGGCGCCCGGCGGCGCTCAGCCGCTGACGCGGCCCAGCATCCGCGCGTACATCCGGCCCGGGCTGGGCACCGACGCCGGCACCAGGAACCCCGGCAGCGGCGGCAGCCCGCCGACGAACGCGCCGAGCCGCTCGTACAGCACTGCGGCCCCGGCCGGGCGGCCTTCGGGGTCCTTCGCCAGCATCTCGGCGAGCAGCTTGTTGAGCGGTTTCGGGACGCCCGCCACCGGCGGCGGCAGTTCCTTGACCTGCCGCTCGAACACCGCGTACGCCGTGGGCCCGTCGAAGAGCCGCCGCCCGGTGAGCATCTCGTGCAGCACGCAGCCCAGCGCGTAGAGGTCGCTGCGCGGTTCGGCGCCGCCGCGCTGGATCTGCTCCGGCGCCATGTACGACGGCGTCCCCAGCAGCTGCCCGGCCCGCGTGAACTGCGCCGCGTCGGCCTCGCGGAGCACGGCGAGCCCGAAGTCCATCACCTTCACGCCGCCGTCGGGCCCGAGCATCAGGTTGGACGGCTTGAGGTCGCGGTGGCAGACCGCAAGGGCGTGGGCGGCGGTCAGCACCGCGCACGCCTGCGCCGCGATCGCCGCGGCCCACGGCACCGGCAGCGGCCCGTGTTCGGCGAGCAGGTCGGCCACGGTCACGCCGTCGACGAACTGCATGACCTGGAACAACCGGTCGTCGTGGGTGCCGTAGTCGTACAGCGTCGGGACGCCGGGGTGGTCGAGCGTCGCGAGAATGCGGGCCTCGCGCGCGAAGCGGGCTTCGAGCTCTTCGTCGCGGCCCGGCAGTCTGAGCAGCTTGATCGCCACGCGGCGGCCCAGCCGGCGGTCGTACCCGCCGTGCACCGCACCCATCCCGCCGCGGCCGAGCGGCAGCTCGTCGAGCTCGTAGCGGTCGGCGATCAGCATCCGTTCCCCTATCGGCCCGGGCTGAGCCGTCCTTCGACAAGTCCAGCGAAGCCTAGCCGGACCAGGTCACGGCCGATTTCCGCCGCCTCGCGCAGGACGTCGTCGAACTCGGCGAGCTTCGCGAAGACCTCGCCGTACTCGCGCTGGACGGCGAGCGGGACGCGCGGGATCCGCACGCGCCTGCCGTCGATCCGGGTGGACGCGGACGTGGCGGGCAGGTCGGCCGCGCGCAGGCAGCCGGCCAGGAAACCCGCGTCGAGCCGGCCGTTGTCGACGCGGTAGACGGTGAGCCCGGCCCCCACCGGCCGCGGCGGTCCACTGTGGACATACGCGATGCCCGTCACCGACGCGACGACGTCACCCGCTTCGGCGACCGGGGCCTCGGCGTCCGCACGCACACCCGCGTACCTGACCTCGACCACGCCGGCCTTCACCAGCTCGCCGATCGTCGTGAACGCCGGTTCGGCGTCCGCCGCCTCGAGCGGCGGCAGCTGCGGGGTCAGCTCGGCGAACCGGGCCCGTACGACCTGGAACGCCTGCCCGGGGTCCTCGTCCCTGGCGCGGCGGCGGGCCGGCGTGAGGTCGACGTCGTCGTCGAGCAGGTCGATGATCCGAACGCCGGATTCAGGGCGCGCCAAGAACTCGTGCCAGCTCTCCTCCACTGTGGACAGGTCGTCCCCCGCTTCGCCGAGCAGCACCGTGAACGGCGGTCGCTCGCCGGGGGACGGCCGCCTCAGCAGCCAGAGGTCGGGACCCGCAGGCGCCAGCGTCACGACGGCGCGGACCGCGCCCGCGCGCAGCAGGTTGCCGCGGATGCGTTTCCCGCTGCGTCGCCCGGCCGCCGCGCCCGGCATCAGGATCGCCACCGTGCCACCGGGTTCGACGTGCGCCAGGCAGTGCTGCACCCAGGCGAGCTCGGGTTCGCCACGTGGGGGCAGGCCGTATTCCCAGCGTTCGTCGCCGACCAGCTCGTCGTGCCCCCAGGCGCGTTCGTTGAACGGCGGATCGCACAACACGGCTTCGGCGGTCCGGCCCGCGAAGGCGTCTTCGCGCAACGCGTCGACCGCGTAGACCTCGGCCTCGATGCCGCGCAACCGCAGCCGCAGCGCCGCGATCGACGCCGTCATCGGGTCGCTGTCCTGCCCCAGCACGGTTTTCGCGCCGCTCGCCAGCGCGAGCGCGCCGAAGCCGCACGCGGGGTCGAGGATCGTCGACACCGGGCCGGCCAGCCGGGCCATCAGCTCGGCGACCGGCTCCGGCGTCGCCGACAACCGCCGCGAGTGCGCCTCGAAGTACCGGCGGCACAACAGTTCGAACGCCTCGGCCGGGCCGAGATGGTGCGTCAGCTCGCTGAGCAGCGTGAGCAGCTCCGGGTCGTCGAGCGCGCTGTCGAAGGTGTCGAAGACGCCGGCCTGGAAGGCGAAGAAGCCCCCGGCGCGGCTGACGCGCTCGGCGAGGTCGAGGTCGTCGCCGAGGGCGCGCAGTCGCTGCCACGCGCGTTCGCCCGCGCTGAGCTCGAACTTCTTGCCGCGGGCGCGGAACCAGCCGGCGACGGCGGACAGGCCGAACAGCGGGCTCGACGCCGTGCCGCCGACCGGCTGCGGGAAGTCCGGGTAGCGGCGGCGCCAGTTGCTGACCGCGGCCCGGCCGACCCCGGCGAGCCGCGCGATGTCGGCCGCGCTGACCGTGGCGTCGTCGTCCATGGCGAGGACTGTATCGGAGGATGGGCCATTCAGCGGCCTTGCTTGTGAACTCAGTCAACCAATGCTTTCATGGGGGACATGACAGAAGATCGGTACGTCCTGCGGTACGCCGCCGGGTCGGACGTCGGCAAGCGACGCCGGATCAACGAGGACTCGGTCTACGCGAGTTCCCGCCTGCTGGCCGTCGCCGACGGCATCGGCGGTCAGCCGCACGGCGAGGTCGCCAGCGCGACGGCGGTCGACGTGCTGCGCGAGCTCGAGGTCGACCTGCGCCGGATGGACCTGACCAGCGTCGACCTGGCAGCAACATTGGCGGGCGTGGTCAAGTCGATCGCCGAGCGGCTGCTCGAAGTGGCGTCGCAGGAGCCGACGACCGAAGGCATGGGCACGACACTGACGGCACTGCTGTTCGACGGCATCGAGTTCGCGGCGGCCCACATCGGCGACTCCCGCGGTTACCTCCTGCGCGACGGCGGCCTGCGCAGGCTGACCCGCGACCACACGCTCGTCCAGGCCCTGGTCGAAGACGGCCGCGTCGCAGCGGAGGACGCGGAGAACCACCCCCGCCGATCGCTGCTGATGAAAGCGCTGCAGACAACGGGCTCGGGCGACCCGGACATCTGGACGTTCAAGGCCAAGCCGGGCGACCGCTACCTGCTCTGTTCGGACGGCCTGAGCGGCCCGGTCTCCGAAGCAACCCTCCGCGACGTCCTGGCGGCCGGCACGGAACCGGCAGAGGTGATCCCGGAGCTGATCCGCCTGGCCAACGAAGGCGGCGGCCCGGACAACATCACGTGCGTGGTCGCCGACGTCACGCCCTGACCCACCTTCCGGGGGACCTGGAGCCATCCGGTATCGTCTTCTGCGGAGGATTGGCCGAGCGGCCTAAGGCGCACGCTTGGAAAGCGTGTTGGGTTCACGCCCTCGCAGGTTCGAATCCTGTATCCTCCGCGCTCGAAGCAGGCGAACGCCGGGCACTTCCTTCGCGGGGTGCCCGGCGTTCGTCGTCTCGGCCCCGGGCAGGTTTCGTTCTACGCCAAATCAAGGCGACACCTAACCCGATAGGGTGACCCCCCGGACGAAGTTGATCTAGCAATCCGGGTGGGAAATCATGGGGAAAATCCGCCGTCTGGCGATGATCGCAACCGGTGTCGTGGCGAGTATGGCGATGGGGGCCGGGCCGGCTTCCGCCGCGGCTTCTTCGGTGGAGCTCCCCGAGGGGATGACCGCCAGCTACCTCGTCGTCGACCAGGAGACCGGCCAGAGCTTCGGCTCCGACGAGCACAAGCAGTACCGCTCGGCCTCGCTCGTCAAGTTGTTCATCGCCCTCGACTACCTCGAATCGCACGGTCCCGACTACGAAATCCCGGCCGACGACCTGGCGCTGCTCGAGCCGATGCTGCGCTCCAGCAACGACGACGCCGCCAGCACGCTGTGGGTCCGCGACGGCTGGGAAGAAATCGTCAAGCGGATGGTCACCGAGCTCGGTCTCACCGACACCGCGCCGCCCACCGCCCGTGGCAAGTGGGGCTACACCGCGATCAGCGCCGCGGACATCGTCCGGACCTACCAGTACATCGAGCACGAAGCGAACCCGAAGTACCGGGACTTCATCCTGAGCAACCTGGCGCAGTCGACCAAGTGCGGTTCGGACGGTTTCGACCAGTCGTTCGGCCTCCCGAGCGCGGTGCCCGGGCCGAAGGCGGTCAAGCAGGGGTGGTCCGGTTTCGGCGCCGCGCCCGCGCCCGGCGAGCAGTGCACGGAGACCGACGCCCAGGTGCTGCGCGTGCTGCGCTCGCCGGAGGTCAAGGCCGCCACCGCGGTCGCGTCCAGCGGCGACGGTCCGACCGGCGCCCAGGACATCGACCTGACCAGCCGCGCGATGCACACGAGCGGCATCGTCGGGGGCGACAACGGCAAGATCGTGGTGGTGCTGACCCTGGAGCCGACGACTCTGTCGTGGCAGGACTCCGCCGCCCGGATCACCGAGCTGACCCGGAACGTCTACTACGACTGCGCGCTCTGAGGCTTCGGACGCGGTAGCGCTCTTTCCGGAAACGCCGGGCATCCCACTGCGGGGGTGCCCGGCGTTTGCCGTCTCAGCGCGGTTGCTCGCCGGACCCGCCGCCGAAGAGCTTGCGCGACCCACCGTCGGTATGCCTCGGACACGGTTGCGCGGCACTTTCAGCCCACTCGAACATGAAATGCCTTCGATGCTGGGGAATTCTGCGCCTGTACGCGGAGTTACGAACAGGGCTGAGCGCAGACCGTTACTCCGGTCGCGCTAGTCTCAGCCACACCTCGCCCGCCCCTGTCGAGAAAGGCCAGCAGTGGCACGAAAACCGCTCTGACCTGGGGTAGCGCTGGCCAGCGACTTCAGTGTGCGGTTCTGGTGGCGGGTTACCCCCGCACAGACCGTGATCGGCCCGGCCCCGGACGTTCCCACGTCCGGGGCCTTGCTGATTCCGGACCCGCGGTCACTCGGCAAAGTCTGATGATCACGCTGTGTCGCTGGATCTGTTTCAATGGAATCCGTCCCCGTACGACCACCAGATTTCGAGGAGTAGAGGCCCGATGGCCGGAGTCGAAGAGATCCGCGCTGGCATCGCGCTCGCCAACGAGAAGGCGTCCGCGAGCATCGCCGCCCTGCAACAGGCAGCGCAGTCTCTCGAAGAAGCCCAGCAGTCGCTCGCACAAGCGACCCAAGGGAGCAGCCAGCACGAAGTGAGCCAGGCACACGGACTCCTGGCGGAGGCCCTGCAGGGCATCAACGGCCTGCAGAGCACCGTCCAGGCCAGCATTTCCTCCGCCGACTCCTACTCGGCGCGTCTCTAGCCGGATGACGCTCGCCGAACTCCACCAGCTGCTCACCGCTGCCGTGACCGGGCTCGCCGACGCGCGGGCCCACTCCGAACGGGCCACAAGCCTGCTCGGGGAAGCCCGGCAAGCTCTCGTGGATGCCCAGGCCAAGGCCGATCCCTGGCTTCCTTCGCAGTACGCACAGGCCGGCGAGGGGCTGGACCAGCTCCTCGTCCGCCTGCACGCCGCCGAAGATCTGGTGAGCGGATACCGGTCGCGCCTGTAATCCTTGTAGGGGACACCTTTTCTTGGGGACGCCGATGGCCAACAAGTCAGCCGAGCAACGCAACCGCGTCGAAACCGCCCTCGACCGGGTCCGCCACCAGATCGGACTGGTACTGGGCGCGGCGGCCGGGGCGCGCCAAGCCGCGGAGGCCGATCTCGCCAAACTCCAGCTGGAGCGGGACATCGTCCGCGTCGGCCTGAACCACGCCAGCACCGAGCAGCAGAACGAATGGGCTCGCCACCCCGCCGCGCACGAGGTGTTCGGCGCGCTCGGCACCGTGCGAAGCGCTTTCTACACCGACTGGAGCCAGGGTCCCGCGACGCTGCGGGAACTGGTCGCGCAGAACGCACCCGGCCCGGCCGGGCTGCCGGCGGGCGACTGGCTCGGCACGGTCGGCCACAACCCCGGGCTGACCTCGCCCGGGCTGTGGCGCGTCGGCTTCGCCACGGCGGCCGGCAGCGACGCCACCCGCACGTTCGACGTCGCCGTCCCGTTGCTCGACGAGTCGCACCTGGCGATCACGTCGGCGCCCAAGACGCGGCCGGTGATCGACGGGATCGTGCAGAACCTGCTGATCCGCGTGCTCTCGACGTTCGAGCCCGGCGCGGTGCGCGTGCACCTGTGGGACATCGGGCAACTGACCGCGATCCTGCCCGACCTCTACCCGCTGAGCCAGACCAGCGCGCTCTCGCTGTATGACCCGGGCCGGCTCGAAGACCTCCTCGACGAGCTGGCCGGGCACATCCGCCGGATCCACGCCAGCTGCATGTCCGCCGGGTTCACGTCGCTGCGCGAGATGCGCGCCACGACCGGGCAGCGCGGCGAGCCGTACCGCATCGTCGTGCTCTACGGCAACGGCGAGACCCTCGAACCCGAACGCGCCCGCGACCTCAAGCGCGTCGCGAGCGGGGCGCTGGCGGCCGGCATCTGCCTGATCATGGTCGACGTGCCGACGGCGGTGAGCGCACCGGTCGAGACGCTGAGCCTGGTCGACGACCGGCACGCGATCAGCAGCATGACCGGCACCGACCTGGTCGTCGACCTCGATCCCGCGATGCCGTCGGCGCAGGTGATCCGGGCCGTCGACAAGATCGCCAAGGCGCTGATCGCCAAGCAGGGCGGGCCGCGGTCGTTCGACGACCTGCTGCCGGCCGAGCTGGGCCGGGAAAGCTCGGCGCGGGAACTGCGGGCCCCGGTCGGGTTCTTCGAAGGCGAGCCGATCGAGGTCGTGATCGGCGACGCGAGCCCGCACGCGCTGATCGGCGGCCCGTCCGGTTCGGGCAAGACGAACTTCCTCTACGCACTGCTCGGCAGCCTCGCCGCGCGGTACACGCCGGAGGAGCTGGCGCTGTACCTGCTGGACTTCAAGGAAGGCGTGTCGTTCGCCGGGCTGGCGCCGGGCCGCAAGGACGCGAGCTGGCTGCCGCACGCGCGGCTGGTCGGCGTCAACGTCAACACCGACCGCGAGTTCGGCTTGGCGCTGCTGCGGTTCCTCGCCGACGAGCTGCGTCGCCGGTCCGCGGCCGCGAAGGAACACGAGGTGACGAACCTCGCCGACCTCCGCGAAGCCGATCCGGGCGGCCACTGGCCGCGGATCGTCGCGGTGATCGACGAGTTCCAGTACCTGTTCGCCGGCCGCGACCAGGTGACGGCGACGGCCACGCAGCTGCTGGAGGACATCGCGCGGCGCGGCCGGTCACAGGGCATCCACCTGGTGCTGGCCAGCCAGGACGTCGCCGGCATCGAAGCGTTCTGGGGCAAGCCGGCGGTGTTCGAGCAGTGCACGCTGCGGATCGCGATGCCGAAGGCGCGGCGCGTGCTGGCCGAGACGAACAACGCGGCGGTGTCGGCGCCGAAGTGGCACGCGGTGATCAACCACGACTCCGGCGTCGCGCACGGCAACCAGCTGGCCCACATCCCGGACGCGAGCAGCAAGAACGTGTTCGTCCGGCTGCAGCACCGGCTGTGGGAGGAGTACGCGGGCCACTTCCCGCGGCCCCGCCTGTTCGACGGCGCGCATTCGCCGATCCTGGAACGGTTCCCGGCCTACTTGGACCTGAAGCCGAACTCCAAGCCACGGGCGCTGCTCGGCCAGTCGATCGACGTGACGGAGACGGCGTGCGGCGTCGACCTGCCGCGCGCGCCGGGCCGCAACGTCGCGGTCCTCGGGTCGGCCACCGCGGAGGCACTGTCCATCATGGACTCCTCGGCGCGCTCGCTGTCCCGGCAGTACGAATCCGGCGAAGTCGAGTTCATCTTGAGCTGCCCGATCGAGGCGTGCGCCGACGCGGCGATGGAGCTGGCCTTGCGGCTGCGCGACGACGGCCACGCGGCGTCCCTGGTGGACGACCTGACCGGCGTCCTGGAGTCGATGACCGGCTCGATGTCGGGCGGGGCGAAGGTGCTGCTGCTCTACGGCGTCGACGCGGCTTTGCCGGCACTGGAGGCGAAAGCGGTCGGCCAGCTGAAGAGCGGCCTGGACCACCTGCGGGTGATCCTGAAGCAGGGGCCGGGCCACGGCATCCACACGATCGGCTGGTGGCGCAGCATCGCCCGGCTCAAGGACACACTGGGGTTCGCGGGCACCGACGACATCGGCTCGTGGGCGGCGCTCGACGTCCAGGGCAACGAGCTGTCCCCGTTCGCGGCGGGCCAGGTGGTGCACTGGTCACCGCGCCCGGGCCGCGCGTTGTTCTTCGACCGCACCACCCACGGCGCCCCCGAAGTGATCATCCCGTTCCAGCGTCCGGAGAACGTGCAATGACCGACGACGGCGCGACCGCGGCCATGCGGTACAAGGAGATCATCGCCCTGTCCCGCGGCTCGGCGGACAACCTGCGCCAGTGGGAACTGGCCCGGGCAGAGGCCCTGGAAGCGGAGATCGAGGCCGCAACGGCGGCGATCGAGGTGGCCACCGAGCGCGAAGCGAGGGCGGCCGAGCGGGCCACGCGCTGGTGGAAAATGGCGCTCCACAACATCCAGGGCCTGACATGGCTGCCCCCGGGCGACGACCCGCGCCCGGTTTCCACGGCCCGCGCGGCGTATCTGGAGCGGTACCTCGAGGAGGTCAAGCCGAGTTACCAGGAGCTGGTGCAGGCGGTGCTGGCGTTGGGGTGGCGGGCGAAGCGGGCGGCGGCCAAGCGGGGAGAGCAGCCACCGCCGGTCTAGACGTCGAAGACGGTGTCGTAGGGATCATCGTCGTCCGCGGGGGCTTGCTTGCGCTGCGGCGGTCGCCGGGGCTGCGGTGCCGGCGGGGGCACCGGTGGCGGGTTTGCCCCGGCGGCTTCCCGGATGGCGGCGGTGATGGTCCGGCTCAGTGTGCCCGCGTCGAGCCGCATGGCTTCGGGTGCGAGCCTCACCTCGCTGATCCCAGCGGGCCCGGCCAGGACGGTGACCGATCGATCCGGCGAGACGACGGTCGTGTGGTTGCTCGCGGCGATTCCGGCGAGGAGGCGCTGGTTTTCGGCCTTGCGGTCTTCGATCTGCTTGAGCTGCCAGCGCATTTCCTCGATGAGCTGTGCGTTGTCGGTCATGCGAGTCTCCCCGGCTGGTGCGGCGTGTACACGAACTCGTAGTACTTCCCGACCCGGTGGTCGATCAGCGAGTAGCCCCGGCTGCCCGCGACCCGCAGCAGATCCTCCTGGGACAACCCGATCTCCATCTTCCGGATGCACACCTGGTTCCGGCCGTCGAGCTGTGCGGCCAAACGCGCCATTTGCTTCTCGCACGACTTCGTCGAACGGAGGACCCGGACGATCGTCAACGTCAGACCGCCTGCGATCACGAC
This sequence comes from Amycolatopsis sp. NPDC051102, assembly GCF_040682815.1. Classification (NCBI taxonomy): domain Bacteria; kingdom Bacillati; phylum Actinomycetota; class Actinomycetes; order Pseudonocardiales; family Pseudonocardiaceae; genus Amycolatopsis; species Amycolatopsis sp. NPDC051102. The sequence goes on from NZ_JBFBBT010000021.1 coordinate 97,167, forward strand.
GCCCATCAGGACGAGGAAGATCACCCGCATGGCCGGTGACTCGGTCGTACCGGCCGCCACCGTGCTGATCACGACGTTTCCCCGCTTCGGAGACTCCAAGCCACATCTCGCACGGCGGCGGTGATGGTCCGGCTCAGCGTGCCCGCGTCGAGCCGCATGGCCTCGGGCGCGAGCCGGACCTCGCTCCCACCGGGCCCGGCCAGCACGGTGACGGACCGATCCAGGGATACGACGGTCGTGTGGTTGCTCCCGGCGATTCCGGCGAACTCTGCGTTGTTCATGGTCTCCCCGGTACACGGACGAACTCGTAGTAGCTGCCGAACGAGTGCTTTATCAGGCCGTAGCCACGGCTGTGCGCGACCCAGCGGAGGTCTGCCTCCGTCACGCCGAATTCCACCGTTCGGATGGAGACGCGCTCCCGGCCGTCGAGCCGGGCAGCCAAGCGGGACAGCTGCTGTTCCCGTGTTCCCGGCCTCGCGCGATCCGAGCGGCGCTCACCTTCCACCGCGCTACGAGAAGACCGCCGAGCACCAGAAACATCAGCACGACGAGCAGGGGTGAGAGGGCGTTGCCGGTGTGGGCGGCCAGGTCCGTCATCGCGCTGCCTCCCCGCTCCGGAGACTCCAGGCCACCTTGGCCGTCGCCTCGGCCACCGCGGGCCACGCGTCTTCGGACTCCGCGACCACCGAGAGGATCACCACGGACCGGCCGTCCGGCAGCGGGATCTGGTACTCCGCCTTGATCTGGGTGCGGACATCCCGTTCGGGCAGGTGGAACTCGCCGCCGCTGATGGCCACGACGGCCGGCCCGATCGGGAGCCGGACCGGCTGCACCACCGCCCGCTTGTGGCGGCTGCGGTACTCCTCGGCCATGGCCACGGCCAAGGCATCCCGGCTGCCGGGGGCGGGGTCCGGCCAGTGCGCCACGCCGAGCGTCAGGGTCGCGACGTCACCCTTTCGCGGGCCGACGGCGAACTTGCCGAACACCCGGATGCCGTTGGCCTGCATAGTCGGCACCAGCGTCATCAGGTAGCTGCCGAACTCCTCGACGGACTTCCCGGCGCCGGCCGCCAAGTTGTCTGCGACGGTCCAAGCGTGGCTGCGGTTCATCCGGTCGTCGCTGCCCACGGGCATGCCCGAGAATCCGGGCGGAAGGTCGATTTGCAGCGGCATCAGTCCCACACCTCGTTTTCCGCCCGCTTCCGCTGCCGATCCGGTGCGTTGTCCGCCTGCACGCCGGCATCGGCCGCATTCCCCATCGCCGTCACCGCCCACGGCGCAGGCCCGGCGACGAGTGTGCCGGCGACCACCGCCGCCTGCCCCCAGTCCTTGGGCACCCAGTAGTTCTTGAAATCGTCCCACGGGCTCTCGAAATCCTTGCCGCCCGCAACTTCACCGACCGCCTGGTCGGCGAGCATTCCGTAGGTGGCGACCTTGAGCGCGGCATCCGGGACCCCGGGAACCAGGCCGGCCAGCGAGGTGCCCGCGCCCGCCAGGTCGAAGATCAGTGTTTCGGGTGCCACGTCGGCTCCGGCCGACTTGGCGAGGGCATGCCCCCCGAGAGCGCCGAGCCCCAGGCCGGTGGCCACGACGCTGGCGACCTCGCCCGCCGGGGGCGGCAGGAAGTCGCTCATGACGCCGATGCCGTTGCCGATGTCACCCACCACGTCCGAGACCTTGGCGATCAGCTCGGCATGGTCCTGGACGAAGTTCCACGCTTCATCCACCCCGTCCGCGAGGGTGTTCGTCAGGTCGCCCAAAGCTCCGACGACCGCGTTGCTCAGCTTGTCGAGGAGGTCCGGCTCGTCCGGGGCCAGCTCCTTCGCCTTCCGCAGCTGCTCGGCCACCCGGGCCGCGGCTTCCGTGTGCTCCTGCTGGAGCTGCTTCGCCGCGTCCTGGACGTTCTGGCAGCCGTTGATGGCGGCCTGGAGCTGCTGTCCCGCGTTGTCCAGCAGGCGCTGGGCGATCTGCAGGGACTGCTGGTCCGGGAACGTCCGGTTGGCCAGCGCCAGATCCGGGTTCGCCCGCGCCTGCTCGGCCGCGCGAGCCGCCGCCTCCGCGCGAGCCTCCAGGTCGGCCGCGCGTTTCTGCAGTTCACCGAGGCTCTGCGCCCAGCCTTCGAGCGCCTCGGCGGCTTGGCCCATCGACTTGGCCGCGTCGTCGAGGTAGCCCGGCAGCGGGCCGATCCGGCGGGCGAAGGCGTCGCTCGCCTCGCCCTGCCAGATGCCCTGCTTACGGACGATCCGACGCAGCGAGTCGTCCGCCTCGGCCAGGTCGCCGCCCACGGCGCGGTACTTGCCGGCCAGGTCGGTGATGCCGTCGAGGTCGCCGGGCGCCGGGTCGAAGCCCAGGGCCGGGAAGTCGCGGGCGCTCACCGGTCGAGGCCGTTCAGGAGGTCGGTGATGCCGCCGGTCGCGCCGCCACCCACCGGGCCCTCGCCGGTGTGGCCACCGCCCACCGGGCCGCCGTCCGGCTGCCCGATCCGCGGGTGGTTCCCCTTCACCCCACCCGTGGGCTCACCACCGGCGGGACCGTCCCCCAGCACCGCCGCACCGAACTTCCCCAGCTGATCGCCGAACTGAGCCTCGATCTGCTCGTACTTCTGCTTCGCCGCCTTCAGCCGCTCCGTCACCCCCGAAGCCGCCTCACCCAAGCGGCCGATGCCGAAGCCCCACGCTTCCTCGAACTCGACGCCGGCTTGGCTCAGCTCCGCCGTCCCCAACGACCCGAACGCCCCGCCGCCGCCGAGCTTCTTATTGGCTTCGGTCATCTTGGCCGCCGCCGTGTCGAGGTCGTCGATGAGCTTGCCCAGCTCGTCGACCTTCACCGCGTACCCGTCCACGCCACCCTCCCTTGTGGTCCCGTCCAACCGTATGACGACCGTCAACACTCCGCGGTTCCCCGATCACCCGATGGAGTGGAGCGACAAAAAGGCCACTCCCGGGCTGAACGCCCGGGAGTGGCCTCCACGCGGGAAAACTACTTGCCGAAGACCTGCTCCAGCCAGTCGAGCAGGTCGTACAGCCCGTCCAGGACCGCGTTTCCCGCGCCCGGGCGGAACCGGATCACCTGCGGGTCGTGGTCGCTGGCCTGGTCCGCGAACTCCGCGTTGATGTGGACCACGTCGTAGTCCACGCCGCGCGGGGCCTTCGATGCCAGGATGTGGTCCAGGACCTGGGACTGGCCCTCGAAAACGTAGCTGTACCGCTCGGCTTCGGGCACCGACGCGATCAGGTCCGTCAGCGCGCCGCCCGCGGTGAGCGTCTGGACCGCCGGTGAGAACGGGTAGTCGTTCAGGTCGCCCGCCACCACGATGTTCGCGCTGCGGTCCGCCGCCAGCAACGAATCCACGAACCCGCGCAGCACCGTCGCCTGCTTCGCGCGCTGCACCTCGGAACTGCGCACCGGCGGCTGGAAGCGGCCGTGCGTCGGCTGGTCGCCGCCCTTGGAGTTGAAGTGGTTCGCGATCACGAACACCGTGCGGCCCTTGAACACGAACTCGCCGGCCAGTGGCTTGCGGCTCGTCGTCCACGCCTCGTTCGCCGGGTCGACGCGGCCCGGTGACGCCGTCAGGTGCACCTTGCCGTGCTCGCGCACCACGCCGACCGCCGTCGTCGACGTCCCACCCGGACGGTCCACAAACGACACCCGGGTCGGGTTGAACAGGAACGCCACGCGGATGTTGCCGCCCGGCTGGCCGCCGTCCTGGTCGTTCACCGGGTCGATTTCACGCCATTCGTAGCGCGGGCCACCCTTGGCGACGATCGCGTCGGTGAACTTCTGCAGCGTCTGGTCGGCGGCCACCGTGCCGTCGTCGGTCGCGCCCGTGTTGTCCTGGATCTCTTCCAGGTTCACGATGTCCGGCGTCGCCAGGTGCGTCACGATCGCCTCGCCGAGCCGGTCGTACTTCGCCTGCGGGTCGCCCGGCGCCAGGTTCTCGACGTTGTAGGTCGCGACCGCGAGCTCGCCGGTCCGCTGCTTGCGCGTGGTCTCGCCCTGCAGCCCGTTGTCCTTTTCGGTCCCCAGCACGCTGGCGAACAGCGTGTAGCCACCGAAGTTGCTGTACTCGACCGGGCCGGACGTGGTGCCGGTCAGCACGTCACCGACGTTGAGCTTCGGGAACGGCCGCTGGTCGAACGGGATCAGCGACGACACCTTCATGACGCCGCTGTTGAGCTGGTCGTAGCCGAGGTAGACGCTGCCGCCGCGGACCGACTTGTGCTGGTCCGGCTTCGACGTCACGTACAGCTCGTTGAACGAGTTCGACGGGCCGACGACCCGGGCGTCGCTGATCGAAACGATCTCGCTCTCGTGCGCCTCCCAGAAGTCCAGCGCGTACTTCGACGGCTCCAGGGTGAGCGGCTCGATGTTGCCGCCGGGCGACGGCGCGTACGTCGTCGGCACGGTGTCCGGGTTCAGCACCGTCGGCGCCGGCAGGGCGTTCCCGTGCGAGCCGACTGTCCACTGTGCACTGCTCAGTTCGGTGAGCGACTGGTAGTTCGACGTCGCGGGCGCGTCCGGGTAGAATTCGCGGACGGTGCCGGTCGCGGTCACCGCGTCGCCGACCGCGACGGCCGGGCTCGTCGAGCCGGTGAAGACGAACAGGCCCTCGCTGGTGCGCGGGTCGCTGTCCGGGTTCGGGTCGGTGAGCCAGAAGCCGCGCGACGAGCCGAACGTCCGGGTCGCGGTGACGACGCCGGTGACGTCGCCGACCTTCTTGTCCTTGAACGGCGAAATGCGCGTGGTGCCCTGGATGTCGTGGATCTTCGCCGGGGTCGGCGCCGGGCCGGGGTCGCCGCCGGTCGACTCGCCCGCGCTGTTGGTCGGGGTCGGGTCGCCGACGGTGAAGTCGGCGCCGTTGTCGTCGGTGTCGGCGAGCGCCGCGCCGCGCGCAACGGACGTGGTGTTCGACGGCGCCGCCGCCGGGGTGCCCTCGCGGACGGTCGCCGCACCGAAGCCGACGAGGTCCTTGACCCGGGCGTCGGCCGCGCAGTCGGCGGCGGTCTTGCAGGTCAGCGCGGTGGTGCCGGAGACGAGGGCGATCGTGCCCGCGGTGGCCGACATCGCGATCGCGCCGGTCGCGTCCGGCGCCGGCAGCGCCACGGTGCCGCCGGAGCCCTTGCCCTCGCCGACGAGGTAGCGTCCGCCCGGCGCGACGCTGCCCGAAAGCGGCGTCACCTGCCAGGTGCTCGACGGGCTCGCCGAACCCGGCAGGTACTGGACGCTGAAGCCGGCCAGGCTCGCGGCCGCCGCCCCGCGGTTGGCGAGCTCGACGAAGTCGCTGGTGAGCGTGGCTCCGGAGTTGCCACCACCGCCGTAGACCTCGGCGATGACCGCGTCGGCGCTGGGCGTGGCGAGCGCGGCCGGTGCGGCCACGCCGCCGAGCACCAGGCCCGACGCGACGGCCACCGTGAAGGCGGCCTTGGATCTGTGGGTCTTGGTCACCCTGAGTCCCCTTTGTGCTTGAACAGTCGTGGCATAGTCCCCCGAACAAGTGAGGAGGAGGAAGACAACAATGCAACGATTCGTAACAACTACTTTCGTCGTCACTCACTCGGCAGAGCAGGTTTCGTGATCACGCTGGTACTGGGCGGAGACGTCAATCTCCACGGCCGGGCAAAGCCGGCCTTCGGACAGCTGGAGCCGCTGCTCAAGGGCGCCGACGTCCGGTTCGTGAACCTGGAAGGACCGCTCGACGCGGCGATGGCCGAAGCGCTGACGTCGGCCGGTGTCGACGTCGTCTCGTGCGCCAACGACGCTTCTCACCCGACGGCGACGCTGAGCGTCCTCGACCACGCCGGGATCGCGCACTGCGGCGCGGGCGCGAACCTCGACGCCGCGCACGCGCCCGCGGTCCTCGAGCGATCGGGGCAGAAGGTCGCATTCCTCGCGTACACGTCACTCCGCCTGCCCGGTCAGGTCGCCCGGCCGGACGCCCCCGGTGTCGCGCAAGCGTTTGCGACGACGGCGTACCAGCCCGATCCCCGCGTCGGGGAGATCCCGGGCCGGCCGCCGCTGGTGCGCACCACGCCGGTGCCCGAACACCTGGACCGGCTCGTCGCCGACGTCCAGCGGGCCAAGGCCGGCCACGACCACGTCGTCGTCTCGATGCACTGGGGCCTGCCGGGCGCGGACCTCGCCGAGTACCAGGTGACCTACGGGCGCGCGGCGATCGACGCCGGCGCCGACCTGGTCGCGGGCCACGGGCCGCGCACCATCCAGGCCGTCGAGGTGTACCGCGGCCGGCCGATCCTCTACAGCCTCGGCAACCTCCTCGCCGACCGGCCGGACGGGCTGCTCGCCGGGTGCATGTTCGGCGACGAGCCGCGGCTCGAGCTCATCCCGGTGCGGCGGACCGCCGACGGCGAGTGCCGGCCGCTCGCCGGGGACGACGCCGACCGGGTGCTGCGGTACGTCTCGGAGATCTCGGCGCTGCGCGCCACGAAGGTGACCGTCCAGGCCGGAATCGCCTCGGTAAGTGTTGGCGCGTAACGGATCGCGCGCATTCTGTGACAACAGGCCACCGGCTTGTCACCCATCCGGCGCATCTGCCTTAAATGCAGCTCAAGGAGGGGAACAACCCGTGTCAAGCGGCGGTACGGTCTGCGTGAGCCGCCGGAAAAGTGGCACAGACCACTCTCCGACAGCTCACGACCGGCACGACACGGGGGGAGGGGGAACGATCATGTGGGGGCTGATTGTTCTCAGCTGCGTGTTCGTGCTGGTGCTGGGGACAGCCGCGGTCGTGGACCTTCGGGACCACGACCGCGGCGAGCACCGGGTCTAGCGCACCGCCTGCCTCGCCTTGTAGCGGCCGAGCAGCGTCCGCGCGCCGGCCAGCGCCACGCGTCCGGCGCCCTTCGCACTCGCGGCCAGCACCGTCGTCCAGTCGAAGTAGTCGCGCCAGAGCACGATCCGGCCGCCTTCGACCTCGAACGTGCCGCACACCCAGAACTCCGCCTCCCACGCGCCGCGGCGCAGCACGTCGGTGCGTTCGGTGAGCACGACGTTGCCGTCCGCGGCGATGTGGTGCGTGCGCGCCTCGAACCCGGAGCCGTACTTGGCCATGACGCGCAGCTGTTTCTCCACCGCCGCGACGCCGCGGGCGGGCGGCAACGGCACGTTCTGGTACACGATGTCGCTCGCCACGAACGTCAGCGCGCGGTCGACGTCGAGGGCTTCGAGGGCCTTCAGGAAACCGGTCACCGCTGCCTGGGGTTCTTCGGTCATGACCCCAGGCTAAGGCTCAGAAGGGCCGGTCGCCCGCGATCGCGACGCGCTCCGCGATCCGGACGTGCGGGTGGTAGTCGTTGACCGCGTAGTGCTGCGTCGCGCGGTTGTCCCAGAACGCCACCGAGCCCGGCCGCCAGCTGAACCGGACCTGGAACTCGGGCGTGTGAGCCTGCAGGAACAGGTACCGCAGCAGCCGGTCGCTCTCGTCGCGGTCCAGCCCGACGATGTGCGTGGTGAACGCTTGGTTGACGAACAGGGTGCGCCGCCCGGTCTCCGGGTGCGTCCGGACCACCGGGTGCTCCACCGGCGGGAAGCGGTCCTGCCAGCGCGCCAGGAGCGCGGGGTCGGAGAACCGGTCGAAACCGGGGAGGTAGTCGTGCACCGCGGTGAGCCCGTCGATCCGGGCGCGGACGTCTTCGGGCAGGTTGTCGTAGGCGGCGGCCATGTCGGCCCACAGCGTGTCGCCGCCGATGGGCGGCACCTCGACCAGCCGCAGCACCGAGCCGAGCGCGGGGTTGGGCCGCCAGGTGACGTCGACGTGCCAGATGTTCTCGTAGCCGGGCATGGCCGCGGTGCGCTCGAAGCGCGTGACGGCGTCGTCGTCACCCTTCGGGATGAACGGGTTGGTCTCCAGCTCACCCCAGTTCGCGGCGAATGCGCGCTGCTGCGCCGACGTGATGCGCTGGTCGCGGAAGAAGATCACCTTCCACTCGAGCAGGGCGCGGTTGAGCTCCGCGTGCAGGGCGGGGGTGAGCGGCTCGGCGAGGTCGACGCCGTCGATCTCGGCGCCGATCACCCGGCCCAGCGGGCGGACGGTGAAGAGTTCGAACTCCTGCTGCGGTTCCCGCAGGATCCGGGGGCCTTCGAGGAGGCCATCCGCGGGCGTGACGGCCTCGCGCAGCTGAATCCGGGCAGGCAGGTCTACGGACATGGTTGTGCTCCAAGGGTTTCGGGGAGAAGGGACGCCGGGTTCGCGTCAGGCGGGCGGCGAACCCAGGCGGCCGCGGCGCAGCAGGAGCTCCACGACGCCTTCCCCGATCGACCGCACGAGGGCCCGGATCGGCGAGCTTTCCGAGGTGGCGGGCATGTGTTCATGGTCGCTTTCTTCCCGCTGCGCGGTCAAGACGTCCACTTGGTGGAACAGTGTTCAACGCCGCAGGTCAACCGCGATGCGGGCGGCTCGGAAGCATGAGGCAAGATCTTCCCCGATCGGGTGAGCGCCCTTGACGACGGAGGTCCCCATGCCGGAAGGCAGAGGCTCGCGGATCGACAGTGTGAATCCGGGCGGCTTCGCCCTCCGGACCCCCGGCAAACTGCCCGACCGGCTGCGCACCGCGGCCGACCTGCTCGACCAGGCGGCGGCCGCCGACGACAAGGCCGCGGGCCGGTTCGCCGAAGCCCGCGTCGAATCGACGCCGTTCGGCATCTCGCCGCAGGCCCGCGAACTGGCGGCGCGCTGGGCGGCGGCGCTGGCGGCGCGCGAAGCGGACGCGCGCGTCCTCGGCGACGCGACGTCCGACCTGGCCGGCCGGCTGCGCATGGCGGCGGAGAGCACCCGGAGCACCGGCTTCCGGGGGCGGATAGCGATGGCGCCGTGACCGCTGAGGTCTTCGAACACCCGGCGCTGACGTCGGCCGCGGCCGAGCTGTCGGCGTTGCGCGCGGCGGCCGGCCGCCTCGGCGTCCCGGACCCGGTGGCGGCGCTGCGGCAGCTGGACTGCGCACCGGCGGCGATCAGCACGTCGGCGTCGGCGATCGACACCGGCGCACTGGGCGTGACGGCGGCGCAGGCGGAGTTCCGCGCGGGCGTCGACCGCGCGGAAACCGGCGGCAGCAGCGAAACGTTCGGCACCTGGGCGGACACAGTGGACGGTCAGTACGGCGCGGCGGCCCGCGCGGCCGCGGCCACGGCGGCGCTGGGCGTCCGGATCGCCACCGCGCTGGACGAGCTCGCGGTGTCAGCGGCCGCGGAGGTGCGCGCGCTGGCGTCGGCCGCCTCGGCGTCCGTCGACGCGGTGCTGGCGGGCGACCGGTCGGCGGAGGTGGTGAGCGAGGTCAGCGCCGCGTGCACGGCCGTCCTGCGGACGGTGTCGGCGAAGGTCGCGGCGCTGACCGGCCTGGCGGCGGAGCTGGAGCCGTGGACGACCCCGGCGGTCCAGCTCAGCTGAAGTGCTCCCGCGCCCACTCGTCGAAGGGCCGCGCGGGATGCCCGGTGACCTGCGCGACGTCGAGCGAGACGGGTTCCGGATCGTCGACGAGCGACGCCCAGTGGTCCACGGCGTTGGTTGCGAATTCCGCACCAAGGTAGGCACTCAGCTGCGTTTTCGCCTCCTCCGGCGGCTGTTCTTCCCACGTGACAGGCGTTCCGAGTGCTTCCCCGATGAGCCGCGCCTGTTCGGCGTGGGCAACGGATTCCGGACCGGTGACGAGGTAGATCTGTCCGATGTGGTCTCCGGTGAGCGCTTTCACGGCCATGTCGGCAACGTCCCGCTCGTGGACGACGGACCGCCTCGCCTGACCGTAGGGCGCACGGACGACGCCGGTTTTCGCCTGCGGCGCCCAGGCGAGGGCGTTGGTGGCAAGGCCGGTGACGCGGAGGAAGGTCCAGTCAGCGGTGATCTTACGGACAGCGGCCTCGACGTCTCCCCAGACACCACCGTCTCCGGCTTCGGCGGCCATGGCGGAGAGGTAGACGATCTTCTTGCCGGCCAGTGGTGCTATGGCTTGTTCGATGCCTTCGGAGGTGAAGAAGGGCCAGAGGAGGTAGACGGCGTCGACCCCTTCGGCGGCCTTCGTCAGGTCGGTGATGTCGCCTTGGACGACGTCGACGCCGTGCGGGGCTTTGGTCTCGTCTCGGACGAGGACTCGCGTGTGGACACCGGCGGCCTTGAGGCCGGTGACGACGTGGCGTCCGGTGTGGCCGGTGGCCCCGGTGACGAGAACGGTCATGGGTGCGCTCCTCGTGATCAGCTGGTGCCGACCACGGTCACACTTCAAGAGCCCTTCAAGTCAAGCGCGTGCTACCCGGCCACGAGCAGGACGTAGCAGTTGTCCCGGTAGGCGGCACCGCACCACAGGTACCTTCGGTCGAGCACAACTGCCGCGAAATTCGGGTCCTTCAGCCACGTGCCGACAACTTGTACGATAAGGCTGTCCTTGCTCGACAGCATTCCGGTTTTGTGAGCGCATTTTTCGATAGGGCGCACATTCGTGGCAAGCCCGATTTTCTTCAACCGCTCAGCCGGTGTCATCCCTCGCTGGTACAGCTCGGCGGGCTCGTAGGAGAACTTCGGCAGCTGCAAAACCATCTGCCGGGCCGCTTGATCCAGCTCCTCCCGCTGTATCAGCTTCCCTTGCTTCCGCCGTTCGTTCACCCGGATCACCAGCTTGTGTGCGTCCACGAGTTCCGAATTCGTCGGTGACGACTGCGCCATCAGTGGCTCCCGGTTCAGGTTGGGGAGAGCGGGGTGTCACCGTACGAGCGCCCCTTGCAGTTTGGCGAACGCCAAACCAGGGTGGTTCTCATGAGCCGCGGGAGCGCCCTCGAGACGCTGGGGGAAACCATGCGACACCTGAGAACGGCCAACGGGGCCACGCTGACCGCCGCGGCGGTGGCCGCCGGCGTCAGCAAGGGCCACCTCAGCAACGTCGAGCGTGGCCGGGACGCGCCGAGCTGGGAACTGATCGCGTTCTACGAGCAGGCCTACGCCGGGGACGGCCAGCTCTGGTCGACTTACGTCGAAGTGGTGGCCGCACCGGGGCGCCAGCCGGCGTTCCGGCGTGGCGACCGGCCGCGCTACCCGCTCGCCGGCGACCAGGCGGCGTTCGTCACCGACGTCACGATCCCGGACGGAACCATCATGGCGCCCGGACAGCGGTTCGAGAAAACCTGGCGCCTGCGGAACAGCGGCACGGTCCCCTGGGTGGGCCGGTACCTGCGACGGCTCGGAGCACCGGGCGGCCTGGGTATCCCGAGCTCACCGGTCCAGGTGCGGATCGCCGACACGATGCCGGGTGAGACGGTCGACATCTCGGTGCCGTTGAAGGCGCACATCCTGCCCGGCACCGCGGAGATCCACTGGAAGATGGTGGACGAAGAGGGGTACGAGTTCTTCCCGGACCGGTACTACCAAGGAATATTCATGACGATCATCGTCGAAGCGGATTGACGCTCGAAAAGCACCGGACCCTCGGCCAGCTGGGCTGACCGGGGGTCCGGTAGAGCGGTGGCGGTGGGATTTGAACCCACGGACGGGGATTAGCCGTCACACGATTTCGAGTCGTGCTCCTTCGGCCGCTCGGACACGCCACCGCCGAGAACAATACCGGAGGCCCGTCCTACCCCTCACCTGGGGTCCGCTGCCCGGCTCCCGCGCAGCCTGACCTGCGCCTCCCGCACCGCGCGACCCGCTCGGTGCCGGACGTCGACGACCGCGGAACGCAGCTGTGCTCCTCGCCTCTGGGCGCGGCCGGATGCCTCCAGACGGCGGTTGCCCGTCGCCGAGCCGGCCTTCTCGCGTGCCGTGCCCACTGCCTGCTGGATCCTGTGCTTCATCGTCATGCCCCTGGAGTACCCAGAACTCAGCGGCACCGAGCGAAGTACGTCTCCAGAACCGCCGCGCACTCCTGTGACAGCACGCCTCCGTGGACCTCCGGGCGGTGGTTCAACCGCCGGTCGCGGACCACGTCCCACAACGACCCCACCGCGCCCGTCTTCGGCTCCCACGCTCCGAACACCAGCCTCGATATGCGCGCCAGGACCAGCGCGCCCGCGCACATCGTGCACGGCTCCAGCGTCACCGCCAGCGTGCAGCCCTCCAGGCGCCAGCCGTCGTCGACCACCTTCGCCGCCGCTCGCAACGCGAGGATCTCCGCGTGGGCCGTCGGGTCGCCCAGCTCGATGCGGGCGTTGCGGGCCGCCGCCAGGGGGGTTCCGTCCGGGGCGAACACCACCGCTCCGATCGGGACGTCCGCGCCCGGGGCGCGCGCTGCCTCCAGCGCCGCCTCCACGGCTTCGGTGTCGGACGGGCGTCTCAGAGCTCGTCCAGGAGCTTGGCGAACTCGGTGCCGAACCCGCAGCGCTGCGCCACCATCTGCAGCTGCTCGTCCGGGTACAGGTCGACCTCGCCGACGATGACCTCCAGCTCCGGTCCCGGCAGCCCGAGATCCGCCAGGATCTCCAGGTCGCCCTCGGGCCAGACCGAGTCGTCCTCCTCGTCCGGGGGGTCGACGCGCAGGACGTCGAGGACGTCCGCCGCGATGTCGTAGTCCAGCGCCGCCGCCGCGTCCGAGAGCAGCAACGACGGCCCCCTCGGACTGGGCCGGACGATGACGAAGAACTCGTCGTCGACCGCCAGGAGCCCGAAGCTCGCGCCGGTGGAACGTAGTTTGCCCAGTTCAGTGATCGCCGCGTCCAGCTCGGTCAGCGCCCCCGGGTCGAGCGCACTGCACCGCCACCGACCGTCTTCTCGGACCACAGCCACCGCGAAGCCCGTGACCGGCTCATCCACCGCCATGCGCACACCGTATTCCGCCGCGAGATCCGGCGCACGCACGGTGCGCCCGAAGCGCCGCATGCGCCACTATCGGGAGCATGACCGGACCTGCTGACCTGCCCACCCTGCCCGGCACCCCGTTCGCCGGCCTGCTCGACGACGCGCGGGCGCTGCAAGACCGCACGGTCGCGCTGCGGCGCGCCGTGCACCGCAGGCCGGAACAGGGTCTCCACCTGCCGCACACGCAGGCCGCGATCCGGGACGCCCTCGACGGCCTGCCGCTGGAGATCACCGAGGGCAAGGCCACGACGTCGCTGACGGCCGTCCTGCGCGGTGCGCGGCCCGGCCCGGCGGTGCTGCTGCGCGGCGACATGGACGCGCTGCCACTCACCGAAGAGACCGGCCTCGACTTCGCGTCCGAGGACCCCGAGTCGATGCACGCGTGCGGACACGACACGCACGTCGCGATGCTGGCCTCGGCCGCCCGGCTGCTCGCCGAGCGCCGGGACCGGCTGGCCGGGTCGGTCGTGTTCATGTTCCAGCCGGGTGAGGAGGGTCACCACGGCGCCCGGTTCATGATCCACGAGGGCGTGCTCGACGCCGCCGGGACACGCGTCGAACGCGCGTTCGGCCTGCACATCCTCGCCAACGCGCGCAGCGGGCTGCTCCAGCTGCGGCCGGGCCCGCTGATGGCGTCGGCCGACTCGTTCACCGTGCGCGTCACCGGCAAGGGCGGCCACGGCTCCGCACCGCAGCACACGATCGACCCGGTGCCGGCCGCCGCGGCGATGGTCGGGGCGCTGCACACGATGATCACGCGCCGGGTCAGCGTGTTCGACCCCGCGGTGCTCTCGGTGACCCGGATCCAGGCCGGCACGACGTCCAACATCATCCCGGAGACCGCCGAGCTCGAGGGCACGATCCGCACGCTGTCCGAGCAGACGCGCGCGCTGGTCCGCACCGAGCTGCCCAAGGTGTGCGAGCAGGTCGGCGCGGCCTACGGCTGTCGCGTGGTCGCCGACGTCGAACCCGGCTACCCGGTGACCGTCAACGACGACCGCGTCGCCGCCGAAGTGCTGCGGCTCGGCGCGGCCGTGCTCGGCCCGGACAACGTCGAGCTGCTCGCCGACCCGCTGATGGGCGCCGAGGACTTTTCCTACGTCCTGCAACGTGTTCCCGGCGCCTACGCGTTCCTCGGCGGCTGCCCGGCCGGCGTCGACCCGGCCGAAGCGGCGGCCAACCACTCCAACCGCGTGGTCTTCGACGAGGACGCGATGCCGAACGGCGTCGCGATGCTCGCCGCCTTCGCGCTCGACGCCCTGGGTCAGGGCCCGGTCCGCGACGGGTTGCCGTCCTCGAGGTGACCGGCGAAGCGGCGACGCCACCCGGGCACCTCGAAGGTGACGTCGTACCAGCCGTTCTTCGCCGGCACCGGGAAGTCGTGCGAGCCGGCCGGAGCGATCGTGACGTCGTTCAGCGTGACCGGCGCCGGCCCGCGGTTGGTCACCGTGACCAGCAGCGCGGGCGTGTCGGCGAAGGTGACGGACGCGTCGAGGTCCAGGCCGCCGGCGGCTTCGACGACGAAGCCGTTCGGGCCGTGGACGGCGACGTCGTAGCTCCCGCCGTGCGGGACTTCGCCGGTCACCGAGCCGCCGGGCCCGACGTCGAAGCGCTGTGACGTCCCGCCGTCGTGGTAGGCGTACGCGGCCAGCTGCAGCGCCTGCGTCCCGTGGTTGGCCAGGTGCAGCCGCAGGACTCCCGGCTCGGCCGCGGCCCAGGCGACCGGCTGGTACGGCAGCGGGCGCGCCTTCGCCGTGCCGGGGTCCTGCACCAGCGCGCCCGGCCCCAGCCCCGGCTTCGGCAGCCGGGACTGCGTCCGGTCGGCTTCGGCGCGCAACGCGTCGGCGTCCGGCAGCAGCGGGATCGTCGTGTCGGGGGCGCGGAAGTCGAAACAGCTGGTCAGGTCGCCGCAGATGGCCCGGCGCCACGCCGAGATGTTCGGCTCGCGCACGCCGGTCCAGGTCTCCAGGAAGCGCAGCACCGACGTGTGGTCGAAGACCTGGGAGTTGACCCAGCCGCCGCGGCTCCACGGCGAAACGACGGTCATCGGCACCCGCGGGCCCAGCCCGATCGGGACCGGCGGCCCGGACGGCGTGCCCTTTTCCGGCCGGTGGCCCGGCAGGTACTCGCCCGGGGTGCCGGGCGGCGGCGTCGGCGGGACGACGTGGTCGAAGAAGCCGTCGTTTTCGTCGTAGTTGAGGAACACGACGGTCGATTCCCACAGTTCCGGGTTGTCCCACAACGCTTTCAGCATGCGGTGGACGTAGGCGGCGCCGTCGACCGGCCGCGCGGCCGGGTGCTCGCAGTAGCCGTACGGGGCCACGACCCAGGACACCGCGGGCAGCGTCCCGGCCGCGCAGTCGGCGAGGAACTCCGCCAGCACGTGGTCGAGGTCCTTGCCCTGCCCCGAATCCGGCCACAGCTTCTGGCGCAGGTTGGCCCGCTCGGCCAGCCGGCGCTTCACCGGATCCATCGAGTGCAGCGCGTCGTGGAAGTTCTGGAACAGCCAGAGCGGGTTGTCGCCGTAGTCGCCGACGAAGTGCTCGGGGACGCCGCGCTCCTCGTCGTTCGCGTAGATCCGCCAGGAGACGCCCGCGGCCTCGAGCCGTTCGGGGTACGTCGTCCAGCGGAACGACGGCTCGTAGTCCGGCGCGTTGTGCGTCGCCGGGCCGCCGGCGACGCCGTCCGGGTCGATCGTGCCCGTCCAGTGGTAGAGCCGGTTGGGGTGCGTCGGGCCCTGAATCGAGCAGAAGTAGTGGTCACACAGGGTGAACGCGCTCGCCAGGGCGTGCTGGAACGGGATGTCTTCGCGGGTGAAGTAGCCCATCGTCATCGGGCTCTTCGCCGCGATCCAGCGGTCGTACGCGCCGCCGTTCCACGCGCGGTGGGTGCTGTTCCAGTCGTGCGGCAGCTCGCCGAGGTCCTGGCCGTCCACAACGGACGTGTCGATCCGGAACGGCAGCACCGGGCCGCCCCGGTCGCCGCGCTGGCGGAAGACGTCGCGCAGGGCCGCGCGGTCGCCGAAGCCGCGCACACCGGCCATCGTGCCGTAGTAGTGGTCGAACGACCGGTTCTCCTGCATCAGCACGACGACGTGGCGGACGTCCTCGATGGTGCCCTTCCGCGGCACCGGGGCACAGCCGGCGGGCAGCGCGCCGGCGACGGTGACCGCGGCCGCACCGCCGAGCACCGTCCGGCGCCGGATCCGGCCCATGCCCACCTCCTCGTCCCCAGGTCGGCGCCCGGCCGAGGGGTAAGTTCGCCGAGAGAGGTGAAGCCCATGCTCAACTCAGCGGATTTGGTCGCCTTCGCACCGTCGACCGACCTCGAGCGCTCGCGCGCCTTCTACACGGATGTCGCCGGGCTCGAGTTCATCGAGCAAACCCCCTTCGCGTGCGTTTTCCGCAGCGGCGCCACGATGCTGCGCGTCACCGCCGTCACCGAGTTCACGCCGCAGCCGTTCACGGTGCTCGGCTGGGCGGTCGCCGACATCCGGACGGCGGTCGCCGAGCTGCGCGGCCGGGGCGTGGAGTTCCTCACCTACGACACGCTGCCACAGGACACCGACAAAATCTGGACCACGCCGGGCGGCCGCATCGCGTGGTTCCGCGATCCGGACGGCAACGTGCTGTCCCTGACCGAGTTCACCCCTGGCAATTAAACAACAGTGTTGATTTAATAGCCCCATGACCGAAGCCGAACGCCTCGCCCAGCTCTTCGAGCAGGAGGAACGCCTCCAGTTCGCGAAGTTCGACAACGAGACCGCGCTCGCCCTCGGCCGGCAGATGCTGGACGCCGCGGCGGACCGCGGCCTGGCGGTCACCATCTCGATCCGGCGCAACGGCCAGCGGCTCTTCCACGCCGCGCTGCCCGGGACGTCGGCCGACAACGACGGCTGGATCGACCGCAAGAGCCGGGTCGTCGACCGCTACGGGCACAGCTCCTTCCTGGTCGGGACGCAGTTCCGCGCGAACGGCGGCTCGTTCGAACAGCATTCCCGCCTCGACCTCGGGGACTACGCGGCGCACGGCGGCGTCTTCCCGGTGCTGGTGCGCGGGGTCGGGCCGGTCGGCACGGTCGGGGTCTCGGGGCTGCCGCAGGCCGAGGACCACGCCTTCGTCGTCGAGCAGCTTGAGCTGTTCCTGGCGTCCTGAAAAGGACTGGCGGCCGCTGCTACCGTCGATCTTATGAAGCGCGCTGCTGTCACGACGACGCCGGAGAGTGTCCCGGCGCGCTGAACGACGTTTCCGGCCCGGGGCGGGTGCCCCGGGCTTCGTCTTGTGGTCTCCCGCCCCGCCGTCCACCAGGGAGTCCACCATGCACGACCACCGCAAGCTCGGCCGCGAACTCGGCCTGTTCGGCACCGACCCGCTGATCGGCGCCGGCCTGCCCTACTGGCTGCCCGACGGCGCGATCGTCCGCCACAGCCTGGAGGAGTACGTCCGCGACCTCGAACGGCGGGCGGGCTACCGGCACGTCCATTCGCCGGTGCTGGCCAAACGCGAGCTGTACGAGATCTCCGGGCACTGGTCGCTCTACCGCGACGACATGTACCCGCCCATGGACGTCGGGGGCGAGCAGCTCGTGCTGCGGCCGAGCCTGTGCCCGCACCACGCGCTGATCTACCGCTCGGCCGGCCGCAGCTACCGCGAGCTGCCGCTGCGGATGGCCGAGATCGGCGGGATGTACCGGGCCGAGCTCTCCGGCGTGCTCGGCGGCCTGACCCGGGTGCGGGCGATCCAGCTCAACGACGCGCACGTCTTCTGCACCCTCGACCAGGTCGAGGCCGAGGCCGAAGCGGCGTTGGCGCTGATCCGGCGGGCGTACGACGCGCTCGGCATCAGCCCGGCGGGCTACCGCCTGTCCCTGCCCGGGGACGGCGGGAAGTACGTCGACGGCGACTGGGACCGGGCCGTCGGCATCCTGCGGTCGGTGCTCGACCGCAGCGGGCTGGCCTACGACGCCGTCGAGGGCGAAGCGGCGTTCTACGGGCCGAAGATCGACATCCAGATCGCCGACGGCGCGGGCCGCGAATCGACCCTGTCGACCGTCCAGGTCGACTTCCACCAGCCCGCGCAGTTCGGCCTCGAGTACGTCGGCGCGGACGGCGCGAAGCACCGGCCGGTCATGCTGCACCGGAGCATCATCGGCAGCGTCGAACGCGCGGTGGCGCAGCTGATCGAGGTCCACGGCGGCGCGTTCCCGGCGTGGCTGGCGCCCGTGCAGCTCCGGCTGCTGCCGCTGTCCGCCGCGGAAGTGCCCTACGCGCGCGAAGTCCTGGACCGGTGCGGCGAGCTGCGGGCCGAGATCGCGTCGGAGGGCAGCCTGGGCGCGCGGATCCGCGACGGGCGGCTGGTGCCGTACCAAGCCGTCATCGGCCCGCGGGAAGCCGGCACCGGGCAGCTTTCCTTGCGGCTGCGGGACGGGAGCCGGCTCGACGCCGAGCCCGCGGACGACGCGCTCGAGCGGATCCGCGCGGCGGTCAGGCGGCCGTAGCCGCGGTCAGCCAGTCGAGCACGGGGGCCAGGCTCTCCGGCGCCGCCCAGCCGTTGATCACCGCGAGCAGCTCCAGGTACCGCTCACGGCGGGGGTCGTGGACGTCGCCGAGCCAGGTCCGCAGCTCCCCGCGGGCACGCCCGAGGCCGTCGACGATCGACGCGGCTTCCGGCGAGCCCGGGTCGACGCCCGCCGCCAGCGCCGGGCTGACGGCGTCGCGCACCTCGGCGGCCAGGCCGCGGCGCAGCCCGCCTTCGTGCTGGTCCACGAGGCGGCGGAGGACCGCGCGGAACTGCGTGTCCCGGGTCAGCTCGGCCAGCTCGATCCAGGCGTCGAGCTGGCCGGGGCTCGGGTCCTCGGGCAGTTCCGGGGTCAGCGTGCGGGCGACCCCGGCGAGTTCGGGGCGGTCGCCGAGGGCTTCGGCGAGGAAGCCGTCGATCAGGCGGCGCCGCTCGGCGGCGGACAGGCGGGCCAGCTCGTGCACGAGTCTCGTCTCCTCGGGGGTCGAGCCGCGGCCGGCGACGGCCGTCAGCACCGCGTGCCGCAGCCGCAGCACGCGGATTTCCGCTTCCAGGGCCTCGGCGTGCTTCGCCGCGACGTCGGCGACGGTCGCTTCGCCGTCGACGATCCGGCGGATCGCGGCCAGGCCGAGGCCCAGCTCGCGGAGGGTGCGGACGAGACCGAGCCGGGCGAGCGCGGCGTCGTCGTACTGCCGGTGCCCGGCGGCGTTGCGCCCGGACGGCGGCACGAGCCCGCGGTCGGAGTAGAACCGGACGGCCTTCGTCGTCAGCCCGGTCCGGCGGGCCAGGTCGCCGATCGAGTAGCGCATGCGGTCAGCGTGGCACCTCCCCTCGGGGGAGGCACAAGCGTCAGGTTCGCCCGATCGTGTCGATCACATGTTCGACTATTCGCGGTAAAGTCGATCCCAGGAGCTCAGGTTTCCTCCCGGATCCGGGTCACCAGCTGGGTCGGGTTCACGAACCGCAACGCGACGAGAAGGAGCACGAGCATGGAACCGGTGTAGATGGTCGCCATGGCGTCGACCGACTGGTTGGCGCGGATGCCGGCGGCGAAGACCGAGTTGTACAGCGCCACCACCAGCGTCGTCGAGTCCGGGCCGGCGGTGAGGAACGTCAGCTCGAACATGCCGACCGTGCGCACCAGCACCAGGATCGACGCCGCCAGGATGCCCGGCAGCAGCAGCGGACCGAGGATCCGGGTGAACACCGAGACCGTCCGCGCGCCGGACATCCGGGCCGCGGCCTCGATCTTCGGGTCGATCTGCTCGATGAACGGCGTCATGGTCAGCACGACGAACGGCACCGACGGCACCAGGTTGGCCAGGATGACGCCGGTGGCCGTGCCGGCCAGGTGGAACTTGTACAGCACGGTGGCCAGCGGGATGCCGTAGGTGATGGGAGGGATCAGGATCGGCAGCACGAACAGCAGCATCACCAGGCGCTTGCCCGGGAACGAGCGGCGGGCCAGCGCGTACGCGGCCGGGACGCCGACCGCGACCGACACGGCGATCACCACCAGCGCGACGACCGCCGTCGTCAGCAGGACGTCGGACAGACCGAACTCGCGCCAGGCGTCGGCGTACCAGTGGGCGGTGAAGCCGTCCGGCAGCCAGCTGCCGAACCACTGCGTGCCGAACGAGTCGACGACCACCGAGAGCACCACGCCGACGAGGTTGACGAAGAAAAACGCGACGACGGCCCAGACGACCCAACGTCCGGGACGCGCGACCCAACCGGTCATCCCTTGCCTCCGGTGGCTCCGCGGTACAGCGTGGCGCGCCACGCCATGACCAGGCCGATCACGATCAGCATGATCACCGCCATCAGCATCGCGACGGCCGAGCCCATCGAGTAGTCGTACTCCTCGAACGCGGCGTGGTAAGCGGCGATCGAGATGACGCGGGTCTCGTTCGCCGGGTCGCCGACGAGCTGCGCGCTCGGGAAGACCGAGAACGCCATCACGAACGACAGGCAGAAGGTGATCGCCAGGCCGGGCGCCAGCAGGGGCAGCGTGATCCGCCGGAAGCGCTGGACGCCGTTCGCGCCGAGCGTCGCGGCCGCCTTCTCCAGCGACGGGTCGATGCCCGACAGGTAGGACAGCGTGAGCAGGAACGAGAACGGGAAACCGGTGATGACCAGCGACAACAGCACGCCGGTGTAGTTGTGGATCAGCGGCAGCGGCTGGTCGGTGATCCCGAGGACGGTGAGCACCTTGTTCAGCCAGCCCGCCGGCCCGCCGTACATGATCAGGCCCTGCGCGGTGAGCACCGTGCCGAGCGTGATCGGCACGACCAGGATCGTCGTCAGCAGACGTTTGCCGCGGACGCGGCCGCGCATCACGTACGCGATCGGGATGCTGGCGAGGACGTTGATGAACGTCGCCGGCAGCGCGATGCCCAGCGTCGTCCAGATCGTGTCGCGCAGGTACGGGTCGCCGAAGAAGCGTGCGTAGTTCGCGAAGACGCCGCCCTTGCGCGGCGCGAACGACAGCTGGAGGCCGTAGAGGAACGGGTACAGGAACAGGCACGCGGTGACCAGCAGGCCGGGCACCAGGAGCAGCAGGGTGCGGTCGACGCCGCGTTCGGCCAGGCGGTGCCGCAGCGCCGGGCGCGCGGTGGCCACGGCGGTCACGGCGCGAACACCAGGACCCGCTCGGCCGGGACGCCGATCCTGACCGCGTCACCGGGGGCGAGGCGCTTGTCCGTCCGGAAGTAGACCGGCACCCCGGTCGCCAGCCGCGCCGAGACCGACAGCTCGCGGCCGTGGTACTCGACGATCTCGACCGTGACGTCGAGGGCGTTCTCGGTGCCCTCGCCCACGACGAAGTCCTCCGGGCGGATCGCCACCTTCGCCGGGCCCTCGGCGAGCGAGCCACGGCCGGTCAGGCGGACGCCCGCGCCCTCGACGGTGACCGACGAGCCCGCGGCGCCGGTGACCGTCACGTCCAGCAGGTTGCGGTACCCCATGAAGGACGCGACGTAGCTGTTCACCGGCTGCGCGTAGACCTCCTCCGGCGTGCCGATCTGCTGGACGGTCCCCTCGCGCAGCACGACCAGGCGGTCGGCCAGCGACAGCGCCTCCTCCTGGTCGTGCGTGACGTACACCGTCGTCAGGCCGAGCGTCTGGTGGAGGCGGCGGATCTCCATCCGCATCTCCAGCCGGAGCTTGGCGTCCAGGTTGGACAGTGGCTCGTCCATCAGCACCACCGGCGGTTCCAGCACGACGGCACGCGCGATGGCGACGCGCTGCTGCTGCCCGCCGGACAGCTGCGCGGGGAACTTCGCCGCGTGCTCGGTGAGCTGGACGAGCCGCAGTGCCTCGTCCACCCGGCGCCGGGCCTCGGCGCGGCCGACCTTGCGCATCTTCAGGCCGAACCCGACGTTGGCGCGGACGGACAGGTGCGGGAACAGCGCGTAGTTCTGGAACACCATCCCGAACCCGCGCCGCTCCGGCGGCTGCCCGTCGATCCGGGCGTCGTCGAGCCAGATGCTGCCCTCGGTCAGCGGCAGCAGGCCCGCCAGGCAGTTCAACGCCGTCGACTTGCCGCAGCCGGACGGCCCGAGCAGGGCCACGAACTCGCCGCGCGCGATGGCGAGGTCGAGGCCGCGCAGGGCGTTCGCGGTGCCGAAGCTGCGCGAGACGCCGTCCAGCCGCAGCTGCCCGAACGTCACTTCTTGCCGACCTTCGAGCCGCCGACCAGCTGGTTCCACTTGTCGAACGCCTTGACCTGCTGCTCGGCCGGCAGCGAGGTTTCCTTGGGGTACTGCGAAATCCACTGCTCGTATTCCGGGCGCCCGAACTGCCGAAGAGTGTCCTGGCTCTTCTGCGGCGCCATCTGCAGGGTGACGTCCTTGACTGCCGGGCCGGGGTAGAAGTAGCCGTCGTCGTAGGCGATCGCCTGCTGGTCCGGCTTGAGCATCCACGCGACCAGCTGCAGGATCGCCGACTCCTGGTCGGGCGAGAGCCCCTTCGGGATGAGCGCGTACTGGGCGTCGGTGACCCAGTGCATCGGCTGCATGATCGCGGTCTTGACCGTGTTCGGCACGGTGCCGAGCTTGCGCGGGTTGATGTCCCAGCCGGTGGTCGACATGATCATGTCCACCGAACCGGAGGCGAGGTTCTTCATCGTCTCCGTGGTGCCCGACGGGTAGTACTTCACGTACTTGCCGAGCTCCTGCAGGAACGCCCAGGTCTTGTCCCAGCCCTTGTCCGGGTCCTTCGGGTCCTTGTCGCCGAGCAGGTACGGCAGGCCCATCAGGAACGTCCGGCCCGGGCCGGAGTTCGACGGCTGGGCGTACTGGAACTTCTCCGGGTGCGCCTTCGCCCAGTCGAGCAGCTCCTGCGGGGACGCGGGCGCGGCGGGCACCGCGCCGGGGTTGAACTCCAGCAGCGGGCCGGACGGATAGTAGACGACCTCGACGCCGTAGCCGTTGGCCAGCTCCTGCATCTTCGCCGCGGGCTCGAGGTAGTTCTGCATCAGGTTCGGGAACCGGCTCGAGAAGTCCGGCAGCACCTTCGCCAGGGTGCCGTTCGCGATGCCGGCGGAGAGGCCGTCGGTGCCGCTGAGGACCAGGTGGGTCTGGGCGACGCCGCCGTCCTGCTCGGCCTTCAGCTTGCCCGCCATGCTCGGCGCCGGCGCGGTCGAATAGGTGACCTTCGCGAGGACTTCGGGGTGCGCGGCCTTGAAGTTCTCGATCATCTGCTTGGTGAGCTGCAGGTTGCCCGCGACGTCGAGGATGTTCAGCTCGACGGGCTTGCTCGGCTTGTCCGGCACCGCCTTGGGGTCCGCCGCCTGGCCGCCGCCGTCACCGCCGGGCGCGCCGCAGGCCGCCAGACCGGCGGCGAGGCCCACCGCCAGCAACACCCGTCGGAATCGGAAGCCGGTGCAACGCTGCATGGCTGCTCCCTAGGTCCGTGATAATGTTGTATGTCGCATCGTATATCAGATCGGACATGCCAGTGGCGAGCACTTCTTCGGCCCGGAGGCCGCCGCCGCCCGTCTCGCGGACGGATTTCGTGCGTGACGCGATCAAGGAAGCGATCTTGAGCGGCGAGTTCGGACCGGGCGAAACGCTCGTCGAAGCCGAGGTCGGCGCCCTGCTCGGGGTGTCGAAGACGCCGGTGCGCGAAGCCCTGCGGATCCTGGCCGGTTCCGGTTTGGTCACGATGAGCACGTACAAGGGGGCCGCGGTCCGGGTCATGGACGCCGAGAGCGCGTACGCGGTGTACGACCTGCGCGCGCTGCTCGAGCCCGAAGCCGTCCGGCGCGCGGTCGAGCGCGGCGCGGACTTCGGCCCCGCGCGGCAGGTGCTGGCCGGCGTCGTGACCGGCACGGCGGCCACCGACCGCGCGAAGGCCAGCCTGGCCAACCGGCTGTTCCACCGCGCGCTCTACGCCGGGTGCGGCAACCCGCTGCTGGTCGAGGTCCTGGACGGGCTGCGCGACCAGGCGGCGCTGATCACCGTCACGGGCTGGGGCATCAGCCCCACCTGGCCGGGCGAAGCGGCCGAACACCGGGCGATCCTGAACGCCGCCGAGAGCGGCAACGCCCGGCAGACCGAACACCTGCTGCGCAGGCACATCACCGATTTCATCGACCGGGTCGCCCTCGAGCTGCCCGGCGAACGCACCACCGAGACCGGCGATCCGAAGGGGGCCCGATGACGTTCGAGGAGCAGAGGCGGCGGCTGTCCGGGGTGGTGGCCATCCCGGTCACGCCGTTCGACGCCGAGGGCGCCGTCGACGGCCAGACGTACGCGAAGCTGGTGGACCGGCTGATCACCGGCAGCATCGAGGTGGTGACGCCGAACGGCAACACCGGCGAGTTCTACGCGCTCGACGCGGCCGAAGCGCGGCAGTGCCTGGAGGTCACCGTCGAAGCGGCGGCGGGCCGGGCGAGCGTGCTGGCGGGGATCGGGCACGACGTCGCTTCGGCGACGCGGGCCGCGGTGCACGCGCGGGACGCCGGCGCGGACATGATCATGATCCACCAGCCGGTGCACCCGTACGTCTCGGGCGACGGCTGGGTCGACTACCACGCGGCGATCGCCGCCGCGGTCCCGGAACTCGGCGTCGTGCTGTACGTCCGCAACCCGGCGATCACCGGCGGCCAGCTGCGCGCGCTCGGCGAGGCAGCGCCGAACGTCATCGGCGTGAAGTACGCGGTGCCGGACCCCGTGCGGTTCGGCTCGGTCGCCCGGGACGCGGGCTTCGGCCGGTTCGTGTGGATCGCGGGACTGGCGGAGCTCTCGGCACCGGGCTACTTCGCCGTCGGCGCCACGGGGTTCACGTCCGGGCTGGTGAACGTCGACCCGGCGATCTCGCTGGAGATGTTCCGCGCATTGTCCACAGGGGACTACCCGGCGGCGATGACGGTCTGGGAGCGGATCCGCCCGTTCGAGGAACTGCGCGCGGCCAACGGGAACGCGAACAACGTCAGCGTGGTCAAGGACGCGCTGGGCCAGCTGGGGTTGTGCCGCCCCGACGTCCGGCCGCCGAGCCGGCTGCTGACCGCGGGCGAGCGGGAGCAGCTCTCCGGCCTGCTCTCCTCGTGGGGGCTTTCCTGAATGGCGGCTCGTCGGCGGGTCGGGGGGCGGCGGCGATGCCGGACCCCGGCTCGTCGACGAGCCACCCGCTGACAGGCGTCCACCGGACACGAACCTCGTCGTAGCAACCAATTTGGGCGCCCCGGGCGTCGCTTCGGCAACTGCGGGCGGCTGCTCGCCGGTCGAACGACCGGCACGGCTGCAAGACGAACGGGTTCACGAACCCGGTTGCGACTCCTGTCTCCGGCCAGGCGAACCGGCCGGACGGCCTCGGGTGTGTGGTAGGTCACCGTCATCCCGATGTGGCTGACTGTACACCTCTTCGGTGGTCAACGGGGAATTGCCAACGAGACCGCCGGGTGGGAGGCTGTGCGTAGGACGCGGTACCACCGCGACCAGGCCCCAGTGCCCTTTCCCGAACCGGACCCAGACCCCGTCAGGGCTGGAAACCGTTGCTGGACAAGCCATTACGACTTAACCAGAGCGGTGCGTCGATGACTTCCACGCAAATCCCGGACACTCCTGCCCTGCCCGGCAGCGATTTCGCCGAGCTGTCCCGGCTCATCAAGGACGCGGGCCTCCTGCGGCGGCGACGCCGCTACTACGCCGTGCGCATCGGGCTCAACCTCGCCGCGTTCGGCGGCGGCTGGGTCGCCTTCGCCTACCTCGGCGACTCGTGGTGGCAGCTGCTGCTCGCCGCGTTCTTCGCGATGGTGTTCGCGCAGCTGGCGTTCATCGGCCACGACGCCGGGCACAAGCAGATCTTCCGCAGCCGCCGGGCGAACGACGCCACCGGCTTGGTCCACGGTGGACTCACCGGGTTGAGCTACGGCTGGTGGATCGGGACGCACGCGCGCCACCACGCCAACCCCAACCACGAGGACGAAGACCCGGACGTCGACATCGCCGCGCTCGCATTCAGCAAGGCGCAAAGCTCGCAGAAGCGCGGTTTCCTGCGCTGGATGGCGAAGTACCAGGCTTTCCTGTTCTTCCCGCTCCTCCTGCTCGAAGGCCTCAACCTGCACGTCTCGAGCGTGAAGGCGGCATGGCGCGGGGACATCCGCAAGCACCGGCTGGAGTCCGCGCTGCTGATCGGGCACCTCGTGGCCTACCTGGCCGCGGTGTTCGTCGTGCTGTCGCCGCTGACCGGAATCGTCTTCATCCTGGTGCACCAGTTCCTGTGGGGGCTGTACATGGGCTGCTCGTTCGCGCCCAACCACAAGGGCATGGAGATGCTGTCGGCCGGGCACAAGCTCGACTTCCTGCGCAAGCAGGTGCTGACCTCGCGCAACATCCGCGGCGGCCGGGTGACCGACTTCGCCCTCGGCGGCCTGAACTACCAGATCGAGCACCACCTCTTCCCGAGCATGCCCCGGCCGAACCTCAAGCACGCGCAGACGATCGTCCGGGACTTCTGCGCCCGGCACGACATTTCCTACGCCGAGTGCGGCTGGGCCCGCTCGTACGGGTACGTGCTGCAGCACCTCCACGCGGTCGGCGAACCCCTCCGGACGGCGACGGTGACGCCGTGACGGCGCCGGGACCCGAAACGACGGAAGTGCCTCGCTCCGGCACGCAGTGCCCGAGCTGTCCGCACCCCCTCGGCACGCACGACGCGATCGCGCGTCGCTACTGCGCCGCGACCGCGGCCGGCCAGGCGGCCGACCGCGGCTGCGTGTGCGGCTCCACGACCGAACACCGAGCACGATGAACACGGACAGGACCACCATGAGCACCCCGATCCAGCCCACCACCCGCTACCAGCTCCGCATCGACCGCGCGAAGCGGGTCGTCCTCGCCAACACCGAGCTCGGCGACGCCCAGGCGCTCGCACTGGCGGTGCAGCTGGTGCACGAACTCGACACCACCCCCGAAGCCATCCGCTGATCCGGGATCGCCGCAGCTCAGCCGAGGTGTGGCCGAAGTTACTCGCGCGTTAACAACGCGTCAGCGGGCGCCCCGGAGCCGTCAGGACGGCGTTCACGGGTGATCTCCGGGCGTGCCCGCGGGGGTGTCCTGGCGGAGTCCGATCCGCCGTGATGCCCGGAGGCACCCGTGACGCTCAGCGAGCTTCTTCCCAGCCTCGGCTGCGAAGCCGCCGATCACCTCGAGCCAGGAGTCTGGCCGCGAAGCACCCGACTCGGCGAAGACGGCGAACTGCTCTTCGCCGGCGCGCCCGTCAGTCACCTCGCGGCCCGCTTCGGGACGCCGTCCTACCTCATCGACGAACAGCAGGTCCGCGACACCGCACGCGAGTACCGCGAAGCGCTGCCGGACGTCGAAGTCGCGTACGCGAGCAAGGCGCTGTGTACGCGGGCTGTCCTGCGCTGGGTCGCCGAAGCGGGGTTGTCGCTCGACACCTGCTCCGCCGGCGAGATCGCCGTCGCGCGCTCGGTCGGCTTCCCCGCGGAGCGCATGCTGCTGCACGGCAACGCGAAGACCCCCGAGGACCTGAAGGCCGCGCTCGGCTACGGCGTGCGGCGGATCGTCGTCGACTCGCTCGACGAGATCGAGCAGCTCGGCACGCTCGCCCACGGCGCCCAGCAGGTGATGGTCCGGGTGACGCCGGGCGTCGCCGCCGGGGCGCACGCGGCCATCAGCACCGGCACCGAAGGCCAGAAGTTCGGCTTCTCGCTTCTCGACGGCGTACCCGACAACGTCGACGCCGCCGTCGAAGCAGTGAAGAAACAACCCGGGTTGCGGCTTCAGGGCTTGCACTGCCACATCGGTTCGCAGGTGTCCCGGGTCGACCTGTACGAGGCCGCCGCGCGGCGGATGGCCGAGGTGCTGATCCGGATCCGCGACACCCACGGCGTCACGCTGCGGGAGCTCGACCTCGGCGGTGGGCACGCGGTGCCCTACGCCGGCGGCGAGCCCGCGTTCGACCTCGGCGGCTACTCGCGGCGCCTGCGCGTCGCCCTCGCCTACGAATGCGCGGCGCACGGCTTCCCGGTGCCCCGCCTGACGATCGAGCCGGGCCGGGCGATCGTGGGGCCGGCCGGGATCACGGTGTACCGCGTCTGCGCGGTCAAGCGCGGCAGCCGCACCTTCGTCGCGGTCGACGGCGGCATGAGCGACAACGCGCGCCCGGCCCTCTACGGCGCCCGCTACACCACGCGGCTGGTGGGACGGCGGTCGAAGGCGCAGCGCGTCCCGATGACCGTGGTCGGCAGGCACTGCGAAGCCGGTGACGTCCTCGCCGACGGCATCAGCCTGCCCGCCGACCTGCGCCCCGGCGACCTGCTGGCCGTGCCGTGCACCGGCGCGTACCACCACTCGCTGGCGTCGAACTACAACCAGGTCGGCCGCCCGCCGCTGGTCGGCGTGCGGGACGGCGTCGCGACGCTGCTGGTGCGCCGCGAAACCGAGGAGGACCTCAGCCGGCGCGACCTCGGTTAAGCCTCGACGATGCGGTCGCCGCCGCGCGGCACGATCCCGCGCGGCAGGCGGCGGCCGGCGAAGAAGTCGCGGCAGGCGCGGTGGACCGCGAACATCAGCGGCACCCCGAGCACGATCGACACCACGCCGATCACCGCGACGCCGCCGATGCCGAACACCGTCGTCTCACCGGCGTCCGGCCGCGCGTACTCGATCAGCGCGAACACCAGCACCGCCAGGAAGAACAGGCCACCGGTGAACGGCAACAGCCCGCGCAGCACGAAGTTGCGCACGCTCGCGAACAGCGTCCGGCGGAACACCCAGACGCAGGCCAGCGCCGTCATCGTATACTCGATCGCGATGGTCAGGCCCACCGCGTCCACCGAGTCGGCCAGGACGTTGTCGCTGATCAGCGCCAGGAGGACGTACACGGCCAGCGAGACCAGCCCGAACGCCCAGGTCGCCACGGTCGGCGTCCGGAACCGCGGGTGCACGCGGCCGAAGACGCGCGGCAGCGCACCGTGGCTGGCCATCGACAACGTCGTGCGCGCCGCCGGCATGATCGTCGCCTGGCTGGTGGCCGCGCCGCTGGTCAGCACCGAGACGATCAGCAGCACGCCGAGGATCTTGCCCGTCGTCCCGTCGCCGAACACCGCGCCGCCCAGGCCGGCCAGGACGTCCTCGGAGTTGGCCTCGTTGGCCAGGCCGATGCCCTCGCTGCCGGTCCCGGCGAAGGCCAGCGCGGCGACCGTCACGAGCAGGTAGTTCAGCACCAGCAACACCGTCGAAAGCACCGCGGCCCGCCCCGGCGCGTGGCGCGGATCGGCGGACTCCTCGTTGACCGACAGCGAGCTTTCCCAGCCCCAGTAGATGAACACGGCCAGCAGCACCGCCGAAACCGCGGTACCGGCCGAAACCCCGCCCGGCCACAGCCAGTCCAGCCGCGGCACCGACGCCTGCGGGCCGGCCGTGCCGTCGAAGACGCGGATCAGCGCGACGGCCGAGAAGAGCACCAGCACGGCGAGCTCCACGCCGAGCAGGATCCACTGCGCCCGCGCGGAGACCTCGATCCCGCGGTGGCAGAGCCAGCACAGCGCCAGCAGCCAGGCGGCACCGATCGCCGTCGTCACCCACCGGTTGCCCGCCGCGTCCGAGGCGCCGAACAGCAGCAGCGTGTAGCGGCCGGTGAGCGCAGACTGGCTGCTCATCACCAGCAGCTGCGCGACCGTGACGACCCAGCCGGTGAACCACCCGGCGTGCGGGCCGAACGCGCGCGCCGCCCAGGTGAAGTTGGTGCCGCAGTCGGGTTCCGCGGTGTTCAGCTCGCGGAAGGCGAAGGCGACGAACAGCACCGGCACGAACGAGAGCAGCACGAACGCGGCCGCCTTGAACCCGGTGCCCGCCAGCACGATCAGCCCCAGCGTGGCCGCGATGGAGTACGCCGGCGCGGTCGACGACATCCCGATCACCATCGACGACACCATGCCCAGCGCGCCACCGCGCAGCCCCTTCGCGGGAACGGCGGGGGCGACGCCGAGCGCCACGGCCTCCGACATGCGTTGGTCCTCCTGAGTTTGCTGGGACGCCGGGGTTGCCGGTACGAGAGAAGCCGCCAGACGGTACCTGCCGGCGTGCCGTACGCGCGTCCCGCTGTGCGCGGGCGCACAAAACCGCCTCGGAAAACCTCGTGAGTTTCACCCCGCGCCACCGAATCCTCGGCTGATCGTGGCGTGTACGCCGAATCACGCGAAGCTGACGCGGAGGGCTCGCTTTCTCCGCTGGTCTCGATACGCTGCGCACTTGACAAATCACATGCCGAAACACAGGGAGGGACGGCATGGGTGACGAAACACGTGCGCGCGCGCTGGACAATACGGACAGATCGCTGATCGGCCTGCTCCAGCAGGACGGCCGGGCCTCGTTCACCGCCCTCGCCAAGGCGGTCGGGCTTTCGGAGGGAGCGGTCCGCCAGCGCGTGCAGCGCCTGCTGCGCGACGACCTGATGAAGATCGTCGCGGTGACCGACCCCGCCAACGTGGACCTGACGCGGCAGGCCATGGTCGGCATCAACATCGAAGGCGCTGATCCGCGCGAGGTCGCGGACAAGCTGTCCGAGCTCGAAAACGTGCACTACGTCGTGTTGTGCGCCGGGCGCTACGACCTGCTCGCCGAACTCGTCTGCCGGGACGACGACCACATGCTCGAGGTGCTCGGCGACGAGGTGCGGAAGATCCCGGGCGTGTCCGGGACCGAGCTGTTCGTGTACCTGAAGCTGGCCAAGCAGGACTACTCCTGGGGCCGGCTCACGGCGTAGCGGTGCGGGGATGACGGGCCTGCACCCGCCACCCCCGCGGTCCGCTACAGGAACCGCCGGTGCCCCGCCCGCGCCGGCACACCGGCCTCGGCGAGGCCGGCCAGCGCCGCCGGGAGCGGATCCCGGTGCAGCACCCCGAGGCGCTGCGTGGCGCGCGTGAGCGCGACGTACAGCTCGGCCGCGCCCCGCGGGCTCGCGGCCAGGATCCGCGCGGGCTCGACGACGAGGACGGCGTCGAACTCCAGGCCCTTGGTGGCCGACGGCGGGATCGTTCCCGGCACGCCCGGCGGCCCGATCACCACGCTGGTGCCTTCGCGCCCGGCCTCGTCGCGGACGAAGTCCTCGATGGCGTCCGGCAGTTCGTCGTCCGCCACTCGTCTGGACCACGGCCGGACGCCGCACGCGCGCACCGATTCCGGCGGCCGCACGGCCGGCGCGAACCGGGCCAGCAGCGCGCCCGCGACGGCCATGATCTCCGCCGGGGTCCGGTAGTTCACGGTCAGCTCGCGGTACAGCCAGCGGTCGCCGGCGTAGGGCGTGAGCATCGTCGCCCAGTCCCGCGCCCCGGCCGCGGACCGGCGCTGCGCGAGGTCGCCGACGATCGTGAACGACCGGCTGGGGCACCGCCGCATCAGCACCCGCCAGTCCATTTCGGACAGTTCCTGGGCCTCGTCGACGACGACGTGCCCGTACGTCCAGTCGCGGTCGGCGGCCGCCCGCTCGGCGAGGTCACGGGTGTCGCGCTCGACGAATCGCCCGGCCAGGTCCTCGGCGTCGAGGAGGTTCTCGGCGACCAGCTGGACGTCCTCGTCGAGCTCCTCCTGGTCGAGCCGCATGAGCTCCATGACGCCGGAGGCGTACTCGGCCTCCGCTTCGGCCTGCCGGCGTGCGGCGGCGCGTTCCTCGCTGTCGTCCCGGCCCAGCAGGTCGACGAGCTCGTCGAGCAACGGCACGTCCGACACGGTCCAGGCCGTCCCGTCCGCGCGGAACAACGCCGGGGCAGCCCCGGCGGCCTCGAGGCGGTGCGGGGACTCGTACAGCGGCGCCAGCAGCGTTTCCGGCGTCAGGTACGGCCACAGCTCGTCGAGGGCGGCGCCGAGCCTTTCGTGCTGCGCGAGCTCGTCCAGGACGTCGGCGCGGAGATCGGCCCACAGCATGCGGTCCGCGGGGGTGAGCCAGCCTTCGCCGATCTTCGCCACGACCCGCTCGGCGACGAGCTCCAAGGCGCGCTCGCGGAAGAGCCGGCGAGCTTCGTTGTGCGGCCGCCCGGACCGGCGTGCTTCGAGCCGGGCCTCGGCCGCCAGCCCGGCGTCGAGCTCCACGGTGACGTCACCGAGGTCGACGGGCACCGGCTCGGCAGGCACCCGCTGCCGGTCGGCGACCGCGGCGGCCAGCACGTGGAGGATCTTCAGCGAACCCTTGAGCCGCGCCACCTCCGGCCGGTCCTCGGCTGTGACACGCAGGCCGGGCACGAGGTCGCCGGTGGTCCGGAAGACGACGTCCGACTCGCCGAGCGAGGGCAGCACGCGGCCGATGTGGTCGAGGAACAGCGGGCTCGGCCCGACCACGAGCACACCGCTGCGGGACATCCGCTCCCGGCGCGTGTAGAGCAGGTACGCCACCCGGTGCAGGGCGACCGCCGTCTTGCCGGTGCCGGGACCGCCTTCGACCACCAGCACACCCGGGTGGCCGAGGCGGATGATCTCGTCCTGCTCGGCCTGGATCGTCGCGACGATGTCCCGCATGCCCTCCCCGCGAGGCGCGTTGACCGCCGCGAGCAGCGCCGCGTCCCCGCGCTCGGTGTCGCTGGGACGGCCGAAGACTTCGTCGGTGAAATCGACGACCCGGCGCCCCATCGTGTGGAACTGACGACGCCGGCGCATGTTTTCCGGCGTCGCCGCGGTGGCGACGTAGAACGGCCGCGCCGCCGGCGCCCGCCAATCCAGCAAGAACGGTTCGTAGTCGTTTTCCGCATCGAACAGCCCGACCCGGCCGATGTAGCTGGTTTCGCCCGAAAGGGCGTCCAACCGGCCGAAGCAGAGCCCGTTGTCGGCGACGTCCAGCCGGGCCGCCTCCGACGACCGGGCGCGGACGTCGTTCTCCCGTTCCCCCGGCGTCAGCTCGGTTTGCCCGAGTGCGCCGTGGTAGCGGGCCTGCGCCGCCGCGCGTTCGCGGTCGAGCCGCTCGTACAGCGCGGCGACGTAGGCCCGTTCTTCCCGCAATTCCTCGTCGTACCCCTGGTTTGACAAGTTCCCCTCACAGCGGTTAGACTCATATCAGGTTCGGCGAGTTCTCCTATTACCCCTGGAGAGCACGCCGATTTTTTATTGTCCACCCGCTGTCAAGGGGCTCAGCCCAGCATGAATTCGCGCGGGTCCAGCGGCCGGTCGGCCACCCGCACGTCACCCA
Organism: Amycolatopsis sp. NPDC051102; assembly: GCF_040682815.1. NCBI lineage: Bacteria > Bacillati > Actinomycetota > Actinomycetes > Pseudonocardiales > Pseudonocardiaceae > Amycolatopsis > Amycolatopsis sp. NPDC051102. The sequence goes on from NZ_JBFBBT010000021.1 coordinate 130,115, forward strand.
GCAGCCCCGCGAAACTGCGGTCCACCTTCCCGTCGTAGGACGACGCACCGACCAGCCACGGCCCGCCCGGGTCGGCGAGCCCGACGGCGGGCGTGGCCGGGTTCCGGACCACCGGGCAGCCGTCGACGTACACCGTGGTCCGCCGGCCGTCGTTGACCACGGCGACGTGCCACCACTTCTCCACCGGCAGCTCGTGGCCCCAGTTCGTCGACGTCCGGTTCTGGTTCAGCGGGTACACCGCCCACTGCAGCTCCCCACTGTCCGAAAGGGACAGTGTGGCCGCCGACTCCTTCGGGTCGTCGCCGGTCTTGCCCGCGGCGGCGCCGCTGCCCTGCCGGGCGAACAGCCCGCACCAGCCGTGGTGACCGTCCTTGAAGTCGGCGGGCAGCCAGAAGAACGCTTCGACGGTGTAGCCGCGTTCGAACTTCAGCTTGTTGATCGGCGCCGCGTCGACCGTGCGCAGGTACGCGCCCCGGCTCGGGTCACGGCCGCCGTCGAACCGAAGGCTCGCCCGCGACGGCTGCCGCGGCGAGAACTCGCTCGAGTACTTCAGCGCGTCCGGGCCGCTGCCGGGCGCGGTGACGCGCGTGAGGTCGTTGCCGCGGCCGGTCTGGTCGCGCACGACGACGTTGTCCGGCACCGCCTTGCCGTCCTGACCGCCTTCGAACCGCCAGTAGGCGACGGTCCCGGGGATCAGCAGCTGCTTCGCCGGCCGTCCGGGCGGGACCGGCACCGGCGCGAAGCCCTTGAAGCGCTCGGCGAAGTCGATCTCCACGCTGAAGTAGTCGGCCGCGCCGCTGCGCTCGACCTCCTGCTGCTGCATCTCGCTCAGGTGGTCCTGCGCGGCGAGCCACGGCGAGAACGTCCGGACGTCGATCACGCCGCGCGCGAGGTCGAACTGATAAAGCCGGACCATCGCGCTGCCGCCGTAGTAGCGGTCCTGGTAGTTGGCGAGGTGGACGTGCACGTCGTGCCCGGCGGCGTTCTTCCGGACGGTCCGCCCGGTCGGCCAGTAGTGGCCGTTGAGGGTGAGGAAGATCTGGTCGTTGCCCTGGACGAGCTCCTGCCAGACGTGCTCGCCGAACGTCGAGAACTGGGCCTGGTGGTCGTCGTCGGCCCAGACGAGGTCGTGGATGGTCAGGATCGCCGGCAGCGTCGGGTGCTGCGCGAGGACCTGCTTCGCCCAGTTCAAACCGCCCGCCGAGGGCCGCCAGTCCAGCGCCAGCAGCAGCCACTCGCGGCCGCCGCCGCGGAAGATGTGGAAGGTGTTGTAGCCGTCCTTCGACGCGCCTTTGAAAGTCGTGGAGTTGCGCTGGCGCTGTGGTCCGAAGGCGTCGAGGTACGGCGAGGGGCCGCGCTGGTCGTCCTTCGAGCCGTCGATGTCGTGGTTGCCCGCGAGGGTGCTGTACGGGAACCGGTGGCGGTCCAGCGCCTGGAACGACCGGCTGATCCGGGCGAACTCGTCGGCGCGGCCGTTCTGGGTGAGATCGCCGAGGTGGGCGAGGAAGACAACGTTGTCGGCCTGTGCTTCGAGGACGTACCGCAGCGAGGCGTCGAGCGGGGCCGCGTCGCCGCGGTCCTCGTCGAACAGGTACTGCGTGTCCGGCATGACCACGAGCGTGAAGCGCGGATCTTCGGCGTCCGGGCGGTGCCGGCCGGTGGCTTCGGCGGCCGGGGCGCCGAGGACGTTCGGCAGGGTCACCGCGGCGGCGACGGCCGGGGCGCCGAGGAGGAAGGTCCGGCGAGATGTGTCAGTCACGGGCGGGAAGCTACGGGCGGCTTCCGACCGCCTCGGCAACTGCTGCCGAACACGGGATGAACAGCGGTACTGTGCCCGCATGAGCGGCCCGCGGGTGTTCCGGTTGATCCAGCCCGTCGACGACATCGGCGTCGCGGTCGCGTTCTACGCAGCCGTCCTCGGCGCCCCCGGCGAACGCATCGCGGTCAACCGGCACTACTTCACCTGCGGCGGCGTCGTGCTCGCCTGCGTCGAGGCACCGCCCGAGCACCGCGAGCCCCGGCCGCGGAAGGACCCGCGGATCGTCTACCTCGCGGTCGACGACGTCGAAGAGACGTTCCGGCTGGTCCAGGCGGCCGGGCCGCGCTGGGTGGACGACGCCATCGAGACCCAGTTCTGGGGCGAACGGTCCTTCTACGCGGACCCGTCCGGCAACCCGCTCTGCTTCGTCCAGGAAGACACGCTCTACTTGGGCGGCCCGGTCGGCTGAGCGTCCGGGCGCAGCCGGAACGGCATGACGAACCAGAGGACGCCGAAGATCAGCAGACAGAGCACGCCCAGCACGGCCATGGCGATCCCGCCGTAGACCACCTTGGCGATCAGCGCCACCGTCGACGTGATCGCCAACGCCAGGCAGACCAGGCCGACCAGCACGAACCGGTTGCCGACGGCCAGGATCCGCTCCCGGCTGCCGGTGCGGAACAGCAGCCGGTGCCACGCCGCGGGCGCGGTCAGCAGCGCCGTGGCCGCCACCGCGAGCGTCACCGCGGACAGGTGCAGCGACTTCTCGAACCCGCTGGCGTCGTGGAACCGGTCGGTGAACACGACCGACAGCAGGAAGCCGAAGAGGATCTGCACGCCGGCCTGGGCGACCCGCAGCTCCTGCAACAGTTCGCCGACGTTGCGCGTGAGCTGCTCGTTGCGGGTTTCGCCGGTGTGTTCGGGCACACACGCACCATAACCGGACCGCGGACACGCCACCGGCTGGGAAATTCGTGACTTTTCCACCGGTTTGCGGCGGTCCGCTGTCCGAAATGGACGGGTTCAGAACCCCCAGGAGCGCTCGGGCACCACGCGGATGCGCACGGAGTACGCGGCGTCGAAGGCCTCCGGCGTCTCGAAGCCGATGCCCGGGTAGAACTTGGCGTACTTGTCGAGGTACCCCGGCGCCTCCGACGCCTTCCCGGTCTCGACGTGCGCTTTCCCGTTCACCACGAGGACCGATCCGCCGTACTCGTCGCTGTTGAACTGGAAGCTCACCTCGGGGTTCGCGGCGATGTGCCGCAGCTTCGCGGTGTCCGGCTTGCTGAACAGCACGATGTCGTCGCCGTCGAGGACGAACCACACGGGCCGCGGCGCGGGCCGGCCCTTCGGCGTGACGGTGGTCAGCCAGGCGATGTTCTCGCCCGCGCGGTCGGTGAGCTTCGGTGTGGCCATGTCGGTGCCCCTTGGTCGCCGGTGGTGATCCAGGCAACCACGGGGCACCGGCAATTCTTCCCGGCTAGCGCGACGCGACCCGCCGCGCGTACCGCGTCCCGGCGGCCAGCAGCACCAGCCCGGCACCGAGGAACGCGCCCACCCTGGCCAGGCCGTCCAGCGCCGACAGGTCGAACAGCACCAGCTTGAGCACCGCGGCGCCGACCAGGACCAGCCCGGTCACCCGCAGCCCGGCGACGTCGATCCCGCGCAGCAGCAGCACGAGCGCCGCGACCGTCCACGACACCGTGATCAGCGCGTGGCCCAGCAGGAACCCGGTCCGGCCGGGCACCGCCAGGAGGGCACCGCACAGCACCACCCCGGCGGCGCCGTACAGCGCGGAAACCCCGGCGAGGAGCCAGATCGGCAGGTCGTCGGCCGGCCCGCGGAACACCTTCAGGCGCGCCGCGGCCCACGGCAGCACGACGGAGACGGCGAGGATCAGCGCGGCGACCGCGAGCCCGCCGGTCAGCACGGCGACCGGCCGGTCGCGCGGCACGATCAGCAGCGCCGGCGTGACGTCGAAGACCACGCCGACCAGCCCGCCGATCACCGCGAAGCCGAGCGCGGCGGCGAGCGCACCCCGGTTGCGGCCGCCCACCGCGGCCACGACCAGCAGCAGCGCCTCGCCGAGCAGCACCCCGGCGCGCGCTGGGCCGTCGAACTGCGTGACCGTCGCCTGCAGGATCGCCAGCAGGCCGGCCAGCCCGGCCACCTGACCGGCGAACCCGCGCCAGAAGCGCTGCGTCGCCCAGACGCCGAGCAGGACCACGCCCGCGGCGGCCGTGACCGGCACGGCCTGCGCCTTCGGCAGCAGCACGGCCGCGATGAGCGTCGGCAGCACGGCGGTCGCCAGCACGGCCAGCGCGGCGGGGTCGTTTTCGCGGCGGCGCAGCACGATCAGGGCGAGCACGACGCCGGCCACCCCGGCGCCGCCGGCCGCGGCGGTGTTGGCCCAGCTGCCGCCGCCGCCCAGCACCGCGGTACTGATCACCGAGGCGAGCAGCGGCGGGACACCGGCGGCGAGCGTCAGCGACGACCAGTCGCGGCGCAGCTGCACCGGCGCCGTCGCGAGCTGCACCATCAGCAGGAACGTGACCAGTTCGGGGGTGAACCCGCGGACGATCATCGGCGCGCACACGACACAGCCGACGACGACGGCGGCGGCCAGCAGCGGCGACTCCCACCGAACGGCGACGAGCAGGCCGCCGACGGCGACCGCCAGCCCGGCGGCGAGCCCGGCGAGCACCGGCAGGAAGCCGTACAGCGTGGTCGCGGCGACGGCGTCCAGGTAGAGCGTGGCGATGCCGGTGGCGGCCAGCGCGAAGGCGCCGGTGCGGCCGGCGGGCTTGCGGTGCAGCCACACGCCGGTCCCGGTCAGCGCCAGCCCGAACCCGGCGCCGACGAGCACCCGCGGCAGCGGTCCGAGCCAGCCCCGCTGCACGGCCAGGACGAGCAGCAGGACGACCCCGAGGAGGGTGACGGCCCCGCCGACCCAGGCGAGGACGCGGCTGCCGGCGCCTTCCTTGCCGAGCTTTTCGCCCAGCGTCTGCCGCGGAGCGGGCATGGAGGACGCCGGCGGGTACTGCGGCGGCGGGACGTACTGCGGCCGGGGCGGCGGCTGCCACTGGTACTGCGGCCACGGGACCGACTCGGGCCGCATGGGCCGGGGAGGTTGCGGAGCCGGCTGTCCGGCCCGCTCAGGCTCCGGGGACGGCTCGGGGTGCGGCGGCTGTCCGGCAGGCTCGGCCCGCTCGTCCCGGACGGTTCGCAGTTCGGAACCCACCAGGGCGAGACGACGCCCCAGGTCGTCGATCTCGCCGGCGAGCCGGAGGAGCACATCTGCGTCGGTGGTCATACCGGACAGGGTCACGCACGGGCGTCCACCTGCGGATCCGTAGCACTACTCAATCCGCGGTCACGTCCTGGTCGCGGCCAGCACCTGGTCCATGGTGGTCATGATCGAGACGGTTTCACCGAGCGGCATGAGCGGGCTCTCGGTATCCCCGGCGGCGAGCCGCAGCGCCACTTCGTCGGCCTGGTGCCGCAGGCCACGGCCTTCGTCGACGTATTCGAAGCGACGCCGTTCCCCTTCGCGCGGAACGAGGGTGAAGGAGGCGGGGGCGTAGAACGGCCCGTCGACCTCGATGCGCGCATCGGTGCCGACAATGACCGCGGTGGTCGGCGAAACGGCGCTCAAGGTGCAGGTCAGCACGGCCTGCGCACCACTCGCGTAGCCGAACAGCATCGACATCTGCGCATCGACCCCGGTGAAGGCGGGAGTGACCATGGCGGCGACGCGCTCGGGCGCCCCGAGCACCATCGACGCGAAGGAAACGGGATAGATCCCCAGGTCGAGCAGGGCACCACCACCGAGTTCCGGCGCGAACAGCCGGAAGGCGGGGTCCTCGGCGAACCACTGCCCGTGATCGGCGGAAACGGTGACAATGTCGCCGAGCTGCGGCAGGAGCTCACGGATGTGCCGGACGTGCGGCAGGAACCGCGTCCACATCGCCTCCATGAGGAAGAGACCCTTGTCCCGAGCCAGGTCGACGAGATCCCGAGCTTCGCCGGCGTCCATCGTGAACGGCTTCTCGACGAGCACGGGCTTCCCGGCCTCGAGCGCAAGCCGCGCGTTGGCGTGGTGCATCGGATGCGGAGTGGCGACGTAGACGACATCGACGCCGGGATCGCTCGCAAGGGCTTCGTAGCTGCCGTGGCGGGTGTCGATGTCGTGCTGGTCGGCAAACCGCCCGGCGCTCTCGACGGTGCGCGACCCGACCGCGGCGACGACACCGGACTCGGTGAGCTTCAGGTCCTGAGCGAAGGCGCCGGCGATGCCGCCGGTACCCATGATTCCCCAGCGAAGCGGCTTGTTCGTCATACGCAGAACCCTATGCCTGTCGAGTGCGACAACGCGTACCCCCGCGTTTCTACCTGCGGAAACAGCGCGCGCCCCGCAGATCGGCGTCATCAGCCGAGGCAAACTGTCACGCTTGCTGACATGACTACGACCTCGACGGACCAGGCACCGCTTCGGCTTGCGATCGAACTGGGAGTGGAGCCCGACACGATCCGTCTCCGAGCCTCCGGAACGCTCGCAGCGGACTTGCGTCCGGCACTCACCGAAGCCGGCCTCGTGAACCACCGCGGCTTCGAGTTCTCGAGCGGTCCCGCGCTCGAACTGGTGGTGGTGACCGTGACCAGTCCATGGTTCTGGGGCGCCCTGGCGGCAACGATCCGGACCGTCGTGCACCGGCACGACAAGAAGGAGCTCAGGACTTGGATCAACGACCAGGAGGTCGCGATCAAAGGGTACTCCCCGGATGACTTGCAGAAGATCATCCAAGTCCTGCTCCAGGAGGAACAGGCTAAGCGAACCGCCGACTTGGAACGGATCAAGAAGCTCCGCCGGAAGGACAAGTAAGCCCCTGGTCGGCGTGACCGACACCACAAGCGACAATGGAGACCGTGACCGCCACCCTGAGCAAGCCCGCCCTGAAGATCGGCCCCTACCAGGTCGATCCCCCGGTCGTGCTCGCCCCCATGGCCGGGATCACCAACGTCGCCTTCCGGCAGCTGTGCGCCGAGTACGGCGCCGGCATCTACGTGTGCGAAATGATCACCGCCCGCGCCGTCGTCGAACGCCACCCCGGCACCATGCACATGATGACCTTCGGGGCGAACGAAAAGCCCCGGTCCATGCAGCTCTACGGCGTCGACCCGAAGACCATGGCCGAAGCCGTCCGGATCATCGTCGGCGAAGGCCTCGCCGACCACGTCGACTCCAACTTCGGCTGTCCCGTCGCGAAGGTGACGCGCAAGGGCGGCGGGGCCGCGCTGCCGTTCAAGCGGAAGCTGTTCGAAGCCATCGTGCGCGAGTCGGTGAAGGCCGCCGGGGACACGCCGTTCACGGTGAAGTTCCGCATCGGCATCGACGACGACCACCACACCTACCTCGACGCCGGCCGCATCGCCGAAGCCGAGGGCGCCGCCGCCGTCAGCCTGCACGCGCGCACCGCCGCGCAGCGCTACTCCGGCCAAGCCGACTGGACCAAGATCGCCGCCCTGAAAGAGGCCGTGACCAGCATCCCCGTCCTCGGCAACGGCGACATCTTCTCCGCCGCCGACGCCCTGCGCATGGTCGACGAAACCGGCTGCGACGGCGTCGTCGTCGGCCGCGGCTGCCTCGGCCGGCCCTGGCTGTTCGGCGAGCTCGAAGCCGCCTTCGCCGGCCGCCCCCTCCCGACCCCGCCCAACCTCGGCGAAGTCGCGAAGGTGCTCCGCCGCCACACCGAGCTCCTCATCGAGCACGACGGCCACGACAAGGCCATGCGCGACATCCGCAAGCACATGGCCTGGTACCTGATGGGCTTCCCGGTCGGCTCCGAACTCCGCCGCGGCTTCGCGATGCTCTCGAGCATGGCCCAGCTCGACGACCTCATCGCCCAGCTCGACCACGACGCCCCCTTCCCTGAAGCCGCGACGGGTCCTCGCGGACGTCAGGGCTCACCGGGCAAGGTCACGCTGCCCCACGGCTGGCTCGACGACCCGGACGACGACTGCGTCCCCGAGGCGGAAGACATGCACTCGGGCGGCTGAGCCGTGACATCTGTCAGCCCGAAGTCGTGGCGGACGGCATCCTCGCCGAACCTCCCGCCGCGACAAGCTTTCGGCATGACGACGAACCAGCCCGGAACCGCCCTCCTCAAGACCCTCGCCATCGAGATCGCCGTGCCGGCCGCGGTCTACTACGGCCTCCACTCACTCGGCGCAAGCGACTTCGCCGCGCTCGCCGCCTCGGGAGTCTTCCCGCTGGCCCGGACCCTCTTCCAGTTCGCCAAGGACCGCACGCTCAACGGCCTCGCGCTGGTCGTGCTGACCACGAACGTCGTCGGGATGCTGCTCACCTTCGTCACCGGTGACGCCCGGATGATGATCGCCAAGGACTCGCTCGGCAGCGGCATCACCGGCCTGGTCATGCTCGCCTCCGCATTCACCGCGGCCCCGATCATGACCAAGACCATGCGCCCGTTCCTCACCCGCGGCCAGGCGGCTCGGGAAGCCGCGTGGGACCGGCTCGGCGGCACCACGCGCTTCGACGCCATCCTGCGGCGCTGCACCGTGATCTGGGGCATCGGCTTCGTGCTGGAAAGCTCGGCCCGCATCGCCGGGGCGTTCATCCTGCCCGTCTCGACCATGGTGTGGCTGAGCACTGTCCTCTTCGCGGGCGTCTTCGCGGTGATCATGGTCGTCTCCGGGAAGGTCGCCGAACAGGCCGGCAAGATGCTCGCCGCGGAGGCGAACGCCGAGGTCAAGACGCTGATCGCCGCTTGACCCGCGCGAACGCCGGGTGTACAGGTGTGGACATGTACAGCAAGCGGCAGCAGCTGGTCGGCGACCTCACCGACCTGATCCGCTCCGGGCGGCTCGCCCACGGCGAACGCCTTCCCGGCGAGAACCAGCTCGCCCTGCAGTACCAGGTCAGCCGCGGCACCGTCCGCAGCGCGCTGTCCGAACTCCAGCAGCTCGAGCTCATCTCCACCCAGGCCGGCGTCGGGTCGTTCGTCGCCTTCGACGGCGTCCAGCTCGACCAGCGGATCGGCTGGGCCCGTGCCCTCGCCGACGCCGGCGCGCCGGTCACCACCGAACTGCTCGGCATCGAGACCGTCGAAGACGTTGCCCTGCAAGAAGAATTCGGCGAGACGGCCTACGTCGCCGTGCGGCGGCTGCGGCGGGAACACGACCGCGGGATCTCGCTCGAAACCGCCACCGTGCCCGCCGTCGGCCCGCTCGCCGACCTCCCCGGGACCGGCCTGCGGGACGGCTCCCTCACCAAGACCCTCGAAGCCGCCGGGCGGATCTCCGTCGGCGGTGACCAGTGGATCAGCACCGAACGCCTCGACGCCTGCGCCGCCGAACTGCTCGGCCGGAGCATCGGCGAGCTCTTCCTCCGCGCCGAGCGCACCTCGGTCGACGTCGAAGGCCGGCTCGTCGAGCGCGTCGTCAGCCTGCTGGACCCGGACCGGTTCCAGTTCCACCTCACCTTCGGGCACCGGTGACCGCGCGGGACCGGGCGCTCGGCGCGTTCACCGGGCTGGCCGTCGGCGACGCGCTCGGCATGCCGACGCAATCGATGTCCCGCGCCGCCATCGCCGCCACCTACGGGCCGGTCACCGGCCTGCTCGCCGCCGTCGCGGAGCAGCCGGTCGCGCCGTCGATGCCCGCCGGCTCGGTCACCGACGACACCGAGCAGGCCATCCTGCTGGCCCGGCTGCTCATCGACGGGCGCGGCACCGTCGAGCCGCACGTCTTCGCCGACGCCCTGCTCATCTGGGAGGCGGACATGGTCCGCCGCGGGTCCGCGGACCTGCTCGGGCCGTCCACCAAGCGGGCGCTGGCCCGGCTCCAGGACGGCGTCCCGGCCGACGAAGCCGGCCGCACCGGGACCACCAACGGCGCCGCCATGCGGGTCACGCCGGTCGGCATCGCCACGCCGTCGGAGAACCTGCACACTCTGGTCGACGCGGTGGTCGCGACCGCGCGGGTCACGCACAACACCAGCCTCGGCATCGCCTCGGCCGCCGCGGTGGCGGCCGCCGTCTCCGCCGGCGTCGACGGCGCGAGCCTGGCCGAAGCGCTCGACGCGGGCGAGCGCGCCGCCGTCGTGGGCGGGGAGCGCGGGCACTGGGCGCCCGGCGGGGAGATCGCCGCGCGGATCCGCTGGGCGCGCGGCTGGGTGCGGGGCATGGCCGCGGACGCCGTGGCCGACGCGGTCGCGCGGGTGATCGGCACGTCGGTCGCGTCGCAGGAGTCCGTCGTCGCCGCGTTCGCGCTGGCCGAAGCCATGGGCGACGACCCGCCGGCGGCGCTGCGGCTGGCCGCCGGGCTCGGCGGCGACACCGACACCGTGGCCGCGATCTGCGGGGCGATGCTCGGTGCTGCGCACGGCGTCGGCGCCTTCCGCCCCGACGTCGTCGAGACCGTGCTCGCCGTCAACCGGCTCGAATTCGGGCCGCTGGTCGACGAACTCCTGAAGCTGCGCCGCCGATGACCGGGCGGCTGGTGCACACCGGACAGGTCGTCGTCGACCTCGTCATGGCGGTCCCGGCCCTGCCACCGCACGGTGGCGACGTCCTGGCTTCGTCGGCGAACCTGTTGCCCGGCGGGGGTTTCAACGTGATGGCCGCCGCCGCGCGGTCGGGCGCGCGGGTGCTTTACGCGGGCTGCCACGGAATCGGCGCCTTCGGTGACCTCGCCCGTGCGGCCCTCGCCGCGGAAGGGGTGGAACTGGCACATTTGCCATTGTCCGAAGTGGACACTGGCGTCGTCGTCGTGCTCGTCGACGCGACCGGCGAGCGCACCTTCGCGACCGGCACCGGCGCCGAAGGACGGCTGCGCGCCGAACTGCTCGACCGGATCACCCCAAAGACTGACGACGTGGTGTACGTGAGCGGCTACAGTTGGTTGCACGAGATCAATCGCGGGGCCCTCCTCGGATGGCTGCCCCGTCTTCCCGGCTCGAGGATCCTGTTCGATCCTGGCCCGCTCATCGGCGACATCAACCCTGGAGACCTCCATGACCTACTGTCCACAATAGACATCCTGAGCTGCAACGCCCGCGAAGCCGAGGTACTGGGCGAGCTGCCGCCGGTCGCCGTCGTCCGCGAGGGCGCGAAGGGCTGCCGCGTCCACGAACACGGGCGGATCATCGACGTCCCCGGGTTCTCGGTCGACGCGGTGGACACCACCGGCGCGGGCGACACTCACTGCGGCGTACTGGCTGCGGAGCTGCTGCGCGGCAGTACTCTCCTCGACGCCGCCGTGCGTGCCAACGCGGCGGCCGCGCTTTCGGTGACCCGTCCCGGCCCGGCGACCGCGCCGGTCCAGGAGGAGATCGACCAGCTGGTGGAGGCCATGCGATGACCGGTTCCCGCAGGCTCGAGGTGGAGACCAACGGCCTCGACGTGATCGACGACGCCGAGCGGCGCGGACGGCCCCGGCAGCTGTTCTGGCCGTGGTTCGGCGCGAACGTGTCGGTGCTGGGGCTGAGCTACGGCTCGTTCACCCTCGGCTTCGGCATCTCGTTCGGGCAGGCGCTGGTCGCCGGTGTCGTCGGCATCCTGTTCTCGTTCCTGCTCTGCGGGTTCATCGCCATCGCCGGCAAGCGCGGATCGGCGCCGACGATGCTGCTGTCACGGGCGGCGTTCGGCGTGCGCGGCAACCGGCTGCCCTCGGCGATCTCGTGGCTGCTGACAGTCGGCTGGGAGACCGTGCTCGCCGCGCTGGCGACGCTGGCCACGGCGACCGTGTTCGAGCGGCTCGGCTGGGGCGGCGGGACACCGACGAAAGTGGTCGCACTGGTCGTGGTGGCGGCGCTGACCGTCGCCGCCGGCGTGCTCGGCTTCGACGCGATCATGAAGCTGCAGACGTGGATCACCTGGATCACCGGCGTGCTCACCGTCGTCTACGTGGTCCTGGTGGCCGGCGACGTGCACTGGGCCGCGGTCAGCGCGCTGCCGTCCGGTTCGGCGCAGCAGTGGGTCGGCGCGCTGGTGTTCTTGATGACCGGCTTCGGCCTCGGCTGGGTCAACGCGGCCGCGGACTACTCGCGCTACTTACCGCGCTCGTCGCCGAGCCGGGGCGTGGTGGGGTGGACGACGTTCGGCGCGTCAGTGGCCCCGCTGGTGCTGCTGGTGTTCGGGCTGCTGCTGGCGGGGTCGTCGCCGGACCTGAACAAGGCGATCGCGGCGGACCCGATCGGCGCGCTGACGACCTTGCTGCCGCTGTGGTTCCTGGTGCCGTTCGCGATCGTCGCGGTGCTCGGCCTGGTCGGCGGCGCGGTACTGGACATCTATTCGTCCGGGCTGGCGCTGCTCTCGGCAGGGCTGCGCATCCCGCGCCCGGCGGCGGCGCTCGTCGACGGCGTGATCATGGTCCTCGGCACGATCTACATCGTGTTCTTCGGCGGCGAGTTCCTCGGCCAGTTCCAGGGTTTCCTGGTGACGCTGGGCGTCCCGGTCGCGGCCTGGTGCGGCGTGATGCTCGCGGACGTCCTGCTGCGGCGCCGCGACTACGCCGAGCGAGACCTCTTCGACCCGGCCGGCCGCTACGGCGACGTCCGCGTCGGTCCGATCGCGCTGGTGCTGGTGGCCACGGCACTCGGCTGGGGCCTGGTGACGAACACCTCGGCGGACTGGCTGAAGTGGCAGGGCTACCTGCTGGAACCGTTCGGCCTCGGCGGCCGCGACGGGGCATGGGCCTTCGCGAACCTCGGCGTGCTCCTGGCCCTGGCCCTGGGCTTCCTGGTGACGTTGCTGACGCGGCAGCGGGTCCGCGCCCAGGAGGCGGCGTGAAGTCGGTCCTGGCGGTCATCGACCTGCAGAACGTGTTCGCGGACAGGGCGAGCCCGTGGTTCACCCCGCGCTTCGCCGAGGTGGTCCCGCAGATCGCACGGTTGGTGACGGCGTTCGGCACCAACGTCGTGTTCACCCGGTTCGTCGCGCCTTCGCAGCCAGAAGGGGCGTGGAAGCGGTACTACGCGCAGTGGCCGTTCGCCCTGCAACCCCCCGACGCCCCGCTGTACCAAGTGGTCGACGCGTTCCAGCCGACGTCCACAGTGGACGCGACCACGTTCGGCAAGTGGACCCCGCGCATGGCGACCCGCGTCGGCGGCGCGGGCTTGGTCCTCGCGGGCGTCTCAACGGACTGCTGCGTGTTGTCAACGGCGCTGGCCGCAGCAGACGCGGGCGTAGCGGTAACGGTGGTATCGGACGCGTGCGCGGGCGTCGACGACGAGAGCCACGCAAAGGCCCTGGACATCCTGCGCCTGTACGGCCCGTTGGTGACGGTCGCCACAACGGAGGAGGTGCTCGGCTAGGCTGCTTTCGGTGAGCATCGAGGCCTCGGCGATCGCGTTGACGACGGCGGTGGTGAAGGCCGCCGCAAAGATCTGGCTGGGCGACCGCCCCATCGCGGCCGACGCTTCGGCCAAGGCGCTCGACCTGCTGGAGAAGCAGGTCACCGGCCTCAACGACCGCCGCAAACTCCGGCTCCTCTTCACCAACCTCGAAGACCGGGTAGCCGACCGGCTGCTCCCGTTCCTGGAGATCGAGTTCCGCGCGGTGCCGGAAAACGACCGAGCGGCCGCGGTCGAGGCGGTCCGCGAGACCTTCGAGCGCGCAGCGTTGACCGACGACGACCTGTTCGACGCCGACCTCGACGCCGCGTACCTCTACCGCTACCTGCTCCGGACGGTCCCCGGCGTCACCAGCCTCCTCTCGGCCGACGCAACCGAGCTGTACCGGCGGGTGCTGCGCGAGTGCTGCGCCTACCTGGTCCAGGTGACAAGCACCCTGCCGCGCTTCCAGCCGGGTGCGCTCGTCAAGATCCTCCAGCGCGAGACGGAGATCCTCGAGACGGTCCGCAACGTGCTGGCAACGCTCCCCGAGCGCCGTCACCCGGACGACTTCGCCGCGGACTTCCGCCGCCAGGTCGTGACGGCCCTCGACCGAATGGAGCTGTACGGCGCGGGCCTGACCGAAGCAACCCGGTTGTACCCGCTGTCGGTTGCCTACCTGAGCCTGAGCGTCACCTCCGACATGGAGGTTCCCGGCGACCGGATCGAGCACGTGCTGCCGCGCACGTCGAAGATCCTCCTGCGCGGCGAAGCAGGCTCCGGCAAGACGACGCTGCTGCAGTGGCTGGCCGTCCAGTGCGCGAGCCGGCAGCTGCGGAACGTCGACGGCTGGGACAACGTCGAGCCGTTCCTGGTGCGGCTGCGCCGGTTCAGCCACTCGCCGCTGCCGACACCGGCACGCTTCCTCGACGAGGTGGGCAGGCACATCGCCGACGAGATGCCCCCGGGCTGGGTGCACCGGCAGCTGCGCCAAGGCCAGGCCGTCGTGCTCGTCGACGGCCTCGACGAGGTCCCGGACGAGCGCCGCCGCGAGGTGCACGAGTGGCTACGCGGACTCGTCGGCGCGTTCCCCCGCGCCCGGTTCGTCGTCACCACGCGCCCGGCCGCGGTGACTTCCGGCTGGCTGAGTGCCGAGGGGTTCACCGAGGTGCGCCTCCAGCCGATGACCCCGCGCGACGTCCGGACGTTCGTCACGCGCTGGCACCAAGCACTGCCAGGCGAGCCCCTCGACGAAGAACGCGACGCCCTGATCACGGCCATCGGCGCCCGCAGCGCCCTGCGGCGGCTCGCCGAGAACCCGCTGCTGTGCGCCTTGCTCTGCGCACTCCACCACCAAGGCAGCGGACGGCTCCCGGAAAACCGGATGGAGCTGTACGACGTCGCGCTGCGCATGCTGCTCGACAGCCGCGACATCGAGCGCAAGATCGACTCTCCCGTCCGGCTGTCGCTGACCGAGAAGCTGGTGCTGCTGCGAAGCCTGGCGTACTGGCTGGTCCGCAACGGTCACACGGACGTCCCGGCCGCCGACGCCGAAGCCCGCATCACGGCAAAGCTGCGGTCGATGGGCCAGATCGACGTGACCCCGCGCACGGTGTTCCGCCACCTGCTGGACCGCGGCGGCGTGCTGCGAGAGCCGGTCCCAGGCCGCATCGACTTCGTGCACCGGACGTTCCAGGAGTACTTGGCCGCCCAGGCGGCAATCGAAGAGGACGACATCGGCATCCTGACGGCAAACGCCCGCCGCGACGAGTGGCGCGAAGTGGTGGTCCTGGCGGCGGGCCACGCCCACCCCTCGCAGCGCGAGCGCCTGCTGGACGGAATCCTCCAGTGGGACACGGACGAACAGGAACGGCTGAAGCTCGACCTGGTGGCGCTGGCGTGCTTGGAGACATCACCGACGTTGAGCGAGCAACTGCGGAACGAGATCGAGGACCGCGCCAGCACGCTGATCCCGCCTTCCGACAAAGACGAAGCAAAGGCGCTGGCAGCAGCAGGTGACTTCGTTCTCGACCTCTTGGCCGACAGCGAACCCGAGACTCCCGAAGCAACGGCGGCGACTATCCACGCGATTGCGTTGATCGGCGGTCCGGGGGCGTTGGAACTGCTGACCCGCTACCGCAATGCCCGGGAACAGATCGTGGTGGATGCGCTGGTCGAAGCCTGGCGCCGGTTCGACCCGGCCGAATTCGCCGAGCGCGTGCTGGCCGATCTGCCGATCGATTCCCTGTGGTTGGACGAACCCGCGGTCCTTGCCGGCCTGCAGCACCTGCGGCATCTCAGGCACCTCTTCTGCGACGTCACCGGCTCGGACGAGTTCTGCCTTGCGCCGTTGGCGAACGCCTCGCTGGAATGCATCACCTTGGAAGGGGGCCGGGTCCATGAATCGACGGATATCGCACCGCTGGCCGGGATAGCCACCCTTCGCAAAATCGTCGCCAGGACGCCGACACACGGGTGGGCGCGAATGGCCGAGCTGCCGGACCTGAACGCACTGACGCTGAGCCACCTCGAAGACGTCGGCCGGATCGCCGAGCTGACCCCCTTGCGGCACTTGACCGCGCTGACGCTGCGCGAACTCCCGCATCTCGCGGACCTGCGGTGTTTGTCCTTTCTGGACCAGCCAAACCAGCTGAGCTTCGAGTACTGCCCCAACCTCCGGGATGTCCGCGCCCTGGTTCGCTGGGCCGGTAGCCTGACCGAGCTCAGCTTCTTCGATTGCCCCGAGGTGGACCTGAGCTTGCTGCCTTCCCTGACCGGTCTCCGGGTGCTGTCGCTCGCGAACACTCCCGTTCCGGACCTTCGGCTCGTGACCCGCCTGAACGCGCTTCGGGAACTGCACCTGCGCGGCAACGGCGACATCGATCTGAGCCCCCTCGACGACCGGCCTGACCTCGAAGTAACAGCGACCGTCGACCCCCCGTACTTCGACGTGGATGCAGCAGCGAGCGATAAGTTCGAGTAGTGATCGACCACATCAGCATCCCCACCGAAGCCGGTTCCTTCGACGCCATCGCCGCCGGCCCCGAAGACGGGAGGCCCGTCCTCCTCCTGCACGGCTTCCCCGAAGCCGCGGTCGAGTGGGAGCACCAGGTCGCCACCCTCGGGGTGCTCGGGTTCCGGGCCGTCGCGCCCGACCAGCGTGGCTACTCGCCCGATGTGCGGCCCGAGCAGGCCGGCGACTACTCCATCGATCACCTCGTCGGGGACGTCGTGGCGATCGCCGACCAGTTCGGCTGGCCGAAGTTCCACCTCGTCGGACATGACTGGGGTGGCGCCGTCGCCTGGTGGACCGCCGATGCGCACCCCGAGCGCCTTCGGAGCCTCGCCGTCGTCTCCACTCCGCACCCCGCGGCGCTCGCCAACGCCATGAAGACCGACGAAGACCAGCACCTGCGTACCCGCTACATGACCGAGTGGCGGCAGACCCGCGTCACCGAACGGCGGATGCTGGAGAACGACGCCCGCGCGCTGCGGGAGATGTTCGACCGGCGCGTGCCGCCGTCGAAGATCGACGACTACGTGCAGCGGCTGTCCGAGCCGGGGGCGCTCACCGCCGCCCTCAACTGGTACCGGGCCGGCCGTCCCGGCGGAAAAATCGGGAAGATCTCCGTGCCGACGCTGTACGTCTGGAGCACCGAGGACGTCTCGTTCGGCTCCACCGCCGCTCTCGACACCGCCGACTGGGTCACCGCGCCCTACCGCTTCGAGATGCTCGAGGACGTCACGCACTGGGCGCCCGAGGAGGCGCCGGAGGCCGTCACCACGTTGCTCGTCGAGCACCTCCACGCGCGGTAATCGCCCGTCACCCCAGCGGGCGGACCGGCGGTAACCCACCCGCCTCGCGGTACGGATCACCGCAGGCCGTCGTGTTCACTGGGACACGTGGATACCGCGACCGAAACCGAGACCGAGCAGATCGTCTTCGTCACCGAGGACGGCGTGCCCACCGGCGAAACCGGCCCGAAGCTGGCCAGCCACCACGAGCACACCCGGTTGCACCTGGCTTTCTCGTGCTACGTCCTGCGGCGCAGCGACAACGCCCTGCTGATCACCCAGCGCGCGCTCCACAAGAAGGTCTGGCCGGGGGTCTGGACCAACAGCGTCTGCGGTCACCCGGCGCCCGGCGAGACGCTCGAGGACGCCGTCCGCCGGCGTGCCGGCTACGAACTCGGGATGCCGTCGCTGTCCGGGCTGCACTGCGTGCTGCCGAACTACCGCTACCGGACGCCGCCGTTCCAGGGGATCGTCGAGAACGAGTTCTGCCCGGTGTTCGCCGCGTGGGCCGACACCGAGCCGGCGCCGAACCCCGAAGAGGTCGGCGACTGGCGCTGGGTCGCCTGGACCGACTACACACAGCTACTGAACGACCCGACGGCTAATGTGAGTTACTGGGCCAAGGACCAGTTCGAGCAGCTCAAGGCCATCGAGCCGTTCTCCGGACTCTGAGCCTCCCGTGCCTTAGCGTAACCGTCGCTGTCCCGTTTGAGCTAAATTCACCTTCCTCCGCACCCACACCTCAAGCGCGGCCTCCGCCACGACGACAACCAAGGGGTGGTGGAGGTGGGCATGGTCGCCGAGGGCGAAGGCGCGCTGGGCCGGACAGCCAGCCCCCAGCCGCCGGACCTGCTTCGCCTGCACGAGGCCATCGCCGGCCTGTTCGCGACCCAGGGCGACTGGCGACGCGCGTACCAGCACCTGCGGTCCGCGCTGGACATCGCCCGCGACGGCAGCCTCCGTGACGCGCTGACGTCGAGCTACAACCGCCGGTACCTCGACGAGCGGCTGTACGGACCGTTCACCGACCGCCTGCCGCTCGCGGTCGCGCTGATCGATCTCGACCGCTTCAAGAGCGTCAACGACACGTACGGTCACCTCGTCGGCGACCGCGTCCTCCGCCGGGTCGCCGATCTGCTGCAGGAGGACCTGCCCCCGGACGGCTTCTGCGCCCGCTACGGCGGCGAGGAGTTCGTGCTGTGGCTGCCGGGCGTCGACGCCGGGGACGCGGTCCGGCTCCTCGAGGGCGCCCGGCTCCGCGTCGCCCGTCACCCCTGGTCAGAACTCCAGCCGGGGCTGCGGGTGACGATCAGCGCCGGCCTCGCGCACGCGGCACCGGGCGCCGGGGCACCGGAGCGCCAGCTGCGCAGCGCGGACACGCTGCTTTATGCGGCGAAACGCGCGGGCCGCAACAAAGTGGCCTATCACGACGCGCAAACGACACAGTTAATAACCCACTCTGAGTAACGCAAACACCGCATTACGCCGGTTCGCGGCGGCGGTCGATCACCCGTTTGTCGACGCGGACCTGCCGTTCGTCGACTCAAGGTGAAGAAAATTCCGGGAGGGTGTCGTCACGAACGGGGGGTATCCGTACGATAACGAAAACCGCCGGGGGAACGATCACCTCCTGCGGGGGAAGGCGGCCAAGTCCCAGCCCGCCCCATCGAACGCGCGAAAGGAGACCGAGTGCCGGACGAGCACGACAGCCCGGGAACCGGTCGCCGCAGCGGACGCCGCCGGTCGATGGAGGACCAGGGCGGGATCAGCGTCTCCGACGTCGTCGCCAGGACCACCGGCACCCGCCCGGTACCGCCCCGCGAGCTGCAGGACCGCCCCGACCAGCCGGGACACCGGGTCCGAGCGGCGGAGCCACCGGCCCACCACCGTTCGGCGCAGGACCCGACGGATAACCCAGTACCCACGGACGCGACACGTCAATCACGCACCCCGCGCCCCCGCCAGCCGAGGCGCACGACGGCGGCGGCCCCCCAGCCGGAGGCCCCGCTCCAGCGCCGCCCCCCGGCGGGCAACCTGGGCCCCCAGCAGACGGCGGCGGCGCCCCAGCCGCCCCGAAGGCTCCGCCGCCCGGTCGGCGAGGGCCAAGCGCCCGAGAGCGCCCCGCGCCACCCCGCGGCGGACGGCGCGGCCCCGCGGCCGACGCCGGACAGCCCGAGCCCGCGCCGCAAGGCAGCCGAGGGACCTGTCGGCCGCCGCGCAGGCGCCGTCGAAGGGGCCGCGCGCCCCGCAGCCGACGGCCCCGCACCTCGCCGCGCAGCTGGTGCCGAGCCACAGCGCCCCACCCCGGACGGCCCCGCACCCCGCCGCAACGCCGACGGCCCTTCGGCTCGCCGAGCCGCTGCAGCCGATGGCCCCGCGCCCGACGGCCCCGTTTCCCGCCGCGCCGCCGCCGACGGCCCCACGGCTCGCCGTGCAGCAGGTGCCGAGGCACAGCGACCCACCCCGGACAGCCCCGCACCCCGCCGCACCGCCGACGGCCCCGCGGCCCGCCGTGCAGCAGCTGCCGAGCCACAGCGACCCACCCCGGACAGCCCCGCACCCCGCCGCACCGCCGACGGCCCTTCGGCTCGCCGTGCCACTGCGGCCGATGGCCCCGCGCCGGATGGCCCCGTTTCCCGCCGCGCCGCCGCCGACGGCCCCGCCGCTCGCCGTGCAGCAGGTGCCGAGGCACAGCGACCCACCCCCGACAGCCCGGCACCTCGCCGAACGGGTGCCCCCGAAGCCGCGGCACCCCGCCGCACCGCCGAGCACCCTCGCCGCCCGGCGAGCGCCGCCGAAGCGGCCCCTCCGCGTTCCGCCCCCGACGGCCCCGCGCCCCGTCGCACCCCCGGCGTCGAGCAGCGACCCACCCAAGACGGCCCAGCTGCTCGCCGAGCCGCGGAAACCGCAGCTCAGCGGCCCACTCCCGACAGCCCGGCACCCCGCCGCACGGCAGCCGCCGTCGAAACCGCCGCCGTGCCGCCGCGGGCCGCGCTCGATCCGCTCACCATGACCGACGAGATGGAAGCGATCGACGAGGCGACCCAGTACCGGCGCAAGATCGACCACACCCTCGCCCGGTTCTCCGCCGCGCACGACGAGATGGAAGCTGAGGAGGCGAAGCGGCGCGAACGCCGTGAACGTCTCTCGCCCACCTCCCTCATCGAGAGCACCCGCACCGCCCTCCACCGGGTCGTCGCGACCACGCCGTCGCCGGAAGCGGAAGCGGAAGAAGAGGCCGAGCTGACCCGGCTGCAGGAGAAGAAGCAGCAGAAGGTCGAACGTTCGGCCCGGTTCGGGCGGATCGCCGCCGCCGTGGTCGCCGGGCTCGTCTTCCTCGGCATCGGTGGTGCCTGGGGTGCGCAGACCTACTTCGACGCGAAGTTCACCCAGGTCTCCGCGCTCGACGAGAACTCCGCCGACATCCAGGACGCCGACGCGCAGGCCAACGACGAGAACTTCCTGATGGTCGGCTCCGACACCCGTGACGGCGCGTCCGCCGAAGAGGGCGTCGGTACCGCCGACAGCACCCCCGGGGCCCGGAGCGACACCGTGATGGTGGCGCACATCCCGGCCGACCGGAAACGGGTCGTCGTCACGTCGTTCCCGCGCGACCTCGAGATCAACCGCCCGGACTGCCAGAAGTGGGACCCGGCGCAGAACAAGACCACCGACGAGGTCTACAAGGGCGCGAAGTTCGCCAAGCTCAACACCGCCTACGCGGTCGGCGGGCCGGCGTGCGTGACCAAGGTGGTCCAGCAGATCACCGGGCTGCGGATCAACCACTTCGTCGGCATCGACTTCAACGGCTTCAAGGAGATGGTCGACGCGGTGCACGGCGTCACCGTCCACAACGAGATCCCGATCGACGACGGCATCCTCGGCAAGGTGCTGCTGGAGACCGGTGACGTCACGATCTCCGGCGACCAGGCGCTCAACTTCGTCCGCGCCCGGCACGTCAAGGGCGACCCGACGTCCGACTACGGCCGGATCAAGCGGCAGCAGGAGTTCATCGGCGCGCTGCTCAAGAAGGTCATGTCCTCGGACGTCGTGCTCGACCCGGGCAAGCTCAGCGACTTCATCAACGCCTTCGCGAAGGCCACCTTCGGCGACAACCTCGGCGTCAAGCAGATGATGACGCTGGCGCAGTCGATGAAGGGCCTGGACGCTTCGAAGATCACCTTCCTCACCGTCCCGACGGTCGGCGTGGCCAACAACCGCGGCAACGAAGTCCTCGTCCTCAGCAAGACGAAGGCCCTGTTCGACGCGCTGCGCAACAACACGCAGCTGCCCGACCCGAACGCGCCCGTCCCGGTGAGCGAGCAGGCGCCGCCGCCGACCAGCACGTCGAAGCCCAAGAGCAGCGGCAGCTCCAAGTCGACGACCACCCGGAAGACCACCACGACGGGCTGATCCGCGAGGATCGTTAGTCCGGGTTCACGTGCGGTTCACCCGCCGATGCGGTATTTGGCCACGGTTGGCCGTAGGGTTGGGCCATGCGTGAGGCTTACCATGTCGAACTCGAACAGCTCGCCGACAACCTGGCCGCGATGTCGGTCCAGGTCGCCGACGCCATGGAGCGCGCCACGCGCGCTCTCCTGGAGGCCGACCTCAGTCTCGCCGAGCAGGTGATCAGCGACGACTCGAAGGTCGACGACGCCCGCGCCCAGTGCGAGGAGCAGGCGTACGCCCTGCTGGCCCTCCAGGCGCCGGTGGCGACCGACCTGCGCACGGTGCTCGCCGCGATCCACGCCGCGGAGAGCCTGGAGCGCATGGGCGACCTGGCCCTGCACGTGGCCAAGGCCGCGCGGCGCCGCCACCCCGAGCCGGTCCTGCCGGATGCGGTGCGGCCGTACTTCGCCGAGATGGGCGAGATGGCGGTCAAGCTGGCCCGCCAGACCGAGCAGGTCATCAAGTCCAAGGACGTCGAAGCGGCCAAGAGCCTCGAGTCCGACGACGACCAGGTGGACGACATCCACCGCCACCTGTTCACCGTCCTGATGGACCGCGAGTGGCCGCACGGCGTTGCCGCGGCGGTCGACGTGACGCTGCTCGGCCGCTTCTACGAGCGCTACGCCGACCACGCGGTGTCGGTGGCGAAGCGGATGATCTTCGTGGTCACCGGCAAGATGCCGGGCTACGGCACCGACGACGACATCTGAGCCAGACCAGCGAAAGAGCCCCCGGCCGGTGCCGGGGGCTCTTTTCGTTGCTCCACTTAGGACAAAAAGGAAGGCTTTCCCCGCCGGCCCCGAGCGCCGGCGGGAAAGCCTTCCCGGTCAAGGGAAACTCAGCCGAAGCGGCCGGAAATGTAGTCTTCCGTGGCCTTCTCGTCCGGGTTGGAGAAGATCTTCTCCGTGTCGTTCAGCTCCACCAGCCGGCCCGGCTGGCCGACGCCGGCGAGGTTGAAGAACGCCGTCTGGTCCGAAACCCGGGCCGCCTGCTGCATGTTGTGCGTGACGATGACGATCGTGTAGTCCTTCTTCAGCTCGCCGATCAGGTCCTCGATCGCCAGCGTCGAAATCGGGTCCAGGGCCGAGCACGGCTCGTCCATCAGCAGGACGTCCGGCTGGACCGCGATCGCCCGCGCGATGCACAGACGCTGCTGCTGACCGCCCGAGAGGCCGCCGCCCGGCTTGTTGAGGCGGTCCTTGACCTCGTTCCACAGGTTCGCGCCGCGCAGGGCGCGCTCGGCGATGTCGTCGAGGGTCTTCTTGCCCTTGGTGCCACCCAGCTTCAGGCCCGCGACGACGTTGTCCTTGATGGACATCGTCGGGAACGGGTTGGGGCGCTGGAACACCATGCCGATCGTGCGGCGCACCTGGACCGGGTCGACCGCCGACGCGTAGATGTCCTCGCCGTCGAGCAGCACCTGGCCGTCGACGCGGGCACCCGGGATCACTTCGTGCATGCGGTTGAGCGTGCGCAGCACCGTCGACTTGCCACAGCCCGACGGGCCGATGAACGCGGTGACGTTGCGCGGCGGCACGGACAGGGTGACACCGTCCACGGCGTGGAACTTGCCGTAGTAGATGTCGACGTCCTTGACATCGAGTCGTTTGGCCATCAGGAACAGCTCACTTCTTCTTCGGGGCGACGAGGCGCGCGAACACGGTGGCGAGGAGGTTGATCAGCGCGATGATGAGCACCAGGGTCAGGGCCGCACCCCAGATCCGGTCGAAGCCGACCGAGCCGGGGTCCATCGAGTTGGTGACGCGCTCGTTGTTCATCAGCAGCGGGAGCGCCGCCTGCTCGCCGTGGAAGATGTCCCAGTTCGTGTAGGCCGAGTAGCCTACGAGCACCAGCAGCGGCGCCGTTTCGCCCATCACGCGGGCCAGCGCCATCATGACGCCGCCGACGATGCCGGACATCGCCGTCGGGAGCACGATCTTCATGATCGTCTTCCACTTCGGCACGCCCAGCGCGTAGGAAGCCTCGCGCAGGTCGTCCGGGACGATCCGCAGCATCTCCTCGGACGAGCGGACGACCACCGGGATCATCAGCAGCACCAGGGCCAGCGAAACGGCGAAACCGCTGCGCGGCAGGCCGAACGTGGTGATCCAGAGCGCGTAGATGAACAGCGCGGCGACGATCGAGGGGACACCGGAAAGGATGTCGACCATGAACGTCGTGGCCTTCGCCAGCTTGCCCCGGCCGTACTCGACGAGGTAGATCGCGACGAGCATGCCGATCGGCACCGCGATGATCGCGCAGACCAGCCCCTGCAGCAGGCTGCCGATGATCGCGTGCAGCACGCCGCCGCCGACCTCGTCGGACAGGAAGTTGCCCAGGTCCTGCGACCACCAGTTGGAGTACGGGATGCGCTTGATGCCGTTCGCGATCACCGTGTAGAGCACCCACACCAGCGGGACGACGGCGATCAGGAACGACAGCCAGACCAGTGTCGTGGCGACGCCGTTCTTGACCTTGCGGGCCAGGCTGACCTGCTGGAACGCGGGCGTGGTCGCCGGGGCTTCGAGCGTGGTGGTGGACATGCTCAGTCCCCCTTCTTGCCGATGACGGAGCGCGCGGCGAAGTTGACGAGGAAGGTGAGCACGAACAGCACCAGGCCGGCCGCGATGTACGCGCCGGCCGAGATCTCGTTGTTGAACTCGCTGTAGTTCGCGGCGATCTTCGAAGCGAAGGTGGCGCCGCCGTCGAAGAGGCTCCAGTCGAAGTTCTTGCCCTGCGGGATCAGCAGGATGACGGCCAGGGCGATCGTCTCACCGAGCGCGCGGCCGAGGCCGAGCATGGACGCGCCGATGTAGCCGGCCTTGCCGAACGGCAGCACCGTGGTGCGGATGACCTCCCACCGGGTGGCGCCGAGCGCGAGCGCGCCCTCCATGTGGGGGGTGGGCGTGCGCTCGAAGACCTCGCGCGAGAGCGACGTGATGATCGGCAGGATCATCACGGCCAGCACGATGCCGGCGGTGAAGATCGTGCCGCGCACGCTCGGCGCGACGTTGCCGGGCGCCAGCAGCGGGAACCACGAGAACGTTTCGTTGATCCACTGCGAGAACGGCTCGATGGCCGGCGCGAAGACCAGGATTCCCCACAGGCCGAAGATGATCGACGGCACCGCGGCGAGCAGGTCGATGACGTACGCGAACGGCCGCGCGAGCCGCTTCGGCGCGTACTGCGTCAGGAACAGCGCGATGCCCAGCGAGACCGGCATCGCGATGATCAGGGCCACGACCGACGTCGCCACGGTCACCTCGAGCAGGTCGAGGATGCCGAACGACATGTTGGCCGGGTCGCTGGTCGACCAGCCGTGGTTGAACAGGAAGTTGGCCTTGTCGGCCTGCAGCGCCGGGATCGCCTGGATGAGCAGGAAGAGCCCGATCAGGCCGATCAGGGCGACGACGAAGATCCCGGCCCCGGTGGTCAGGTTCTGGAAGATGCGGTCACCGGGCCGCACCTTCTTCGGTTTCTCGCTCGCGGGCGGCTGTGGCGCCGCCGGCGGGGCTGCTTGCTCCGAAATCGGGACCTCCGGGGGCGTCGTGGCGGACGACGAACGCCCACCGGGGTCGCCGGTGGGCGTTCGCGTCGAGGATGACTCGCTCATCAGCTACTTCTGACCAGCCTCTATCACTCGTCGATCAGTCGCAACGCCGGTTCAGGAGATCGCCTTGACGGCGGCCAGGACCTTGGTCTGCAGCGACTGCGGGATCGGCACGTAGCCCTTGGCGGACAGCGGCTGCTGACCGTCGGTGGCGGCCACCGTCAGGAACGCCTTGACGGCCTTCGCGACGTCCGGGTTCGCGTACTTCGAGCAGACGATCTCGTAGGTCGTCAGCAGCAGCGGGTAGGCACCCGGGGTGTTGCTGGCGTAGATGCCGTTGAGGTCGAGCGCGAGGTCGTTCGAGCCGTCCTTGAGGAACTTCGCCGCGTCGAGGGACTTCGCCACGTTCGCCGCGTTGAGCTCGACGCCGCCGGAGCCGCTGTCGATGAGGGCCGGGGTCAGGCCGTCCTTGGCGAACGCGCCCTCGACGTAGGTGATGCCGCCGTCGGAGGCCTTCACCGCGGTCGCGACACCGTTGGAGCCCTGCGCACCGTTGCCGACGCCACCGTTGAACTTCTTGCCGGCACCCTTGGTCCAGTCCGCCTTCGCGGCCGCGCCCAGGTACTTCTGGAAGTTGTCGGTGGTGCCCGACTCGTCGGCGCGCGAGACGACCTGGATCGGCTTGTCCGGCAGGTTCAGGCTCTCGTTGCCCTTGATCCCCTTGATGGCCGGGTCGTTCCACTTGGTGATGCCACCGCTGAAGATCTTGGCGGTCACCGACGGGGTCAGCACCAGCTTGTCCACACCGGACAGCTTGTAGGCGACCGCGATCGGGCCGACGACCAGCGGGATGTTCCAGGCGTCGCTGGCGCAGCGGGCCTTGGCGGCCGCGGCGTCGGCGTCCTTGATCGGCGAGTCCGAGCCGCCGAAGTCGATCTGGTTGGCGTTGAACTGCTTGACGCCCGCGCCCGAACCGCTCGGGTTGTAGTTGACCTGCTGGCCGGCGCACTTCTTGCTGAACTGCTGCGTGAAGATGTCGATGGCGTTCTTCTGGGCCGACGAACCTTCGGCGGAGAGCGGGCTCTTGCCACCGCACTCCACGTCGGCGGTGCCGGTCGCAGCGGGCGCCGAAGCCGAGTTCGAGCTGCTGCTGTTGGTCGCCGCGGGGTCGGAACCACAGGCGGCGAGCACGAGGGCGGCGCTCGCGACGATGCCCACCGCGCTCAGGGGCCGCATGATCTTCACTGCTGTTTCCTCCATCAGGAGCTTGACCGGGTCGTCGCGGCGTGCTGCCGCGCCGGATCCGGACATTAGGCAGCCCCGGTGGACGGTCGCCCCTGTCCAGGTGAACGCAAAGTGAACAAGGCCGCCGGTGTGAGCAGTGCTACTAGCTTGAGAGAGCCCCGTGCCCCGCCCGTGACCTGCGCGTTCGCGCACTGTGACGAGGTGTTCGCGCGGTGTCCATCGTGGTCACCGACCGTACTGGACGTCGGTTTCGTGACGCGCAAACCCGAGCTTGGTGTAGACCGCCAGCGCCGGTGCGTTGTCGCCCTCGACGTAGAGGATGATCTGCCGCAGCCCCCGGCTCGCGAGGTACCGGAGCCCGGCGAGCGTCAGCGCCCGGCCGAGCCCGCCGCCCTGCGCGGCCGGGTCGACGCCGACGACGTACACCTCGCCGACGCGCTCGCCGCCGAAGCGGCCCGGCACCGGCTCGTGCACCTTCGTCCAGTGGAAGCCGATGACCTCGCCCTGCTCTTCGGCGAGGAAGAAGCCGTCCGCGTCGAACCACGACCGCCGCTCGTCGGCGCGGATGTCGTCGGCGGTCAGGGCGCCCTGCTCGGGGTGCCAGTCGAAGGCTCGCGCGTTGACCCGGACGACGGCGTCCTCGTCCTGCCCCGGCACGAACGTCCGCAGCGAGACGCCCTCGCGCAGGATCGGCTCCGGCCAGTCCGCGCCTTCGACGTCCGTGTGCAGGATCAGCAGTTCGCGCTTGCGCTCCAGGCCCACCTTCCGCGCCAGCCGCTGCGCGGCCGGGTGGTCGCCGTGCGCCCAGACCCGGAAGCCGACCGCGGCCCGCTCGTCGAGCGCCTGGAGCAGCTTCGCGCCGTAGCCGCGGTTGCGGTGGGCGGGGTGCACGAACAGCTCGGCGACCTGGTGGCCGAAGGAGTCACCTGTGGTGTCGACGTGCGCGTAGCCGACGACCTCGCCGTCGACGCAGGCGACGAGGTGCTCGCCGCCGTCGAACTCGCCGGGCAGCGGCCCGCCGGCTTCGACCTCGGGCCGCCCGTCGGCCTCACGGACCGCCAGCAGCAGCCCGCGCACGTCCTCGAGCTGCTTCTCGTCCAGTTCCTGGCGCCATTCGCCGTCTCCGCTCACCTCGTGACCGTACCCCGGGTGGGAGGCAACGCCACGGTTGTCGCCGCGTCCTGGTGAACGTGGGGACGTCAGTGGGCGAGTTCGGGAGTCTCGGCCGGAGCTTCGGCCGGGGTCGCCTGGCGCGGGACGCCGCCCTTGGCCGGCCGCTCGAACTTGTAGCCGACGTTGCGCACGGTGCCGATCATCTGCTCGTGCTCGGGGCCGAGCTTGGCGCGCAGCCGCCGGACGTGCACGTCGACCGTGCGCGTGCCACCGAAGAAGTCGTAGCCCCAGACCTCCTGCAGCAGCTGGGCGCGGGTGAACACCCGGCCCGCGTGCTGCGCGAGGTACTTGAGCAGCTCGAACTCCTTGTAGGTGAGCTCCAGGGTGCGCTTGCGCAGGCGCGCGGTGTAGGTCGCCTCGTCGATGACCAGCTCGCCGACCCGCAGCTCGGCGTCGACCTGCGCGGAACCGCCGTCGCGGGTCGTCACCAGCCGCAGCCGGGCGTCGACCTCGGCCGGGCCCGCGGTGGGCAGCAGGATGTCGTCGGTGCGCCACTCGGCGCTGACGGCCACGAGGCCGCCTTCGCCGACGACCGCGATGATGGGGGTGGCCGCCTCGTCCTCGCCGGTGCCCTTCAGCAGCCGGCAGAGGCTCTTCGCCGAGGCCAGGTCGCTGCGGGCGTCGAGGAGGATCACGTCGCGGTGGCCCGCGTCGAGCAGGGCCGTCACCTCGGGAGCGCGGACGCGTACGGTGTGCGGCAGCAGGTCCAGCGCGGGCAGCACCGAAGTGGCGTCGGCCTCCGCAGTCAGTACCAGAAGGTCCAGGCTCATTCAGCCGCACCGCCTTCTCGAGTCGTCGCCGCAGAGCGGCGTTGGTCGGTGCTAAGTGAGAATAGCGGCTGAACGGCCGGGCACCTAACCCTTGCTGGATCGATCACACCTGGCGATATCCGGGTGTCCCCGACGAACAGGAGTACGGACGCGATGGTGAGCAGGCCCGTGACCCGGGACGACCGACCCGCACCGAGGCCGGACGCACGACGCCGCGGCCGCCGCGCCCGGCGCTGGGTGATCGCCCTGATCGTGCTGGTCCTGCTGCTGGTCGGCGCCGATTTCGGGGCCGCCGCGTACGCCGAGCACCTGATTTCGCAGAAGGCGCGCACCCAGCTGCAGCTGACCGACGACCCGTCGGTCACCATCCACGGCTTCCCGTTCCTCACGCAGGCCCTCGGCGGTGACTACAGTCACATCAGCGTGGCCGCCGCCGGCATCCCGGTCGCCGACAAGCTGCAGGACGTGGCGGTCAACGCCGAGCTCGAGGACGTCAAGGCGCCGCTGTCGGACATCACGAACGGCAACACGAAGGCGATCACCATCGGCAAGCTGACCGGCGCGGTCACCATCAAGGCCGCCGACCTGGCCCGCCTCAAGCCGCTGGACAAGATCAAGGACCTGCGGATCGAGCCGTCGACCACCGAGTACGTCCAGAACGGCGACAGCGGGCAGAGCGAGCCGGCGCCGACCACGACGAAGACCACCGAGGGCCAGCCCGACCAGGACGAGTCGAGCACCGGTGTCCGCATTTCGGGACACCTTCAGTTCGCGGGCAAGGATCTGGAAATCTTCTGTTTCGCGATGATCGAGGCGGACCCGGCCAAGGGCACGATCAACTTCCTGCCCAAGCGCCTGCAGTTCGGGAACGACCAGGAGACGACGGTCGTCCCGCAGGCGGTGCAGAAGGTGCTGATGCCGAACTTCAACGCGTCGATCAACACGAAGGACCTGCCGCTGTCGGTCACCCCGACCGGCGTGCGGGTGCAGAGCGGATCGGTGACGATCAAGGGCGAAGCGGCGAACGTGTCCTTCGC
This sequence comes from Amycolatopsis sp. NPDC051102, assembly GCF_040682815.1. NCBI lineage: Bacteria > Bacillati > Actinomycetota > Actinomycetes > Pseudonocardiales > Pseudonocardiaceae > Amycolatopsis > Amycolatopsis sp. NPDC051102. The sequence continues at coordinate 159,249 of NZ_JBFBBT010000021.1, forward strand.
GGACCTGAGCAAGTAGGGAGCGGTGCGGTGACGGGGCTATGGGTGCTCGTGGCGACGCTGGTGGCCGCCGCGGCCGTCGGTGCGCTACTCAAGGCCCGCAACGGCCGGGTACGGGCCGCCAAGCCCGCCGCCCGCGAGCTGCCCGCCCCCGTCACCGACGTGCTCGACCCGGCGTCCGCGGTGACGCTGGTCCAGATCTCCACCACCTTCTGCGCGCCCTGCCGGCACGCGAAGGCCGTGCTCGCGCCGCTGGCCGAGCGGACGGACGGCCTGCACCACGTCGAACTCGACGTCACGAACCAGCCGGAAGTCGCGCAGTCGCTGTCCGTGCTGCGCACGCCGACCACGATCGCGCTGACCCCGGACGGCCGGGAGCTGCTGCGCGTCGGCGGCGTCCCCAAGGGAGCCGAACTGCTGGCCGCGCTGCGGCCGCATCTCACGACCCGGACGTCCTGACCAGGGCGTTGTCCCAGAAACCGGGAATCGTCCCAAGGTATGAACGTGGTTCCCACTCTGAGGGAGCACTGGGTACCCTCGCACCCGTGACCGGGCTGACCACCTTCTTTCTGACGCAGCGGCGCGCAGTCGACCTCTGCCGCGTCCGCAGCAGCCTGTGTCGCGCTCACACCGACCGGCGCTGAACGACGTCCGGATACCGCAGCCCCGAAGCCGCTGACGCGTGCCGTTCGCACGCACCCCCTCTGCTCCAGCTGGAGGAACGATGCCCGCCGGACCGGCCGTCGACCCGCGAGGCCCGCGGTTCGCCGCCATCCTGACCACGATCGTGCTCGCGGTCGTGCTGGTCACCCAGTGGTGGCCGCTGCTGGCCCTCCAGACCGTCGTGTTCGCCATCGGCGCCTTCGTCGGCCTGAAGCCGGCGCCGTACTCGATCGTCTACCGGACGCTGGTCGCCCCGCGGCTGGGCCCGACGTCGGAGCGCGAGGACGCGGCGCCGCTGCGGTTCGCCCAGGCCGTCGGGTTCGTGTTCGCGCTGATCGGCACGATCGGCTTCGCCGTGGGGATCACCCCGCTCGGCATCGTCGCGACGGCGTTCGCGCTGTTCGCGGCCTTCCTCAACGCGGCCTTCGACTTCTGCCTCGGCTGCGAAATGTACTTGCTGATCCAACGCTTCAGCCCAACCCGCGCGTCCTGAAGTTCAACCCCAGAAAGAGAGTCCAAGTCCATGAGCCGTGAAGACGTCCTGGTGACCACCCAGTGGGCCGAGGAGAACCTGGACACCCCCGGCGTCGTGTTCGCCGAGGTCGACGAGGACACCACCGCCTACGACGCCGGCCACATCCGGGGCGCGGTGAAGTTCGACTGGCGGAACGACCTGCAGGACGGGGTGCGCCGCGACTTCGTCTCCAAGGAGGGCTTCGAGAAGCTCCTCTCGGAGAAGGGCATCTCCAACGACGACCTCGTGATCCTCTACGGCGGCAACAACAACTGGTTCGCCGCGTACGCGTACTGGTACTTCAAGCTGTACGGCCACGAGAAGGTCAAGCTGCTCGACGGCGGCCGCAAGAAGTGGGAGCTCGACGGCCGCGAGCTGAACTCCGACGAGGTCAAGCGCGACCGCACCGAGTACAAGGCCCAGGACCAGGACCTTTCGCTGCGGGCCTTCCGCGACGAGGTCGTCCAGTCGATCGGGTCGAAGAACTTCGTCGACGTGCGTTCGCCCGACGAGTTCTCCGGCAAGCTGCTCGCCCCGGCGCACCTGCCGCAGGAGCAGTCCCAGGTTCCCGGGCACATCCCCGGCGCGCTGAACGTGCCGTGGGCGAAGGTCGCCAACGAGGACGGCACCTTCAAGACCGAGGAAGAGATCAAGGAGCTGTACAAGGACGAGGGCATCGACGAGGGCAAGGGCACCATCGCCTACTGCCGCATCGGCGAGCGCTCCTCGATCGCGTGGTTCGCGCTCCACGAGCTGCTGGGCTACGAGGACGTCAAGAACTACGACGGTTCATGGACGGAATACGGCTCGCTCGTCGGCGTGCCGGTCGAGTTGGGAGCCAAGTGATGGCGGTTGACGACAGCTGCGGCGCACCGGTCCAGGAGGCCACGCCGGCGGACTACGACACGCGCGGCCAGGTGGTGCTCGCCGGCAAGGTGACCGGCGCGGACGGGCCGGTCGGCGGTGCCTTCGTCCGGCTGCTGGACGGCGGCGGCGACTTCACCGGCGAGGTCGTCTCGTCGGCCGACGGCGACTTCCGCTTCTACGCGGCGCCGGGCGAGTGGACGGTCCGGGCGCTGCACCGCACCGGCAACGGCGAAGCCTCCGTCACCGCGGAGGGCCCCGGCCTGCACCAGCTGGCCATCTCCGTCGCCTGACTTCGTTCCCCGTGAAGGCCTTCCTGCTCCGGCAGGGAGGCCTTCACGGCGTTTCCGGACGGGTGACCGTGCTCACCGCGGCGCCCCTGCGCAGGACCGTCCGGGGGCGGGCGGACTAAGCTGCCAGCCGTGGAAGCTCTGTTTACGACCTTGCTGGTCCTCGCGGGCGTGGCCATCACCTGGTTCGCCGTGTACGTCGTCTACCGGCTGTACGCGGACCAGCGCTGACCCATGACCGCCAGCGGCGACGAAGCCATCGCGGCAGCGGAGAAGCGCGCGGAGAGCACCCGCGTGCGCAACCTCCCGCTGTGGGACGACCTGCCCATCCCTAACGACACGGCGAACCTGCGTGAGGGACCGAACCTCAACGACGCCTGCCTCGCGCTGCTGCCGCTCGTCGGCGTCTGGCGCGGTGAGGGCGAGGTCGGCTACCCGACCATCGACGGCCCGCGCAAGTTCGCGCAGCAGCTGACGATCTCGCACGACGGCCGCCCGTTCCTGATCCACGAGTCCCGCGCGTGGCTGCTGGACGACGACGGCAACGTCATCCGCCCCGCCGCCCGCGAGTCCGGGTTCTGGCGGCCGCAGGAAGACGACACGATCGAGCTGCTGCTCACGCACAACACCGGCATCGTCGAGCTGTACTACGGCAAGCCGCGCAACCAGACGTCGTGGGAGCTCGGCACCGACGCGGTGATCCGCACGGCCACGGCCAAGGACGTCACCGCGGCCCAGCGGCTCTACGGCCTGATCGAAGGCTCCCTCGGGTACGTCGAGGAGCGGGCGATGATGGGCCAGGAGATGCAGCCGCACACTTCGGCGCTGCTGCACCGCGTCGTCGGCTGACGCCGTGCGCTGGCGGCGGTGTGGCGAGGACGCCGCCCTGCTCGACTGCGACTCGCTCGAGCAGATGCGGGCCGCCCACGCCACCGTGCTGGCCGCGCGGCCGGCCGGGGTCGCCGACCTCGTGCCGGGCGCGCGCAGCCTGCTGGTCGTCGGCGGTGTCGCGGCCGTGCGAGCCCTGCTGGAAGCCGCCGATCTCACGCACCCGCCCGCCGACGAGCCGCGCGAAGTGACCCTCGACGTCCGCTACGACGGCGAGGACCTCGCCCTGGTCGCTTCGGACGCCGGGCTCTCCACGGACGCCGTCGCCGAGCTGCACACCGGGGCCGTCTACACGGTCGCGTTCACCGGGTTTGCCCCCGGCTTCGGTTACCTGACCGGCCTTCCCGCGCCGCTGCGGCAGCCGCGGCTCGAGTCGCCGCGGACCCGCGTCCCGGCCGGGTCGGTCGGCCTCGCCGGCGAGTTCACCGGCGTCTACCCGCGCGAGTCACCGGGCGGCTGGCGGCTGCTCGGGCACACGTCGGCGACGCTGTTCGACCCGCACGCGGACCCGCCGGCGCTGTTCGCGCCGGGCGACCGCGTCCGCTTCCGGAGTGTCCGATGAGAAGCCTGGAAGTGCTCGACCCGGGCCGGTACGCGCTGGTCCAGGACCTGGGCCGGCCCGGTTACGCCCACCTCGGGGTGGCGCCTTCGGGGGCGCTCGACCAGGCGTCGCTGCGGCTGGCGAACCGCCTGACCGGCAACGCCGAGGCCGCCGCCGGGATCGAGGCCCTGCTCGGCGGCCTCGCCGTCCGGTTCACGGCCGCGGTGACGGCGGTGGTCACCGGCCCGGCGGTCGACGTCCGCGTGGACGGCCGGGCCGCCGGGTCCCACACGCCGCTGGCGGTCCGCGCGGGCCAGACGTTGACGCTGGGGACACCGCCGGCGGGCCTGCGCTGCTACCTGGCGGTCTCCGGCGGGATCGCGGTGGAACCGGTGCTGGGCAGCCGCTCCCGGGACGTCCTGTCCGGCATCGGCCCCGAGCCGTTGCGCGCCGGGGACGTCCTCCCGCTCGGCGACCCCGGGATCCCCGCCGGCGCCGACGTCGTCGTGCCCGTTGCGGCGGCACCCGAGCTCGTGGTGCCGGTGACGCTCGGCCCCCGCGACGACTGGTTCGACGAACCCGCCCGCGGGCTCTCGGCGTGGTGGACCGTGACGGCGGACTCGAACCGCGTCGGCCTGCGCCTGGACGGGACGCCGCTGCGCCGGGCCGTCGACGGCGAATTGCCCAGCGAAGGTGTCGTCACCGGCGCGATCCAGGTGCCGCCGAGCGGGCGGCCGGTGGTGTTCCTCGCCGACCACCCGACCACCGGCGGCTACCCCGTCGCGGCCGTGGTGCGGACGGCCGCGCTGGGCGCGCTCGCGCAGGCTCGGCCGGGCACCCGGATCCGGTTCCGGCCTTCCTGAGCAAGCCGTACCGCCACGCGGGTGAGACCCGGATCACGCGGTGCACCCGTCCGGGTAGGGGTCGGAACCATGTCACGCCGCCGCCCGTCCTGATAAGCGTGGAACAGGTGACGATCAGCGGTGGCACGGGTTTCCTCGACGTGAACGCGCGGGCGCGGGCGGAGCTGCCCCAGTCGCTGCGGATCGCGCTGGCCACCGGGCAGCTGCGCCGCCCGCTGGCCACCACCCTGGGCCCGGTTCTCGACCTGCTCGTCGACGGCGACTACCGGGTGAGCGGCCCGGAACGGCTCCCGGACGGCCGGGAACTCACCCCGACCGACACCTGGCCGCCGTCCGACGAATCCCGCGTCGGCTACTACCGGACGGCCATCCGCACCGGGCACCGGCCGGTCGCGGTGGTCCTGGCCGACGGCGACCGCGAGCTGATCATCGACGGCCACCACAAGATCGCCGCCTACCGCGCCGAGGAGATCGCGCCCGCCGTCGTCCGGATCACCCAGGGTCAGGCGTATTCGCCTTCGTAGGCCGCGACCAGCTCGGCGTACACGGCTTCGGAATCGGGCAGCCGTTCGCCGTCCAGCGTGTGCACCCGGGTCAGCTTGCGCACGCTGGAAGCCATGAACACGCCGTCGCCCTCGACGAGGTCGCGCACGGTCAGCGGCTCCACCTTGGTCGACCAGCCCGCCTTCTCGGCGCCGCGGAACAGCGCGGCCTGGGTGGTGCCGGGCAGGATGCCGATGCTCGACGGCGGCGTGTAGAGCGTCCGCCCCTTCGCGAGCACCACGGTCGACGTCGGGCCTTCGAACACCGAGCCGTCGGCCGCGGTGAAAATCACATCTTCGGCGCCGCGGCGGCCCGCCTCGCGGACCGCGGCCATGTTCATCGCGTACGACAGCGGCTTCGCCCCGAGCAGCAGCCACGGCGCGCGCTCGGCGAGGTCCGGCGGGAAACCGCGTTCGAGCGTGATCGCGGCGACGCCGTCGGCGCGGGCCTTGAGGATGGCCGGCGAGACCTCCGAACCGAGCGCGAAGCCGGTCGGCACCGCGGCCGGATCGCCGTCGGATCCCCGCGTGTACACCAGTTTCAGCACCATTTCCGGCCCGCCGTCCCACCTTTCGAGAACGAGCGAAACGACCCGCTCCCAGGCGGCGAGGTCGGGCTCGGGCAGGTCCAGCATGGCCGCCGAGCGAGCCAGCCGTTCGAGGTGCGGCCGCAGCTCACGGGGCTTGCCGTCGACGACGAGGATCGTCTCGAAGACGCCGTCGCCGCGCATCAGCCCGAGGTCGTCGACCTTGATCTGGGCCACGTCGGGGTCGGCCGGGGTGCCGTCGAGGAAGACGAGGACGCGCATGGGCACACCGTACTCACCTAGGCTGGGCGGTATGCCGTACCGCTCGCCGCTGCTGGACGTGCCCGGATCGATCCCCCCGCCCGACGACCACCCCGAAGCCGGCGTCCCCTGGCACTGGGGAGACCCCTTCGCGGAGCAGCGCACGGCCTCGCGCGGCGTGGTCGTGATCGACCGTTCGCACCGCGAGTTCCTCGCCGTCAGCGGCGAAGAACGGCTGTCGTGGCTGCACCTGGTCATCTCCCAGCACGTGACCGGGCTCGCCGAGGGCTCCGGCACCGAGGCGCTGGTCCTCGACAGCCAGGGCCGCGTCGAGACGCACATGGTGCTCGCGCACCTCGACGGCACGGTTTACCTCGACACCGACCCGGGCCCCCGCGTCACGAGCGCCCTGCCCAAGGGCGGGCCGCAGACGCTGCTCGAGTACCTCGAGGCGATGAAGTTCTGGTCCAAGGTGGACATCCGCGACGCGACCGGCGAGCTCGCGCTGCTCACCGTGCTGGGCCCGGACGCCGAGCGCGTGCTGAGCGCGGCCGGCGCCGAGGTCGGCCCGGAGCCGTACGCGGTCGCGGCCCTGCCGGGCGGCGGCTTCGCCCGGCGGATGCCGTGGCCGGGCCGCTCGAGCGTGGACCTGGCGGTGCCGCGCGCCGCACTGGTGGACTGGTGGAAGCGGCTCACCGACGCGGGCGCGCGGGCGGCGGGCAGCTGGGTGTTCGACGCGCTGCGCGTCGAGTCGGTGCGACCGCGGGTGGGCGTCGACACCGACGACCGCACGATCCCGCACGAGGTGGGCTGGGTCGGCTCGGCCGCACACGTCGCGAAGGGCTGCTATCGCGGCCAGGAGACGGTGTCGAAGGTCCACAACGTGGGACGCCCGCCGCGGAACCTGCTCCTGCTGCACCTCGACGGCTCACCGGAAGTGACGCCGGAGACCGGCGACCCGGTGCTGCTCGACGGCCGGACGGTCGGCCGGATCGGCACGGTGATCCAGCACCACGAGCTCGGCCCGATCGCGTTGGCGCTGGTCAAGCGGTCGACGCCGGTGGGCGCGGAGCTGCTGGCGGGCTCGGAGGACAACCTAGTCCAGGCGGCCATCGACCCCGATTCGGTGCCGTCCGAGGCTCCCGCACCCGGCCGTGCGGCGGCAGCGCAACTTCGTGGTTGAACCAAAGCCCCTGACAGCGAGATCACGCTCAACCGGGATAAACTGCGCTGTGATCGAAGTGCGGCCCGGCGGCAGGCGGCGGATCGACCGCGTGCTCGGCCCGGGGTACCTCAGCGGCCTGGCTGAACTGCCGCTGAAGGTGCTGCGCGAGCGGCGCGACGAAGCCGCCCAGGAAGAGACCGACCTGTCCTACCTGCGCCGCCTCCTGCACGCCCGGATCGACATCGTGCGCGCGGAGCAGGCCCGGCGCAGCTCGGGCGGCGAGGCCAGCATCGTCGACCAGCTGGCGACGATCCTGGCGGACAACGCACTGGGCCCGGCGGCCGGCTCGGGCCGTCACCAGCAGCTGGAGCCCTCCCGCGCGGGCGAGCACCGGCGGCACGCGGAGGCGTTGATCGGCGACACGGACCTGACCGACGTCGGGTCGCTGTCGGACGAGAAGCTGGCTTCCGCTTTGGACACGTACGCGAGCGAAGAGCTGTCGGTGTCGTCCTTCCGCCGCGAGGTCCAGGGCGTGATGGACACGTTGAACGCGGAGATCGCGCAGCGCTACCAGCAGGGTTCGGCCACAGTGGACGAGCTGCTGGAGAACGAAGGCCGCACCGAGTGACGAACCCGGTGCTCGCCGAAGTCGTGCGGTCGGGTTTCGTCGAAAGCGTCCACCGCGGCGCCCTGGTGGTGACCGGCCCGGAGGGCGAGGCCCGCCTGGCCCTCGGCGACGTGGTCACGCCCTTCTTCCCGCGGTCGTCGAACAAGCCGCTGCAGGCGGTCGGAATGCTGCGCGCGGGCCTGGACTTCACGGGCGAGGACCTGGCGCTGGCGTGCGCGTCGCATTCGGGCGAGCCGGGACACGTCAAGCGGGTCCTGGACCTGCTGTCGGCGGCGGGCCTGGGCGAGCAGGACCTGGCCTGCCCACCGGACTTCCCGCTCCACATCCCGAGCATGCGCGACGCGGCCGAGCCCCGCCGCGTGACGATGAACTGTTCGGGCAAGCACACGGCAATGCTGACGACGTGCCTCCGCGCGGGCTGGCCGACGCCGGGGTACGAAGCACCGGACCACCCGCTGCAGCAGTCTCTCGCCGAGACCGTCTCGACGCTGACGGGCGAGCCGATCGCCCACACAGGTGTCGACGGTTGCGGCGCACCGTTGTTCGCGTTCTCCCTGACGGGACTGGCCCGCGCATTCGGCCGGATCGCGGCCGCCACGGACAGCCCGTCGTTCGCGGTGGCGTCGGCGATGCGGGCACATCCGTGGCTGGTGGCGGGAACGGGCCGCGAGGACACGGCGCTGATGTCCGCGGTGGACGGTCTGATCGCGAAGGCGGGCGCGGAGGGGGTACAGGCGTTCGCGTTGCCGGACGGCTTCGCGGTGGCGATCAAAATGGACGACGGCGCGAAGCGGGCTTGCGCACCGCTGGCGGTGGAGGCACTGCGGTACCTGGGCGCGGATGTGTCGGGGTTGACGGAGCTGGCGGCTCCGGAGGTCTTGGGCGGCGGGCGGCCGGTCGGCGAGATCCGGGTGCCGCAGCTGCGGTGATCGAGGCTGCGGCCTCGATCCGAGCAGCCCCCGTTTTCCACGCTACCGGCAGGCACCGACAGTTTCGGGTCCGGAAGCCGCCGGGTGGGCCGGTGGCCGGCGCGACTAGTTGGCGCGCTCGCGAGCGGCCACGTCGCCCCAGAATTCGCGGAGGTCCGAGAACAGCTCGGCCAGCTCCTCGACGTTGCCCGAGCGCAGCGCGTCCAGGATGTCGTGGACCTCGTCGGCGGTGTTGTCGGCCTCCAGGACCGGGTCGGCGAACAGCTGGACCAGGCCGCCGTAGTCGAGCTCGACCACCGAGTCCGCGTGGAAGTTGTCCAGCCACCGGCGCGTCTCGAACAGCACGCGGCCCGGGCCCGAGTCACCGAACGTCTGCTCCAGGAGCTCGCCGGCCTCTCGCGCCCGGTGCTGCGCGTCGGCGAGGGTGGCGCGCCAGGACAGTTCGCGCCGCGGATCGTCGCGGCCGTTGCCCAGCACCAGCCGGCGCTCGTCCGGCTCGACCAGCACGAACCAGGGCAGCGGGACCGTCCACGTCGTCGACAGCGTGTGCGCCGCCGACGTGCTGAGGTCCGCCATCGCCGACTTCGTGCGGCCGCGGATCGTCTCCTGCGTGAAGCCGCCCTCGTCGAGGACGACGTTCTTCAGCGCCGGGTGCGCGTCGCCGAGGAAGGTGACGAGCGCCGCCGCCGAACGGGCCCGCAGCTCCAGCGGGCAGACGAACGGGCCGTGCTCCACCTTGCCGCCCGGCACGTCGGCGGCGTCGAGCACCAGGACGTCGGTCAGCAGGCTGGGCGCGGGACGGCCGTCGGCGAGCTCGGCCGGCAGCAGCCGCCGCGGGGCGGCGACCTGTGACTTGAGCCACATGGCCTGTTCGCGCGCCCCCGCATCCGTCCGCCTCAGCTTGGCCGCCGCGACGGCCGCACGCAGCCGTGCGTCCGGCGGATCGCCCAGGGCGAGCAGGGGTTCGTACACCCGCAGGTAAGCCACGAAGGGACGAAGCACGGGTAGATCGTGGCACGTCTACCTGCGTCGATCGCCACCGACCGGCCGGTAACCGGTGTCCGGCGGACACTGTCACCACCGGCACACCGTGCCACGTCGCATCGAACCCCCCGGACACGGTACGGTGTGAGCAGGAAAGAATTGTCGAGACGATGCGGGGCCGCCGATTCCCCCGGCCGCCCCGCCCCTGTGCGAGGGGGTCGAGCCATGGGGCGCGGCCGGGCTAAGGCCAAGCAGACGAAGGTGGCGCGTGAGCTCAAGTACAGCTCGCACGAGACCGACTTCGATGCTTTGCAGCGCGAGCTGTCGAGTAACTCCTCCAGTGACAACCACCATGAGGACTCTGCCGACAGCGGGTATGAAGACCCGTACGACGACGGGTACGACGAGTACCGTCGTTGAGCACGCGTAAACGCGCGAGGGCGGCGCCGGACCACATCCGGCTACCGCCCTCGCGCGTCGCGTGCTGCCCACTTTCGTGTCAAACAGGCGCGCGGGGCTGCGAAGCGATGAAGGAGTGAGCCGATGGTGAGTCGGGTTGGAGTCGTCGGGGCGGGCCTCATGGGATCCGGTATCGCCGAGGTGCACGCGCGGTCCGGGTTGGACGTCGTGGTCACCGAGGTGAACCAGCCGGCGCTCGACGCGGGCAAGGCGCGCATCGAGAAGTCGCTGCAACGCGGCGTCAAGAGCGGCAAGCTCTCCGCCGAGGAGGCCGACAAGGCCCTCGGCCGCGTCCGGTTCACGACCGACATCGCCGAGTTCGCCGACCGCGAACTGGTCATCGAGGCAATCCTCGAGCAGGAGCAGGCGAAGGTCGAGGTCTTCCGCCAGCTCGACAAGATCGTCGAGGCCGAGGACGCGCTGTTCGCGTCCAACACGTCGTCGATCCCGATCATGAAGCTGGGCATGGCGACGAGCCGGCCGCAGCAGGTGGTCGGCATCCACTTCTTCAACCCGGTGCCGGTGCTGCCGCTGGTGGAGCTGGTGCCCTCGCTGCTGACCAGCGAGGAGACCGCCCGCCGCGCCGAGGAGCACGCGACGACGGCGCTGGGCAAGACCGTGATCCGCTCCCAGGACCGCGCCGGGTTCATCGTGAACTCGCTGCTGGTGCCGTACCTGCTTTCGGCGATCCGCATGATCGAGTCGGGCTTCGCCTCGGCCGAGGACATCGACCGCGGCATGGAGCTGGGCACGGCCCACCCGATGGGCCCGCTGCGGCTGTCCGACCTGATCGGACTGGACACCATCAAGGCCATCGCGGACTCGATGTACGCGGAGTTCAAGGAGCCGCTGTACTCGTCGCCGCCGCTGCTGCTGCGCATGGTCGACGCGGGCCTGCTCGGCAAGAAGACCGGCCGCGGCTTCTACTCGTACGGCTGATCGAAGCTGACGGGCGCGCCGAAGGCGGCGCGCCTGGCGGCCCGGCGCAGGACGGCGAGAATGGCCGGCCCCAGCAGCACGATGGCCACGGCGTTGGTGACGGCGCGGCCGGTGTCCCAGCCGAGGGTCGAGGTCAGCACGGTGTAGAGGGCGAACCGGTGCAGGTTGTCGAGTAACGGCGCCCCGGCCACGAAGCCGAGCTGTGCGGAGTCCCCGGCGAGGAACGGCCACGTCCACAGGCTCATGAGCAGCCCGAAGAAGTAGGCCGCGAAGACCCCGTAGCCGACGAGCAGCGCGATTTCGCCTTTGCCGCGCGGTTTGCGCGGAAGCAGCCCGGCCCCGAGCCCGATCAGTGACGACGCGAGCATCTGGAACGGCAGCCACGGCCCGACGCCGGCGGTGAGCAGCGCGCTCGTGAACAGCGACGTCGAGCCGAGCACGAACCCGAACCCGGGCCCGAAGACACGTCCGGCGAGCACGAGCAGGAAGAAGACCAGCTCGATACCCCCGGTCCCGGCCCCGAGCGGACGCAGCCCGGCATTGACGGCCGAGAGCACACCGAGCAGCGCAAGGGCTTTGGCATCGATGCCGCCCCGGGACAGTTCGGCCAGCACGACGAGGATCAGCACGGGCAGCGTCGCCATGAAGACGAACGGCGCATCGGTGGCATGCGCGACGGCGCCGGGCCGCGGGTGCGCGAACAGCGGCCAGCAGAACATGGCCAGGCCGAGCAGGCTGGCGACGGCGAGCACCAGCGCGGGCCTCGGGGTCAGGCGGACGACGCGGGCCGGCGGCCCGAGGAAGTCAGTCATGCCGGGACCGCCGTCGGTGCGGGGTGGGGCCGTTCACTGGGCCACGCCTTCGGCAGGCATGACCGAGTCGGCTCGCGCTGGGTCGGCGCGGGGAAGCGTCGAGGGCGCGGCTGCCCGGGGATGCCGACCGTCGGAAGCATCGCCAAGCCCGGGCACGCCAAGCCCGGGCACGCCAAGCCCGCCGTGCCAAGTCCGGCCACGCCAAGCCCGAGCACGCCAAGTCCGGCCGCGCCAAGCCCGGCCACGCCAAGCCCGAGCACGCCAAGTCCGGCCACGCCAAGCCCGAGCACGCCAAGCCCGGCCGCGCCAAGCCCGGCCGCGCCAAGCCCGGCCACGCCAAGCCGCCCGGGGCCGCACGCCATCGCCTTCGCAGCATCGCCGGCGCGGGGACCGCCTGGAGCACGTAGGTCGCCGAAGTCGCCGACGCCCTGGAGGGCAAGCTGGTGGCCCGGCACCGTCGCCGAGGCTGGGCCAGTGCCGGCACCGGGCCGCTGCCGGAGGGCGCCGGTGCTCGCTCGTGTCTCTCGGCCCCCCCGCCCCCGCCCCCCGCCCCCGCCCCCCCGCGGGGGCCGCCCCGCCCCGGCCCCCACG
>NZ_JBFBBT010000022.1:0-150049 GCF_040682815.1 Amycolatopsis sp. NPDC051102
CTCCTGGCCATGAAACACTCCTCCGGATCCTCCAGCAGTCTACTTGGAAGACGTGTCCGGAAGCCTCGGAGCACTTCAAAAGCGTGCCTTGACAAGATGCCGCCGGCCGTGTTCTGGCTTCGGATCGGGGTTGCGGGGGCCTGGGTTCCGTTGTGGCTCGGTCGTGCGTCGCGGCCACGGCTACGAGCGGTGGCGGCGGCCGCGGCCGCGGCCGCGGGCGGGATGGCGGCCGTGGCGCGTGGTCAGTCCAGGCGTTCGATGATCGTTGCGTTGGCCAGGCCGCCTGCCTCGCACATTGTCTGGAGGCCGTAGCGGCCGCCGGTCTGCTCCAGGACCGACAGCAGCGTTGTTGCCAGCCTTGCTCCGCTGCCCCCCAGGGGGTGGCCCAGGGCTATTGCGCCGCCGTTGATGTTCACCTTGGCCGGGTCTGCTCCGAGCTCGCGTTGCCAGGCCAGTACCACGCTGGCGAATGCCTCGTTGACCTCGAACGCGTCGATGTCCGCCACGTCGAGACCCGCGCGCGCCAGGACCTTGCGGGTGGCCGGGATGATGCCCGTCAACATCAACAGGGGGTCGTCGCCGGCCACCGCGAAGCTGTGGATCCGGGCTCGGGGCTTCAAGCCCAGCGCTGCCGCCGTCTCGCCGCTCGTGATGAGGAGTGCTGCCGCGCCGTCGTTGATCGGTGAGGAATTGCCCGCCGTGATGTGCCAGCCGAGGTTCGGGAAGCGCTGCTCCCAGACGTCCGCGCGGAACGCCGGCTTCAGGCCGGCGAGGATCTCCGGGGTGGTGCCGGGCCGGACGGTCTCGTCGGTCGTGACCTCTCGCAGCGTGCCGTCGGGGCCGGGGGCCTTGAGCGGGACGACTTCGCCCGCGAACTTTCCGTCCGCCCATGCCTTGGCCGCGCGCTGGTGGCTTTCCGCGGAGAACTCGTCCAGCTGGGCCCGGGTGAAGCCCCACTTCGCGGCGATCAGCTCCGCGCTGATGCCCTGGGGTACCAGGCCGTCCGGGTAGCGCGTGGCGATCTGCGGGCCGAACGGGTCGCGTCCGGCCATCTGGCTGCCCATCGGTACCCGGCTCATCGACTCCACGCCGGAAGCGATCACGACGTCGTACGCGCCGGCGATCACGCCCTGGGCCGCGAAGTGGAGGGCCTGCTGGCTGCTGCCGCACTGGCGGTCCACGGTCACCGCCGGCACCGATTCCGGCAGCCCGGCCGCCAGCGCCGCCCAGCGGGCCGTGTTCATGCTCTGCTCGCCGATCTGGCCGACCGCTCCGCTGATCACGTCGTCGATCCGGGCCGGGTCGACGCCGGTTCGCTCGACCAGTGAGCGCAGGGCGTGGGCGTGCAGGTCGACCGGGTGCACGCCGGCCAGGGTGCCGTTCGGCTTGCCCTTGCCGATCGGGGTCCGTACCGCGTCGACGATCACCGCGTCCGTCATGGCGTCTGCCTCCTCGCAGATGGGGATGGTCCCGGTATACGCCCGGTGAGTTGGATTCCACAACTCACCTGTTCGGCAGGTCACAGGGGGATTGACGTGCTAGGTTGGATTTTCAACCCCGTGGAGGTGGCATGGTGCGGCGTGGTCGCGAGTGCTCGGTCGCCGAGGCTCTCGAGGTCGTCGGCGAGCGGTGGAGCCTACTGGCCCTGCGGGAGATCATGCTGGGGGAGCGGCGGTTCAACCAGATCGCCGAGAACACCGGGGCCAGCCGGGACATCCTGGCCGCGCGGCTGCGCAAGCTCGTCGACGCCGGTGTCCTCGAGAAGGTCCAGTACGAGGACCACCCGCCGCGCCACGAGTACCACCCGACCGAGGCCGGCCGCGCGCTGCAGCCGATCCTGCTCGGCCTGATGGCCTGGGGCGACCGGTACGTCCACCAGGGCGAACCGCCGACGCTCTGGCGCCACGCCTGCGGCGAGGTCCTCGTCCCGGCCACCGTCTGCGCGCACTGCGGCGACCCGGTGAACGCGCCCGGCACCCACGCGATCCGGCTCGGCGCCGTCCGCTCCTGACCCTCCTTCCGAAAAGGCCTCCTCGGCTCTGGCGAGGAGGCCTTTTCCGCGTCCGGACGTTGACTTGAGACCCACGTCACTGTAACTCTTGGACGAATCAACGCAAGAACCTGACAGCGACGCGAGAAATCGGGGCAGCTGTCAGGAGCACCCGGTCTTCGCTCCTGCCCTCTCCCTCCTCCCCCCGGACCAGAGGAACCCCATGAGAACGAAGCGGCTTCTGTCGCGCGCGGCCACCTACGCCGCCCTGTCCCTGCTCCTCGCGGCGCCCGCCGTGGCCGCGAGCGCTGCTCCGGCCCCCTCCGCAGCCGCCCCGGTCGCCGTCCAGGCCGCCGCGGCGACCTACACCGCGAGCAGCCAGCTCGCCGGCTACCCCGTTTCGAACGTCGGCGACGGCAACCAGGCCACCTACTGGGAAAGCACGAACAACCAGTTCCCGCAGTGGGTCCAGGCCGACCTCGGTGCCGCCACCAACGTCGCCCAGCTCGTGCTCAAGCTGCCCGCGAACTGGGAAGCCCGCACCGAGACCTTCGCGGTGCAGGGCAGCACGAACGGCACCGGCTTCAGCGATCTGGTCCCGTCCGCGGGCTACCGCTTCGACCCGGCGACGGCCAACACCGTCACCGTCAACCTCACCGCGAACACCCGGTACGTCCGGCTGAACGTCACCGCCAACACCGGCTGGCCCGCCGCCCAGCTGGCGGAGTTCGAGGTGCACGGCCCCGCCGGCGGTGACACCCAGCCGCCGTCGGCGCCCGGCAACCTCGCCTACACCCAGCCGGCGAGCGGGCAGATCCGGCTCACCTGGTCGGCGTCGACCGACAACACCGGCGTCACGGGCTACGACGTCTACGCGAACAACCAGCTCCGCGGCAGCGTTGCCGGGAACGTCCTGACCTACACCGACAACCAGCCCGACTCCGCGACGGTCTCGTACTTCGTCCGCGCGAAGGACGCCGCGGGCAATCAGTCGGCGGACAGCGGCACCGTGACGCGCACCGGCACCCAGGCCGGTACGAACCTGGCGCTGGGCAAGCCGATCACGGCGTCTTCGACCGAGTGGACCTACGTCGCGGGCAACGCCAACGACGACTCCCTGACCACCTACTGGGAAGGCGGCGGCGGGACCTACCCGAACCTGCTGACCGTCGCCCTCGGCTCGAACGCCGACCTGAACCAGGTCGTGGTCAAGCTCAACCCCGACCCCGCGTGGGGCCCGCGAACCCAGACGATCGCCGTCGAAGGCCGCGAGCAGAGCGCGTCCGCGTTCACCACCCTCGTCCCCGCGCAGACCTACAGCTTCAGCCCGGCGACCGGCAACACCGTGACGATCCCGCTCGGCGGCCGCGCCGCCGACGTCCGCCTGCGCGTCACCGCCAACTCCGGTTCGGGCGGCGGGCAGGCCGCGGAGTTCCAGGTCTTCGGCGTCCCCGCACCCAACCCGGACCTGACGGTCTCTAGCGTGTCCTGGTCGCCCCAGAACCCGGTGGAGACCGACGCGATCACGACGTCGGCGACCGTCCGCAACGCCGGGACGGCGGCCTCCGGCGCCACCACCGTCAACTTCTACCTCGGCACGACCAAGGTCGGCACGGCGAACGCCGGCGCGCTCGCGGCCGGCGCCTCGGCGACGGTGCCGGCGAACATCGGCGCCCGGGACGCGGGCAGCTACCAGCTGACCGCGAAGGTCGACGAGGCCAACACCGTCATCGAGCAGAACGAAGCCAACAACTCCTACACCGCCTCGACCGCGCTGGTCGTCAGCCCGGTGCAGAGCTCCGACCTCGTCGCGGCGACGGCGTGGTCGCCGGGCAACCCGTCGGCCGGGAACACGGTCACCTTCACCACGACCCTGCGCAACCAGGGCACGGTCGCGTCCGCGGGCGGCGCCCACGGCGTCACGGTGACGATCACCGACCAGAACGGGACGGTCGTCAAGACGCTCAGCGGCAGCTACACCGGGACCATCGCCGCCGGCGCCACCGCGGCGCCGGTGACCGTCGGCACCTGGACCGCGGCCAACGGCCGGTACACCGTGAAGACGGTCGTCGCGAACGACACCAACGAGCTGCCCGTCAAGCAGGGCAACAACACCAGCACGCAGCAGCTGTTCGCCGGCCGGGGCGCGAACATGCCCTACGACATGTACGAGGCCGAAGACGGCGTCGTGGCCGGCGGGGCTTCGGTGATCGGACCGAACCGCACGATCGGCGACCTCGCCGGCGAGGCGTCGGGCCGCAAGGCCGTCACGCTGAACTCGACCGGCTCCTCGGTCGAGTTCACCACCCGCGCGGCGACCAACACCCTGGTCACCCGGTTCTCCATCCCGGACGCCGCGGGCGGCGGGGGCATCGACTCGACGTTGAACGTGTACGTGAACGGCACCTTCCTCAAGGCGATCGACCTGACCTCGCACTACGCGTGGCTCTACGGGGCCGAAACCGGCCCGGGCAACTCGCCGGGCGCCGGGCCGCGGCACATCTACGACGAGGCCAGCGCGCTGCTGGGCACCACCGTGCCCGCCGGCAGCCGGATCAAGCTGCAGAAGGACGCCGCGAACACCACGAACTACGCGATCGACTTCGTCAGCTTCGAACAGGCGACCGCGCAGGCGAACCCCGACCCGGCGCACTTCGCGGTGCCCGCCGGGTTCACCCAGCAGGACGTCCAGAACGCCCTCGACAAGGTCCGGCAGGACGCCACCCTGACCGGGGTCTACCTGCCGGCCGGGAACTACCCGCTGTCGAGCAAGCTCAACGTCTACGGCAAGGCCGTGACGCTCACCGGCGCCGGGTCGTGGTTCACGAAGTTCTCCGCGCCGGCGGGGCAGGAGAACACCGACATCGGCATCGACGTCCAGTCGAGCGCCAACGGCTCGACGTTCAGCGGGTTCGCGGTGTTCGGCAACTACACCTCCCGCATCGACGGCCCCGGCAAGGTGTTCAACCTGACGAACGTCGCAAACCTGACGATCGACAACATCTGGGTGGAGCACCAGGTGGTCATGGTGTGGGGCACGAACGTGGACAACACCACGATCAAGAACTCCCGGATCCGCGACACCTTCGCCGACGGCGTCAACCTGACCAACGGCAGCACCGGCAACCACGTCACCAACAACGAGGCCCGGTCCACCGGCGACGACAGCTTCGCGCTGTTCGCCGCCACGGACATCAACCAGGGCAACCAGTACGACAACGTGTTCGAGAACCTGACCGCGCTCACGCCGTGGCGCGCGGCCGGGCTCGCGGTGTACGGCGGGTACAACAACACCTTCCGCAACCTCTACATCGCGGACACGCTGACGTACTCGGCGATCACGATCAGCTCGCTCGACTTCGGCTACCCGTTCCTCGGGTTCGGGCCGCAGCCGACGACGGTCCAGAACGCCTCGCTCGTCCGGGACGGCGGCCACTTCTGGGGCCAGCAGACCTTCCCGGCGATCTGGCTGTTCTCCGCGTCCAAGGAGTTCCGCGGCATCCGGGTGTCCGATGTGGACATCCAGAGCCCGACCTACAGCGGCATCATGTTCCAGACCAAGTACGACGGCACCACGCCGGAGCACCCGGTCGAGGACACCGTGCTGACGAACGTGTCGATCACCGGCGCGCACCGCAGCGGGGACGCCTTCGACGCGAAGTCCGGGATCGGCATCTGGGTCAACGAGCTGCCGGAACCGAATCAGGGCCCGGCCGTCGGCTCGGCGACCTTCACCGGGCTCACGCTGAGCGACAACGACCAGGACATCCGCAACACGACGTCCACCTTCACCATCGTCCGCAACTGAAGCACGACCGGGGTGCCCGCCGGGAAGCCGTTTCCCGGCGGGCACCGCCGTGCCAGGATGGCGCTGGAGGTGGTCGGCGTGCGGATCCTGGTCACGGGCGGCACCGGTCGGCTCGGCTCGGCGGTCGTGGCGCGGCTGCGGGCGGCGGGGGAGGAGGTCCGCGTGCTCAGCCGGCGCCCGGGCCCGGACGTCGTCCGGGGCGACCTGCGGACCGGCCGCGGCATCGACAGTGCGGTGGCCGGGGTGGACGTGGTCGTCCACTGCGCCACCGACTACTTCGGGCGCGAAGCGGCCCTTGCCCGCACGCTGGTCGAGGCGGCGCGCTGGGCCGGTGCTCCGCACCTGGTCTACGTCTCGATCGTCGGCGTCGACCGCGTGCCGCTCGGCTACTACCGGGCCAAGCACGAAACCGAGGAGCTCATCGCCGCCTCCGGGCTGCCTGTCACCGTCCAGCGCGCCACCCAGTTCCACGGCCTGGTCCGCGGCCTGCTGGCGAGTGCGTCCCGGCTGCCGGTGGTGCCGGTGCCGCGGATCTCGTTCCAGCCGGTGGACGTATGGGACGTGGCGAGGCGGCTCGCGGACCTCGCCCTGGCCGAGCCGGCGGGCCGCGCGCCGGACTTCGGCGGGCCGGAGATCCTCCCGGCGGCGGAGCTGGCGGCGGCGGTCGTCGAGGCCGGCGGCCGGCCCCGGCGGATCGTGCCGGTGAAGGTGCCGGGGGAGACGTTCCGGGCCTACGCCGGCGGCGGCCACCTCGCGCCCGGCCACCGCGACGGCGAGATCACCTTCCGGCAGTACCTGGCCGAGCAAGCCGGTCACGGGACACCGGTCCATCGCGAAGATTCTTGACCACCCGACCGGATAGGTCATATGTTTGGCGGGCTTTGACGGCCGTTTTCCGCCCACGCCGAACGGATGACCCATGCCGGAACTGCCTCTCCCGCCGTCGCGGCGGACCTTCTTCAAGCGCGGTGGCGCGGTCGGCGCCGGTGTTGCGCTGGGCGGGCTGAACCCCTTTACAGCTCACGCGGACGTCGTTCGCCCGGCCGGTG
Source organism: Amycolatopsis sp. NPDC051102 (assembly GCF_040682815.1). NCBI lineage: Bacteria > Bacillati > Actinomycetota > Actinomycetes > Pseudonocardiales > Pseudonocardiaceae > Amycolatopsis > Amycolatopsis sp. NPDC051102. Next base: position 6,848 of record NZ_JBFBBT010000022.1, read on the forward strand.
CGGACCTGGTTCCCGAAGGGCGGGCCACGACCCTGTGGTACCCGGCGCCCGCGAGCGAGGACAAGATCATCCAGCAGGGGTTGCCGATCGGCAATGGTCGGATCGGTGCGCTGGTTGGCGGCGACCCGGCCGCCGACTTCCTCTACCTGGCCGACGCGTCGCTGTGGACCGGCGGCCCGAACGACGTCCTCCAGGACGACGGCCAGTTCCCCTACGACACCGGCAACTTCGGCACGCTCGGCCTGCTCGCGAAGCTGCGGATCGCCGTCCCGGCCCACACCGGCGTGACGGACTACCGGCGCACGCTCGACCTGAGCAACGGCCTGGTCGTGATCACCTACCGGCACCAGGGCGTGCGGTACCGCCGCGAGTACTTCGCGAGCCATCCCGACGACGTCGTGGTGGTCCGGCTCAGCGGCGGCCCGGTCACCGGGTCGGTGTCGCTGGAGCCCACCCGCGGCGAGCCGGCCGCCGGCGCGGGCGCGTTCACCGGCACGTTCGCCAACGGCCTGAAGTACGCGTGCACCGTGGCCGGCGGGCTCACCTTCAGTGGCAGCGACGTCGTCATCGTGTTCAGCGGGGGCACGAACTACGTGCCCGACGCGGCGCGGAAGTTCCTCGACGCATCCCTCGACCCCCTGGCCCTGGCGAAGCGCAAGGCGGCTGCGGCACTGGCGGCCGGCGGCGGTGCGCTGCGGGCCACGCACGTCGCCGATTACCGGCGGCTGTATGACCGGATGAGCGTGGACCTCGGCCAGTCGCCGCCGGCGAAACGGGCGCTCGACACGTGGTCGCGGCTGGTCGCCCGGCACGACGACCCCGCGACGCCCGACCCCGAGCTCGAGGCGAGCTACCTGCAGTTCGGCCGCTACCTGACGATCACCGGTTCGCGCGACGGCCTGCCGATGGGCCTGCAGGGCCTTTGGCAGAACAACAACTCGCCCGACTGGATGAGCGACTACCACACCGACATCAACGTCCAGATGAACTACTGGCTGGCCGACCGCGCGGCGCTGCCCGGGAGCTTCACTGCCCTGGCCGACTACTGCCTCGCGCAGCTTCCCGTGTGGACGGACAGCACGAAACGGCTGTTCAACGACCCGAGGAACCGCTTCCGCAACACGAGCGGAAAGGTCGACGGCTGGGCGGTCGCATTCTCCACCAACATCTACGGCGGCTCGGGCTGGTGGTGGCACCCCGGCGGCAACGCCTGGCTGTGCAACTCGCTGTGGGACCACTACGCCTTCACCCAGGACAAGGCGTACCTCGCGCGGATCTACCCGCTGCTCAAGGGGGCGTGCGAGTTCTGGGCGGCGCGGCTGGTCCCGATGACCGTCGATGGCCGCGAGGTGCTCGTCGACGACCACGACTGGTCGCCCGAGCACGGGCCGCAGGACACCCGCGGGATCACCTACGCGCAGGAGATCGTCTGGGACCTGTTCGAGCACTACCGCGAAGCGGTGGCGGTCCTCGGTCGCGACCGCGCGTACGGCGACCGGATCGCCGGGCTGCAGAAGCGACTGTACCTGCCGAAGGTGAGCCCGGTGACCGGCTGGCTCGAGGAGTGGATGTCGCCGGACAACCTCGGCGAGACCACCCATCGGCACCTGTCCCCGCTGATCGGTTTCTTCCCGGGCGACCGCATCGCGGCCGACACGGCGCCGCCCGAGCTGCTCGGCGGCGTGCGGGCGCTGCTGACCGCCCGCGGAATGGACAGCTACGGCTGGGCGACGGCGTGGCGATCGGCGTGCTGGGCGAGGCTCAAGGACGCCGACCGCGCGTACCGGCTGCTGCTGACGGTGCTGCGCCCGTCGGTGGCCAACGGCAACGGGACCGCGCCGAACTTCTTCGACATGTACAGCCAGGGCAGTTACACGATCTTCCAGATCGACGCGAACCTCGGGGCACCCACGGCGATGGTGGAGATGCTGGCCTACTCCCGGCCGGGGGTGCTGGAACTGCTGCCGGCGCTGCCCGCCGCGTGGGCCGCCTCGGGCCGCGTGACCGGCATCGGCGTCCGCGGCGGGTTCGAGCTGGACCTCGAATGGCGCGCGGGGAAGGTCACCCGGGCGGTGCTGCGCAGCGTCGGCGGGACGCGCACCGAGGTGCGGGCGGGCACCTGGCGGCGGGCGGTCACGCTCCGGCCCGGCGAGTCGGTCACGGTCCGGCCAAGTTGAGACAGGCCCTCCGGAAAGAGGTGTAGTGTTCAACTACTTTCTTTTGAACCGGAGGTAAGGCGTGAACGTCGTCCTGTGGATCGCGGCCGGGCTGCTCGCTGTGCTGTACCTGTTCGCCGGGGGCATGAAGCTCGCCACCCCGCGGGAGAAGCTCCTGGAAAACCCCAACATGGGCTGGGTGGCGGACTTCTCCGAGACGACGGTGAAGGGCATCGGCGCGGTCGAGATCCTCGGCGCGCTCGGGCTGATCCTGCCGTGGGCGCTGGACATCGCCCCGGTGCTGACCCCGCTGGCCGCCACCGGCCTGGCGGTCGTCCAGGTGGGGGCGATCGTCGTGCACGCGCGGCGGAAGGAGACGAAGGCGCTCCCGATGAACGTCGTGCTGCTCCTGCTGGCGGCTTTCGTGGCGGTGGGCCGCTTCGCCGGCTGACGCCCCTGGCGGTCGCGGACGGGCGCGGCCTCCGCGAAGATCGACGCGGACCCGACCGACCGGGAGGAGAGCGCACGATGATCCGCTGGGCCACGTTCGACTGCTTCGGCACGCTGGTGGACTGGCGGCACGGCATCGCCACCGGGATCGAGCTGCTGTTCCCCGGCCGCGGCGCCGAACTGCTGGAGGTCTACAACCGGTTCGAGCCGCAGGTGCAGGCCGAGACGCCGGTGCGGCGGTACCGGGAGGTGCTGGCCGAGTCGCTGCGCCGGACCGCGGCCGAAGCCGGCCTGGAGCTGGGGCCCGACGACGCGTCCGTGCTCGGGACCGGGCTGCCGTACTGGCCGGTCTTCCCCGACACGCGGGCGGCGCTCGCCCGGTTGCGGGAGGCGGGCTGGCGGCTCGCCCTGCTGACCAACTGCGACCGCGACCTCATCGGCGAGACCCAGCGGCGGCTCGCGGTCCCCGTCGACGCGATCGTGACCGCGGAGGACGCGGGCGAGTACAAGCCCGGCCACGGCCCCTTCCGGCGGTTCGCCGCGTCCTTCGACGCGACCGCCGCGAACTGGGTGCACGTCGCCCAGAGCCACTTCCACGACATGGTGCCGGCCCGGGCGCTGGGCGTCCCGCGCGTGTGGATCAACCGCCACGGCGACCCGCACGACCCGGCGGTGGCCGACGCGGTCCTGCCCGGCCTGGACGGCCTGCTCCCGGTCGTCGAGCGGGTCCACGCCGCGGCCCGCTGACCGCCGTCACACCTGCGGCAGCCGGACCCGGCGGGGCCGGAACAACGCCGCCCACCACGGCTTCCCCGGCCGCCGCTCCCGCGTCGCCCGCACCACCGGCGCCGGGAGCGGCCCGGCCCGGTAGTCCATCTCCACCTGCACCCAGTCGTGGATCCAGTCGCCTCGCATGGCGGCTCCTTTCCTCGTGGGCTCCACGATCGGCCTGAGGGGCCGGCGGCCGCATCGGGTGATCACGCACTCCACGGCCGGCGGATCCCTTACCCGCGGCGGTTCGTTATCGTGGCCGGGTGGCCGCGACGACGTTCCTGTTCGTGCCCGGTGACCGGCCCGACCGCTTCGGCAAGGCGGTGGCCAGTGGCGCGGACGCGGTGATCCTGGATCTGGAGGACGCGGTCGCCCCGGCGGCCAAGGACTCCGCGCGGGCCGCGGTGGGCGAGTGGCTGGAAAGCCACCGCGCGCTGGTCCGGATCAACGCGCCGGGCACCCCGTGGTTCGACGCGGACGCCGCACTGGTGGCGGCGCGGGGCGTCCCGGTGGTCGTGCCGAAGGCCGAAATCCCTGGGGCGCTCGCCGGGTTCCGCGAGGTGGTGGCCCTGGTCGAGACGGCTGCCGGGGTGGAGCGCGCCGGCGAGCTGGCGGCCGTGCCGTCGGTGACGCGGCTGGCCTTCGGCAGCGTCGACCTGGCCGCGGAGCTCGGCGTCTCCCCGGAAGACCTCGAGTCGTTCGCCTACGCGCGTTCGCGCCTGGTGATCGCCTCGGCGGCGGCCGGCCTCGCCCCACCGGTCGACGGCGTCACGACGGACCTGCGCGACGACGCCCGGCTCGAAGCCGACGTCCGCTACGCCCGCCGTCTGGGCTTCGGCGGCAAGCTCTGCATCCACCCGCGCCAGGTGGCCCCGGCCCGAGCCGCCTTCGCCCCGACGGAGGCCGAGCTCGACTGGGCCCGCCGCGTGGTGACGGCGGGGGCTGCGGTGTCCGTTGTGGACGGCCGGATGGTGGACAGGCCGGTGCTGGCCCGCGCCCGCCGCATCCTCGGGGAGGAGTGAAGCCGTGGACCACCGGATCGAGCTGCGGCAGCTGAGGCCGGGCGACGCCGAGTTCTGCTACCGGTTGCACCGCAGCGCCCTCGGCGAGTACGTCGACGCGATCTGGGGCTGGGACGAGCCGGTGCAGCGCAGCTACCACGAGAAGAACTTCGACGCGGCGCACACGCGGATCATCACCGCCGACGGCTACGACGCCGGGGCGCTGACCGTCCTCGACGCCGGCGCCGAAGTGGTCCTCGGCCTGATCGAGCTCGACCCGCGGTACCAGGGCCGCGGCATCGGCGGGCACCTCGTCCGGGAGCTGATGGCGCAAGCGGCGTCGCGCGGCCAGGACGTGGTGCTCGAGGTCCTCCACGTCAACACGCGCGCGAAGGCGTTCTACGAACGGCTCGGCTTCGTCGAGACGGGCCGTCCACGCGAGCACAAAATCGCCCTGCGCTACACGGCTCCCTGACGCCGCAACGCCTCCGCGTCGAAGCCGAACTCCGCCAGGACCGCGTCCGTGTGCTCGCCCAGCGCCGGCACCGGATCCATCCGGGGTGCCCGGCCGGGGACCGTGATCGGCGGCAGCGTCGCCCGGACCGGCCCGCCGGGGGTCGGCACCTCGGCGAACCGGTCGCGCGCGGTGAGCTGCGGGTGCGCCAGGACTTCGGGGAGCTCGCGGCGGCGGGCGTGGGCGATCCGGCCCGCGCTCAGGCGTGTCTCCAGTTCGGTGCCGGTCAGCGTCGCGAAGATCGCGTCGATCTCGCGTTCGAGCGCGGCCCGGTTCGCGACGCGCGCGCTGCCGGTGGCGAACCGCTCGTCGGTGACCCACTCCGGGCGGGCGACGGCGTGCTCGCAGAACGCCGCCCACTCGCGGTCGTTCTGCACGGCCAGCACCAGCTCCGTGCCGTCGCCCGCGGCGAAGGTGCCGTACGGCGCGATCGCGGCGTGGCTGGTGCCGGTGCGCGGGGGCGGCGTCCCGCCGTAACCGGCGTAGTAGAGCGGGAAGCCCATCCACTCGACCAGCGAGTCGAACAGGCTGACCTCCAGCTCCGTGCCGCGCCCGGTGCGCTCGCGGTCGTACAGGGCGGACAGGATGCCGGAGAAGGCGTACATGCCCGCGCCGATGTCCGCGGCGGGGATGCCGCTCTTGGCCGGCTCCGCCGCGGACCCGGTGACCGAGACCAGCCCGGCCTCCGACTGGATGAGCAGGTCGTACGCCTTCGCGTCCCGGTACGGCCCGCTCGAGCCGTAGCCCGACACCGAGCACGTGATCAGCCGTGGCCGCGTGGCGCGCAGGGCCGCGGCGCCGAGCCCGAGCCGGTCGGCGACGCCGGGGGCGAAGTTCTGCACGAACACGTCGGCGCGGTCCAGCAGCGCGGCCATCACGGCGGGCGCGGCGTCGCTCTTGAGGTCGAGCGTGACGCTCTCCTTCGACCGGTTGAGCCAGACGAAGTGGCTGGAGAGGCCGTGCACGGTTTCGTCGTAGGCGCGGGCGAAGTCGCCGCTGCCCGGCCGCTCGATCTTGAGCACCCGGGCCCCGAGGTCGGCCAGGTGGCGGGTGGCCAGCGGCGCCGCGACGGCCTGTTCGCACGACACGACGGTGACGCCGTCGAGGGGCAGGGAAGGCATGGCCGCATCCTGCCACGGGGCCGCGGAGTGACACGTGTCAGTAAGGCCGGGCCGGATCTGCTGGAGTTTCGGGCAAAACCGTTGACGGTCCCCGGGCGGAATTGCAGTCTGAATCGATCAGCTGACCCCCGCGACCGGCGAGCGAGGTGCCCGATGGGCAGGGTGCGGCAGGCCGACATCGCCCGTGTGGCCGGGGTTTCCCAGGCGACGGTTTCGGTGGTGCTGGGCGGCAACCGCACCGGGGTCCGGCTGGCCGAGTCGACGCGGCTGCGGGTGCTGGAGGCCGCCCGGCGGCTCGGGTACGCCGACCCGCTCGTGAAACGGCCCGCTTTCCACGACCTCTTCGGCATCTGCACGGCAGGCCCGGCGTTCGAGGCGCACCAGCCGGTCCTCGCCGGCGTCGAAGCGGAGGCGGCCGCGCTCGGCAAGGACCTCATCGTGTTCACCGGCTCGGGCCCGGCGACGGCCCGTCGCACCCGCCTCGCCGACGGCTGCCTGTTCCTCGGCGACCCCGTCCCCGGCGAGCTGCCGGCCCCCGGGTTCCCGATCGTCCACATCGGACGCCGTACGGACGCCCGCGTTCCCTTCGTCGACGTCGACTACGCGGCGGCCTCGGCGGACGTGCTCGCCCGCTTGTCGCGGGCGGGACACCGGCGGGTGTGCTACCTGCGCGACCCGGCCGACACCCCGGCGGCGCGCGAACGTGAACGCGGCATCCGCACCGGCACCGGCCTGGTGGTCCGCACCGACGGCACCGGCCTGGGCGCCGAGGTGATCCGCGGCTGGCTCGGCGAGGGCGTGACCGCACTGGTGGTGGAAGAAGCGGTGTTCGCCGCGACGCGGCAAGCTCTGCTCGCGGCGGCGGTGCAGGTCCCCGGCGACGTCTCGCTGGCGGTGCTGGGCCGCCCACCGGGCGGAACGGCGGGCCCGGAGGTCAGCGGCTTCGAGGTGCCGCGCCGGGCCGTCGGCCGCGAGGCGGTGCGGTTGCTGGCGTGCGTGGTCGACACGGGCGCAGGGGAGCACCGGCTGCTCACCTGCCCGCCGGTCGCGGGGGAGACGATCGCGCCGGTCGCCTGAAGGTCAGGAGAGCGTGCCGCCGTAGTCGGGGAGCTTGAAGGTCCGCTCGGCGTGACCGCCGTCGAGGTCGGTGGTGTTGTTGCCGATGTTCGCGACGATGGTGTAGCCGGCCTGTTCGATGGCGGCCCGGGCCTTGGTCTTGTTGGCCTGCACGGGATCGAAGTTGAACAAGGGACGCAGGTAGAGCCCGTCGAAGGCGTATCCGACCGCCTTGAGGTTGCCTTCGGTGGGCCACCTGAGCAGTTCGGTGCGGTCGCTGACGAAGAAGACCGCGGTCCCCTTGGCCTTGGCGAGGGTGGCGAGCGCCAGGACGGGCTTGACCGCCGGGGTGGTGAGACCGCCGGAGTAGTAGGTCTCCAGGCTGGTGTTGTCGATGTCGAGCACGATCGCGGGCCGCCCGCCCGGCACGCCGAGCCGCTGTTCGAGGTACTGAGCGGCGGGTGTGGTGATGGCGGTGACGTCGGCGATCCAGGTGGCGTAGGCGGGCGCGCTCGCGGCGGCGGTGGCCTGCCAGTCCGCGGCGGGGCGGGCATCGGCGGCGCCGGCGCTGCCGAGCATCAGCAGAACGGAGGAGGCGACGCCGGCGGCGACGAGGCGGGCCTTCGAGATTGACGACATGGTAGACAGTCCACCAGCCGTCCGCGACGGAACGTACCGGCAAGTAGCCGAATTCGTTTCATGTTCTGGTGTCGTTCTCAGTAGGCGCGCAGCCAGCGCATCCGGCCCTCCGGGCGAGAGGAATGGCCGGTGACCGAAGCCGCCGACCGTCCGCGGCTACCTCGCCGCGTCGGCCCGCCGGCGTCCACTGTGGACGTTCCTTGGTGCGTCGATCCGTGACGGTGACCAACCCGCGTTCTGATAGCAAATCTCACCTTTGTCGGCAAGAAAACATTCGGGTGAATATTTGCGACACCTCTCGTGGTGGCGGCGGTATGACACCGGACGGATCGCCGTGAACTGTTCGGCCGGCTTGCCGACGTGGTGCCCGGTCTACCTGTACCGGCAAATACTTCTGGACGGGCTGCCCGCCGGGCATCCAGCGCCGACCTTCCGGCCGCGCCGGCGCTGGCGCTGGTCGACCTCACGAACAGTCGGATCGCGTCCGGCGGGGCGGGCCCCGTTGCGCTGGAGCTGGCAGGATGTGGTGGCGGGGAGTCGTGCTTGTCGGACGCGCGTTCCCTTTCCGGCCCGAGGATTGGACGCAATGGGACGCTCGTCGGTGTTCACTTTCCAGTACATCGCCATCGACACGGAGGCTGGTGTCACGCCGGAGGAGTTCGAGACCTTCGTGCGTGGTGAAGGCGTTCACCTGCCGTTGTACCCGGGGTGGCGGTGGACGCTGCTGCGCGGGTTGCGTGGAGAGCGGACCGGGCAGTACCTGATGTTGTACGAGATCGAAAGCGCCGAGCAGCGCGACCGCTACGTCACGGCCCGGGGGGAGCAGACCGAGCCGGCCCGGCAGTTCTAGGCGCAGCACCCGGAGGCGGAGGCGGTGCTGGCGCGGTGGCGGCGGCTGGGCACATACGGTGAGCTGCCGACGTTGTTCACCGACTACCGGCTGCTGGCCGACAACCCGCGGAGCACGGTCACGCCCGGCCCCCGCTACCGCGACCGTCCGGGGGAGGAGCCCGTCGCCCGGGTGATCGGGATCCACAACCTGGCGTTGCGCGCCGGGGTGACCGAGGAGATGTTCGACCGGTTCATCGCCGAGAACCACCACCGGATCGACGACTACCCGGACTGGCGGTTCCACGTGCTCAAGGGCGAGCGGGGCAACCGCCTCGACCAGTACGTGATGATGATGGAGATCGCGAGCCTGGACGCGCTGGACGTCTTCTACCCCGAGCCCGACATCGCCACCGGCGAGGCTGCGGAGTTCGCGGCCGTCCACCGGGACACCAAGCAGATGTACGAGGAGTGGAAGCAGCTGGCCTCGTTCTCGGGCTCGCCGCAGATCTACACGGACTACCTCGCCGTCGCGGAGAACCCGGCGTAGTCCCGCACGACCGGGACGGGGCCCGGGATCGGCCGACGCTGTTCTGCCGGCGGAGTGGTCGTTCGGGGCAAGGTGGTACCGACGAGTCCTGGTTGTCCCTTCGCGCGAAGATCAGGATGAAGGCGTGGAACGGAACGAACTCGCGGACTTCCTCCGGCGCCGGCGGGCGCTGCTCCAGCCGGGGAACGTCGGGATTCCCGCCGGTGGCCGGCGGCGGACTCCGGGGCTTCGCCGGTTCGAGGTCGCCCAGCTCGCCGGCATGTCACCGGACTACTACGCCCGGCTCGAGCAGGCACGCGGGCCCCAGCCGTCGGTCGCGCTGCTCGCCGCGCTGGCTCGGGCGCTGCGGCTGACGGCCGACGAACGCGACCACCTCTTCCGGCTTGCCGGTCACCACGCGCCACCGCGGACGGGTGGGGACGAGCACGTCGGCCGGGGCCTCCTGCGGCTGCTGGACGGGCTGGCGGGGCTGCCGGCCCTGATCGCCTCCGATCTGAACGTCGTCCTCGCGCAGAATCCGATGGCGGATGCGCTGCTGGGCGAGCAGACGCAGTTCCGCGGTCTCGCCCGCAGCTGCACCTACCGGTGGTTCACCGGCCCGGACCTGCGCCGGCGTTATCCCGCCGAGGACCACGAGCACGAGAGCCGGGCACAGGTGGACGACCTGCGGGCGACCCTCGCGGCGCGTCCCGCCGATCGCGCGGCGGTGCGGCTGGTCGAGGCGTTGCGTGCGGAAAGCGCCGAGTTCGCCCGCCTGTGGGACCGGCACGACGTCGCGGTCCGGCGCAGCGACCGCAAGCGCATCCTGCACCCCTCGGTCGGCCTCCTCGAGCTCGACTTCGACGTCCTGGCCACCGCCCGGCAGGACCAGCGCCTGATCGTGTACTCACCCGCGCCGGGCACCGCCGCGGTTTCCCAGCTGGAGCTGCTGGCCGTGCTCGGCCAGGAACTGTTCACCCCCTGACCGGCCCATCCCTCCCGGGACAGCTCGACCACGTCGGCACCCGGTTTCCGGACGAAAGGAAGCCATGTCCCCTCTCCGGCCCACCGGCCTGTGGCGGCGCGCCGCCGTGCTCGCCTTCGCCGTTCTCCTCGCCGCGGGCGTCACGGCACCGGACGCCTTCGCGGCCTCGCCGCACCGTGCCGCCGGTACCCGCTTGGGTGACGTGCGTGTTCTCGCCCGCTTCGACCGCGCCGCGGGCCAGGTCGCCGAAAGCGTCGCCCTGGAACCCGGGGGAGGCGTGATCATCGGCATGATCCCCGCCCGGCAGGTGGTGCGGGTCGCGCCGGACGGGACGGTCCGGGTGCTCGCCACCATGCCGCTGCCGCCGGGTGGCGGCGGCACCACCCCGGTCATCGGGACCCCTGTGGTCACCGGGGTCGCGCGGTCGGACCGCGGCGCCGTGTACTTCCTCTACTCCTCCGGTCGGGGCGGGCTGACCGGAATCTGGCAGCTCCGCCGCGCCGGGGCGCCCCGGCGCGTGGTGCCGCTGCCCGCCGGCACGATGCCGAACGCCTTGGTCATCGACCGCGAGCGGGACCGCTTCCTGGTCACCGACTCCGCCGGCGGGCGCATCTGGCAGGCTCCGCTGAGTGGCGGTGCAGCTTCCGTCTGGTCGGCCGACCCGGCGCTGTCACCGGACGGTTTCTTCGGCGCCAACGGCCTGAAGGTCCACGACGGCGCCGTGTGGGCGAGCAACTCCGACCGCGGCACCGTCGTCCGCATCCCGGTGACCGCCGGCGGTGGCCCCGGCCGCGCCCAGGTCCGGGCGACGGGGCTGGCGGGCATCGACGACTTCGACTTCACCGGCCGGGGCACCGAGATCCTCGCCGCGATCAACCAGACGAGCAAGCTCGTGCGAGTCGGCTCGGACGGCAGCCAAGAAGTCCTGCTCGACGCGGACGACGGCATGCAGGGAACCACCGCCGTAGCCGTACGGGGCAACCGGGTCTACGTCACCAACGGCGCCAACCTGGCCGGGAACAACCCGGACCTCCTCCTCGCGCGGCTGCGACGCTGACTGCCGCCGGTCGAGCCGGAAGGGTCGAGGAGCGCGGAGATCCCAGGCCGGAGACCGGTTTCCAGTGGTTCTTACCAATCAGTTACGGAGACATGCCGGCGGTGTCTGCCGGCATGTGACGCCGCTGAAGTCTGTCTCTGCCGCCGTCCCGATCCCTTGTGGCGCAAGGAAAGGACGAGTCAATGACCATCTTCCCGGTCCGTCGCCTGCTGGCGGAGCTCGCCGGTACGGCCATCCTGTGCCTGTTCGGCATCGGCGCCGCGGTGTCCGTCGCGGCGGCCCGTGCGGGTGGGCCCGGTCTGCTGATCGTCGCGTTGGCGCACGGGCTCGCACTGGCCATCGCGATCTACGCCTTCGGTTCGGTGTCGGGCGGGCACTTCAACCCGACGGTCACCGTCGCGCTGGCCGCGCGTGGCCGGTTTTCCTGGCGGGAGGTCCCCGCCTACGTGGTCGCGCAGCTCGCCGGCGGTGTGCTCGGTGCCGCACTGGTCTATGCCACTTACGCCGACACGGCCATCGCCGCCGGGCCGGGGGCCACGACCTTCGGGACCGGTGCCGGCTACGTCCAGGCGCTGGTGGCCGAGGCGATCGGCGCTTTCATCCTGGTCACGGCGGTGTTCGCGCTGGCTGTCGCGCCGAACGCGCCCAGGGGCGTGGCCGGGATCGGGATCGGGCTCGCGCTGGCCACCCAGATCATGGTTTTCGGTCCGCTCACCGGCGCCTCGGTGAACCCGGCCCGCACGTTCGGCCCGGACGCGGTGCTGGTCCTCGCCGGCCAGGGTGCCGCGTGGTCGCAGCTTTTCGCCTACCTCGCCGGCCCGCTCGCCGGCGGCCTGGCCGCCGCGTTCCTGTGCGATTACTTCATCACCCGCCGGCCGGCGGTCGAGGCCGAGGTGTGAACGTGAGCGACGACGACCCGTGCCGCACCTGTGCTCTGCGAACCGCTTCCACCCCGCCCGGGATCGTGCGGCGCAGCTCGTCGAGCATCGGGTCTCCGTCGGGCCCCGGGGCCAGCACGTTGACGCGGATGCCGAGCGGCCCGAAGTCGTGCGCGGCGGTGCGGGTCAGGCCGATCACCGCGTGCTCGCTCGCCTGGTACGCGCCCATGCCCGGGCTGCCGCGCAGGCCGCCGATGCTGCAGGCCATCACTGCTCACGGTCACCTCCCGGCCTCCGCTCCCGACCGGACACGGGCGCGTCGGGCCCTGTCCGGTGAGCTGCTGCTGCCCGATCCTCGCGGACCCGTGGACCTGCTGGGCACCGATCTGGCCTCCGGCAACTACGCTCCGTTGCCGGAGGCGGTGATCTCTGCCGTCGTTGCCGACTGGCCGGCCGGGCACCCGGTCGTGCTCGGCCGGCGGTCCATCGGCTGACGCGGGCCAGCTCGGTGCCGAGCAGTAGCAACTGGAGGGTGATATCTGTATTTCGATGGCGTCGGCGTGGTGCGGCTAGAAATTGTCGAGAAAGTCGTCGCGCGGCGCTCGGTTGACGGCGGCCGACTAGCCGGTGGCAGCTGGCGTGGTTACCCGTCCAGTAAATCGGCCGGGGCCGAATGGTGGGTCGCGACGCACGTGGGGACCTTGTCTACGGGTCGTTGGACCGGTCAGTTCACCGGCCCACGCCTACTTGGCCGACCCGCCTGATACGCCCGGGCTTGGCACAGAGAGGAGCGTGGTGCGGTCGATGCGCGCCGTCGCGGGTCGACGCCTCCGTCGAGGACCGCGACCGTCTCAGCAGGCGCGCAGCCAGCGCATCCGGCCATCCGGGTGATAGGAATGGCCGGTGACCGAACCGAACCTGATCGAAGCCGCCGCGGCCGAGGCCGTCACGCTGACCAGTGAGCTCATCCGCATCGACACCACCAACACCGGTGACCCCGACACGCTGGTCGGCGAGCGGACGGCCGCCGAGTACGTCGCGGAAAAGCTGACCGATGCCGGGTACGAGATCACCTACGTCGAGTCGGGCGGGAAGAACCGGCACAACGTCTTCGTCCGGCTCGAAGGGGCCGACCGGTCCCGGGGGGCGCTGCTGATCCACGGGCACCTCGACGCCGTGCCCGCCGATCCGTCCGAGTGGTCGGTGCACCCCTTCTCCGGCGCCGTCCAGGACGACTACGTCTGGGGGCGCGGCGCGGTCGACATGAAAGATATGTGCGGGATGGCGCTCGCGCTGGCCCGGCACTACAAGCTGAACAACGTCGTGCCGCCGCGTGACCTCGTCTTCGCCTTCCTGGCCGACGAGGAGGCCGGCGGCCAGTACGGCGCCCAGTGGCTCGTCGAAAACCGGCCCGAGCTGTTCGAGGGCGTCACCGAGGCGATCAGCGAGGTCGGCGGGTTCTCCATCACGCTCAAGGACGACGTCCGCGCGTACCTCATCGAGACCGCCGAAAAGGGCATCCGCTGGATGAAGCTGCGCGTGCGCGGCACCGCCGGGCACGGCTCGATGATCCACCGCGACAACGCCGTCACCAAGCTCGCCGAAGCGGTGGCGAAGCTCGGCAACCACCGGTTCCCGCTCGTGCTCACCGACTCCGTCAAGGAGTTCCTCGCCGGCGTCACCGAGATCACCGGCTGGGACTTCCCCGAGGACGACCTCGAGGGCTCGGTCGCCAAGCTGGGCAACATCTCCCGGATGATCGGCGCGACCCTGCGCGACACCGCCAACCCGACGATGCTCACCGCCGGGTACAAGTCGAACGTCATCCCGTCGGTCGCCGAGGCCGCGGTCGACTGCCGCATCCTGCCGGGCCGCCTCGAAGCGTTCGACCGCGAGCTCGACGAGCTGCTCGGCCCGGACATCGAGAAGGAGTGGATGGAGCTCCCGCCGGTCGAGACGACCTTCGACGGCGCCCTCGTGGACGCGATGACCGCCGCGGTCCTGGCCGAGGACCCGGGCGCGAAGACGCTGCCGTACATGCTCTCCGGCGGCACCGACGCCAAGTCGTTCCAGCAGCTCGGCATCCGCAACTTCGGGTTCGCGCCGCTCAAGCTGCCGGCCGACCTCGACTTCTCGGCGCTGTTCCACGGCGTCGACGAGCGGGTCCCGGTCGAGGCGCTGAAGTTCGGCACCCGGGTGCTCGACCGGTTCCTGCGCACGTCCTGATGACCGGGTTCGCGCTCGCCGACGGCACGCCCCTGCAGGTCATCCGCCGGGGCGACCCGGCCGCGCCGGTGGCCGTGGTCTTCGTCCACGGCTACGCGCTCGACCAGCGCAGCTGGGGCCGGATCGCCCCGCTGGTGCCGGACGCGGTGGACGGGCCGGTGGCCGTGCTGACCTACGACCAGCGCGGCCACGGCGGATCGGGGCGGGCGCGGCGCGGCACCGCGACGATGGCGCAGCTCGGCGACGACCTCGCCGAGCTGCTCGAGCGCGAGGTCCCGGCCGGCCGGGTGGTGCTGGTCGGGCACGACATGGGCGGCCTGGCCATCATGTCGCTGTCCCAGCGGCACCCGGAGCTGTTCGCCGCGCGGGTGGCCGGGCTGGTGCTGCTGGCGACGTCGTCGGGCACGCTGGCGACCGAGGTGTCGGCGGCGTGGCCGAACGCGCTGGGGAAGCTGGCCCGCGACCTGGAAAGCGTGCTCGGCTCGAAGCTCTTCGGCGTCGTGCGCGAGCACACCAGCCGGGCGGTCAGCGCCGGCCTGCGCTGGTGGCTGTTCGGCGACGACCCGGACCCGGACCTGGTCGAGCTGACCGTGAAGATGATCCGCGGCAACTGGCCGCACACCGTCTCCCTGTTCCGCCCGGCCCTGGACGCCTACGCGCGCGAAGCGGCCTTGACGCAGGTCAGCGGCCTGCCGGTGACGGCGATCGTGGGGGAGCGGGACCGGATCGTGCGCGCGTCCGACGTCGAGCAGTGGGTCCGCGGGCTCGACGCCGGGACGGCGGTGGTGCTGCCCGGCGTCGGGCACGTCGTCCCGCTGGAGGCCGCGGCCCAGGTACTGCCCCGGGTCGTCGCGCTGGTCAACGCCAGTCACCGGAGCTGATCTCAGGCTCGGGTGCCGGCGGCGAGGAACATCGGCACGGCGACGAACAGCCGGTCGTCGCGGGCCCGGGTGGCCTGCTCGGCCAGCCAGGCACCGTCGCCGCCGAGGTTGGCGAGCACCGGCAGGGCCGTCGCGTCCGTCCACAAGAGCGTGTGGACCTCCACGGTGACGTCCGTGAATCCGTTGTCCAGCAACAGGTTCCGGTACCGGCGCGCGATCCTCGGGTGAGGCATGCCGTCCGCGCGCGTGTGGACGATCGAGCGGGTGCGGGCGGGGTCGTCGGAGTCGATCACGATGGTGTCCCAGTCCTGGCCGGTGAGCACCGCGCGGCCGCCCGGCGCCAGGACGCGGCGGGCCTCGGCGACGGCGAGCGCAGGTTCGGGCAGGACGTGCAGGACCTTGTCGGCGCGGTAGCCGGTGACCGAGCCGTCGCCGAGGGGCAGCGCGGCGGCGTCGGCGACGTGGAATTCGCCGGCGGGCCAGCGCTCGCTGGCGACCTCGACCATCGCGGGATCGGCGTCGACGCCGATGGCCCGCACGCCGCGGGCGGCCAGCTCGCCGACGGCCCGCCCGCTGCCGCAGCCGACGTCGACCACGACGTCACCCACGTGCTGCGCTTCTGGGAGGCGGAAGGGCTGCTGACCCCGGCCCGCGTGGGGGCCCGGCGCCGCTACAGCGACGCGGACCTGCTGACCGCCCGGTCCGCGGCGGACCGCGCGGCGATGGCGGCCCGGCAGCGGGATCGGCTGCGCGCCCGGATCGCCCGGGCGCAGGCCGCGCTCGACCTGCTGGAGGGCGACTGCCCGCACGACGACCTCATGGCGTGCCCGAACTTCCGGGGCCTGCTGGCCGAACGCCTGCGGGGGTGAGCGGCGGCGGTCCTGCGCAAGGGGGTTCTCGCAGTGCCGGTATCGCCAGGGTCTCCCCGGCGGCCGGGACGCCTGCCAGCCTGGTCGAGCCGGCTCCCGGGCTTCCGCTGTGGACGCGCGAGAGGCCGGCGCAGGTTTCCACGACGGACGGGGCGAAGAACCAATGGCGGCCGATCAGTTCACCACACACGCGGATCTTTTCGATCTGAGCGGGAAGTGCGCACTTGTCACCGGTGGCACCAGGGGCATCGGGCTGATGATCGCGCGCGGGCTGCTGCAGGCGGGCGCCCGCCTGATCATCAGCTCACGCAAGGCGGACGCGTGCGCGGAGGCGCAGCAGCTGCTGTCCGAATTCGGCGATGTCCAAGCATTCCCGGCCGACCTGTCCAGTCACGACGAGTGCCTGCGCCTCGCCGATCTCGTCATGGCCGGCTCGGATCGCCTCGACATCCTCGTCAACAACGCGGGCGCGATGTGGCGCGAGCCGCTGGAGACGTTCCCGGACGAGGCGTGGGACGCGGTGGTCGATCTCAACCTCAAGTCGCCGTTCTGGCTGGTGCAGGCGCTGCTGCCGGCCCTGCGCCGGGCGGGCACCGCCGATGATCCTGCGCGGATCGTCAACATCGGCAGCATCGCCGCCATCCACGTCGCCGAGTCGCCCAACTACTCCTACGCCAGCACCAAAGCCGGACTCCACCAGCTCACCCGGGTGCTCGCCAGGGAACTGGGCCCCCAGCACGTCACGGTGAACGCGGTGGCCCCGGGACCGTTCCCGTCGCAGATGATGGCGGCCACGCTCGAGGCCGTCGGCGAAACGATCGCCGCGAAGGCCCCGCTGCGCCGGCTCGGCCGCGACGACGACATGGCGGGCATCGCCGTTTTCCTCGCCAGCCGGGCCGGGGCTTATCTGACGGGCACCGTCATCCCGGTCGACGGCGGCATCGCCACCACCGCGACCGGTACGTAGGCGCCGGTGCGAGGCCGGGACTACGGTGGCGGGGTGGCCATGATCGATCTGCGCACCGAGATCAAGGAGTTCCTGAGTTCGCGGCGCGCGCGGATCGCGCCCGAGCGGGCCGGACTGCCCGCTTACGGCGGCAACCGCCGGGTCAAAGGCCTGCGTCGCGGCGAGGTGGCTCTCCTGGCCGGGGTCTCGGTCGACTACTACGTGCGTCTGGAGCGCGGCAGCCTCGCCGGCGCCTCCGACGGGGTGCTCGACGCGCTGGCCTCCGCCCTGCAGCTCGACGAGGCCGAGCGCGACCACCTGTTCCACCTTGCGCGGCAGTCCAGGGTGCCCGGCGGTCCACGCCGCCGGCCACCCGCCGCGACGGTGCGTCCGGCGCTTCGGCGCGTGCTCGACGCCATCACCGATGCGCCGGCGTGGATCTGCAACAGCCGGTACGACGTGCTGGCCGTGAACCACCTGGCCCGCGCGCTGTACTCACCGGTGCTGGCCGGCTCGCGACGGCCGGCGAACACCGCGCGGTTCGTGTACCTGGAGCCCGAAGCGGCGGAAAAGTTCTTCGTCGACTACGACCGCATCGTCTGCGACTTGGCCGCGAAGCTGCGCATGGAAGCCGGCCGCAATCCGCACGACGAGGAGCTGTCCGCCCTGGTCGGTGAACTGTCGGCCGGCAGTGAGCTGTTCCGGCGGCAGTGGGCGTCCGGGGACGTCCGGCTTCACCGGTCCGGACACAAGCGGTTGCACCATCCGGTGGTGGGCCGGCTCGACCTGGACGTCGAGTCGATGGAGCTGCCCGCCGAACCCGGCCTGCTCCTGAACGTCTACACCGCGCCCGCCGGCACGGCGACCGCGGACGGCCTGGCCTTGCTGGCGTCGTGGGCAGCCGACCAGGAGAGGCCGACCACCGAGGCCCACCCATTCGGCCGACAAGAACCGCGTTCTTGACAACTTCTCTGTTCGGTCGGGATGCTGGGCGCATGTTTCCCGTGGCGGTGATCGAGGACGCGGCGGCGGCCGAGGTGTCGCTGGACCCGGTCCGGGCCCGGCTGCTGGCCGAACTGGCCGAGCCGGCGTCGGCGACGATGCTCTCCTCCCGCGTCGGCCTGCCGCGCCAGAAGGTCAACTACCACCTGCGCGCGCTGGAGAAGCACGGCTTGGTGGAGCTGGTCGAAGAGCGGCGCAAGGGCAACGTCACCGAGCGGATGATGCGGGCCACGGCCGCCTCGTACGTCATCTCGCCGACGGCGCTGGCCGCGGTCCAGCCGGACCCGGCCCGCTCGCCCGACCGGCTCTCGGCGCGGTGGCTGCTCGCCGTCGCCGGACGGCTGGTGCGTGACGTCGGCCTGCTGATCACCGGCGCCGCGAAGGCCCAGCAACGCGTCGCGACCTTCGCCCTTGACGGCGAGGTGCGGTTCGCCTCCGCCGCCGACCGGGCCGCGTTCGCCGAGGAGCTCACCACCGCCGTCACGACGCTGGTGGCCAAGTACCACGACGAGACGGCCGAGAAGGGCCGCCGCCACCGGGTGGTCGTCGCCGTGCACCCGAGCGTTCCCGAGGAGTCCTGAGATGGGACCCGAGTTCGAACTGGTCGACACCGCCGAGGTCGGCGCCACGCCCGAGCAGGTGTGGGACGCCATCGCGACCGGCCCCGGCATCGACTCGTGGTTCATGGGCCGCAACGAGGTCGACGGCGGCACCGGCGGCACGGTCCGCGGCGCCTTCGGCGGGTACGAGCCGGAGTACCGGATCCGCGAGTGGGAGCCGCCCGGGAAGCTCGCCTACGGCAGCGGCACCGCGCCGGACGGACGGCGGATCGCCTACGAGTTCCTGGTCGAGGGCCGCGACGGCGGCAGCTCGGTGATCCGGTGCGTCACCAGCGGTTTCCTGCCCGGTGACGACTGGGAGGACGAGTTCGAGGCGATGACCGCGGGCGGCGCGCTGTTCTTCCGCACGCTGGTCGAGTACGTCACGCACTTCGCGGGCCGCACGGCGGTGCCGGTGACGGCGTTCGGGCCGCCGGTGGGGGACTGGGAGCAGGCGTGGGCGCGGCTGGGCACGGCCCTCGGCCTGCCGGCGCGGCCCGCCGAGGGCGACCGCGTCCGGATCGAGCCGGGCGGCCACGAGGGCGTCGTCTACGTCGTGAACGACCAAGCCGTGGGCGTGCGCACCGAGGACGCGATGTTCCGCTTCCTGCGCGGCTTCCACGGGCCGATGGTCGCCGCCCACCACGTCTTCACGCCGGGCACCGACCCCGGGACCGAGGAGAAGGCCTGGGGCGAGTGGCTGAACCGGGTGTTCGGCTAGGTCGGCAGGCCGCCGGGCAGGCTCTGCGCCGTTCTCTTGCGGCGCAGCCAGACCCGGCGCGTCCCGTCGGCGTAGAGCCGCACGGTGCGCAGTTCCCAGCCCGCGAACTCCGCGTGGATGGAGAGCTGGATCGCCGCCGCACGCCGGGACACGCCCGGGGGGAGGTGCAGACGGCGATACTCCCAATCCCCTTCGACCACCGCCTCGCTGACCGCTGTCATGGCTGGATCACCTGGGTCCCTTCTCCGGCGGCCGAGCCGACGATCACCCGGCCGCTCTTCTCGTCGACCCCCACCGAGTCCGGCTGGCGCACGGTGGGGAACCGGTACTTCTCCACGGGCTCGCCGCCGCGGACGTCGAACCCGGCCACTTCGTTGCGTTCGGTGAGCGTCACCCACGCCAGGCTGCGCGTGGCGTCGTAAGCGATCCCGTACACCCCGCCCGGCACCGGGTACCGCTGCCGCAGGATCAGCGGGCCCGCCGAGAACGCCAGCAGCGCCCCCGCCCGCGCGTCGGTCACCAGCACCCGCCCGTAGGAGTCGGCCACGGCGTTCGCGGCGCCGTCCCCGGCGCGCAGGCCCTCGTCGACCTTCCCGCCGGCGACGTCCACCGAGAACACCGCCGTCCGCAGCCGGTCCAGCACCACGACCCCGTGCCCGGTGTCGACCACGTCGTCGGCGCTGTAGAGCTGCCCGCCGATCGTCCGCGCCGGACCCGCTGCCGGCAGCACCTGGATGTCCTTCGCCGCCCCCATCGCGACCAGCCGGCCGGCACCGTAGGCGATGCTCGACGCCGGCTGCCCGCCCGTCTTCGTCTCGGTCAGCTTCCGGTCCGGCAACGTCAGCTGCTGCACCACACCCTGCTCGGGCTCGGCGATCTCGACCCGCCCGGGCGTCACCGTCAGCCGGGACACCTTGCCGTATAACGGCATATTCACCGGGGGTAATGCGAGCGCGTCCAGGTCGTACAGCCGCAGCGCAGGCGGCGAGGAAACCGCAACGACGAGGGTCGAGGTCTTCGGATCGACCGCGACCGCCGACACCGGACCGGCGCCGAGCACCTGACCGGCGGGCTTCACGGTCACCGCGGGGGAGCCGGCCGGGCGCGCGGCGGTCGGGTTCGCCACGATCTGCAGTTCGTCGGTCGCCGGCTTGGCCGACGAGCAGCCCGAGAGCACGAGGGCACCGGCGAGCGGGAGCGCGATCCACGACACGGCGGCGAGCCGACGCACGTTGCGGCCTCCAGTTGTCCCTCGGCGGGCGGTCTTCACCAGCATGCTCCTTGATCCCCGTGCCGTCACGTGCGTGTCACCGAACAGACATCTGGCGCTCATCGCGGCCAGCGTTCGGGGTAGCCGACCTCGATCGCGCTGACGTCGTCGAGCGCGGACCGGATGGCGGGCGGCAGGGTGATGTCCTCCGCCGCCAGCGAGCCGGTGAGCTGGCCGGTGTCGCGCGCCCCGACGACCGGGGCGACGACGCCGGGCCGGTCGCGGACCCAGGCCAGCGCGACGGCCAGCGGGGAGGTGCCCAGGCCGTCAGCCGCGGTGGCGACGGCCTGCACGATCCGGGCGGCGCGGTCGGTGCGGTGGTGCTCGACGTAGCCGGCGTACGCGCTGTTGGCGCCGCGGGAGTCGGCGGGTGTGCCGGTGCGGTACTTACCGGTCAGGACGCCGCGGCCGAGCGGGGCCCAGGGCAGCAGCCCGATGCCGTGGTGGGCGGCCGCGGGCACGACCTCGCGGTCGACCCCGCGCTCCAGCAGCGAGTACTCGACCTGGGTGGAGACGAGGGGCGCGACGGCGGACGCGCCCGTGGCGGCGGTGGCCAGCTGCCAGCCCGCGTAGTTCGAGACGCCGACGTAGCGGACCTTTCCGCTGGTCACGGCGTACTCGAGGGCGGAGAGCGTCTCGGCGATCGGGACGCAGTCGTCCCAGGCGTGCAGCTGCCAGAGGTCGATGTGGTCGGTGCCGAGCCGCTTGAGCGAGCCGTCGAGCGCGGTCAGCAGCGCGCCGCGGGAGGCGCCGCCGCCGAACGGGCCGTCGTCGCGCCGGGCGACCGCCTTCGTGGCCAGGACGACGTCGTCGCGGGGCACGAGGTCGCCGAGCAGCGAGCCGAGCATCCGCTCGCTCTCGCCTTCGCCGTAGATGTCGGCCGTGTCCACCAGGGTGCCGCCGGCGTCGACGAAGGCGACCAGCTGGCTGGCGGCCTCCTCCGCGTCCGTGTCGCCACCCCAGGTCATGGTGCCGAGCGCCATACGGGAGACGCGCAGTCCCGAGCGGCCGAGCAGTCGCTTTTCCACGACCGCCGAGCCTAGTGGCCTGCCCCGTCCGGAGGAGACCAAGGTGAGTCGTGTCGCGATCAAGGCCCCCGTTAGGGTCTGGCCCCGTGCGACTCGGACTGAATCTCGGCTACTGGGGGACGGGGAACGACCCCGCGAACCTCGCCTTGGCGAAACAGGCGGAGGAGCTGGGGTACGCGGTCGTGTGGGCGGCGGAGGCCTACGGCTCGGACGCGGTGACCGTGCTGACCTGGATCGCGGCGCGGACGTCCCGGATCGACGTCGGGGCCGCCGTGCTGCAGATCCCGGCCCGCACGCCGGCGATGACGGCGATGACCGCCGCGACCCTCGACACGCTCTCGGGCGGCCGGTTCCGGCTCGGCCTCGGCGTGTCCGGCCCGCAGGTGTCCGAGGGCTGGCACGGCGTGCGGTTCGCGTCGCCGGTGGGCCGCACCCGGGAGTACGCGGGAATCGTGCGGGCGGCGCTGCGGCGGGAGCGCGTGCGGTTCGAGGGGGAGCACTTCACGCTGCCGCTGCCGGACGGCCCGGGCAAGGCCCTGCGGCTGACCGTCCGGCCCGCGCGCATGCACATCCCGCTCTACCTGGCCGCGATCGGCCCGAAGAACCTGGAGCTGGCCGGGGAGATCGCCGACGGCTGGCTGCCGGTGTTCTTCTCGCCGGCCCACGCGGGGGAGCAGCTGGCCCACGTCCGCGCCGGTGCCGAGCGGGCCGGCCGCACGCTGGACGGCTTCGACGTCGTCCCGTCGGTGCCGCTGGTACCCGGCGAAGACTGGCGGGTCTGCGCGGACGCCGTCCGCGGCTACGCGGCCCTCTACCTGGGCGGGATGGGGAGCAGGGAGAAGAACTTCTACAAGCGGCTGGCGTGCCGGATGGGATTCGCGGCGGAGGCCGCCGAAGTGCAGGAGAAGTACCTGGCGGGCGACCGGGCGGGGGCGATGGCGGCGGTGCCGCCGGAGTTCCTCGACGCGACGTCGCTGCTGGGTCCGAAGGAACGGATCGCGGAGAAGATGAAGGAATACGCCGAAGCCGGCGTGACGACCCTGTCGGTGTCGCCGTACACGCCGGAGCCGGCCGATGCCCTGCGCACGGCCGTCGAGGCGCTCGAGCTGGCGGGGGTGGCCTGACGTGGGGTGGTTCGAAGCACTGGTGCTCGGCCTGGTCCAGGGCCTGACCGAGTTCCTGCCGATCTCGTCGAGCGCGCACCTGCGGATCGTCGCGGCGCTGGCGGGCTGGGACGACCCGGGCGCGGCGTTCACCGCGGTCACCCAGATCGGCACCGAGCTGGCGGTGATCATCTACTTCGGGCCGAAGATCGGGAAGATCCTGCGTGCCTGGTTCTTTTCGCTGTACAAGGCGGAGTGGCGGCGTGACCCGGACGCCCGGCTGGGCTGGCTGATCATCGTCGGCTCGCTGCCGATCGTGGTGCTCGGGCTGCTGCTGCAGGACCAGATCGACAGCGCGTTCCGCGACCTGCGGATCACCGCGACCGTGCTGATCGTGTTCGGCGTGATCCTGCTGGTCGCCGACCGGATCGGGAAGCAGAACCGGACGCTGGACGACCTGACCGTGCCGCACGGCCTCGGCTTCGGGTTCGCGCAGGCGCTGGCCCTGATCCCGGGCGTGTCCCGCTCGGGCGGCACCACGAGCGCGGGCCTGCTGCTGGGCTACACCCGGGCGGAGGCGGCGGAGTACTCGTTCCTGCTGGCGCTGCCGGCGGTGTTCGGCTCGGGCGTGTACAAGCTCAAGGACATCGGCTCGGGCGGCGTGCCGGCCCAGTGGGGCCCGACGATCCTGGCCACGCTGGTCGCCTTCGGCGTCGGGTACCTCGTGATCGCCTGGCTGATGGCCTACATCAAGAAGCGCAGTTTCGTGCCGTTCGTGGTGTACCGGCTGGTGCTCGGCGTGCTGCTGTACGTGCTGATCTTCAGCGGTGTGCTGGACCCGAACGCGGGCCCGGTCGGGCACTGATCTCCCCGCGTGGGGACCGCTTGATCGGTCCCCACGTAGGGTGGGGCCCGTGAGTACGGTCATTCTGCTCCGGCACGGCAAGTCCACGGCCAACGGTTCCGGCGTCCTGGCCGGGCGCTCCCCGAAGGTCAACCTCGACGACACCGGCCGGGCCCAGGCGGAGAAGCTCGTCGAACGCCTCGACGGCGTGCCGCTGTCCGGGCTCGTCGTCTCGCCGATGCTGCGGTGCAAGCAGACGGTCGGCCCGCTGGCCGCCGCGCGCGGGCTCGAGAAGGTCGTCGAGCCCGGCCTGTCCGAAGTGGACTACGGCGACTGGACCGGCAAGGAGCTCAAGCACCTCGCCAAGGAACCGCTCTGGCGGGTCGTGCAGGCGCACGCCTCCGCCGCGGTGTTCCCCGGTGGCGAAGGGCTCGCGGCGATGCAGGCGCGGTCGGTGGCCGCCGTCCGCGCCCACGACCGGCGGATCGCGGCCGAGCACGGCGACCACGCCGTCTGGCTGCTGTGCAGCCACGGCGACGTGATCAAGTCGATCCTCGCCGACGCCCTCGGCCAGCACCTGGACGCCTTCCAGCGGATCGTCGTCGACCCGGCGTCCGTCTCGGTCGTGCGCTACACCGAGACGCGGCCGTTCGTGCTGCGGGTCAACGACCACGGTGGCGATCTCCGCGGGATCGTGCCTCCGGAGCCCAAGCCCAAGCGCGGGAAGAAGGCCGGTGAAAAGGGTGTGAGCAGCGACGCCGTCGTGGGTGGTAGCACCGGCCGGTGACCCCGGCCACCTCCGGAAAGCGCTGACATCCGCACAGGTGGACCACGTAGGGTGGCGGGACCGAGTGTGTCTGTCCCCGACCAGGAGCCTGCCCCGATGATTTCGCCGGACAACCCGTTCGCCGCACCCAGCGAGCTGCCCTACGCCCTGCCGCCCTTCGACCGGATCTCCGGCGAGCACTACCGGCCCGCCCTCGAAGCGGGGCTGGCCGAGCACGCGGCGGAGATCGAGGAGATCGCGGCGCAGGAGGCCGAGCCGACGTTCGAGAACACCATCGTGGCCCTCGAGCGCGCCGGCGAGCTGCTGGGCCGGGTGGCGAGCGTGTTCTACAACCTGGCCGGCTCCAACAGCACCGACGAGATCCAGGCCATCCAGGCCGAGTTCGCGCCGAAGCTGGCCGCTCACCACGACGCGCTCCACCTGAACCCGCAGCTGTTCGCCCGGATCGACGCGCTCCACGCGCGGCGGGACGAGCTCGGCCTGGACGAGGAGTCGCTGCGGCTGCTGGAACGGCGGCACACCGACTTCAGCCGGGCCGGCGCCGGGCTCGGGGAGGCCGAGCAGGCCCGGCTGCGCGAGCTCAACGAGCAGCTGTCCACCCTGCAGACGAAGTTCCAGCAGAACCTGCTCAGGGACACCAACGAGCTGGCCGTCGTCATCGCCGGCCGCGCCGAGCTGGCCGGTTTCGGCGAAGGCGCGATCGCGACCGCGGCCGAAGCGGCCACCGCGCGGGGCGAGGACGGCAAGTACGTGCTCACCTTGAGCCTGCCGACCAGCCAGGCGTCCCCGCTGGAGACTTTGCGCGACCGCGACGTGCGCGCGCGGATCCACGCCGCGTCGATGGCGCGGGGCAACCGCGGCAACGGCTACGACAACAACGCCGTCGTCGCCGAGATCGTGCGGCTGCGCGCGGAACGGGCCGCCCTGCTCGGCTATCCGCACCACGCCGCGTACATCATCGCGGACGAGACGGCGAAGACCGCCGAGGCCGCCGCCGGGCTGCTGGAGCGGCTGGCGCCCGCCGCGGTCGCGAACGCCCGCGCCGAAGCCGCCGAGCTGCAGCAGCTGCTGGAAGCCGACGTGCCGGGCGCGAAGCTGCGGCCGTCGGACTGGCCGTACTACGCCGCCCAGGTCCGCCGCGAGCGCTTCGACGTCGACACCGAGGCGCTGCGCCCGTACTTCGAGGCCGACCGGGTGTACCTCGACGGCGTCTTCTTCGCCGCGACGAAGCTCTACGGCCTGACCTTCACCGAGCGGGACGACCTGCCGAAGTACCACCCGGAGGTCCGGACCTTCGAGGTCTTCGACGCCGACGGCACCCCGCTGGGCCTCTACCTGCTCGACCTCTACACCCGCGACGCCAAGCGCGGCGGCGCCTGGATGAACACCTTCGTCGACCAGTCCGAGCTGCTCGGCCGCAAGACGGTCGTGGTCAACGTGCTCAACGTGAACAAGCCGCCGGCGGGGGAGCCCACCCTGCTGACGTTCGACGAGGTCGTCACGGCGTTCCACGAGTTCGGCCACGCCCTGCACGCGCTCGTCTCGGCGGTCCGCTACCCGACGTTCTCCGGCACCAACGTGCCCCGCGACTTCGTCGAATACCCCTCCCAGGTCAACGAGATGTGGATGCTGTGGCCGGAAGTCCTGGCCAACTACGCGAAGCACCACGAGACGGGGGAGGCGCTGCCGCAGGAGCAGGTCGAGAAGCTGCTCGCCGCCCAGCAGTACGGCGAAGGGTTCGCCACGACCGAGTACCTCGCGGCGTCCCTGCTCGACCAGGCCTGGCACAGCCTCGGCGTCGACGACCGCGTGACGGAGGTGCAGCCCTTCGAGCGGGAGGCACTCGTGAAGGCCGGCGTGGCCGTGGACGCCATCCCGCCGCGCTACCGCACCACGTACTTCGCCCACATCTTCAGCGGCGGCTACAGCGCCGGGTACTACTCCTACATCTGGAGCGAAGTCCTCGACGCCGACACCGTCCAGTGGTTCCGGGACAACGGGGGACTGACCCGCGAGAACGGCGACCACTTCCGCCGCACCCTCCTCGGCCGAGGAGGCAGCATCGACCCCATGGACGCCTTCCGGGCCTTCCGCGGCCGCGACCCCGAGATCGACCCCCTGCTGGCCCGCCGCGGCCTCAACGGAGTCTGATCTTCCAACTGTATAACGACCTATACGGCCGGGCAACTTTCTTGAAAGCTGCCCGGCCGTCGCTTCCCGCACCAAAAGAAGCATCGACGGAAGGGTGAACTTCCGGCCTCGCGGTCGGGCAGGTTCGCCCTCCCCGGTCACCGCACCCGAGTGACCCCGGTGGCCGGCGTCGCCGGGTTAGCTTTGCCGGGCAAGGGGATTCTGCTTCTCGGGGAGGGAAACCATGAAGACCGAACTGCGGCGGCTGGGCGTCTTGCTGACGCTCGTGCTCGCGATCGGCGGCCTGCTCGCCGCGCCGGCCTCGGCCGGCACCCAGTCCACGGAGGCCACCTGCACCGGGTGGGACTACTGCTGGTTCACCTGGGGTCGCATCACCGCCGGTGAC
The DNA here is from genome assembly GCF_040682815.1 of Amycolatopsis sp. NPDC051102. Classification (NCBI taxonomy): domain Bacteria; kingdom Bacillati; phylum Actinomycetota; class Actinomycetes; order Pseudonocardiales; family Pseudonocardiaceae; genus Amycolatopsis; species Amycolatopsis sp. NPDC051102. The sequence continues at coordinate 33,645 of NZ_JBFBBT010000022.1, forward strand.
TGCACGATGGACCAGGCGAAGTGGACGCTGTACCGGAACGGCAGTGCGAAGTTCGAGGCCGTGATCACCAGCAGCGACAGCGACGACGCGTGGCTGATGTGGCCGGTGGCGACGGACGGCAACGGCTTCGTCCTGGGTGCGGTCACGCACGGGGGTGACCCGAAGTTCGTGCGGGGCACGGTGGAGAACCAGTGGACGTGGTGGTTCGACGCCGGGTCGTTCGACCCGCAGTTCTTCGACCGGATCAACGGCATGCGGCTCACCAGCCACTGCTGACCCGGGGCAGTTCTCGCCCCCGGTGTCCCCGGGGGCGAGAACTGTGTCAGCCGGCGGCCACGATGTGGTCGACGAAGCCGTAGGCGAGGGCTTCATCGGCGTCGAACCAGCGGTCGCGGTCGGCGTCGGCGGTGATGCGTTCGACGGTCTGGCCGGTCTGGCGGGCGGTGATTTCGGCGATGCGGCGTTTCATCCGGCCGAAGACTTCGGCCTGGATGGCGATGTCGGTGGCGGCGCCGCTGATGCCGGCGGAGGGCTGGTGCATGACGATCCGGGTGTTGGGCAGCAGGTAGCGCTTGCCGGGGGTGCCGGAGGAGAGCAGGAACTGGCCCATGGAGGCGACGAAGCCGAGGCCGTAGGTGGCGACGTCGGGTTTGACGAGCTGCATGGTGTCGTAGATGGCCATGCCGGCGCTGACGGAGCCGCCGGGGGAGTTGATGTAGAAGGTGATGTCCTTCGCGGGGTCGTCGGCGGCGAGCAGGAGCAGCTGGGCGACGAGCCGGTTGGCGACCTCGTCGTTGACCTCGGAGCCGAGGAAGACGATGCGGTCGCGCAGGAGCTGCTGGTAGACCGTGTCGTCGGGGGACTGGTTCGGTGCCTGCATGTCGGGTACGGCGAGAAGGGTCATGGGGGCGACGGTAGGGGTGATGATCGCGTTCGGGGCGGGTGTTTCGCTGTGGGCGTGCGGTGTTCGCTGCGGGCGATGCGAAAGGGGCCGCCGTCACGGGTGTGACGGCGGCCCCTTCGGGTGCGTGGGCTCAGATGAGGCCGAGCTTCTGCACGGTGTCGCGTTCTTCGACGAGCTCGGCGACCGAGGCGTCGATGCGGGTGCGGGAGAAGTCGTCGATTTCGAGGCCCTGGACGATTTCGTACTTGCCGTCCTTGGCGGTGACGGGGAAGGACGAGATGAGGCCCTCGGGGACGCCGTAGGAGCCGTCGGAGGCGACGGCGGCGGAGGTCCAGTCGCCGGCCGGGGTGCCGTTGACCCAGGTGTAGACGTGGTCGATGGCGGCGGAGGCGGCCGAGGCGGCGGAGGAGAGGCCGCGGGCTTCGATGATGGCTGCGCCGCGCTTGGCGACGGTGGGGATGAAGTCGTTTTCGAGCCAGGCCTGGTCGAGGGCGTCGGCGATGCTCTTGCCGCCGAATTCGGCGTGCTGGACCGAGGGGTACTGGGTGGCGGAGTGGTTGCCCCAGATGGCGACCTTCTTGAGTTCGGTCACCGGGACGCCGAGCTTCTTGGCGAGCTGGGCGAGGGCGCGGTTGTGGTCGAGGCGGGTCATCGCGGTGAAGCGCTCGGCGGGTACGTCGGGGGCGTGCGAGCGGGCGATGAGGGCGTTGGTGTTGGCGGGGTTGCCGACGACGAGGACCTTGATGTCGTCGGCGGCGCCGGCGTTGATGGCTTCGCCCTGGGGCTTGAAGATGCCGCCGTTGGCTTCGAGGAGGTCGCCGCGCTCCATGCCCTTGCTGCGGGGGCGGGCGCCGACGAGGAGGGCGATGTTGGTGCCTTCGAAGGCCTGTTTGGGGTCGTCGAAGATGTCGGTGCCGGCGAGGAGGGGGAACGCGCCGTCTTCGAGTTCCATCGCGGTGCCCTCGGCCGCCTTGACCGCCTGCGGGATCTCGAGCAGCCGCAGCTTCACCGGGACGTCCTGGCCGAGGAGCTGACCGGACGCGATGCGGAAGAGCAGCGCGTAGCCGATCTGGCCGGCGGCGCCGGTGACGGTCACGTTGACTGGGGCTTGGGTCATTGCGGTTCTCCAGCTTGAGACGACTTTGGCTAGTGGTTGGGAGCCTATCCCTCCCGGGCGTTGCCGGTCGGGTGCGTCCAGTCACTGTTGCGAGGATCGCTTTTCGGGCGGTCATGGGGCGGTTTGCCCGGAGTGTACCTTTAGTCGGGATCGGGTAAGTTTCCTGGTCGGGACGGTGTGGTGTCGATCGTGTCGGCGCCCGGTGGCGGGGTGAAACGATCAAGGCCGGACGTCGCGGGGTGATCGCGGACGGCGGGCAGCGGTCCGGGGGCGCGAAATCGTTTTCCGGTGGAAGTTATCCGTCTTTCGCGAGAATGCGGGTCCGAAATTATCGGCTTACCGCGTGGCGGGACGGCTACTGCGCGTTGCTCCATTCAGCGGGGTTTGCTTCCATGATCCTTTCGCTACCATGGTCCGGCCCCCGTCCCCAATTCGGCTGTATTGGGAAGGATTCCGATGCTGTCTGCGGTCGTTGCTGCCGTAATGGCGCTGTCCTCTGTGGTCGCCCCGCATTCGTGGAACACCCCGCCGCCGCCCGACAAAATTGTCATCGACGTCGTCAACGCCATCGGCACCGGCTGTCCGCCCAACACTTCGGCGGTGGCGGTTTCGCAGGACAACACGGCGTTCACCGTGACTTACAGCGCCTACACGGCGTTGGTCGGGGTCGGCGCCGGGCCGCTGGACGCGCGGAAGAACTGCCAGATCGGCCTGCGGGTGCACGTGCCGCAGGGCTTCACCTACGGAATCGCGGAGGCCGACTACCGCGGCTTCGCGCACCTGGAAAAGGGTGCGACCGGCCTGGAAAGAGCGAACTACTATTTCCAGGGTAATTCGCCGACCGCTTACGTCCAGCATCCGCTGACCGGGCCGTTGGAAGACGACTGGCATTTCACCGATTCGACGGAGGTCGGCGCGATCGCCTTCAAGCCGTGTGGTGAGGAACGCAATCTGAACATCAACACGGAATTGCGGGCCGCGGCCGGGACGTCGGATCCGAAGAAGACGACGAGCTACGTCACGATGGACTCGACCGACGGCAGCATCACCACGGTGTACCACTTCGCGTGGCTGGCCTGTCCGTGATCGGCTCCGGGTGACCGGAGGTCCAGAGGGGCGGCGCGGCGGGAGAGCTGCGCCGCCCCGGCCGGTCAGGGCTTCGCCGGGGCCCGGGGATCGGTGGCTTCGACGCCGAAGACGCGGCCGAGGGAGACGAGGGCCTCGTCGAGGTGGCTGAGGCTGGAGAGGACCGCGCGGGTTTCGGCCTGCTCGACGCGGTCGGAGACGGGGGTGCCGTCGTCGCGTACGAGCGTGCCGGGGGTGGGGCCGCCGGGGGCGGCCAGTGCCTTGCGGAGGACGTCGATGTTGGCCAGGAGACGTCCGGTGAACCGGCGGAGCCGGTCGGCGTCGGTGCCGGCGAGCTGGCCGGGCTGGGCGCGGGCGGCGACGTGGCGGGCCCGGAAGGCGATGGTTTCCAGGGTGGTGAGCACGTGCCAGCCGTAGTCGCGGCGGGCGCTGCGGAGGTTCACCGGGTGGGTCAGGGGTTCGACAGTGGTGCGGACCTGGTCGACGCTGCGGTCGAGGTCGCGGGAGAGCTCGATGACGTTGACGTTCTCCTCGCCGGCCAGGAGGCCGCGGGTGTGTTCGAGGAACTCTTCGAGGTCGTCGAGGACTTCGCCGATGTCGTCGAGCATGACCGAGCGGGTGCGGACCGGGACGATGACGACGGCGGCGAGGATGCCGGCGGCGGCGCCGACGGCGGTTTCGGCGACGCGGATCCAGAGCACCGCGAGGCTGAAGGTGCCGAGCAGGCTGTAGAGCAGGCCGAGCATGCTGGTGACGAAGAAGGCCATCACGACCTGGGAGACGCGGGCGGTGTAGACCATCCCGAACACGCACACCAGGATGAGGGCGAGGGTGGCCGCGGTGTTGCCGCCGACTCCCACGGCGAGCAGGACGCCGCCGACGATGCCGATCAGGGTGCCGCCGAGGCGGCGGACGCCTTTGACGAAGGTGGCGCCGGCGCTGGAGGCGCCGATGAACACGACGAAGACGGTGAGCACGGCCCAGTACCAGCGCTGGTGGGAGACGAGTTCGCCGCCGAGCACGGCCAGGCCGCCGCCGACGACGGCTTGGATGGCGCTGCGGGTGCGGTTGTCGTAGGCGAGCCGGGGTTCCGGTTCCGGGTCCTCGTCTTCGAGGGGGTCTGCGGTGGTTTCCGGTGCGGCGGCGCGCTGGGCCCGGTCGTCGGCCAGCGCGAGCTCGGCGAGTGCCTTGCGGACGCCGTCGCCGGGGGCGGCGTGTTCGTCGATGCGGCTGCCTTCGACGAGCATGCGGCTGTATTCGCCGGTTTGGCTGATCAGCGGGAGCTCGCGCGGGTCGCGTTCCATGAGGGCGCGGAAGCGGGCGAGCCGGGCGATGAGGTCGTCGCGGACGTCCGGGCCGAGTTCGTCGGAGCAGGTGCGCTGGACGGTGATGGCCAGCCACTGCAGGGCGAGTTCGACTTCGATGGCGCGGCGGCGCAGCCGGTCGGCGGCGCGGGCGTCGACGACGTCGGGGGCGGCGTCTTCGATGAGCAGCACGCATTCGTGCAGCCGGGCCAGTGCCGAGCGCAGCTGCTTGCGGGTGCGCTCGCTGCCGTTGACGGCGAGGTAGGCCTCGGTGGCGCGGACGACGGCGCCGAGGCGGGCGCGGAAGGCGCGGCGGACGCGCAGGAACTCGGCTTCGGGGTTGTGCCGCAGCAGGACGAACCGGACGACGGCGTTGGCGAGCACGCCGACGCCGAGGGCCATCAGCAGCTGCGGGACCTGCTTGAGATGGGCCTGCAGGAACATCGGGAAGAAGAACAGGAAGAAGCCGATCGAGCCGAGCGCGGTGCCGCGGGCGCCGAAGCGCTGGGCGTAGACGGCGACGAAGATCAGCAGGACGAACACGATGCTGTCCAGCGGCGGCAGCGCGGAGCCGAGGCTGGCCACGGTGATCGACGCGGCTCCGGTGAGGAAGGCCAGGACGAGGGTGACGGCCTGGGCGCCCGGGGTGGGGTCGTTGACGGTGAAGGCGGTCATCATCGCCGCGATGGCGCCGATGAGCATGACGGTGAGCGGGACGTGCGTGGGCAGCAGGGCGGCGACGGCCAGGACGATGCCGAGCACGGCGGAGCCGGCCAGCCGCAGCCGGACCAGGCCGGGGTCGGCCGCCGCGAACCGGTCGAGGACGGCGGTGCGGAGGTGGTTCATCGGGCGAGGAGCTCCCATTGGGCGAGGGTGGCGCGGCGGCCGCGGGTGGCGGTGATCCGCAGCCGGTAGCGGGCGTGCGCGGCCGGCGTGGCGAGGACGAACGGCCGGGTCTGGCGGCGCCAGCGGAACAGCTCGTCGTGGCGTTCGTCCAGGGTGGACCAGGCGGTGCCGTCGTCGGAGCCTTCGAGCACCCACGCGCTCGGGTCGCCGCGGCCGGCGCCGGAGGTGAGCGTGTACATGGTGACTTCGCGGGGTTCGCCGGTGACGGTGAACTCGATCGCCGGGGTGGCGCTGCGGAAGCTGACTTCGGTGCGGGTGGTGTCGTCGAAGAGCGCGCCGGTCTTCGTGCCGTCGGAGCTGGTCGCGGTGCCGGTGAGGTCGGTCGCGGGTGCGGGGTGTTCGGCGGGTGGGGGCGGGGTGCCCCAGCCGGTGGGTTCGGTTGTCAGGTCGAAGACGAGTTCGGCGCCGCCGGCGAGGGTGGCGTGGGCGATCGAGGTGTTCTCGTGCGGTTCGCCGTCGACGGTGAGCCCGCGGACGTAGACGGTTTCGGCGGTGTTGCCGGGGGCGTGGATGACGAGCTTGCGGCCCTCGCCCAGGTGCACGGTGGCCTTCTCGAACAGCGGCGAGCCGATCGCGTAGCGGGGGCTGCCGACGGCGAGGGGGTAGAAGCCGAGTGCGCTGAAGACGTACCAGGCCGACATCTCGCCGTTGTCCTCGTCGCCGGGGTAGCCCTGGCCGATCTCGCTGCCCAGGTAGAGCCGGCGCAGCACTTCCCGCACGACGGCCTGGGTCTTCGCGGGGGCGCCGGCGAGGTTGTAGACGTAGGGGATGTGGTGCGAGGGCTGGTTGGAGTGGCCGTACTGGCCCATCCGGACGTCGCGGGCCTCGGTCATCTCGTGGATCAGGCCGCCGTACGCGCCGGGCCGCCGTCCGGTCTCGGGGGTGGCGAAGAAGGTGTCGAGTTTGGCTTCCAGCGCCGCGGTGCCGCCGTGCAGGGCGGCGAGGCCGGGGCCGTCGTGCGGTGCGGTGAAGGCGGTGTTCCAGGCGTTGGTTTCGACGAAGTCGCCGCCCCAGGCGGCCGGGTCGTAGCCCTCGGGGGCGAACTTGCGGCGGCCGTCGCGGTGGCGGCCCTGGAAGAACCCGATCGCCGGGTCGAAGTGGTGGACGTAGTGCTTCGCGCGCTCGCGGAAATAGGCGGCGTAGTCGCCGTACATCCGGGCTCGTGGCCCGTCGCTCTCCCGTGAGAGCGCCTCGGCGAAGTTGGCCAGGCCGAAGTCGTTGATGCAGCCTTCGAGGGCCCAGGACAGTCCTTCGTGGACCGACACCGGGGTGAAGTGCAGGAAGATCGACTGGTCGAGGCCCTTGCGGCCGACCGAGCGGCGCGGCGGGGTGACGGTGGCGTTCTTCACCCCGGCGTCGAAGGCGGCCTCGGCGTCGAAGTTCTTCACGCCCTTGAGGTAGGCGTCGGCGAAGGCGACGTCCGAGCTGGTGCCGGTCATCAGGTCGGCGTAGCCGGGGGAGGACCAGCGGGCGATCCACCCGCCCTCGCGGTACTGCTGGACGAACCCGTCGATCATCCGGCCGCAGCGGTCCGGGGCGAGCAGCGCGTAGGCGGGCCAGGTGGTGCGGTAGGTGTCCCAGAAGCCGTTGTTGACGTACAGCTCGCCGTCGACGACCTTCGCGCCGGTCCGCCGCCGGGTGCTCGGCCACCACCGGCGCACGACCGGGCTGGCGTGCCGGATTCCCTTCGGGGTGGTTTCGTGCGCGATGTTCGGGTAGAGGAACAGCCGGTAGAGGTTGGAGTACAGCGTCGTGCGCTGGTCCTCGGTGGCCCCTTCGACCTCGACGCGGCCGAGCTCCTCCTGCCACTGCCGCCGGGCCTGCGCCCGGACCTGATCGAACGTCGTCCCGGCCGGGATCTCCTGCTCGAGGTTCAGCTTGGCCTGCGCGAGGCTGATCAGCGACGTCGCGATCCGCAGCGTGACGTCGGGCCCGTCGAACTCGAAGTACCCCGACACCCGCCGCCACGGCGGACGCCGGACCCGGGCGCCGCGGGTGGCCGGGGCATCGGTCACGGCGTAGACGAACATCCGGCGCGCTCCGGCCGAGAGCCGGCTGCGGACCGCGGTGTAGCCGGTGATCACACCGGTGTCGGGGTTCAGGCGCAGCCGGCCGCGGTTGCCGGCGTTGTCGAACAGCAGCCAGCCGTGCTTGGTGGGGAAGGTGAACCGCATGATCGCCGCGTGCGAGGCCGGCGCGAGGTCGGCGGTCATCCCGTTGGCGAACCGGACGCCGTAGTGGTGCGGCGAATCGGTCTCCTCGTCGTGGGAGAAGGGCAGCGCGCGCTTGCGCGGGTCGGGCTGGACCGGGCCGGTGCCGGGCATGACGTGGAAGGTGTGCCGGTCGCCCATCCACGGGCTCGGCTGGTGCGACAGCGCGAACGCCTGCAGCGCGGGCCGGTTCCGTTCGTCGTTGTGGCGGTGGTAGGAGTAGAGCCAGTTGGTCACGCGGGCGTCGGTGACCGGGGTCCAGAAGTTGAACCCGTGCGGCACCGCCGTGGCCGGGAAGTTGTTGCCGCGGGAGAACTCGCCGCTGGAGTGGGTGCCGCGGGTCGTGCGGACGCAGTCGACGGGCTCGCGGGGCGGCTCGGGGCGTTCGGCGATCCGGACGTCGTCGAGCCAGCCGGCGATCTTCCCGGGCGCGTCGGTGCGCAGCACGATCCGGGCGATCCGGCGCCCGGCGAACGCCCCCAGCGGGCGGCGGACGGGGTTCCACTGGTCCACCCACAGCGTCTTGTCGTCCACCGGGGCGAACCCGGCGGCGGTGCCGTCGGCGAACTCGACGTCGAGGCTGACCCGGGTGGCGTGGTAGGCGGGGATGTCGCCGTCGGCCTCCGGGAAGACCACATAGGACAGCTCGGTGCGCCCGGTCACCGGGAGGTCGAGTTCGAACAGGACGGCGTGGGGCCGCTCGGTGTAGCGCAGGGCACGCACGCCGGTGAAGCCGGCGCCGGTCCGGGCCGTGGGCGAGTGCTCCGGGCCGCTGCCGACGCGCAGGCCGGGGTCCGCCGGCTGCGGGTCACCGGATTCGAAGGAGGAGAAGAACACGGCGTCGGACATGCGCCCACCGTAACCGCCGCCGAACGGCGCAGCGTGCTGAACACTGCCTGCCCAGGCGACGGCGGCTCGGCCGGGCCGCCGGATCACCGCCCGAAACGCCGTGAGGGCCGTTCCGGGAGACCGAAGTCCCTCGAAACGGCCCTCACGGGACCTACCGTCGAGCTACATCTTCGTGCACTGCCCGGCGACCGGGCCGCGGACGGTGTTGGGCAGGTCGTGGTCCGTCGGTGCCGGGGTGTTGACCGCGCACGCCAGCGGGCCCGCGACGGTGCTCGAGGTGAGCACCGGCCCGTGGTTGCCGGTCAGCGCCACCGGGCCGCCGATGTCGGTCAGCTCGATCGACACCACGCCGGTCACTCCGGTGATCGCCACCGGACCGCCCACCTTCGTGCGGTTGAGCACCACCTGGGCCGCGCCGGTGGCCGACAGCGGGCCCTTGACCGAACCGCCGCGGACGATCAGCGACGCGCCGGGCGCCACGGTGACCGGGCCGGACACCGTCGCGTCCTGCAGGCACACCGTCCCGCTCGTCACCGTCAGCGGGCCGTTGGACGCGCCCGTGATGGTGCGGGTGCACGCCGCATCCGGCCTGCCCAGCAGCTCGAACTCGGCCAGCTGCGCCGGGGCGCCGGTGCTGGTCGCGGTGACCTCGAGCTTGTAGTAGGCGTAGTGCGCCGGGTCGGCCACCTTGAACGCGCGGGTCTGCTGCCGCCAGCTGAACGCCTGGTTCTCCTGCCGGTCGGCCACCGCCCACGTCTTGCCGTCGTAGGAGCCCTTCAGCACCCAGCTCTTCGGGTCGCCCGCACCGGTCTGGGACGTCAGCGTGTAGTGCGTGACGGCCTCGTCGGTCGAGTTCAGCTGGTACTGGAGGGCGCCGGTGACGGCGGCCTGCGTGCGGGAGGTGTTGTCGATCAGCGCGCCGGCGTCGGAGCCGTCCGAAGTGGACAGCGTGCCCTTGCCGGCACCGGTCTCGTCGTGCAGCGGCGTCGGGACCGCGTCACCCGTGGTGATCGACTTCGGCGCGTCGCCCGGGCCGGTACCCCAGTTCGACGGGTTCGGGCCCATGGCGAACTCGATCGTCCCGCCGCGGGCGATCAGGTCCTGCGGCAGCGACGTCGAGGAGTACGCCTTGCCGTTGACCTTCACCCCCTGGACGTAGACGTTCTTCGCGCTGTTCTTCGGCGCGTTGATCACCAGGTCCTTGCCGCCGGCCAGGTGGATCGTGGCCTTCTTGAACAGCGGCGACCCGATCGCGTAGTTCGGGCTGCCCATCTGCAGCGGGTAGAAGCCCAGCGCGCTGAAGATGTACCAGGCGGACATCTCGCCGTTGTCCTCGTCACCCGCGTAGCCCTGCCCGATCTCGCTGCCGTTGTACAGCCGCGACAGCGCCTCCCGGACCTTCGCCTGCGTCTTCGCCGGCTGACCGGCGTAGTCGTACATGTAGAGCAGGTGGTGGGCCGGCTGGTTGGAGTGGCCGTACTGGCCCATCCGCACGTCGCGGGCCTCCCGCATCTCGTGGATCACACCCCCGTAGGTGCCGGGGAAGGTGGCGGTCTCCTGGTCGGCGAAGAACTGGTCCAGCTTGGTCGCCAGCCCGGCCTTGCCGCCGTAGAGGTTCGCCAGGCCCTGACCGTCCTGCGGCACGGTGAACGCCATGCCCCAGCCGTCGGTCTCGGTGTAGTCCCCGCCCCACGACCGCGGGTCGTACTGGTCCTTCGTCTTGGTGAACTTCCCGTTCGCGTCCTTGCCCTGGAAGAACCCGACACTCGGGTCGAACAGGTTCACGTACTGCTGGGCGCGGCTGGTGAAGTACTCGTAGTTCTCCTGGTACTCGGCCTTGCGCGGGTCGTTCGGCGCCGCTTCCTCGGCCAGCTTCTTCGACAGGTTCGCGATGCCGAAGTCGTTGACGTACCCCTCGATCGCCCACGAGAAGCCCTCGTTGGCGGTGTTGGGCGTGTAGCCGAGGAAGATGCCCTGGTCCAGGCCCTTGCGGCCGACCGCCGAGTTCGGCGGCGTCACCGTGGCGTTCTTGATCGCCGCGTCGTAGGCGGACTTGACGTCGAAGTTCTTCACGCCCTTGAGGTAGGCGTCGGCGAAGGCGACGTCCGAGCTCGTGCCGGTCATCAGGTCCGCGTAGCCGGGGGAGGACCAGCGCGCGATCCACCCGCCGTCGCGGTACTGCTGGACGAACCCGTCGACCATCTTCCCGGCCATGTCCGGCGTGAGCAGCGAGTACGCCGGCCACGTCGTGCGGTAGGTGTCCCAGAAGCCGTTGTTGACGTACATCTGCCCGTCGGCGACCTTCGACCCGGTCCGGGTCGCGGTGTCCGCGCCGGCCTTCGGCGACACCGGGCTCGCGTACTTGTACGCCGGCTTCTGCGCCGTGCCGGTGTTCTCGAACTGGGAGTTCGGGTACAGGAACAGCCGGTACAGGCTCGAGTAGAGCGTCGTGAGCTGGTCCTTCGACGCGCCCTCGACCTCGATCACCTTCAGCTGGTCGTCCCACGCCTTCTGCGCCGCGTCCCGCACCGAATCGAACGTCGCGGCCGGGGCGATCTCCTGCGCCAGGTTCTGCTTCGCCTGCTCGACGCTGATCAGCGACGTCGCGATCCGCATCTGCACCGTCTTGTCGGCGCCGGCGTCGAACCGCAGGTACCCGGTGACGTTGTCACGGCCCTGCCCGGTCAGCTTGCCGCCCGCGGTGACCGGCTTGTCGAAACTCGCGTAGACGAACATCCGGCCCGCACCCGCGTAGTTGCCGGTGTCGGTGTAGCCCGACAGCGTGCCGGTCGCGGGGTCGAGGGTCAGCCCGCCCGCGTTGGTGGCGTTGTCGAAGATCAGGCTGGAGTCGCTGCCCGGGAAGGCGAACCGGAACATCGCCGCGTGGTCGGTCGGGGCGATCTCGGTCTTGATCCCGTTCTGGAACTGCACCCCGTAGTAGTGCGCCCGCGCGGTCTCGTCGCTGTGCTTGAACGGCAGCGCCCGCGCGTCGCGGTCGGCGTCCGGCACGCCGGCGGCCGCGGACGGCATCACCTGGAACACCTGCCGGTCACCCATCCACGGGCTCGGCTCGTGGCTGACGCTGAACGCCTGCAGCTGCGGGAGGTTCTGCGCGTTGTTCTGCGTGCTGTAGTTGTACAGCCACCGCGGCGAACCGCCCTGGTCGGCGCCGGCGTCGGTGACCGGGGTCCAGAAGTTGAACCCGTGCGGCACCGCCGTGGCCGGGAAGTTGTTGCCCCGGGAGAACGTGCCGTTCGCCATCGTGCCCCGCGTGGTGACCACGTTGTCGCTCGGGCGGCTGCTCGCCGGCGGTGTCGGCGTCGCCGACACCTTGACGTCGTCGAGCCAGCCCTGCAGCGTGCCCGGGCCGTTCGGGTTGTCGTAGCCGACCAGGATCCGGTCGATCGTCTTGCCCTTCGCGACCTGCCCGATCGCCGAGCGCACCAGGTTCCACTGGTTGGCGTAGAGCACCTTCGAGGCGCCCTGGCCCTCCGGGGTCAGCGGGAAGCCGTACTGGTCGGTCGCGCCCAGGTCACGCAGGTAGGTGCCGTCGGTGAAGGCCAGGTCGATCGCGACGTTCGTGCTCGGGTACTTCAGGTCCCCGGTGATGAACTGCGGCTGGACCTTGTACGACAGCTCGGTCGAAGCCACGACCGGGATGTCGACGTCGAAGATCTTGTTGTAGGACCAGCCGTGCCCGGTCGCGGTCTGGCTGCCCGAGTAGCGCAGCGCCTTGAGCCCGGTGAAGCCGGCCCGGTTCTTGTTCGTGTACCCGCTGGTCGGGCCGGAGTCGACGAAGCTGCGCATGCTCGGCAGCGGCGGCGGCGCGGGCTCGTCGTTGGCCAGCAGCAGCTCCGACATCTGCAGGATCGGGCCGCCGTTGTTGCCGGTGACGTCGAGCCGGTAGTACCGGTACGCCGCGGTCGGCGCGGCCAGCTTGTAGCTGTTGGTCTGGAACCGCTCGGCGAACGACTGGCCGGACTGCTTGTCCAGGTCGGTCCACGAGCTCGCGTCGTTCGAGCCCTGCAGCGTCCAGTCCTTCGGGTCGCGCTCGGCGGAGTCGTTGGCCGAGGAGATCGCGTAGTGCGTGATCGCGGTCGGCTCCGACAGCGTGATCTGCGCCCACGCCGTGGGGTCCCAGGACAGCCACTTCGTGTCCGTGGTGCCGTCGACGAGGTTCGCCACCACCTCGCCGCCGCTGGTGTTCTCGCTGCTGGCGCTGGTTTCGGTCACCTTGCCGCGGATGTCACCGGGGATCGCGGTGCCGTTCGCGCCGTTGACGCCGGACGTGCGCGGCTTGCCCGCCGCGTCGGTGTCGACGGCGTCGGTCCACGTCGGCTGGACGTCACCGGCCTCGAAGGAGGACGAGAAGTCCGCGGGCAGGGTGTCTTCGGCGGCGGACGAGGCCGCGGGGAGGGTGACCAGGCCGGCGGCGACCACGGCGGCGGTCACCAGGAAAGCGACCGGCGGTCTGGCGCTTCGGGGCATCGTTGCTCCAAGCTCGGAGGGCGGATTCAGCAGCGCCGCGCAGGCGGGGACCGGCGGCGCCACCGAAGGGAAACGCGCGGGTGACATCGATGTCAAGACTGCCCGGCAAACCTGGCCAAAAACAGACAACGCCGAAAACGGGGGCCCGATGAGACCACTGAAGATCTTCGCCGCCATCGCCGCGCTCACGCTCGCCACCACCACGTTCACCCCGGCCGCCGCCACCGCCGCGACCGGTTCGCCCGTCCGGCCGGTGACCACCTGCGCCGACCTGGTCCACGGGTTCGCCCTCCCGGGCGCCACCACCCACGTCACCTCGGCGGCCGTCGTCGCCGCGACCGGCACCGACCCCGAGTACTGCGGCGTCGCCGGCTACGTCGAACCCGCCGTCCGCTTCGAGCTGCGGCTGCCCACCAGGACCTACGCCGGGCGCTACCTGCAGTACGGCTGCGGCGGCTTCTGCGGCCTGGTCAACCCGCCCGAGTTCGCCGACTGCGGCCTGCCCCACGGCGGCGACGTCGCGGTCGCGGCCACCGACGACGGGCACGTCGGCAAGACCCCCGCCGTCGTCGACGACGGCAGCTGGGGCGCGCACGACCAAGCCGCCCGCAACGACCTCGAATACCGCGCACCCCACGTCGTCTCCCGCGCCGCCAAAGCGATCATCCAGGCGTTCTACGGCGCACCGCCACGCAAGTCCTACTTCACCGGCTGCTCCGACGGCGGCCGCGAAGCCCTCCAGCTCGCCCAGCGCTACCCCGCGGACTTCGACGGCATCGTCGCCGGCGCCCCGGCCCACGACTGGGGCCCGCTGCTCGGCGTCTTCCAGACCTGGCTCGCCCGGGTGAACACCGCCGCCGACGGCAGCCCGATCCTGACCGCGGCGAAACTGCCCGCCCTGCACACCGCCGTCCTCGCCGCCTGCGACCGCCTCGACGGGCTCGCCGACGGCCAGCTCGACGACCCGCGCGCCTGCCGCTTCGACCCGGCCACGCTCACCTGCACCGGCCCGGACACCCCGGCCTGCCTCACCCCGGCCCAGGTCACCGCGACCCGCAAGCTCTACTCGCCACCCACCGACCCCCACGGCACGCTGCTCTACCCCGGCGGCGAACAGCCCGGCTCCGAGCTGTCGTGGGCCGGCTGGATCATCCCGTCCCCGGATACCGGCGGATCCGCCTTCGCCCGCAACCTGTCCGACAACTACCTGCGCTACCTCGGCTACCCGATCGGCGCCCCGGCCACCACCACCGACACCTTCACCTTCACCCGCCACGACTTCGACCGGCTCACCCCGGTCGGCATCCGCTACAACGCCATGAGCACCGACCTCTCGGCGTTCCAGCGGCGCGGCGGCAAGCTCGTGCTCTGGCACGGCTGGGCCGACGAAGCCATCCCGCCCACCGGTACGCTCGACTACTACCAGCGCCTCACCCACGGCCGGCCGCAGGACTTCGCGCGGCTGTTCATGGTCCCGTCGCTCTACCACTGCGGCGGCGGCACGACGCTCACCGAGTTCGACCCGCTGCGCGAACTGGTCGCCTGGGTCGAACGCGGCACCGCACCCACGCGCGTGACCGCCACCGGCCGGGACACCGCCGGGAACCTCACCCGCACCCGGCCGGTGTTCGCCTACCCGCAGCGCGCGGTCTACGACGGCACCGGCAGCGTCGACGACGCCGCCAATTTCCGGCCCGCACCACCGGTGACGCCGCCGCACGACGTCGTCCACTGGGCCGGCGACCCGCTCTACACCATCCCGGGGCCGGTAGCTCCGTAAACCGGGTCTCGCGGGTCCGGCGTCGTCGCTAAGGTCACGATCATGACGACGCCGGAACCCGCCGACCGCGTACTCGCCCGCGCCTCCCTCGCCGAAGGCAACCCCACCGGGTGGTTCGACCAGCTCTACACCGCCGCCGCCCGCGGCGAAGCCGAGGTCCCGTGGACCCGCGGCAAACCGGGCATCGACCTGACCGCCTGGGCCGCCGAGCACCCGGGCGAAGGCCGCCGGGCGCTGGTGGTGGGCAGCGCGCTGGGCGACGACTCGGAACTGCTTTCCGCCCACGGCTGGGCGGTGACCGGCTTCGACGTCGCCCCGACCGCGGTGGCGGCGGCCCGCGAGCGGTTCCCGCACTCCACAGTGGACTACGTGGTCGCCGACCTGCTGAACCCGCCGCCGGCCTGGGAGCGCGCGTTCGACCTGGTCGTGGAGATCATGAACATCCAGGCGATGCCCCGCGACTTCCGGCCCGCGGCGGTGAAGTCGCTGGCCTCGTTCCTCGCCCCGGGCGGCACGGCGATCGTGTGCGAAGTGGCGGAGGAGAACATGGACATGGCGAACTGGCAGAGCCCGCCGTGGCCGTTCAGCCGCCCGGAGATCGAATCCGTCGCCCAGGACGGCGTCCGCCTGCTCAGCCTGGAAACCGTCCGGGACGGCGCCCGCTACTGGGCCACCTTCACCCGCTAGCCCGGTGGCGGCCGGGCGTCGTCCCGACCACCGTCGTGAAAGCCGCGATGAAGTGGCTCGGGTTCGCCCACCCGCACGCGCGGGCCACGCGGGCCGTGTCGTACCCGTCGGCGAGCAGGACCAGCGCGTGGTGGATGCGCAGCTGCGTACGCCACTCGTAGAACGTCATGCCCAGCTCGGCGCGGAACAACCGGCTCAGCGTGCGGGCACTCGCGCCGATCCGCTGCCCGAGCTCCGCCAGCGGCGTGTTGTCCCCGGGCGTCTCGTACATCACCCGCGCTAGGGCACGCAGCCGGTCGTCGCGGGGCTCCGGCAGCTGCAGCGGCTGCTCGGGCGCCTCGCGCAGCTCGTCGACCAGCACCCGGCGCAGGCGCGCGCTCGCGCCGCGGTCGTACTCGCGCGGGCCGGTCAGGGCCAGCAGCACCTCGCGGGCGAGGTCCGAGGCGGTGAACACGGCCGGGCGGTCCGGCACGAGCCGGGCCAGCGCCGCCGGCAGGAACACGATCCGCATGTCGGTGTGGCCGTGCGCGCGGTGCCGGTGGACGCAGCCGGCCGGGGTCCAGGCCACCCGGTTGGCGGGCACGATCGACGTCCCCCGCTCGGTGTGCACCGACAGCACACCGCGGGCCGCGTAGACCAGGTGTCCCCGGTCGTGGGCGTCCGCGGCGCTGGCCCCGCCCGGCGGCCAGAGGTGCGCTCCGCCGGAGGGCCAGATCCGCGACGCAGGTTGGCGGCCATCGGGCATGACGTGGCAGTGTACCGGTGGTCGGCCACCGGCCACGCCGGTGAGAGTGGGACGCATGAAGACGATGCGTGCAGCGGTTTGCGTCCGGGCCGGCGGCCCGGAGGTGCTGGAAATCCGGGAACTGCCGGTCCCCGCCGTCCGGGACGGCTGGAGCCTGGTGCAGGTCAAGGCCGCCGGGCTGAACCGGTCGGAGCTGCGGACCCGGCAGGGGCACTCCCCGGACGTGCGGTTCCCGCGGGTTCTCGGCATCGAATGCACCGGCGTCGTGGCCGCCTCCACCGACCCCCGCCTGCCCGAAGGCACGACCGTCGCGGCGGTGATGGGGGAGATGGGCCGCGCGTTCGACGGCGGCTACGCGGAATACGCCCTGCTCCCGAACCCCCTGCTGATGCCGGTCACCACCACCCTGCCGTGGCCGACCCTGGCCGCGCTGCCCGAGACGTACCTGACCGCCCAGGGCGCGCTCGACGCACTCGGGATCGCCCCGGGCCGCACCGGACGGCTGCTGATCCGCGGCGGCACGTCCTCGGTCGGGCTGGCCGCCGCCGCCATCGCGGCCGGCCACGGCGTGGAGGTCGCCGCTACCACCCGGCAGCCGGGCAAAGCCGCCGCGCTGACCGGCCACGTGCTCATCGACGACGGCGGCCCGCTGACCGGTCTGCCGCAGCTGTGGCCCGAAGGCCCGGACTGGGTTCTCGACCTCGTCGGCGCCCGCACGGCGGTGGAGTCCCTGCGCCTGGTCCGCCGCGGCGGGACGGTCTGCGTGGCCGGCTCCCTCAGCGGCTGGCTCGTCCCGGACTTCGAACCGATCGCGAAGATCCCGTCCGGCACCAAGCTGACCGCCTTCCACAGCAACGACCACACCGGCGCGACCGACGTGCTGCAGCGGATCATCGGCGAGGTCGAGGCCGGCACCTACCGGCCGCACGTCGACCGGGTCTTCCCCCTCGACGGCATCGCCGACGCCCACCGGTACATGGAGGACGACCGCGCCGCCGGAAAACTCGTCGTCGTGCCATGATCCAGTGGCCTAGGCTCGGGCATCATGCCCACCCAGACACTGCAGATCCCCACCGCCGACGGCCAGGCCGACGCGTTCGCCGCGTTCCCCGCCGACGGCGAGCGCCACCCCGGAGTGCTGATGTACCCGGACGGCTTCGGCATCCGGCCCGTGCTGCGCGAGATGGCGCAAGAACTCGCCGGTCACGGCTACTACGTGCTCGTCCCCAACCCCTTCTACCGGCACGGCCCGACACCGGTGCTCGACCTGCCCGAGTACATCGGCGAAGAAGCCCGGCCCGCGATCTTCGCCCGGCTGATGCCCATGATCGAGGCACACACCACCGACCGGATCCTCCGCGACGCCGACGCCTACCTGGAGTTCCTCACCGCCCGGCCCGAGGTCGGTCCCGGCCCGGTCGCGACGACCGGCTACTGCATCGGCGGTCTCCTGGCCACCCACACCGCCGCCGCCCACCCCGGCCGGGTGGCCGCCCTCGCCGCATTCCACGCCCCGGTCGGCGCCGCCGGGCCCGACACCCTGCACCGGCTCACCGCCCGCGGCCACTTCGGCCACGCCGAAACCGATCTGACGCCCGAAGCACTCGGCGAGCTCAACACAACCTTGGACGCCGCCGGAGTCGACTACACCTCCGAGATCTACCCCGGAACCGTCCACGGCTTCACGATGGCCGACACCGACGCCTTCGACGCCGCCGCCCGGCAGCGGCACTGGGAAAGCCTGCTCGCCCTCCTCGGCCGGGCCTTCTAGCAGTTCTCGAGGAACCGGGACAGGACGCGGGTGCCGAAGTGCAGGCCCGCCACCGGCACCCGCTCGTCCACCCCGTGCGCCATCGCCCGGTAAGGGAACCCCTTCGGCAGCCACAACGGCGCGAAGCCGTAACAGTCGATCCCCAGCTGCGTGAACGCCTTCGCGTCCGTCCCGCCGCCCAGGCAGTACGGCACCACCACGGCTTCCGGGTCCTCCGCCTGCAGGGCGAGCGCCATCGCGGTGAACCACGGAGAATCCACCGGCGCCTGCACCGGCGGCTGGTGCGCGACGAACTCCCGCGTCACGCCCTCGCCGAGCAGCTCGTCCAGCACCGCGAACAGCTCCTGCTCGGTGCCGGGCAGCACCCGCACGTCGACCTGCGCGGTCGCCGTCGACGGGATGACGTTCACCTTGTAGCCCGCGTCCAGCATCGTCGGGGTCGTGCTGTTGCGGACCGTCGGCACCACCAGCGAACCCGCCGGGCCCAGCGCCGCCACCGCCGCGTCCACACCGTCCGAAGAGGACAGCTCGACCGGCACGCCCAGCGCCGCGCCGGTCCGCTCCAGGAACGCCCGCACCGCCGGGGTCAGCGACACCGGCCAGCGGTGCGCGGCGATCCGGTGCAGCGCGCTCACCAGCCGCGTCACGGCGTTCTCGGCGTTCGGGCGCGACCCGTGCCCGGCCCGCCCGCGCGCGGTCAGGCGCAGGTGCGCGGTCCCGCGTTCGGCCGTCCCGACCGGGTACAGGTGCACGTCACGGCCGTCGGCGGCGGGCACGTGGTAGGTGTAGCCGCCCGACTCGCTGATCGCCGCGACACACCCTTCGAACAGCTCCGGGTGCTCGGCCACCAGCCAGTGCGCGCCCCAGTCCCCGCGGTCCTCCTCGTCGGCGACGAACGCCAGCACCAGCTCACGCCGCGGCCGCACCCCGCCGGCCAGCGCCGCGAGCACCATCGCCACGAAGTCCTTCATGTCGGTCGCGCCGCGGCCCCACAGGTACCCGTCGCGCACCTCGCCGGCGAACGGCGGCACCGACCAGTCCGCGGCATCCGCCGGGACGACGTCCAGGTGCCCCTGCACCAGCAGCGCCGGCAGCGACGGATCGGTGCCCGGCACCCGCGCGATCACGCTCGCCCGCCCGGGCGCCGCCTCGAAGATCCGCGACGGGACACCGAGACCGTCCAGGAACGCGGCGACGTACTCGGCGGCCGGCCGCTCCGGCTCGGCGTCGTTGCCGCCGCGGTTGGTCGTGTCGAACCGGATCAGGTCCGCGCACAGCTCGACGACGTCAGCCATAGATGCCCTGCACCGCCCCCGCCGCGATCGCCGTGACGACCTTGAACGCCTTCATCGCCTCGGTCATGTCCACCGCGTCGAAGCCGACGCGGCGCGTCCCGATCTGCTCCACCGTCGGGATCACCGCCGTCGCCTGCGCCAGGTGGCTCGCGTCGAACTCCACCTCGATCCGGTGCGGGCCGGCCTGCCGCTCCTCCCGGCCCGCCCGCCCCATCGCGTCGGCCGCCGCGCCGGTCAGCAGCTCCGCCGTGCGCGAGGGCGGCAGGCAGATCGCCGCGTACCGGCTCACGCACTCCTTCACCTGGACCAGCTCCGCCTCCGGAGCGTAATCACGGGCGTCGTCACACGTTTTGTCGTCACCCGAAACGAGCAGGACAGGCACGCCGTACTCCGCGGCCATGCCCGCGTTCAGCCGCCCCTCGCTCGCCGGGACGTCGTCCAGCCACACCCCGGTGATCTGGTTCTCCAGGTAGGTGTGGGAAAGCACCCCGTCGAAGCCCGCACCGGCGTGGTAGCCCAGGAACACAACCCCTTCCACGCCCGAGTCGATGCCCTGCATCATCGACAACGGCTTGTGCCGCCCGGTCAGCATCCGCGCCCGCGGGTCCAGCTCCTCCAGCAGCAGGTTCCGCTGCGACGAATGCGCCTCGTTGACCAGCACATCGGTGGCCCCGGCCGCGTACAGGCCGGCCAGCACGGCGTTGACGTCCCCGGTGAACAGCCGCCGGAAACGGTCCCACTGCGGCGAACCGGGCACGACGTCGTCGGTCCAGGTGACGCCGGTGGCGCCCTCCATGTCCGCCGAGATCAGGATGCGCATGTGGGGCACTCTAGCCAGCCCGCCCGGCCCCCGGACGCGGAATGCCTCCTTCCGCATTGTCACTCAGCGTGACGGCGAATGGATCGATAACGATCGGGCACCTGCCGAGGCGGCAACATATTGCGCGGTTGTCCCCGCATGTGGTTACTTCTCGTCTTCGGGGAGGCTCACAAGCGAATGATGGGGTGGTTTTCGGTGCAGTTCCCACGCAGGTGCGGGCGGTTCGCCCGCGGGGGCGCGGTCGTCGCGGCCGCGACACTGGCGGCGATCCCGCTGGCCGTTCCCGCGCAGGCCCAGCAGCCCAAGGTGCTCCGCGTCGCGCTCACCACCGGCATCGACCACCTCAACCCCTTCACCGCCCTACTGTCGGCGTCCACGCAGATCGGCCGGTTCACCTTCGAGTTCCTGACCGTTCCGGACGCGGCGAAGGCCGAGGCTTCGCCCGCGCTCGCCGAGTCGTGGACCCCGTCGCCGGACAAGCTCACCTGGACGTTCAAGATCCGCAGCGGCGTCAAGTGGAGCGACGGGCAGCCGGTGACCGCCAAGGACGCGGCCTACACGTTCAACCGCATGCTCACCGACGAGAACGCCCGCACCGCCAACGGCAACTACGTGGCCAACTTCGAGACGGTCACCGCCCCCGACGACACCACGCTCGTCATCAAGACCAAGACCGTGCAGGTCAACATGAACCTGCTCGACGTGCCCATCGTGCCCCAGCACATCTGGGAACCGGTCACCGACCTCAAGGCCGCCTCGACCGACACCCTCGCCGTCGCCGGCGTCTCCGACGGGCCGTACGAGCTCACCGAGTACAAGCCCAACGAGTACGTCAAGTTCAAGGCCAACAAGGACTACTGGCGCGGCGCCCCGAAGGTCGACGAACTGCAGCTGCTGCAGTTCAAGGACAGCGAAGCCGCGGTCAACGCGCTCAAGCAGGGCGAAGTCGACGTCATCAACCGGCTCAACCCCAACCAGTTCGACGCGCTGCAGGGCCAGCAGGGCATCACCACCAACGCCGCCCCCGGCCGCCGCTACGACGAGCTGGCGATCAACTTCGGCGTCACCGACAACGCCAACCACCCGATCGGGGACGGCAACCCGGTCCTCAAGGACCTCACCCTGCGCAAGGCCATCGCACAGGCCGTGGACACCAAGACCATCGTCGACAAGGTCCTCAAGGGCCTCGGCCAGGTCGGCGGCGGCGTCGTGCCCGCCGTCTACGCCGCCTACCACTGGGACCCCAGCGACGCCGAACGCATCAAGTTCGACCTCGCCGCCGCCAACACCACCCTCGACCAGGCCGGATACCAGAAGGGCCCGGACGGCGTCCGCACCGCCCCCGGCGGCGCGAAGCTGGAACTGCGCCTGACCGGGCACGCCAACCGCAGCTACGACCAGGCCGTCGCCCAGTACGTCACCGGCTGGCTCAAGGACATCGGCATCACCGTCAAGCAGGACCTCGTCTCCGACGACGAGCTGTCCGACCGCACCGAGGCCGGCAAGTACGACCTCGCCATCGGCGGCTACGGCACCAACCCCGACCCGGACTACGCGCTGTCGCTGCACACCTGCGGCGCGCGCCCCAGCCCGGACGGCAAGGGCGGCAGCACCGACACGTTCTTCTGCGACGCCCAGTACGACGACCTCTACAAGAAGCAGCTCACCGAAACCGACGACGCGAAGCGCGCCGAGTACGTCAAGCAGGCCCAGGCCCGGCTCTACAGCCAGGTCCCGACGATCGTCCTGGACTACCAGAACGCCCTCGAGGCCTACCGCTCCGACAAGTTCTCCGGCTTCACCACCCAGCCGCAGCCCAAGGGCGCGATCCTCGAGCAGACCGGCTACTGGGGCGTCTACGGCGCCACCCCGGCCGGCACCACCAACGCAGCGGACTCCGGCAGCGGCAACACCGTGCTGTGGATCGTCCTCGGCGCGGTCGTCGTGGTGGTCCTCGTCGGCGGCGGCATCATGCTCGGCCGCCGCGGCAAGACGGCCGAGGACCGCGAGTAAGAGATGACCACCCCCGACCAGGCCGCGGTGCTCGTCGACCCCGACGAGCACCGCGGCGGCACCGGCACGGCCCGGTTCGTGCTCACCAAGCTCCTCGAAGCGCTGATCAGCGTCGTGCTGGTGATCGTGCTGTTCTTCTTCCTCTTCCGGATGCTGCCCGGTGACCCGGTCGCCACGATGACCCGCGACCACCCCACCAGCCCGCAGCAGATCGCCGAGCTGCGCGAGAAGATGGGCGTCGACAAGCCCGTGCTCGTCCAGTTCGGCAACTACTTCTGGGACCTGCTGCACGGCGACCTGGGCGAATCCCGGCTGCTCAACAACGGCCGCCCGGTCGCCGACATGATCGGCGAACGGCTCTGGCCGACCATCCTGCTCGTCGGCAGCGCCACCCTGCTCGCCGTCGTCCTCGGGCTCTGGCTGGGCATCCGGGCCGCCTGGCGCCGCGACAGCTTCTTCGACCGCGGCCAGACCGGGCTCGCGCTGACCCTCTGGTCGGTCCCGCAGTTCTGGCTCGGCCTGATGCTGCTCGTGGCGACCAACGGCCTGTTCCCCAGCCGCGGCATGCACTCCCCGGACGCCGCGCCCGACGTCTTCTCCCAGACCCTCGACGTCCTGCACCACCTGGTGCTGCCGTGCGTGACGCTGCTGGCGGTGTTCTACGCCCAATACATGCTGATCATGCGGTCGTCGCTGCTGGGGGAGATGAACGCCGACTACCTCACCACCGCCCGCGCCAAGGGCCTGCGCGACGACCTCGTCCGCCGCCGCCACGCCGTCCCCAACGCCCTCCTGCCCACCACCACGCTGGTGTTCATGCAGTTCGGCCAGGTCGTCGCCGGTGCGGTCACCGTCGAAGCCGTGTTCAGCTGGCCCGGGCTCGGGCAGCTGACCTACGACGCGCTGCACGGGCCCGACCTGCCCGTGCTGCAGGGCGTGTTCACCGTGCTGGCGAGCGCGGTGGTGCTGATGAACCTGCTCGCGGAACTGCTCTACCGCGTGCTCGACCCGAGGGTGCGTACCTCATGACCACCGCCGAGACGCCCCGGCAGATCGCCCGGGCGCGCCGCCGCGCAGCGCTGCGCAAGACCTGGCGCGAGTTCTCCGGCCAGCGGGCCGCGCTCGCCGGGCTCGTCCTGCTCGGCGCCACCGTGCTCGTCGCCCTGCTCCTGCCGCTGATCAGCGACGAGAGCGGCCTCGACGTCACCAAGGCCACCGGGGCACCGCTCGCCCCGCCGAGCGCCGACTTCTGGCTCGGCACCGACAACTTCGGCCGCTCGGTGCTGCTGCTGACCGTCTGGGGCACCCGGATCTCCCTGCTCGTCGGGTTCTCCGCCGCCCTGCTCTCGGTCGTCATCGGCACCCTCATCGGCATCACCGCCGCCCACTTCGGCGGCTGGGTGTCGGCGACCCTGCTGCGGTTCACCGACTTCTTCCTGGTCCTGCCCTCGCTGATCCTCGCGATCGCGCTCTCGGCGGTGCTGCCCAAGGGCGTCGGCACCATCATCGTCGCCATCGGCCTCACCGCCTGGCCCAGCACCGCCCGGCTCGTCCGGGCCCAGACCCTCACCATCGAAAGCCGCCCCTACATCGAACGCGCCCACGCCCTCGGCGGCGGCCACCTGCACATCGTCGGCCGGCACGTCCTGCCCGGCGTGATGCCGCTGGTGCTGGCCAACACCACCCTCGTCGTCGGCAACGCCGTCATCGCCGACGCGACCCTGTCGTTCCTCGGCGTCGGCGACCCCAACTCGATCACCTGGGGCCTGGTACTGGAAAACGCGCTCAACAACGGCGCCATCAGCCGCAGCGCCTGGTGGAACGTGCTCCCGCCCGGCATCGCCATCGTCCTCGTCGTCCTCTTCTTCACCCTGGTCGGCCGGGGCCTGGAGACCGTGTTCAACCCGAGGTTGAAGAAGTGACCACCCCGCTGCTGCAGCTCACCGACCTGAACGTCACCTACGCGGTGGGGGACAAGCAAGTCCCCGCCGTCCGCGGCGTCGGCCTCACCCTCGAGCCCGGCGGCACCCTCGGCGTCGCCGGCGAATCCGGCTCGGGCAAGTCCACCGTCGCGATGAGCGTGCTGCGGCTGCTGCCGCGCACCGCCGACATCACCGGCGAGATCCTCCTCGACGGCGAAGACGTCACCACCATGAAGTGGGGCCGGCTGCGCGCGGTCCGCTGGGCCGAGGCGTCGGTGGTGTTCCAGGGCGCCATGCACGCGCTCAACCCCGTCCGCAAGATCGGCGACCAGATCGCCGAACCCCTGCGGCTGCACCCGGCGGCCGGGAAAGCTCCCACCGACGCCGAAGTCGACGCCCGCGTCGCCGAACTGCTCACCCAGGTCGACCTGCCCCCGGGCCGCGCCGGCGCCTACCCCCACGAGCTGTCCGGCGGCCAGAAGCAACGCGTCATGATCGCCATGGCGCTGGCCTGCTCACCCCGGCTGATCATCGCCGACGAACCGACCACCGCCCTCGACGTCATCGTCCAGGCCCAGGTCCTCGCCCTGCTCACCCGGCTGGTCGCCGAACAGCACATCGGGCTGATCATGATCAGCCACGACCTGTCCGTGCTCGCCGCCACCTGCGACCGCATCGCCGTCATGTACGACGGGCAGATCGTCGAAGAAGGCCCCAGCGCCGATGTGATGGGCTCGCCGAAGCACGAACACACCCGCGCACTGGCCGCGGCGTTCCCCACCGTCGGCGACCCGGTGTCCCGCTTCGCCCCCGCCACCAGCACCCCGCTGCCACCCGAACCGGCCGACCGCGCCCCCGCCGGCGAGCCACTGCTGGCCGCGGAAAACCTGCGCGTGTCCTTCCGCGACCGCACCGGCAAGCGCATCGACGCCGTCGCCGGCGTCGACCTCACCGTGGCCCGCGACGAGATCGTCGCCCTGGTCGGCCAGTCCGGCTCCGGCAAGACCACCCTCGCCCGCACGCTGCTCGGCCTGCAGAAACCCGACTCCGGCGTGGTCCGCTACGCCGGGAAGCCCGTCCCGGGCGGGGGAGCGGGCCTCAAGGCCTACCGCCGCCAGGTCCAGCTCGTCCTGCAGGACCCGACCAGCGCGCTCAACCCGGCGCACACGGTGTACGAGGCCGTCGCCGAAGGGCCGCGGATCCACAAGCTCGCCGACGAGCGCGCGGTCGTCCACCGGGCCCTGGAAGCCGCGGAACTGCGGCCGGCGGAGAAGTACGCCGACCGGCTCCCGCACCAGCTCTCCGGCGGCCAGCGCCAGCGCGTCGTCATCGCCGGAGCCTTGGCGCTCGAACCGTCGGTGGTGGTGGCCGACGAACCGGTCGCCTCCCTCGACGCCTCCGTCCGCGGCGAAATCCTCGCGCTGCTGCTGCGGCTGCGGCGCGAACTCGGCCTCGCCGCCCTGGTGATCACCCACGACCTGGGCCTGGCCTGGAACATCGCCGACCGCGTCGCCGTGATGTACCGCGGCGAGCTCGTCGAAACCGGGACCGTCGAACAGGTCCTGCTCGACCCGCAGCACGAGTACACCAAGTCCCTGCTGGCCGCCCTCCCGGGCGGGACCGCCCAGCGCCGGGCCGTCGGCAGCTGAGGCGGCAACCCGGCACTGCGGGAACCCCGCGCGAGCGCAGTGTGTAATCTCCGAACGGAAATGGCGACCACCACCGACCCCGCACAGACGCCCTCGGCCGGACTGGCCGAGCGGCTCCGCGTGCCCTCGCGGTTCCCGTACCGCACGATCGCGATGGGCACGGTCGGCAGCACGCTGCTGATGATCGCCGCCCTCGGCGCCGGCGGCATCCTGATCAAGGACCCCGTCCTCGGCCACGGCCCGCTCTCCTGGGTCCGCTACGGCCACGGGCGCATGCTCGCCAACGCCGTCCTCTACACCGGCTTCGGCCTCGTCGTCTGGGCCTGGGTCCGGCTCGGCCGCTACGTGCTGCTCGGCCGCGTCGGCAGCCGGCCCGTCCTGATCGCGGCCGGCTGCTGGATGGCGCCGCTGCTGGTCTCGCCGCCGCTGTTCACCCGCGACGTCTTCTCCTACCTCGGCCAGGGTGCCCAGCTGCTCTACGGGCTCGACCCGTACGCCAACGGCCCCGCCGAGCTCGACGTGCTGCCGAACGTCGTGCAGAACGTCCACCCGCTCTGGCAGACCACCCCGGCCCCGTACGGGCCGCTGTTCCTGCTGATCTCGAAGGGCGTGGTCGCCACCACCGGCGACAACATGATCCTCGGCGTCATCCTGATGCGCGTCGTGCTGCTGGCGGGCCTCGCCGGGACGCTGTGGGCGCTGCCGCGGCTGGTCAAGCACCTCGGCGGCAAGCTCCCGGTCGCGCTCTGGCTCGCCGTGGCCAGCCCGATGATGGTCATCCACCTCTTCGGCGGCCCGCACAACGACCTGATGATGCTCGCGTTCCTCACCATCGGCGTCCTCGCCGCCCTGGAACGCAAGCACGTCGCCGCGATCATCCTGGTCACCATCGGCATGCTGATCAAGCCCACCGCGGCGATCGCGCTGCCGTTCCTCGTCTGGATCTGGGCCAACCACCTCGAGGGCGAATCCAAGGTCCGCAACTTCCTGCGCGCCGGCGCCGCCTCGGTCGGGCTGTTCCTCCCGGTGTTCGTCGCCGGGACGTGGATCTCCCTCGGCTCGCTCAACCTGGGCTGGTGGTCCGGGCTCAAGGCCCCCCAGCTCATCGCGAACTGGCTCAACATCCCCACCGGCATCGGCGAGGTGTTCTACAACCTGGTCCACCTGGTGGTGGACGTCCAGGTCTCGCCGTTCGTCACGGTCGCCCGCGCGGCCGGCATGCTCCTGCTGATCGCCATCGGCATCCGCCAGTGGTGGCTCGGCCGCGGCGGCGGCACCGAGGCCGTCTACCGGGCCGGCATCTCGCTCCTGGCCGTGGCGATCCTCATGCCGCCGACCCTGCCGTGGTACCTGACCTGGGGCTTCGTGCTCCTGTCGGCGTTCAAGTGGCAACCCCGCCACCTGGCGGTCGTGGTGGCGGTATCGGTGTTCGTGACGCTGGTGTACTACCCCACGGGCGAGCAGGCCCTCTACGACTGGTGGTTCATCGCCCTGGTCGTGGTGGCCAGCCTGTACTCGGCGGCGTCCCTGCTGCGCCCGGACCCCCTCGGCATCATCGACGCCTGGCGCCGCCCGGAGAAGTTCCTCCGCGACTAGGGCGTGTCTGACAATGTCTTGGTCCAGGTGATCACGGCATGCAGGACTACGGCGGCGCGGTAGACGATGGCGAGCTTGTCGTCCAGTCGATCTGCCCGACCGCATCCGCGGTCATCAGCAGCGGTCGCAGCACGGTGTTCCAGGTGCCATCGCCCGCGCATCCGAAAACGGCCGCCCACGCCTCCCAGTCCGGACCGGCAGCAAGTCCTCGATCAACGCCCATTGAGCATCCGAAAGCAACTGAAACCACGACACGAGCAGCAGCATCCCAGCCGCCGACCAGGATATTCGTCAGAAACCCCTAGGCTGGCCGGCTGCGCGCGATCTCCTCGGCGACCTTCTCCATGAACCAGACCATGATCGCGTGGGGAACGCTGTGCTCCTCCGGCGCGTGGACCCGCACCGTCGGCTCCACCGACAGGTCTTCGTCGGGCACCACTCCGGTCATGATCAGCGCCCCGGACTTGATGTCGCTCAGCTCCACGAACCAGGCGTCCTCGGGCACGGCGTACATGAATTGCACGCCGTAGTGGCGCCCGGCGTGCTCGCGTTCCTCGTAGGCCATGCCCGGACGATGCCACCGCGACCGGGTCCGGGGTAGCGAATTCAGGCCGCCCCGGACCAGCCGCTCCACGTGTGCACGTCCGTGACCACCACGGCGTGTTCCGGCGGCCGGGCCGCGTACTGCTCGTACTTCGCCACCAGCCACGACACCGGCTCCGAGCCCGGAGGCAGCACTCGAGCCGTGCCGTCCGCCCGCGCCCACCACAGCTGCGACCAGTCCTCGTCGTAACCGTCCGCCAGGAAGCACACCGCCGGGTTCGCCTCGATGTTCGCCAGCCGGCGCAGCGCCGTCGTCGACTTCGGCTTGTGGTCCACCGCGAACACCACCACGTCGTGCCGCACCGCGAACGTCACCGGCACCAGGTGCGGCACGCCGTCCGCCGACACCGTCGCCAGCCGTGCGACCCGCGCCGCGGCGAACCGGTCGCGAGCTTCCTGCGGCCTCATGTCAGCGCGGGGGAGTCGAACGTCAACGTCCCCAGGTCCGCGTCCAGCGTCACCGGCACCCCCAGCGGCAACGTCGGCGACGACGCCACGTGCCCGAACCCGAACTCCTCCACCACCGGCACTCCCAGCGGCGCCAGCCGCTCCAGCAGCAACGCCCGGATGGCGGCCGGATCGCCGCACGCCGCCCACGACCCCAGCACGATCCCGCGGACCCCGGAGAACCAGCCGCTGCGCAACAGCTGCGTCAGCATCCGGTCCAGCCGGTACACGCTCTCCGTCACGTCCTCCAGCAGCACCACCGCGTCCCGCGCCGACCCCTGCTCCCGGGTCCCGATGCCCGCCGCCAGCAGCGACAGGTTCCCGCCCGTCAACCGCCCCGACGCCCGGCCCGGCACCAGCGCCGACCCGCCGCGGACCACCAGGTTCCGCTCCGGCTCGAACAACGACCGCCGCAGGTGCTCCACCGCGAAGTCGTCGAACAGCACGCTCGCCGGCATCGGGGAGAACAAACTGGACAGTCCCAAATGGACATCCACCGCCCGGTGCAGCGCGGTGATGTCCGACGAGCCGGCCAGCACCTTCGGGCCCGCCGCCCGCAACGCCGCCCAGTCCACCAGGTCCAGCATCCGCTGCACGCCGTAGCCGCCGCGCGCCGCCAGCACGCACCGCACCCCCGGATCCAGCCACGCCTCGGTGAACTCCGCGGCCCGCGCGGCGTCCGGCGCGGACAGGTACGGCGGCGACCCCGGCTCCGCCCGGACACCCGGCCCGACCCGCACCTCCACGCCCCAGCCGCGCAGCACCGGCAACGCCTTCTCCAGCAGATCCGCCGGCACCGGCCCGGCCGGCGCCACCAGCGCGACCGTGTCGCCGGCCCGCAACCGCGGCGGCCTCACCGCGACAGCTCCAGCCGCGCCACACCCGGCGTCTCGAACCCGAACGCCTGCCCGTAGAACGACAGCTCCGCCTCCAGCGCCGCCACGATCGTCGCCGCCTGCCGGAAGCCGTGCTGCTCCCCGGGGAACCGCTGGTAGGCGTACGGGATGCCGCGCCCGGCCAGGCCGGCGACGAACCGGTCGGCCTGCTCCGGCGGGCAGATCCGGTCCTCCAGGCCCTGCTGGAACAGCACCGGCCCGGCCAGCGCACCGGCGTTCGCCAGCGGCGAACGCTCCACGTAACGCTGCCGCGTCGCCGGCAACGGCCCCACCAGGCCGTCGAGGTACCGCGACTCGAAGTCGTGCGTGTCGCCCCCGGTGCCGGTCCACCCGGCCAGGTCCAGCACCGGGAACATCACCGTGCCCGCCCGGTAGGTCTTCGTCGTCGTCAGCGACGCCGCCGCGGTGAACCCGCCCGCGCTGCCCCCGCGG
This sequence comes from Amycolatopsis sp. NPDC051102, assembly GCF_040682815.1. Lineage (NCBI taxonomy): Bacteria > Bacillati > Actinomycetota > Actinomycetes > Pseudonocardiales > Pseudonocardiaceae > Amycolatopsis > Amycolatopsis sp. NPDC051102. The sequence continues at coordinate 63,165 of NZ_JBFBBT010000022.1, forward strand.
ATCCCCAGCCGGTCCCCGTCGGCCAGCCCGGCCGCCACCAGCGCCTCGGCCACCGCCACGCAGTCGGCGACGTCCACCACGCCCCACTGCTCCCGCAGCCGCTCCCGGTAGGCGCGCCCGAACCCGGTCGACCCGCCGTAGTTCACCGCCGCCACCCCGATGCCGCGGCTGGTGAAGTACGCGATCTCCAGGTCCAGCACCGGGAAGTGCTGCCCGGTCGGCCCGCCGTGGACGTGCACCAGCAGCGGCGGCCGCTCGCCGTCGGGAGCCGCGAAGTCCGGGTTCCGCGGCGGGTACAGCACCACCGGCACGGTCTCGCCGTCAGCGGTGGTGAACACCCGCTCCTGCGGCACCGGCAGGTACGCCGACGGCAGCTCCGGCTGCGGCGTCAGGTCCGTCACCCCGCCGTCGGCCGAAACGCGCACCACGGCGGCCTCGCGGGCCGGGCCGCCGGCGACCCCCACCACCGCGTCACCGGAAACCGCGATCCCGGTGCTCGACCACGCCGTCAGCTCGCCGGCCACCGGCGTCACCGAGCCGTCCGCCTCGTCCAGCACCGCCAGCCGCCCCGACGCGAGCACCGCGTGCCGGCCGCCGCCCAGCGGCGCGAACCACCGCGACCCGGCCTTCCACAACGGCCCGCCCAGCTCCTGCTCCACCGGCGCCAGGTTCACCACCGACCCGTCCAGGCCGACCCGGTGCAGGTTCCACCAGCCCTCCGGGTCCAGCAGCGCCAGCAACGCCGACGGCGTCTCCCACTCGAGCTGGCACACCGAAACGTCCGCGCCGCCGGCCAGCACCCGGTGCGGCCCGAACGTCCCGTCCGCGGCCACCTCGGCGACGCACAGCTCGGTGCCGTCCCACGGCATCAGCGGGTGGTCCCAGCCGAACCAGGCCGCGTGCCGCCCGTCCGGCGACAGCTTCGGCACGGTCAGGAACCGGTGGCTCGCGCCCAGGACCCGCTGACCGCCGTCCAGGCCGATCGCCACCAGCTCCCGCTCGATGTCCGTCGGCCGCGGCCCGGTGCTGCGCTCCCGGACCGCCCACACCTCACCCGGCCGCCCGGCCCGCAGATCGCCGTAACGGACGCTCTGCGGTTCCGCCGGGGCCGGCGTGAGCGGCACCACGCCGGTTTCGCTCTGCGCGTACACGCGCTGATCCGCCCAGTGCGTGAACACCACCGCATCCCCGGCCGCCGCCCACGGCCGCCCGCCGTATTCGTGCAGCCGGTTGCGGACGTTCCACGGCGGCGGCAGCACGTCCTCGGTGCCGCCCGGCACCGCCCGGACCAGCGCGACCCGCCCCTGCTCACCGGGCCGCGCCTCGGCCCACCACACCTCGTCCCCGACGACGTCGAGCCACTGCGGGCCGCCACCGGCGGCGGCCACCTCGGCGGCGGTGATGGGCGAAGACCAGGTTCCGTACGGGGAGATCCGAGACACCCCCCGAGGCTAGCGGCCCCGCGAACCAGGGGCGGCGGATGCCGATCATGCGCCGGTGGCCTAGGGTCGTCAGTGCTATGTCTCGCGTAATCCACGTCTTCCGCCAGCCGGATCGGTTCGTCGCCGGCACCGTCGGCGAGCCCGGCGATCGCACGTTCTACCTCCAGGCGTCGGAGGACGTGCGCACGATCAGCGTCACCATCGAAAAACAGCAGGTCGTCGTCCTCGCGGAACGGCTGAGCTCCCTGCTGGAGGAGGTCGCCAGCCGCTTCGGCGCCGATGTCCCCGACGACGCACCCGACGACCTCGTCGACCTCGACCCCCTCACCGTGCCGGTCGAGGAGGAGTTCCGCGTCGGCACCATGGGGCTGGGCTGGGACGCCGACAGCAGCGCGGTCGTCATCGAGCTGCTCGCCATCACCGAGGGCGAGGTCGACGAAACCGTCGTGCTCGACGACACCGAGGAGGGCCCGGACGCCGTCCGCGTCTTCCTCAGCCCGGCCGCCGCCCGCGCCTTCGCCGAGCGCGCCGACCGCGTCGTCAACGCCGGCCGCAAGCCGTGCCCGCTCTGCGGCGAGCCGCTCGACCCGACCGGGCACATCTGCCCCCGGCAGAACGGCTACCGGCGCGAAACCGACGCGGGCGAAGACTGACCATGACCCCTGCCCCGGCCGACCCCGAGTCCCGCGAGCTGGTCACCCACGGCCGCATCGACGTCGAAGGCCGGCTCGTCGACGCCTCCAACGTCACCCTGTTCTGCGCCATCGAGCTCGACGGCGTCACCGGCCGGGTCGTGTACAAGCCGGTGTCGGGGGAGCGGCCGCTGTGGGACTTCCCCGACGGCACGCTGGCCGGACGCGAGGTCGCCACCGCGATCATCGCCGACGCGGCCGGTATCGGCGCGATCCCGCCGACCGTGCTGCGTGACGGCCCGTTCGGCCCCGGCATGGTCCAGCTCTGGGTGGAGACGACCGAAGACGACCTGGTGGAAGTCCTGCCGCCCGACGAAGTCCCCGACGGCTGGCGCCCGGTGCTGCACGCCCACGACCGGCTCGGCGAACCCGCGGTGCTCGCCCACGCGAACCACCCCGGGCTGCGCGACCTCGCCGTGCTCGACATCGTCGTCAACAACACCGACCGCAAGGGCGGGCACCTCCTGCCCGGCACCGACGGCCGCGTCTACGGCGTCGACCACGGCATCTGCCTGCACACCGACCCCAAGCTGCGGACCGTCCTGTGGGGCTGGATCGGCGAGCCGGTGCCACCGGACACCGTCGAGAAGCTGCGCAAGCTGCGCTCGGAGATCGACGGCGGCCTCGGTGCGACCCTCGCCGAGCACATCACGAAGTTCGAGATCCGGGCACTGGCCGAACGCGCCGACGTGCTGCTCGCCGAAGGCATCTTCCCCGAACCGGGCGACGACTGGCGCGCCATCCCGTGGCCCCTGTTCTGATCGACGACGCCACCCGCGCCCGGCTGGCCGGCCGCTTCGGCGCGGACCTGGCCGAGCCGTGGTGCGACGCCCTCCCCGACCTCGTCGCCCGGCTGAGCGCGAAGTGGGGGCTGACCGTCCGCGAGACGCGGCCCGGCAACAGCGGCCGCACCCTGCTGTGCACCGGACCCGGCGGTGACCTGCAGGTCCTCAAGCTCACCCCGGACCCCGAGGTCGCCCGGCTGGAGTTCGCCGGGCTGCGCGCCTGGCACGGCTGCACCCGCGCGGTGCAGGTGCTGGACACCGACCTCGACGCCGGCGCGATCCTGCTCGAAGGCCTCGTGCCCGGCATCGAACTGCGCGGCCGGCCGGTCCCGTGGCCGGAAATCGGCGCGCTGCTCACCGAGCTGCACGCGGTGACACCCCCGCCCGACCTGCCTCCGCTGACCGATCGGGTGACCTTCATGTTCGACATCACCGAGCGCACCGTCCCGGGCTCGGCGGCCGAACCGCACCTGACACCCGAACTCCTGCGGCGAGCCCGGAGCCGGGCCCTCGCTCTCGCCGAAAGCGGCCCGGCCGCGGTCGTGCACGGCGACCTGCACCCCGGCAACGTCCTGGACGCCGGCCCCCGCCGCGGCGTGGTCGCCATCGACCCGCGCCCGAGTGTCGGCGACCCCGCCTTCGACCTCGCCGACTGGCTCTACCTGCCGCTGGCCGCCGGCGGCACGCTCGACGACGGCATCGAGGCCCTCCGCCCGCACCTGCCCGGCCTCGACGCCGGCCGCGCCCGCGCGTGGTGCGCCGCGCTGGCTCCGCTGGCCGCCCATCCGCCCCTGCGCCGCGGTGAGCACACGCCGTTCACCGATGCCCTGCTGGAGATGGCGCGCTGACCGGCGTGGCATGACCGGCTCGGGACGCCGCGGCCGCTAGGTTCCGAGGTCGTGCGCTCCCATTCCTATGACGACGTGCTCGCCGGCCCGCGCCGCAAGAAGGTGCCGGAGGTCCCCGCCGAACCCGGCCTGGTCGTCGAGGACCCGGCCAGCGGCTACTGCGGCGCGGTGGTGAAGATCGAGTACGGCAACGTCGTGCTCGAAGACGCCAAGGGCCGCCACCGCGTCTTCCCGCTCGTCCCCGCCGGGTTCCTCCTGGAAGGCAAGCCGGTCACGCTGGTGCCGTTCCGGGCACCGGCGAAGGCACCGGCCCGGCGGGTCTCGGCGTCCGGCTCGGTCCGCGTCGAAGGGCTGAAGGCCCGCGTCGCCCGCGACTCGCGCATCTGGGTCGAAGGCAAGCACGACGCCGAGCTCGTCGAACGCGTCTGGGGCCACGACCTGCGCGTCGAAGGCGTCGTCGTCGAGCCGCTGGACGGCGTCGACGTGCTCGCCGACCGGATCGCCGAGTTCGGCACCGGCCCCGGACGCCGCCTGGGGGTGCTCGTCGACCACCTGGTGCCCGGCAGCAAGGAATCCCGGCTGGTCGAGGCCGTCCACGACGAGAACGTGCTGGTCACCGGCCACCCCTACATCGACGTCTGGGAAGCCGTGCGGCCGGAAGCGGTCGGCATCGAGGCGTGGCCGAAGATCCCCCGCGGCACCGAGTGGAAGCAGGGCATCTGCGACGCGCTCGGCTGGGGGCAACCTTTCGAAGGCTGGCAACGTGTCCTCAGCGGGGTGAGCAGTTTCCGCGACCTCGAGACCCCGCTCATCGGGGCCGTGGAACGGCTCATCGACTTCGTCACCGAACCGGCGGAGGAGGACTGAATGTCCGTTTTGTCCAAGGTCACGCGAGGGTTACGTCCCGTCACTGTGCCGGTGCGAACCGGCGCGATCTGAGAGCATGAAGCCATGGCTTGGGCAGTGGTCTGGTTGATCGTCGGCATCGCCCTGATGATCGCCGAAGTCGTCTCGGGCGACTTCGTGCTGATCATGCTGGGCGTCGCCGCGCTGTTCGGCGCCGGGGCCGAGGTCCTCACCGGGAATTTGGTCATCGACGTCGCCGTGTTCGCCGTCGCCTCGGTCGGCATGCTCATGCTGGTCCGGCCCGCGCTCAAGCGGCGCTTCCTGTCCGGGCCGATCCACCACACCGGCATCGACGCGCTGATCGGCGCCCGCGCCGTCGTTGTGTCCACAGTGGACGCCGAGGCGGGGCAGGTGAAACTGGGCGGCGACGTCTGGTCGGCCCGCAGCCTGGGGGAGCACCTCCCGCCCATCCAGCCCGGCACCCCGGTCACCGTCGTCGAGATCTCCGGTGCCACCGCCGTCGTGTCGGCCGAGCCGTGAGCCTGGGACTCGTCATCGTCGGCGCAGGCCACGCCGCGGTGATCGAACGCGCCGGGAAGTTCCGCGCCGTGCTCGGCCCCGGCCGCCACTTCGTGGTCCCGTTCGCCGACCGGGTCCGGGCCCGCGTCGACCTCGGCGAGCAGATCCTGTCCGCCCCGCCGCGTCCGGTCGAGGCCGGCGACGGGCTGGAGGTCCTGATCGGGTTCGAGGTCGTCTTCGCGGTGGCCGACCCGCGCCTGGCCACCTACGAGATCAGCAACCCGGCGATCGCGATCGAGCAGCTCGCCCGCACCGCGCTGCGGCAGGAAGCCGGCCTGACCACGGCCGAGCGCGCCGTCACCGCGCCGGAGGACCTGCACCGTACAGTGTGGACGGTCCTGCACGACACCACCGGCCGCTGGGGCATCACCACGAAGGAACTGGAGCTCGCGGTGAGCCCGCCCGCGGCACCCGGAACGCCGTCAACCGCGCAAGAATGGTACTAGGTAAGGGGAAATTCTCTTGACCGGATTCGCGATCGGCTTGGTCATCGCCTTGGTCTTGCTCGTGATCATCACGATAGCCAAGGCGGTCATGGTGGTGCCGCAGGCGCAGTCGGCCGTGATCGAGCGGCTCGGCCGGTTCCGCACGGTCGCCTCGCCCGGCCTCAACATCCTCGTGCCGTTCCTGGACAAGGTGCGCGCCCGGATCGACCTGCGCGAGCAGGTCGTCTCGTTCCCGCCGCAACCGGTGATCACCGAGGACAACCTGACGGTGTCGATCGACACGGTCGTGTACTTCCAGGTCACCGACTCCCGCGCCGCGGTGTACGAGATCTCCAACTACATCGTCGGTGTCGAGCAGCTGACCACCACCACGCTGCGCAACGTGGTCGGTGGCATGAGCCTCGAGCAGACCCTGACCTCCCGCGACTCGATCAACACCCAGCTGCGCGGCGTGCTCGACGAGGCCACCGGCCGGTGGGGCATCCGCGTGAGCCGGGTCGAGCTCAAGGCGATCGACCCGCCCCCCTCCATCCAGGACTCGATGGAGAAGCAGATGCGCGCCGACCGCGAGAAGCGCGCCATGATCCTCACCGCCGAAGGCCAGCGGGAGTCCGCCATCAAGACCGCGGAAGGCCAGAAGCAGAGCCAGATCCTCTCCGCCGAAGGTGCCCGCCAGGCGACCATCCTCGCCGCCGAGGCCGAGCGGCAGTCCCGCATCCTGCGGGCCCAGGGTGAGCGCGCCGCCCGGTACCTGCAGGCGCAGGGCCAGGCGAAGGCGATCGAGAAGGTGTTCGCCGCGATCAAGGCCGGCCGCCCGACCCCGGAGGTGCTGGCCTACCAGTACCTGCAGACGCTGCCGCAGCTGGCGCAGGGCGACGCGAACAAGGTCTGGATGATCCCCAGCGACTACGGCAAGGCCCTCGAAGGCTTCGCCCGCGCGCTCGGCGCCCCGGGCGACGACGGCGTGTTCCGGTACGAGCCGCCGAAGGAGGACGACGTCCCCGACAAGCCCGACCTCGAGGACGAAGAGGTCTCCAGCTGGTTCGAGACCAAGAGCGACCCGAAGGTCGCCGAGGCCGTCGCGGCCGCGGAAGCGGTAGCGCGCAAGGAGGTCCCGGCGATCGGGGCGCCCTCCTCGCCGCCCGCGCGGCCCTCGATCCCGCGCCCGGCCCAGCGGCAGGCCGAGCCGGAAGACGAGGACCGCGGCACGGAGGTCACCCCGGCCCCGCAGCAGCCGCCGACGCCGCAGAGCGGCCAGCCCGCCCTGCCGCAGCCGCAGGCCCCGGCCGGTCCGCCCCCGGGCGGCCAGTACCAGGGCCCGCCGCCGCAGGCGCCGCCCCCGGGCCAGTTCGGCGGCCCGCAGCAGCAGAACCCCGGCACCGGGCCGTTCCCGCAGCAGCCCCCGTTCGGCGGCCCCCAGGGCCCGCGCCGCTGAGGTTGACACGACGAGGGGCCTCCCACCGCACCAGGTGGGCGGCCCCTCGCTCGTTTTCGGTCAGGTGCGCTGGTAAACGCTCACGTCGTCGATGTCCGCCTTCGAACGGTCCCGCAGGAAGATCACGCACAGCACCGTGACCACCGCCGACAGGACGATGTAGCCGGAGATCGCGTACGGCGTCCCGGTCGTGTGCAGCAGCCACGTCGCCAGCAGCGGCGCCGGCCCGCCCGCGAACACCGACGCCAGCTGGTAGCCCAGCCCCGCGCCGCCGTAGCGCAGGTGCGTCGGGAAACTCTCGCCGATCAGCGCCGCCTGCGGGCCGTACTGCAGGGCGTGCGGGATGAACGACACCACGACCGCGACGAACACCAGCGCGTGGCTGCCGTGCGCCAGGATCGTGAAGTACGGGAACGCGATCACCCCGGTCAGCACCGCCCCGCACAGGTAGACCCGCTTGCGGCCGAAGGTGTCCGACAACGACGAGAACAGCGGGATCAGCGCCAGCTCGCACGCCGCCCCGACGAGGACCGCGTTGAGCACGAAGGTCTTGCTGAACTCGTGGCGCGCCACGACGTAGATCAGCACGTAGCTGGTGAACAGGTAGAACGGCATCTGCTCGCTGAACCGGACGCCGGCCGAGAGCAGGATCTCCCGCCAGTGGTGCCGGATCGCGTCCAGCACCGGGGTGCGGGCGGTCTGCCGGTTCTCGACGAGCTTGGCGAACATCGGTGTTTCGAGGATCTTCAGCCGGATCACCAGGCCGACCGCGACCAGCACCAGGCTCAGCAGGAACGGGATCCGCCAGCCCCAGGAGTCGAACGCGTCGGGGGAGAGGGTCGCCGACAGCAGCGTCATCCCGCCCGTGCCGAGCACCAGCCCGACCGGGACGCCGATCTGCGCGAAACTGCCGAGCAGCCCGCGTTTGCGCTGGTCACCCCACTCCATGGCGAGCAGCACCGAGCCGCTCCACTCACCGCCGATGGCGATGCCCTGCACCAGCCGCAGCAGCACGAGGATCAGCGGGGCGGCGACGCCGATCGCCGAGGTCCCGGGCAGCATCCCGACCACGCCGGAGGAGATGCCCATCAGCAGCAGCGTGACGATCAGCGTCGCCTTGCGCCCGATCCGGTCGCCCCAGTGCCCGAAGACGGCCGCCCCGACCGGCCGCGCGGCGAACCCGACCGCGTAGGTGGCGAACGACTGCATGGCCCCCGCGTACGCGCTCGACGCGGGGAAGAACAGGTGCGGGAAGACCAGCGCCGCCGCGGTGTTGTAGAGGAAGAAGTCGTACCACTCGATGGTCGTGCCGATGGCGCTCGCCAGCGCCGCCCGCCGGACCTGCACTCGCCTCGACTTGCTGTCCGGCTCCACCTTGTGAGTGACGCCGTTGTCGCCCAGAACCATCTCGCAACACCTCCGGTGACCGATGTCACACAACAGTGTGACGCGCGTCGACGGTTTCGGCGATCGATGACTCGGTTTCCGTCCGGTGCGTGACGGTGTATCGCGAAAACCAGGCGCGTCCGGGGCCCGTGGTGCCTACCCTCGGGGCATGCCGCGCCGGATCATGTACCTCCAGCTCAAGACGGGCTACGACACCGACCGGGGTCCGTCGTGGATCGCCTGGGTGCGGTTCTCCAAGACGTGGCGGACCGCGTACGTGCACGGCCGTGAGCTGCGCCGGTGGCCGGGGCTGTGGGACGCCAACTTCATCGACGTCGAGACCGGCGAGCGATTCTGGCTGTCCGGACCGAAGCGGGACCGCACCGACGGCCGCTACAGCAACGCCCAGCCGGCCGTCGACAGCGACGCGGCCGCCCGCTACGAAGCTTTCCTCGCCGGCGCACCTTCGACGAAACTTGCCGACTAGGCAACTTTGCAGATTCTGCAAACTTCGGTACGGTGAAGACATGGACAGCGACCGCGCCGGGCTCCGGGAGCGCAAGAAGCACGAAACGCGCATCGCGCTGAGCTGGGCGGCGATCCGGCTGACCGTCGAACGCGGGCTCGACAACGTCCGGATCGAGGACATCGCCGCCGAAGCCGGGGTGTCCACCCGGACCTTCAGCAACTACTTCGGCAGCAAGGGCGAGGCCATCGTGGCCCGCCACCACGACCGGGCCCGCGCGATCGCCGCCGCGCTGCGCGCCCGGCCCGCCGGCGAGCCGATCTGGGACGCGATCACCCAGGCCGCGCTCCAAGGGTTCGCCCTCGGCGAGCCGGTACCCGACACGCGGGTGCCCGACCAGGCGTGGGTGGAAGGACTGCGGCTGATGGTCGCCGAACCCACGCTGCAGGGCGAGTTCCAGAAGGCCGGCGCGGCGGCCGAAGCCGAGTTCGCGCTCGTCGTCGCCGAACGCACCGGCACCGACGTCGGCCGGGACGTCTACCCGCGGCTCGTCGCCGGTGTCGTCGGCGCCGCGCTCAACGTCGTCACCCAGCAGTGGCTCGTCGCCGAGCCGTCGCAGTCCCTCGAGGACATCCTGCGGGACGTGTTCGGCCGGCTCGCCGCCGGCCTGCCCGACCCGCGCTAGACCCCCGCCGGACCACGCCCGCGTACCCCGGGCTTCTTCGGCATGCCCATTTTCCCGCCACCGCAAGGAGTTCCGCCATGGAAGACGTCGTCATCGCCGGAGCCGGCCCCAACGGCCTCATGCTCGCCTGCGAACTGGCCCTCGCCGGGATCCGCCCGCTGGTGCTGGAGCGGCTGCCCGAGCCGACCACCGAAAACCGCGCCAACGGCCTCGTCGGCCAGGTCGTCCGCCTCATCGACCGCCGCGGCCTGCACGAACGCCTCGCCGGGCCGATCGGGCCACCCGTGCCGGGCTTCGTCTTCGGCGCGATGCACCTGGACCTCACCCTCGCCGAGCGCAATCCGCTCCACATCCTCGGCGTCCCGCAACGCCGCATCGCGGCGGTGCTCGAGGAACGCGCCGCCGAACTCGGCGTCGAGATCCGGCGCGGGCACGAGCTCACCGGCCTCACCCAGGACGCCGACGCGGTCGCCCTCGAGGTCACCGGTCCCGGCGGGCCCTACCGGCTGCAGGCCCGGTACCACGTCGGCGCCGACGGCGGCCGCAGCGTGACCCGCAAGCTCGCCGGCATCGGCTTCCCCGGTGTCACCGAAGATCGCACCGTGTCCCACTCCGCGAACGCGACCGTGCCGGCGGAGTTCGTCGACCCCGAATCCGGCGGGCTGCGGATACCGGGCCGCGGCGTGATCCCGCCCTTCTTCCACTACCGCACCGAAACCGGCCTGTTCGCCTACGCGCCGTTCCCGGCCGGCACCCTCGTCACCGCGATGGAGTGGACTGACGACGAAGGGTCCGACGACGAACCGCCGATGTCCCTCGGCGAGGTGCGCGCGAGCATCCGGCGCGTCCTCGGGTTCGACCTGCCGATCGGCGAGCCAGAAGGGGCGGGGCCGCACCTGCTGCGGCGGTTGCGCGGGCGCAACACGCGGCTGGCCGAGAAGTTCCGCGAAGGGCGCGTTCTGCTGGTCGGCGACGCCGCGCACGTCCACTCCGCGATCGGCGGCCCCGGCCTCAACCTCGGCCTGCAGGACGCCGTCGGTCTCGGCTGGAAACTCGCCGCCACGCTGCGCGGGTGGGCGCCGGCGGGCCTGCTCGACACCTATGAGAGCGAACGCCGTCCGGTCGCCGAGCGGGTGGTCATGCACACCCAGGCCCAGTCCGCGCTCATCGTCCCGGGCGGCGATGTCACGGCGCTGCGCGAGTTGTTCGGCGAGCTGTTGCGGCTGCCGAGCACGGTGCAGCACATCGCGGACCTCATGTCCGGCGCCGACGTCCGGTACGCACCGGCCACCGACCACCCGCTGGACGGCCGCTGGGCCCCGGACCTCATGCTGGCCGACGGGACCCGGCTCGCCGAGCTGACCCGCACCGCCCGGCCCTTGCTGCTGGACTTCACCGGCTCCCTCGGTGACGAGCTGCGCGGCTGGCACGACCGGGTCGACCTCGTCCCCGGCACGGTGCCGGACGAGGTGACCGCGCTGCTGATCCGGCCCGACGGGTACGTGGCCTGGGCCTCCAGCTCGGCCACGCCGGACGACACGGAGCGCAAAGCCCTGCGGGCGGCCCTCGAACGCTGGTTCGGCGACCCCCTTGACGCGTAGGAGATATCCTACGTAATGTCGGCGGCATGACGATCACCCACGTGCAGTTCCTGACCCTGCCGGTCGCCGACCACGCCCGCGCGCGGGACTTCTACGTCGGCAAGCTCGGTTTCGAAGCGCTCGTCGACCGCCGCACGCCCGAGGGCGGCCGGTTCGTGCTGGTCGCGCCGAAGGGGGCCAAGACCGGGATCGTCCTGACCGACCAGCAGGTCACCGGCGCCGGCGGCGGGCCGCAGCACTTCCAGCTGCAGACCACCGACCTCGACGCCGACGTCGCCGCGCTGCGGGCGGCCGGAGTCGAGGTCGCCGAACCGGAGACGCGGCCGTGGGGCCGGGCGACGTCGTTCCGGGACGCCGACGGCCACACCCTCGGCCTGCTCGAGCCGTCGGACTTCGGCGCCGTGCCGCGCTGATGCCGGTCAACGACGACGTCTTCGCCGCGCTGGCCAGCCCGGCGCGGCGCGAGGTCCTGCGGCTGCTGCTCGACGGGCCGATGGCCGCCGGCGCGATCGCCGAACAGTTCGCGATGGCCCGGCCCAGCCTTTCGGAACACCTGCGGGTGCTGCGGGAGGCGGGCCTGGTCACCGAGCAGCGCCAGGGCCGCAACCGCGTCTACCGGCTCGACGCGGCCCCGCTGGAGGAAGTCGCGGACTGGCTGACCCCGTACGAACGCTTCTGGCGCACCAAGCTCGCGAGCCTGCGTGACCTGCTGGACGAGGAGGACGACCGGTGACCGACGACGACCCGGCGGCGGTGCACGTCGACCAGTTCCTCGCCCACCCGGCGGGCAAGGTGTGGCGCGCACTGACCGAACCGGAGCTCCTCGAACGCTGGCTCGGGATGCCCAACGACATCAAGCCCGTGGTGGGGCACCGGTTCGAGCTGCTGGCCGAGCCGGTGCCGGCGGCCGGGTTCGCCGGCGGCCCGGTGGCGTGCGAGGTCCTCGAGGTCGAGCCCGAGCGCAAGCTGAGCATCCGCTGGGGTCCGCAGTGGACGGTCACCTGGCGGCTCGAGCCGGAGGGCACCGGCACCCGGCTGTTCCTCAGCCACGAGGGATTCGACCCGGACGACGAGTTCCAGCGTGTCTCGCGGCGGATCATGGGCGCCGGCTGGCGCTCGCACGTGCCGCGGGCCTTGGCCCGGTTGCTGGACACGCTGCCCGCTTCGCCCCCGTTACGATCGGGTGGTGACCCCCGCCGCCGCTGAACCCGATGCGTCGAAACCGCTGCGCGCCGATGCCCGGCGCAACCGGGCGCGCGTGCTGGAGGCGGCCGAGAGCGTGTTCGCCGCCAAGGGCACCGGTGCCCCCACCGAGGAGGTCGCGCGGGTCGCCGGCGTCGGCATCGGCACGGTGTTCCGGCACTTCCCGACGAAGGAGGCGCTGCTGGAAGCGGTGCTCGCCGCCCGGCTGCGCCGGTTCGTCGACGAGGCCGAAGCGGCCGTCGCGGCGGAGTCCGCGGACCCGGGTGCGGCGTTCTTCACCTTTCTCACCGGCTGGGTCGAGATGTCCAGCGCGAAGAACGCCTACTTCGAAGCCCTCACCGCGGCCGGCGTCACGGTCCCGGTGGCCAAGTCCGACATCGGCGCGCGGCTGATGTCGGCCCTCGGCGTGCTGCTGTCACGGGCGCAGGAGGCGGGTGCGGTCCGCGGCGACCTCGTCGCCGGCGAGCTCATCCCGGTGATCATCGGGGTCGCGCGGGCCGCGGAGTACGCCGGCCCGGACGAGCCGCTGCGCGACCGGGCCGTGACGATCCTCTTCGACGGCCTCCGCCCGTCAGCGAGGCAGGGGCGCTGAGTCCACCGGCGCCAGAACCGGGCGCTTCGCGGTGAGCGTGTCGCCCGAGGATTCGCCCCGAAGCCGCCGCCGCACCCACGGCAGCGCGTGCTCCTGCGCCCACTTCAGGTTCTGGCTGCGTCGCGCGGCCGGGCTCAGCACCTCGCGCGGCCCCAGCTCGGTGGCGGCCAGCGGGTGTTCGACGCCGAGCGCGGCCAGCACGGCGATGGCGACCTCGGTGTGGCCGTAGGCGTTGAGGTGCAGGCGGTCCGGTGCCCACAGCCGCCGGTCGCGCAGCTGCCGCATGGCCCACATGTCCACCAGCAGCGCGTCGTGGCGGGCGGCGATGGCGCGGACGAACTCGTTGTAGATGGCGACCCGGCCGCGCATCTTGCGGAACAGGGCGTCCTCGACGCCGTCGACGCCGGTGAACAGCACCAGGCGCGCGCCGGTCGCGCGGATCTTCGCGACGGCGGCTTCGTAGTCGGCCATCAGGCCGTCGATGTCGACCTTGGGCCGCATCAGGTCGTTGCCGCCGGCGTAGAGGGTGACCAGGTCGGGGTCCATGGCCAGCGCGGGCTCGAGCTGCTCGCCCAGGATCTGCGGCATCAGCTTGCCCCGGATCGCGAGGTTGGCGTACCGGAAGCCCGGCTCGCGCGCGGCGAGCTGCTCGGCGACGCGGTCGGCCCAGCCGCGCACGCCGTTCGGGGCGGCGGGGTCGTCGTCACCGACGCCTTCGGTGAACGAGTCCCCCAACGACACTAAGCGCTTGCTCATGTGTCCAGTGTAGGCAGACCGCCGAAGAACGTTCCGGAGGAGTGTCGGATCGGGGCGGTGCCGTTCGTGGCAGGGGTGACGACCGGCCCGCTTCCCCCAAGGAGACCCCATGACCGCCACCTACACCTTCGACGTCTTCGCCACGCTCGACGGCTACGCCAACCACAGCGGCGACTGGGGCGGCTACTGGGGCAAACAGGGCCCTGAATTCCTGGCCCACCGCGCCGCCGCCTACCGCGACCCGCTGCGCATGGTGCTCGGGGCCAAGACGTACTCGTCCAACGCGCCGTTCCTCGAGGCGGACTTCGACCACGGGCGGCTCGACGAGTGGATCACCCGCATGTTCGGCTCCCCGGTGACGGTGTTCTCCAGCCGGCTGACCGAGCCGCTCGGCTGGCCGGACACGACCATCGAGGCCGGTGACCCGGTCGAGGTGGTCAGGCGCCTCAAGGCCGAGTCCGACGTGCCCCTGCGCTCCCACGGCAGCCTGACGCTCAACCGGGCGATGCTCGGCGCCGGCCTGGTCGACGTCATCGAGCTGACCGTCTTCCCGGTGCTGTCCGGGAAGACCGGCGTCGCCCGGGTCTTCGACGGAGTGGACGACTTCGACCTCGAACTGCTCGAGGCCCGGACCTTCGACGGCCACACGCAGGTGCTGACCTACCGGCCGGCCCGGCACGGCTGACCGGTTCCGCTCGGCGCGGAATCCGTGGACCGCTGCGCCCGCGGCCCGGTACACGGGAAAGGTGACCGACTACGACGCGATCGCCGACTGGTACGAAACGACGCTCGTCCCCACCTGGCGTGCGGACCCGCTGGAGTTCGGCCCCACCCTGCGGGAGCTGCTCGGGCCGGGCACCGGAACGTGCCTCGAGCTGGGCTGCGGCACCGGCGCCCACGCCGGGCGGATCCGGGAGCTCGGCCGCACACCGCTCGGCATCGACGTCTCGGCCGGGATGCTGCGGCACGCGGCCGCGCGGTTGCCGGTCGTGCGGGGCGACGCCACGGCGCTGCCGGTCGCCTCCGGGACACTGCCGGCCGTCGTCGCGATCATGGTCCACACCGACATGCCCGCCTACCCGGCGGTGCTGCGCGAGGCGGCCCGCGTGCTGGCACCGGGCGGGGTGTTCGTGCACGTGGGCGTGCACCCGTGTTTCTGCGGCGGCTTCGCCGACCGCACCGACGGCCGGGCCGTCGTCATCCGGCCCGGCTACCGGGAGCCCGGCTGGACGAAGGAGTCGTGGACCGACCAGGGGCTGCGGGACAAGGTCGGCGCCACCCACCTGCCGCTGCCGGCCCTGCTGGACGCGGTCCTCGCGGCGGGGCTGGTGTTCGAGCGGTTCGCCGAAGGCGGCGTGCCGACGCCGACGGTTTTCGCGTGGCGGGCGAGAAAGCCCCGCCTCGGAGGAACTAGCAGCTGACCTGCCGGGCCCGGTGCTCGGCCACGTGCACCCGCGTCGCACACCGGGTCGAGCAGAACCGGCGACGCCCGTTGCGCGAAGTATCGACGTACGCCGTTTCGCAGCCTTCGCGGCTGCAGATGCCCAGGCGGTCTGGTGCCTCGCACACCAGGTGCGCGAGGCCGCCCGCGGTGTACGCGCGCACCCGGCCGACCGGGCCCGCGTCCGCCGCCGAGTAGTGCAGGTGGGGCGGCTTGCCGTCGTGAGTGGTGATGTACGGACGGCAGGCCGCTTCAGCCAGCAGCTCGTTGACCAGGTCCGGCCGGGCCGCCGGTTCGGCGGCGAACACCGGCCGCAGGCGATGGGCCCACGCGCCGATGCGCGCCGCTTCGTCGCCGGTCAGGCCCTTGATGGCCATGCCGTTGCGGACCATGCCGTCGAGGCGCTCGCTCGCGGAGCCGGCGTTGACCAGGTCGGCGGCCACGAGCGCAGCCGGACCGCCGTAAGGGTTGAAGTGCACAAAGCCATTACAGCACGATCGGGGCATGGATCGGAACCGTTGCCCCCGCTGCGGCTGGCCGCTGGCCGAACTCACCGCGGCCCGGCCCGTCACCCACCGGCTCGACTACGTGCGCTGCGTCTGCGGCAGCTGGCTCGCCCGCCTCGACGGCGAAGTCGTCGGCGCCACCCGCGCGCGGCTGACCCCGTGAGGCGGCCGGCGCGTCAGGTGGCGAGGGACGCCACCGGCTCCACGCCGTAGGTGTGCGCGTACCCGTTCTCGGTACCCACCAGCAGCTCCACGACGTCGAAGTAGCGGTCCCAGAACGGGGTCTCGCGCAGCGCGTCGACCAGCAGCCGGTAGGCCGCGTGGTCCTCGGCTTCCCAGACCCAGACGTCGGTGACCCGCGCCGAGTAGAACTCCGTGTCGTAGAACCGGGACCGGACGCCGTGGGTACGGGCCTCGATCACCGGGACGACCTCGGTGGTGAAGGCGTGGATGCGTTCGGCGACGGACATCGCCAGCCACTCGGGTGTGGTCTTGACCAGCATGAACGCGGTGACCGGGAGTTCAGCGGGCATCGACGGCCTCCGCGGTGACCAGCGGCTTCAGCACGTCCGAGCACCACTGCGCGAACCCGGTGTCCGCGCGCGGACCACGCTCGGCAACCGCGTCCAGGCCCTGGTCCTTGGCGCGCTTCATCTCGACCATGCCCTCGACGAAGGTGGCGTCGAGGCCGTAGCCGAGCATCGCGGACCGCAGGTCGTCGAGCGATTCACGCTGGTAGCGGACCGGGCGGCCCAGCTGCTCGGTCATGATGCGGGCCAGGTCGGCGGGCGCGAGGTCCTGCGGGCCGAGCACCGGAACACTGCCGGTGCCGGTCCACGAGCGGTCCAGCAGCAGCCCGGCCGCGGCCGCCGCGATGTCGGCGACGGCCACCAGCGGGGCCTTCCGGTCCGCGGCGACGGTGTCGGTGAAGACGCCACGCTCCCGGATGGAGCCGGCCTCCTCCAGCAGGTTCTCGTAGAAGGACGGGCAGGCCAGGGCGCGGTAGGCGACGCCGGAGCCGGCGATCAGGTCGTCCACGGCCAGGGTGGCGGTGACCAGCCCGGCCCGGCCGGCCAGTGGGGTGCCGCGGCCGAGCGCCGAGACACCCACGACGTGGCCGACGCCGTGGGTGGCGAACGCCCGCGCGGCCGGGGCGGTGAAGCCGCGGTAGGCCTGGTCGGGTGGGACAGAGCCGTCCGGCGGCACCAGCCAGAAGATGGCGTCGGCTCCGGCGAAGGCGCGGTCGACGGTTTCGGCGTCGCCGTGCGAGCCGGTGATCACCTCGACGCGGCCGCGCACGGCCTCGGGCAGCCGGGCGGGATCGCGGGCCACGACGCGCAGCTTTTCGTCGGGGGCGGCCTCGATCAGCAGGGACAGCAGCCGCCGGCCGATGTTCCCGGTGGGGGCGGTGATGACGATCATGAAAACCTCGTTCGATCGGATCGGTTCGACCCCTTCAGCGTGCTGATCCGGACCGCATTGCCACAATGGGAACTTCAGCATCCGATCATTGCCCGGAACGGAATGATGCCGGTGAGCACCCTCGACGCGAATCTGGCGGTCGCCCTCGACGCCCTGTTGACCGAACAGAGCGTCACGCGGGCGGCCGCGCGGCTGCAGACGTCCCCCGCGGCGATGAGCCGCACGCTCGCCCGGCTGCGCCGCGTGCTGCAGGACCCGCTGCTGGTGCGGGCCGGGCAGGCGATGGTGCCGACCCCGCGGGCCGAGGCGTTGCGGGACGAGGCCGCCGCCGTGGTCCGCCGGCTCGAGGCACTGCTCACGCCGAGCGGCGGGATCGACCCGGCGGCACTGCGGCGCACCTTCACCGTCCAGGCTTCGGATCTGGTCGGCGCCGCGCTGGCGCCGGGACTGCTGGCGCTGGCCCGGCGCGAGGCCCCGGGCGTCTCGCTCCGGGTACTGGCCGAGGAGTGGGAAGCCGGCCCCGCGCTGCGCGAAGGGCGGGTCGACCTGGAGGTCGGGGCGATCGACCACGTCGACCCGGAGACCCGGGTGGAAGACCTGGTGCAGCTGCGGATGGCGGCGGGTGTCCGTGCCGGGCACCCGCTCGACGGCGAAAACCTGACCCCCGCCGCGTTGGCCGCCGCCGAGCACGTGACGGTCAGCCGTCGCGGCCGGTTCACCGGCCCGCTGGACGCGGCCTTGGCCGAACACGGCCTCAGCCGGCGGGTCGGCGTGGTGCTGCCCAGTCACCTGGCGGCGATGGCGCTGGCCGCGGCCGGAGATGCCGTGTGCCTGGTGGCGGTCGAGCGGCCGGGCGAGCCGCCGTCACCTCTGGGTGATCCGGCGCGGGGGATGGGGCTGCGCCTGCTGGACATCCCGCTGCCGCTGCCGCCGGTGGTGATCGGCATGGCGTGGCACCCGCGCCACACCGCCGACGGCGGGCACCAGTGGTTGCGCGGTGCCGTGCGCCGGGTGCTGCGGCCCTGACGGGGTTCAGAGGTCGAGCGCGCCCGCGGCGTTGTCGTTCCACTGGTCGACGCGGCGGATGTACTCGTACAGCGCCCGGCTGCCGCGCACCCAGCGGCCCTGGTCGGCGATCGCCAGGTCGTCGGCGCCGGCGCGGCGGGCCTCGGTGGCGAACCCCGACCGCAGGGAGTGCCCGGTCACCGGGTACGGCAGGCCCGCGCGGACCCCGGCCCGGGTGAGGATCTGGTTGACGCCGGTCGTGGTCAGTGCGGGCGTGCCGACGTTGCCGTGCCGGTCGACGCGGCGGAACGCCGGTCCTTCGGTGATCCCGGCGCCGGATCGCCACGCGTGCCATGCCCGCACGGGGTCGGTGTCCGGGCTTTCCCGCCGCGGGACCACCATGTCGCCGGTGCTCTTGCCGTGCCGGACGGTCACCGCCAGCCCCCGGTCGTCGACCGGCTGGACGTCGGTGACCAGCAGGTTCGCCAGATCGGAGCAGCGGGCCGCGATCGGGAAGCCGATCAGCAGCATCGCCCGGTCGCGGGCGCCGGCGAGGGTGTCCGGGCACGCTCGCGACATCGCCCGCAGGTCGGCGAGGGTGACCATGGTGGCCTTGCCGCGGCCGCGCTGGACGCCCTCCCGGGCGAGGCGCTGCCGGTACCCCTTCAACGCCCGCCACGCCGCGCGGCTCGCCTCCGGGTCGACGACGACCTTGTGGTGGCGCAGCCCCGCGAGCGCCCCGGTGAGCCGCCGTTCGATCGTCGAGGGCGCCGCCGGAGCGGCCCGTTCGGGCACCTCGGGCACGGCTCGCTCGCCGGGCCGCAGCGTGCGGCCGCGTTCGAGCCACACGACGAACCCGGTCAGCGCGCCGATCGACGCCGACAGCGGCGGAATCCCGGCCTCGGCGGTGTAGTCCCGCCACACCTGCCAGTCCTGGGCGTAGGCCTTGAGCGTGTTGGGCGGCCGCTGCTCGTCGACGTGCCGGGCGGCCACGGCGTCCAGCAGCGCCAGCCGGTCCTGCGGGCTCAGCGCGACGTCGATCACCGGTTCCAGGTCGGGCACGCGCCGAGGGTACGGGAAGATCCCGCCCGGGAGTGTCGATCCGCGCCGGGCCCGTTCGTCTCAGCGGTGACGGCACCCGTTCCGAGGAGGACGACGTGAAGCAGTACCTGCTCAGCATCTACCAGCCCGACGGCCCGACCCCGCCGCCGGAGGTGCTCGAGGGCATCATCGAGAAGCTCGACACCCTCAACGCCGACCTCAAGGCGGCCGGGGCCTGGGTGTTCGCGGGTGGCCTGCACCCACCCGCGACGGCGACCGTGCTGCGGGCCGGCGACGGCGGCACTCTCGTCACCGACGGCCCTTTCGCCGAGGGCAAGGAGCACCTCGGCGGGTTCACCATCATCACCGCGCCCGACCTCGACGCCGCCCTCGCCTGGGGCGGTCGGCTCGCCGACGCCGTCGCACCGCTGCCGGTCGAGGTGCGGCCGTTCCGCGGATGAGCGTCGAGGCGGTGTTCGCCGCCGAGTACGGCCGGGCGGTGTCGGTGCTCGTGCGGGTCTTCGGGGACATCGACGTCGCCGAGGAAGCCGTGCAGGACGCGTTCGCCGAAGCGGTCCGGCGGTGGCCGACGGCCGGGCTGCCGCCGAGCCCGGCCGGCTGGATCATCACCACCGCCCGCAACCGCGCCATCGACCGCCTCCGCCGCGAAGCCGCGCGGGCGGACAAGCACGCCCAGGCCGCGTTGCTGCACGCCGCTGTGTTCGATACCGAAGCCGAGCCCGTGGAGGAGGGCGCCGTGCCCGACGAACGGCTCCGGCTGATCTTCACGTGCTGCCACCCCGCGCTGGCCCGCCCGGCGCAGATCGCGCTGACGCTGCGGCTGCTCGGCGGCCTGACCACCACCGAGATCGCGGCCGCCTTCCTGGTCGCCGAGCCGGCGATGGCCCAGCGGATCGTCCGCGCGAAGAACAAGATCCGCGACGCCGGCATCCCGTACCGCGTCCCGCGCGACGCCGACCTGCCCGCGCGGCTGGCCGCGGTGCTCGGCGTGCTGTACCTGATCTTCAACGAGGGGTACACCGCCAGCGCGGGGGCGGACCTGGTCCGCGACGACCTGTGCCGCGAGGCGATCCGGCTCACCCGCGTCCTGGCCGGCCTGATGCCCGACGAGCCCGAGGTGCAGGGCCTGCTGGCGCTGATGCTGCTCATCCAGTCGCGCCGCGCCGCGCGCACCACCGCCGACGGCGCGCCGGTGCTGCTGGCCGACCAGGACCGGACCCGGTGGGACGCGGGGCTGATCGCCGAAGGCCAGGACATCGTCCGCGGCTGCCTGCGCCGCAACCAGCCGGGCCCGTACCAGATCCAGGCGGCGATCCAGGCCGTCCACAGCGACGCACCCACGGACTGGGCGCAGGTCAAAGCGCTCTACGACCAGCTGCTGGCGGTGACTCCGACGCCGGTGGTGGCGCTGAACCGGGCGGTCGCCGTGGCGGAGGTCGACGGGCCGGCCGCGGCGCTGGCGCTCGTCGACGACCTCGGTCTCGCCCGGTACCCGCTGTTCCACGCGATCCGCGCGGACCTGCTCGCGCGCCTGGGCCGGCGCGAAGAAGCGGCCGCGGCGTACACGACGGCGATCGAGCTCACCGGCAACGCCGCCGAGCGTGACCTGCTGCGGCGCAAGCGGTCCGCTCAGGGCGTGCCGGGGGACAGCACGTAGGAGAACCGGCGGACGCGCGGCACCCAGGTCTGGAAGACGCTGACGTCGGGGAGCGTGATCGACGGTGCGAGTTCGGTCAGGCTGCGGTGCAGGTGCGCCCAGTGCGTGACCTCGCCGGCGGGGATCGGGCCGATGGCCTCGCTGCGCCACCGCTCGGCGTCTTCCACCGGTTGCAGGTCCGCCACGAAATCGGTCCACGGCGTCTGCGGTGCCCGGCGGAGCAGCGCGTCGGCGAACCGGCCGAGCAGGCGCCCGTGCGCGGTGCAGGTCCCGAGCAGCACGACCACGGCTTCGAACTCGCCCCCGAGGAAGGCCGCTGCCGGCGAAAGGTCCCGCGTCGCCCGCAGCATCCGGTAGAGGTTGATCAGGCGCTTGGCGTCCCGGGGCGTGTCGACCAGCCGGTCCAGGCGGGCGAGCAGGGCGATCTCCGGTTCGGTCAGGGGACGCGGTTTCGCGGGCGGCTCGGCCGGATCCAGCTGCGCGGCGACCTGTGAGCCGGGCTCCACCGGCAGGTCGGTGGCCGGGCGGTCCCAGGTGGCCGCCGGCTCCGGCTCCGGTTCGGGCGGCGGGCCGGGCGTGGGGGCCGGGGGTTCGATCATGCCGTCCAGCAGCCGGCGGAGGCTGCCGGCAGGCATCCGGGGCAGGACCAGCGGGATGTTGAGAATCTTCTCCAGGTAGTCCTCGGGTGTCACGTGCCAGCCGTCGGCCCGCACGAGGGGGTCCGCCTCGATGAGCCGGTCGTAGTGCGAGCTCAGCGACCGCAGCAGCCAGCGTGGGTCGACGCCGACGACCACCACGAACAGGTCGAACGCGAGCAGCAGGTGCACCGCCTGCAGCACGTCGACGACCTGGCGGGGGCTGCAGCGGTCGAGGTCGTCGATGTAGAGCACGATCCGGTCCAGCGGCCTGGTCCCGTCGTCGTCGCCGTCGATCATCAGCGCGACGAGCTTCTCGAAGTCCTTGCGGATGGTGGAGATCAGGCCCAGGTTGCCGTGGTAGTCGTCGGTGCGGGAGCGTTCGGCGAGGAAGGCGTAGAGCCGCCGTCCCGGCGTCAGCTCGGTGAGCTGCCGCCCCAGTTCGCCGATCCGGGCGACGACCTCGGCCAGCTGCCGTTCGGCGATCTGCTGCTCGGCGTCGGCCTGCCGCAGGGCGGCGACCTCCCGGCGCGCGGTGTCGTCGAGGCCGTTCTGCAGGTCTTCGGCGAGGGTCCGCAGCCGCCGCAACCCGGCGCGGGCGGCCCGCACCAGCGTGAGCCCGGCGGCGGCGAGGGTGCCGGCCACGGCGCCGACGCCGATCAGCCAGCTGCGGATGTCCGGCACGAACGCCGTGAAGCACGCCCCCGCCACCAGCACGACCCCGGCGACGACCAGCGCGATCCGGCCCTGGCGGTAGCGCGAGATCCGGCTCAGCTCTTCGGTTTCCGCCCGGGTGTCCCGGAGTTCGCCGGCCAGCAGCCGGCCCTGCTCGGCCACATCGCCGACGCCGAGCTTGCGCCACACCTCGGCGTACTGCTCACGCAGCACCGGCGACTTCGCCAGCGCCCGGACCAGGTCGAGGGCCCGCGTCCGGCGGCTGCCGCGGGCTTCGCCGATCTTGAGCTTGAGCGCGGCAGCCTCGGCCTGGGCGCGTTCGGTCACCGCGGTCAGCTGTTTGCGCTGCTCGAGTTCGCCGGCGAGCCGGTCACGCAACCGGGCGCCTTCACGCAGCCGCGCCTGGTGCTCGGCGTCCGGTTCGCCCGGCTGCCGGACCGGTTCGGCGAGCTGGCGGAAGATCTCGTCGCCGAGGCTGGCCCAGAGGTTGGCGTCCGCGTAGTGCCAGGCGTTGAACCCGACCTGCGCGATCTTCCGGCACTGGCCGGGCTTGCCCTCCAGTTCTTTGACCTGGCCGCGCAGCATGCCCATGAAGAAGCTCTTCCCGGCACCCCATTCGCCGAACACCCCGATCGACAGCGGCAGCGGGGTGTCCTTCGCGGCGATCACCGTGGCCAGCATCGAGACGTAGGTCTTGACTTCGAGGTGATCGCGTGACAGCGGGATGCATTCGTTGGGGTCGACGAGGTCCTTGGTCACACCGCCGGCGAGTTCGTCGGCGGAGAACCCGTTGACGGTGTAACTCCTGGGGAGGTGGGCGGCCGTCCACTGTTCGGCGATGGTGTTGACCTGGTCTTCGCGGAGGGAGAAGAAGACCACCCGGCGCACGGTGGAGTGGGCGATGAGTGCGCCCTCGATGAGGGCGTCGGCCGCGACTTTCGTGGCCATGCCCAGCTGGCCGGTGGCGAACAGCGGTAGCGCGATGGACGTGGCCCCGGCCTTGGCGGCGGTGCGGATCGCGGCTTCGGCCGCGGTGGCGATCGCCGTGGGGGTGGCCGAATTGCGCTGGTCCGGGGCGTGGGGTGTGGCGAGCACGGCCAGGCGCAGCTGCAGTCCGTCGTTCTGGCCGCTGAGGTCGAGCAGCGCCGGGGCGTCCGGGGTGACCTTGCCCAGGGGGACGGCGTCCCAGTCCACGTCGGGAAACACGTCCTGCAGGGCCAGGGCGAGCTGGCCGAACCCGGCGCCGACGGAAACCGCCAGCGCGTCCACGGGCAGTTCCCAGGGTCGGTTGGTCAGGGCGACGCCGTAGGAGACGCCGTCGACGGTCCGGAGCGGGGTCACCTCGGGCGGCGGGGAGGGGTGCACAGTTTCAGACTCGCCCATCCACCCTCCGTCGTTACGCCCGGGGCCACCAGGGTGTTCTGAGTTGGGATATGTGACCTTATCCAAACTCAGGCATGACGACAGTAATCTCTTGATTTTGAACAGTAGTTTCTAGTTCTGATCAGAAGCTTTGGTAGGGTCCTGATCATGACGGAAGACGCAGGTCAGGTGCGGGTGTGCGAGTACCGGAGGTGTGGAGCGGCACTGCCGCCCGCGGTGGGGCGCGGCAGCCGGGCTCGGTTCTGCCAGGACGGAAAGACCTGGGGGCGGCGCAACCTCAGCTGCCGCGACGCCGAGGCCGTGCTGTCGGACGCCGAGTCGCTGCGGGAGAGCGACACCGAGCTCGACGACACGGCCGTCACGGCACTGGCGGGCCAGGTCGACCGGGTACTGGAACCGGCCCGCGGGCTCGTCGAGACCCTCACGACGCTGCGCCACCAGCTCGAGGCGACGACCGCGGCCGCTCTGGCCGAACGGGACGCGGCCCTGGCCGAGGCCGACGAACACCGCCTGCAGCGTGGCCGCGCGGACGCCGAAGCCGCCCAGGCCCGGGACGCGGCCGAGACGGCCGTCGCCGCGGCCGCCGCGGCGG
Organism: Amycolatopsis sp. NPDC051102; assembly: GCF_040682815.1. Classification (NCBI taxonomy): domain Bacteria; kingdom Bacillati; phylum Actinomycetota; class Actinomycetes; order Pseudonocardiales; family Pseudonocardiaceae; genus Amycolatopsis; species Amycolatopsis sp. NPDC051102. The sequence continues at coordinate 87,305 of NZ_JBFBBT010000022.1, forward strand.
AGAAGGAGAAGGCGGCCGCGCTGCGGGAGCGGGACGAGGAGCTGGCTGCCCGCCGTGCTGCGGTCCAGGAGCAGCAGCGGGCCGAAGGGCAGCTGGCGGCGGTGCGGGACGAACTCGCCCGCGTCGCCGATCGTGCCGACGCATCCGCGGCACTCGCCGGTGAACGCGCCGCGGTGATCGCCACGCTGACCGCCGAACTGGCCGCCACCCGGACCGCACTGGAGGAGGAACGCGGCCGCGGCCAGGTCGCCGCGGCGCGGGCGGAGGTGGCCGAAAACCGCGCCGACGCCGTCCAGGAACGGCTCGATGCCGCAGGTGCCGAGCACGCCAAAGCCGTCGCGGCCCACGAAGCCGCGCTCGACCGGGCTCGCGCCGAAGCCGAGCGCCGGCAGGCCGGGTTCGACCAGCGGCTGGCGGAACTGCAGGCCGCGCACGAGCAGACCGTGCGGTCGATGCACGAAACCACGACGAACCTCGGCGCCGAACTGCGTGCGGTACTGGGCCGGGCGGACGCCGCCGAACGCGAACTGGCGGGTGTGCTGGCGGTCCTGCGTGAGGCGCCCGAGCTCCCGGAGATACTTAATCAGTTACTTGACCGTTGGCCGGAGCGGAGCTAACTTAAGTACATGCTTAACCATGAGGAGGCGCTCGACCTGGTGTTCCGCGCTCTGGGTGACCGGACGCGGCGGGCCATGGTGGAGCGGCTCGTGCGTGGCCCGGCGTCGGTCAGCGAGCTGGCCGAGCCGCTGACCATGTCGCTCGCCGCCGTCGTCCAGCACCTGCAGGTGCTGGAGACCGCCGGGATCGTGCGGTCGGAGAAGGTCGGCCGGGTCCGCACCTGCCGGATCGAGCCGGAGGCACTGCGCGCCGGCGAGCACTGGCTGGGGCGGCAGCGCACCACGTGGGAGAGCAGGCTCGACCGGCTCGGCGACTTCCTCGCCGAGCCGCCCGGAACGTCGGAAGGGAGCACGACATGACCGTCTTGCACAGCACGTTCAGCCTCGAACGCACCTACCCCGTGCCGCCCGAGCGGGTGTTCGCCGCCTGGGCGGACCCGGTGGCGAAGGAGCGCTGGTTCGTTTCCGCGGGCTCGCACGAACTCGACTTCCGCGTCGGTGGCCGGGAAACCATCGACGGCCGCACACCGCAGGGCGGCGCGATGAACTTCGTCGCGACGTTCCACGACATCGTGCCGGAGCAGCGGATCGTCTTCTCGGGCACGCTCACCGGCGACGGCGCGCTCGCGACCGTCTCGACGACGACGGTGGAGCTGTTCGGCGAAGGCGAGGGCACGCGGCTGGTGCTCACCGAGCAGGACACCTTCCTCGACGGCGCCGAGAAGCCGGAGTGGCGCGAGCAGGGCACGGGCGAGTGGCTCGACCGGCTGGGCGCCGAACTGAAGTCGTGACGGTTCAGTCCGCCATGAGGGGAACTTCGGGTGCCGGGACCACGGTGGCGTGCTGCCCGGCTTGCACCGCCCACACCTGCCCGGTGCCGGGGCCGGCCAGCACGGTTTCGACCGCGGCGGCGACCGCGTCCGGGTGAGCCAGGTGCAGGCCCCGGTTCCGCAGCGCCTGGCGGTACGGGGCGAGTACGGGGGTGTCGACCAGGCCCGGGCACAGGGCGTTGATCCGGATGCCGTCGGCGGCCAGCGCCGGGGCGGCCGACCGCGTCAGGCCGATCAGCGCGTGCTTGCCGGCCGCGTAGAACAGGTCCGGTGATCCGGTGAGGCCGGCGATGCTGGCCATGACGGCGATGGATCCGTGACCTTGCCGTCGCAGCGGGGGCAGGCAGGCGTGCAGGCCGTAGACGACGCCGTCGAGGTTGGTGCGCAGGGTGTAGCGGTAGCGCTCGACGGTGAAGTCGTGGAGCCCGCAGCGGCCGGGGACGGCGGCGTTGAGCACGACGTTGTCGAGCCGCCCGAAGGCTTCGAGGGTCGCGGTCACCGTGCGGGTGTTGTCCGCCGGTTCGCCGACGTCCGTGGGGACGAAGAGGCCGCCGACCTCGGCGGCGACGGCCTCTCCCGCGGCCGTGTCCCGGTCGGCGATCACGACGCGGCCGCCGGCGCGGTGGAACCGGCGCGCGGTCGCCGCGCCGATCCCGCTGGCGCCGCCGGTGATCAGCGTGACCGCGCCGGTCACCGGGTCGCTGCCACGGGGGTGAGCTGCACGCCCTCCAGCCGCAGCCCGTGGCGGCGGAGGAAGGCGCGGCCGAGGAGGCGCTGGCCGAGCACGAGCGCGGCGAGCGTCACCACCAGCAGGGCCAGTTCGGCGACGGGCACCGCGTCCACCGGCAGGGTCAGCACGAGCACCGCCCGCAGTGCCGCGTCGAGCAGGCACGCCGCCGCCCAGAGGGCGCTGCACAGGCGCAGCAGGCGGCGAAACGGCGGGTGCTCGTCCCAGTTGCGGCCCCAGGTGCGCTGCTTGTCCCGGTCGAGGACCGTCTTCGCCGCCTCGTACAGGAACGGGCGCCGCGCCCACACGGTGACCAGGAGGAACACCCCGAGCGCCCCCATCAGCACCACGCCGCGCAGCAACAGCGCGCGCGGGCTGCCGCTGATGAAGGACCCGGCCACGGTGACCGCCATGGCCCCGAGCACGAACCAGCGCACGCCGCCGATCCGCTGTCCGGCCGCCAGGTCGCGCAGCCCGGCCACGACCGGGATGGCTGCTCCGGCGAGCAGGGCGAGCAGCTGGTCCACGCCCGCGGCGCGCAGCCCGTAGAACAGCGCCAGCGGCGCGAGCACCTCGGCCAGGGTGCCGTTGAGCCGCTTCACCGGGCCACCGCCAGGGTGAACGTCGTGACGGTTTCGCCGGTGTAGGCGTCGAAATCGAAGTCGGGTTCGTCGCGCAGCCGGCGTGCGGCGCCGTCGACGGCGCCGCGCATCAGCACCGCCATCGACCGGACGTCGAAGTCGCGGAATTCGCCGCTCGCCTGCCCTTGGGCGAGGAGCTTCTCCAGGCTCTGCACGCTGACTTCCTGCGCGCTGACCGAGGTGTACGGCCGGCCGGTCGCGGTGCGCAGGTGCGGGCCGATTTCGGTCAGGGCCGCCATGTCGGCCGGATTTTCGCGCAGGAACTGCAGGTTGGCCTCGAGATAGGCCCGCACCTTGCCGGTCGCGGTGTCTTCGGCGGCCACCCGCTCGTTGATGAACGCCGCCCCGGCCGTGAGGACGTGCATCAGGATCTCGTGGATCAGCTCGTCCTTGTCGGCGAAGTGGTAGGAGATCATGCGCGGGCCGCTCAGCCCGGCCTTCTCGGTAATCCGGGCGAAGGACGCTTTCGCGTACCCCACCTCCGCGATCGTGTCGATCGCCGCCCGCATGATCTGCGCGCGCCGTGCCTCGTTGGTGAACGTCCGTCCCATGACCCCTCCGGAGTTTATCTGATCAGATAAACTTTACCACGGTCATTACGTCCGGGTCCGGTAGTGCTGGGGGCTGACGCCGAACTCGCGTTTGAAGGCCGTGCTGAGGGCGAAGGCGCTGCCGTAGCCGACCTGGCGGGCGATCGACGCGATCGTCGTCTCCGGGTGCTGGCGCAGCAGGTCCGCGGCCAGGGCGAGCCGCCACCCGGTGAGGTAGGCCATCGGTGTCTCGCCGACCGTGGCGGCGAACCGGCGGGCCAGCGCCGCGCGGGACACGCCGACGTCGGCGGCGAGCTTGGCCACCGTCCACGGCTCGGCCGGCTGGTGCTGCAGCAGCCGCAGCGCCTGGCCGACGATGGGATCGTCGTGGGCGCGGTACCAGGCCGGTGCCCTGGTGTCCGGCCGGTCGAACCAGGCCCGCAGCGCGGCGATGAGCAGCAGGTCCAGCAGCCGGTCGAGGACGGCTTCCTGGCCGGGGACGTCCCGGCCGATCTCGTCGGCGAGCAGCCCGGCGAGCGGGGTGGGCCAGTCGGCGGCGCGCAGGAGGATCAGCGTGGGCAGCGCGGCGATGAGCTTCCGGCTGATTTCGCCTTCCATGCCGTAGGTGCCGGTGAGCAGCACGACCGGGCCGCCGGTGCCCCAGGTGCGGACGCCGAGGTCGGCGTAGGCGGTGAGGTGCCCACCGTCGGGGGTGCGGCACTCCTGGCCGGGCAGGATCACCGCCTGCGGCGGCGTCGCCGGGTGGTCGGCGACCAGGTACGGGTCGGGGCCGCGGGCGATGGCGACGTCGCCTTCACCCAGCAGGACGGCGTCGCCGGTGTCGGGCACGATCCACGCTTCGCCGCGGACCACCGACACCACGGTCAGGGGTGCCCGGTCCTCGATGCGCAGCGACCACGGCGGGGTGAGCACCGAGCGCAGCAGGAATGCGCCGTGGGCACGCGGGCCGTCGAGCAGTGCGGCGAGGGGGTCCATGTCGCGACTGTAGACGCTGAAACATGCCATCGAGGCTCTGAGCTATGGAGAGTCTCACCTCCGGTCGCTTGACTGGGGGCATGACAACGACATTCCTGGTGGTGGGCGGGACCGGCAAGACCGGGCGCCGGGTGGCGGACCGGCTGCGGGAGCGCGGCTCGGCGGTGCGGAGCACGTCGCGGCGTGGAGTGCCACCGTTCGACTGGACCGATCGCGGGACGTGGGCGCCGGTGCTCGAGGGCGTCGACGCGGTCTACCTGACCTACTACCCCGATCTGGCGGTGCCGGAGGCCGCCGGCGACATCCGGACGTTCACCGGGCTGGCGGTGGCGGCCGGTGTGCGGCACGTGGTGCTGCTGTCCGGCCGCGGCGAGGAACAAGCCGAGGCGTGCGAAGGGATCGTCCGGAACTGCGGTACCAGCTGGACGGTCCTGCGGTGCAGCTGGTTCGCGCAGAACTTCAGCGAGCACTTCCTGCTGGACGCGGTGCGCGCCGGCGAGATCGCGCTGCCGGCGGGGACGGTGACCGAGCCGTTCGTCGACGTCCGCGACCTCGCCGACGTCGCGGTGCGGGTGCTCACCGAGCCCGGGCACACCGATGCGCTCTACGAGCTGACCGGGCCACGGCTGCTGAGCTTCGCCGACGCCGCCGCGGACATTTCGGCCGCTTCGGGACGGGATGTCCGCTACCGCGCGGTTTCCCCGGCCGAGTTCGCCGCCGCGGCCACCGGCCAGGGCGTGCCGGAGGCGGAGGTCGGCGCACTGACCGAGCTGTTCGCTCACGTCCTCGACGGCCGGAACGAATCGGTGACGTCGGATGTGGCCCGGGTGCTGGGCCGTCCGGCGACGGATTTCGCCGATTTCGCGCGGGACGCGGCGGCGACCGGGGTCTGGACGCGGTGACGGGGAAGGGGAAACCGATGTCGACGGTGGTGCTGGTGGCCGCGCTGGTCGCGGCGGGGCTGGTCGCGGGGTTGTTCTACGCCTACGCCTGCTCGGTGATGCCGGGCCTGGCGCGCGGGGACGACAGGACGTTCGTGGTGGGGATGCGCGGCATCAACGTCGCGATCGTCAACCCGGTGTTCATGGTGACGTTCCTGGGCGCGCCGCTGCTGGCGGGGGTGGCGGTGTTCCTGAACCCGGGGCCGCGGCCGTGGGTGATCGCGGGGTTCGTGTTGCTGGTGGCGATGGTGGTGCTCACCGGCGTGGTGCACATCCCGCTGAACGACGCCCTCGACGGCGGCGGTGACGACTACGCGGCCGTGCGGGCGCGGTTCGAGGCGGTGTGGGTGCGCTGGAACGTCGTGCGCGCGCTGGTGAGCACGGCGGGGTTCGGGTGCCTGGTGGCGGCCGTGCTCACCGGGCGCGGCTAGCCGGCGAGGCGGAAGAGCAGGTCGGTCACCCACTGGGCGGGGTCCGGGACTTCGCGGGGGTTGCTGCGCAGCACTTCCAGGCGCCCGCCCCACGCTTCGCCGTCCGCGGTTTCGGTGCGGTCCCACGTGAGGCCCTCGGCGGCGCCCCAGGCGAGAACGGCCTCGGTCGCGGCGGCCAAGCCGCCGGGGTCGCCGACGTAGGTGTCCAGCACGTACCGGCCAGCAGGGAGCTCGCCGAGGAAGGCGGGGCCGGCCGGGGTGTACTCGCCGTCGATCGGGACGCCGGCTTCGACGGTGAACCGCCTGCCGGGGTGGAGGACGCGGTAGCGGAAGAACGGGGCCCCGGCCGGGGCGACGCCGCCGGCGGCGAGGGTGCCGATGAGCGGGGGCAGCCGGTCGGCGATCCGCGGGAACTCCGGGAGGCCGAGGGTGGCGCGCTCGGCGACGTAGCGCTGGGCCGGCCGGTCGACGATGACGGGCATCAGGCGAAGTCCTCCGGTCCGAGCATCGGGCGGACTTCGATGCTGCCGTAGCCGGCGGCGGGGTGGCGGGCCGCGAGCTCGAGGGCTTCGTCGAGGTCTTCGCAGTCGAGGATGACGAAGCCGCCGATCTGTTCCTTGGCTTCGGTGAACGGCCCGTCGGTGAGCAGCACTTCGCCGTCGCGGACGCGGATCGTGGTGGCTTCCGAGGGCGGGCGGAGTCCCCCGCCGCCGCGGACCTTGCCGGCGCGTGCCATGTCTTCGCTCCAGCCGCCGCAGCCGTCGAATCGGTGTTCCTCGGCGGTTTCGTCGCCGCAGATCATCAGCAGGTACTGCATGTCAGCATCCTTTCAGGACTTCGCGCAGGCGCGCGGCGAAGGCTTCCGCGTCGGTGTCGAACCCGCCGTGGCCGCCGGGGAACACCTCGGTGGGGACGCCGAGGGCCCCGGCCAGCCCGACGGCGGCCTGGTGCACCGGCAGCTCGGCGGACTGCTCGCCGACGGCGACCACCAGCCGCGCCGGTGCCGCCCGGAGCGCGTCGACGTCGGGCTCGTAGGCGCCGATCGCGGGCATGAGGTGACCGAAGAAGTAGGCGAAGTTGCCTTCCGCGCGCGGGTCGAGCGATGGTGCGGGGTCGACGCCCACGACCTTCATGAACGCGGTGAAGGCGGCTTCGAGACCGTGGTCGCGGAACAGGGCGGGGATGTCGGGCCGGTCGAGCGCGCCGGCGGGCAGGTAGCGGGTGACCGGGGGTTCGTGCAGCACGGCCGTGCGGACGCCGCCGGGGTGGCGGCGCAGGTGTTCGAGCAGGGTGATCGCCCCGCCGCTGCTGGCCAGGACGTCGGCGGGGCCGACTTCGGTGAGCAGCCGGTGCACGTCGTCGGCGTGGTCGCCGACGACGTGCGGGCCCGGGGCGCCCTCGAGCGGGCTGCGGGACAGGCCGCGCGGGTCGAACGTGACGACGGTGTGGTCTTCGGCCAGCAGGGGCCGGAGGTGGGTGAACACCGCGGCGTCGGCGGGTCCGCCGGGGATGAGCAGCAGCGCCGGGCCGCGGCCGTGGACGTCGTAGGTGATGGTGGCGCCGGGGACGGAGAGGGTGGTCATGGGTGTTCCTCCGGTGGTCGGGCTTCACCCACCCGACGAACGGCATCGCCGGAGACCGACAGCGATTCCGAAATTCTTCGCGTGAGGTAGGTGCGTTCGGCTTCGGTGCCGGCGAGATCGCGGGCTTTCTCGTACCAGTGCACGGCTTCGGGGTGGCGGCCGAGGCGGCGGAGGAAGTCGGCGCGGGTGGCGGCCAGCAGGTGGTAGCCGTCGAGGGGCAGCCCGTCGAGCAGGGCGAGCCCGGCCGCGGGCCCGTCGGCCATGCCGACGGCGATGGCGCGGTTGAGTTCGACGACGGCGCTGGGGACGTGCCGGCGCAGCTGGTCGTAGAGCCCGGCGATCTGGGGCCAGTCGGTGTCGGCGGCCCGGGCGGCGGTGGCGTGGCAGGCGGCGATGGCGGCCTGGATCTGGTACGGCCCGGGCCGGCGGCGGCGCAGCGCGGTCTCCAGGACGGTGGTGCCTTCGGTGATCGCGGTGGTGTCCCAGCGGGTGCGGTCCTGCTCTTCGAGGGGGACGAGCACGCCGTCGGCGCCGGCGCGGGTTTCGCGGCGGGCGTGCTGAAGCAGCATCAGCGCGAGCAGGCCGAGGACCTCCGGTTCGTCGGGCATCAGCCGGGCCAGGACGCGGGCGAGCCGAAGCGCTTCGGCGGCGAGATCCGGGCGCAGCAGGTCGGGGCCGGCGCTGGCGGAATAGCCCTCGTTGAACGTCAGGTAGAGCACGCCGAGCACGGCGTTGGTGCGTTCGGGCAGCAGGTGCGCGGGCGGGACGCGGTAGGGGATGCGGGCGTGGCGGATCTTGCGCTTCACCCGCACGAGCCGCTGGGACATGGTCGCTTCCGGGACGAGGAAGGCGCGGGCGATCTCGCCGGTGGACAGCCCGGCCAGCGCGCGCAGCGCGAGTGCGACCTGGGCTTCGGTGGCGAGGGCGGGGTGGCAGCAGGTGAAGATCAGCCGCAGCCGGTCGTCGGTGACGCCGCTGTCGTCGGGTTCGGGGTTGTCGGGGACGGGCATGCGGGCGGCCTCCCGGAGCTTGGCGGCGCCGAGGGCGTCGCGGCGGAGCCGGTCGGTGGCGCGGTGGCGGGCGGCGGTGGTGAGCCAGGCGCCGGGCCGGTCGGGGACGCCGTCGCGGGGCCAGGTGCGCAGGGCGAGGGCGAAGGCCTCCTGGGCGCACTCCTCGGCGAGGTCCCAGTCGCCGGTGATCCGGATGAGCGTGGCCACGACCTGGCCCCACTCCTCCCGGAACGCCTCGGCGACCGCGGTCTCGACGTCCACCTTCGCTCCTTCCGCCGGTTTCACCCTCCCGACGAACGGCCGGCCCCCGGACCGACAGCCGCGGCGTGGCACGCGCCGTACCCTTCGGCGCGCGCGACGATCCGGCCGCCCTCGACGCGGACGGCGGTCTCGGTGGCGTCGCTGACCGCGGTGACGCCGGCGGCCGCGGCGAGCTCGCCGCCGGTGTCGCAGACGATCCGCAGCCGGGGCCGGGCCGGGGGCGTGATCGCCTGGTCGAGGCAACCGCGCAGGTCGGCGACGGCGAGCCGGGTCAGCGGGGCGAGTTCGCCGGGGTCGCTGGTGACGAGCACGGCGGTGACGTCGGCGCCGGCGCGGACGGCTTCTTCGAAGGCGGCGGCGCGGTGCAGGCCGAGGACCGTGACGACGCCGTCGCCGGGGCGGACGGGGTCGCCGGTCAGCAGGTCGGTCGCGGCCGGCGGGTTCCAGGGGCGGTCGTCGGGGCGGGCCTGGGTGGTGATGGGCGGCTCGGCGGGCCAGTCGTCGGCCAGGTCGAGGTCGAGCAGGGCGGCGCAGGCGGTGACGAGGTGGAACGGCTCGCCGAAGCCGGGTGCGGCGGCGGCGAGCTGGCCGGCGCCGTGCAGCGTGGTGAGCGCGGCTTCGGCGACCCGCACGAGCCGCCGCCCGGGCCGCAGGCGTTCGAGGGCGAGCCCGAGCAGGATCGCTTCGACCCGCATGAGCTGGGCGTAGGGCCGGCGGGTGTGTTCGTCGGCGAGGATTTCCGGGAGCAGGTCGCGGGCGAGGCGGGCGTCGTCGCTGTCGCTGTCGGTGGCCAGCGGGAGCCGGGCGATCCAGGCGCGGGCGAAGGCGGCCAGTGCGTCGGCGGCGCCGGGGTTGCGGGGCGGGGTGGCGGGCCGGGGGGCGCGTTCGGCGAGGTCGGCCAGCACCGCGAAGTACAGGGCGCGTTTGCCGGGGAAGTTGGAGTAGACCGCGCCGCGGGTGAGTTCGGCGCGTTCGGCGATGACGTCGATCTTCGCCTCGCGGAAGCCGCGGCGGGCGAACTCGTCGCGGGCGGCGGCGAGCACCTTCGCGCGGTTGCGCTCCTGCGTCTCCGCCCTGCTGAGCCTGACCATCGTCCTCCTTGCCGTGGCGTCGCAGGTCAAGATACCGTGACCACTGAGATGATTAGAACATCTGATGTGAGCATTTGGAGTGGTGGATGACCCCCGAGATCGATCTGACCGACGGCAAGGTGCTGACCGACCCGTTCACCGCCTACGACCGGGCGCGGGAGGTGAGCGCGGTGGCCAAGCTGGTCATCCCCGGGTTCGGCCCGTTCTGGGCGCTGACCCGCTACGCCGAAGCACGCGCGATGCTGGGCGACCCGCGGTTCGAGGTGAACTCCGTCAGCTTCCTGCGCCCGCCCGGGATCCCCGAGCACTGCCTGCGGTACATGGAGACGATGGCGGAGAAGGACGGCCCGGAGCACCGGCGGCTGCGGCGGCTGGTGGCGCCGGCGTTCACCCCGAAGCGGGCCGCGCAGCTGCGGCCGCGGCTGGCGGCGCTCACCGGGCAGCTGCTCGACGAGCTGCCCGCGCACGCCGAGGACGGCGTGGTCGACCTGGTGCCGCACTTCGCGCGGTCGCTGCCGATGGACGTCATCTGCCAGCTCGTCGGCATCCCGCACGCCGACCGGCCCCGCTGGCGCGAATACGGTGCCGCGGTCGCCGGCGGCATGGGGCCGGACTTCGCCGCGGCCGTCCCGGCGATCATCGCGGGGGCGCAGGAGGCCGTGGCGCGCAGCCGCGCCGAGCCGGGTGACGACCTCATCGGCGACCTGGTGCGCGCCCAGGACGAGGACCGGCTCACCGACACCGAGCTGGTCACCCTGGTCTGGCACCTGGTGCTGGGCGGGCAGACGCCGGTGAACCTGATCGCCAACGCCGTGGAGGCGCTGCTGCGGCACCCGGAGCAGCTGGCCCTGCTGCGGGCGGACGCCGGGTTGTGGCCGGGGGCGGTCGAGGAGCTGATGCGCTGGTGCAGCCCGCAGCTGCTGACCACGCCGCGGTTCGCGCGTGAGGACGTCGAGATCGACGGGCAGCTGATCCGCCGCGGTGAGCGGGTGACGGCGGCGATGGTGGCCGCTGACCGCGACCCGCGCGCGTTCACCGACCCGGACCGCCTTGACATCACCCGTCAGGGGCCGGCGCAGCTGGGCTTCTCGCATGGCCCGCACTTCTGCCTGGGCGCGTCGATCTCGCGGGTGCAGACGGAGGTGGCGTTGTCGGCGCTGTTCGCCCGCTTCCCGGACCTGGCGCTCACCGAGGACGTCCCCCGCGCTCCCGACGGCGGGACCTGGCGTCCGGCGCGGCTACTGCTGGCGCTCTGACACCAGCACCTCGATGCCGTCGAGGACGCGGGCGAGGCCGAAGCGGAAGGTGTGGGCGGGGTTCTCCGCGGCGTTGTGGGCCTGGCCCGCGGCCGTCCCGACCCGCGAGGCGAGGGGGTAGTGCGCCGCGTCGGCGGCCGGGATGCCGGCCAGGACCGGCGCGGCGCGCTCCCACCACTGGGCGTCGGTCAGGCCGCTGGCGCGGACCAGCCGGGCGTGGTCGAGCGAGCTGCGCGCGGTGGTGCGGACCAGGCCGGCGACGAGGGTGACCACGGCGTCCATCTCGACGTCGTCGAGGCCGATGCCCTCGACCGCGCGCAGCTCGTGTTCGTACTTGGCGAAGCTGTGGGGTCCGAGCGCCGTGCGGCCGGTGGGGACCTGCAGCAGCCAGGGGTGGCGGTGGAACAGCGCCCACAGCTGCTCGGCGATCGCGGTCAGCGCCGCCCGCCAGCCGAGGCCGGGCTCGGGGGCCGGCAGTTCGCCGTGGACGTGGTCGACCATCAGGTCCAGCAGCTCCGCGCGGCCGGGCACGTAGGTGTAGAGCGACATGGGGGAGACGCCGACGTGGTCGGCGACGCCGCGGATGGTGACGGCCTCGATGTCGTCGGCGTCGGCCAGCGCCACCGCCGCCTGCACGACGTCGGCGGTGGTCAGTTTCGGTTTCGGGCCCCGGCGCGGGGGTGCCGAGACGCCCCAGAGCAGCTCGATCGCCCGTCGGGGGTCGCCACCGCCGTTGTCCTGCGTGCGCACGCCGGCCATTCTGCCCACCTGATTCCCGTACGACGTACAGAGTTGTGCTAGCCTCTTCTTCGTACACAGTACACAGTACAGAGTTAGGGGCAGGATGACTCCGCAGATCCACGCCGAGGGACTTCGCAAGCGCTACGGCGACGCGGACGCCCTCGATGGGTTCGACCTCTCCGTCCCGGCCGGCACCCTGTGCGGCCTGCTGGGACCCAACGGCGCGGGCAAGACCACGGCCGTGCGCGTGCTCTCCACGCTGCTGCGGCACGACAGCGGCGTCGCGCGGGTCGCCGGGTTCGACGTGGCCACCGAACCGGCGAAGGTGCGCTCGGAGATCGGGGTGGTGGGGCAGCAGGCCGCGGTCGACGAGCTGCTGTCGGGCCGGCAGAACCTGGTGCTGTTCGCCCGGCTGCACCACCTGGGCCGGCGCGAGGCCGCGCGCCGGGCGGATGAGCTGCTGGAGCGGTTCGGCCTTGCGGACACCGGGTCGAAGCCGGTGTCGGCGTACTCGGGCGGGCTGCGGCGGCGGCTGGACCTCGCGGCGTCGCTGCTGGCCGCGCCGCGGGTGCTGTTCCTCGACGAGCCGACCACCGGGCTGGATCCGCGCAGCCGCACCGAGGTCTGGCGGGCGGTGCGCTCGCTGGTCGCCGACGGCACGACCGTGCTGCTCACGACGCAGTACCTCGAGGAGGCCGACCAGCTGGCCGACCGGATCTCCCTGGTCGAGCACGGCCGCGTGATCGCCGAAGGCACCCCCGCGCAGCTGAAGGGCTCGCTCGGGGCGACCCGCATCGAGCTGGTGCTGACCGATCCGGACGCGCTCGGCGCGGCGGCGGGGCTGCTCGCCCGGGTCACCGGGGCCGAGCCGGTGACCGAGGAGCTGCGGGTCAGCGCGCCGGCCGAGCCGTCGATGCTGACCGACGTCGTGCGTGAGCTGGCGGCGAGCGAGCTGTCGTTCGCCGACGTGGCGCTGCGGCACCCGACGCTGGACGAAGTGTTCCTGGAGCTGACGGGGGTGGCGCGATGAGGTGGGCGATCGAAGACGGCTGGACGCTGACCCGGCGGTACCTCGCGCAGCTGGCGCGCCGCCCGGCCCGGCTGGCCACGGTGGTGGCGTTCCCGATCCTGCTGGTGCTGATCTTCGCCTACCTGCTCGGTGGCGGGATGACCGTGCCCGGCGGCGGCTCCTACCGCGAGTTCCTGATGCCGGGGATGTTCGCGATGACGATGGCGTTCGGGCTGTCCGGGACGATGATCGCGGTGCTGGACGACGCCACCAAGGGCGTCACCGACCGGTTCCGGACGCTGCCGATGGCGCCGTCGGCGGTGCTCACCGGGCGGGTCGCCGCCGACCTGCTCAACGCGGTACTGGCGCTGGCGGTGCTGCTGGGCTGCGGGTTCGCCGTCGGCTGGCGCCCGCACGGCAGCCTCGGGGAAACCTTCGCCGCGCTCGGCTTGCTGCTCCTGCTGCGGACGGCGCTGGTGTGGGCGGGCACCTACCTGGGCCTGCTGACGTCCGATCCGGCGATGGTGACGCTGGCACAGACGCTGGAATTCCCGTTCGGGTTCCTCTCCAGCGCGTTCGTGGCGACTTCGACGATGCCGGCGTGGCTGGGAACCGTGGCGGAGTGGAACCCGTTGTCCTCCACGGTGACCGCGGCGCGGGTGCTGTTCGGCAACCCCGGCGCGGCCGGGACGTCCTGGGTGAGCACGCACGCGGTGCCGATGGCGGTGGTGTGGCCGCTGGTGCTGCTGGGGGTGTTCGTGCCGTTGTCGGTGCGACGGTACGGGAGGCTGGGGAACTGAACGTCCACTTCGAACCGGGCGAACCACCGCGGGCCGGCCGCCTGGTGGTCGACGGCCGCGAGCTGTCCATGGTGGAAGGTCTGCCGGTCCTGCTGGGCGGCCCTGAGGGTTTCTGGGCGACCGCGGCGCAGGCCGCGCTGCGGCTGGTCGCGGCGGGCCGGCTGCTGCCGGGGGTCACCGAGGCCGGGCACGACGCCTGGCGCGCCGGCCCCTTCGCACCGGCGGAAGCCGCGTGGCTGCGGGACCTCGCGGCCGCGATGCCCCCGGACGAGCGCGCGCCGGGGCCGCTGCTGCGGGCGTTCCTCGACGCCGTGGCCGACACGCTGCCCCGCACGCCCGCCGCGGCGAAGGCTGCCGGGACGCGGTTGTTCGCCGCCGTGGCGCCGCAGCGCGCGGATTCGCTGCGCGACTGGGCCGGCGAGCTGGCCGCCGGGCTGGATTCGGGGATCCGGGTGTCGTTGCGGGTGGAGGCACCGGACGGGTTCGACACCGGCCGCTTCCACGCCGTGGTGCAGGTGCACAGCCTCGCCGAGCCCGGGCAGGTCGCCGACGCGGCGCAGCTGTGGGAGACCGGGCGGTTCGGCCCGCGGGCCCGCATCGACGTCGTGCTGGCGCTGCGGCGGGGTGCGCAGGTGTGGCCGGCGCTGGGGCCGCTGCTGACCTCGGCGGTGCCGGACCGGCTGCCCCTCGGCGAGGACGACGTGACCGAGCTGCTCGCCTCGGCGGCGCCGCGGCTGGCGGCGGCCGGGATCGACGTGCACTGGCCGGCCGAGCTGGCGGGTTCGCTGACCGCGCGGGCCGTCGTCCGCGGCGGGGCCGACCCGGGTGACCTGCCGTCGTTCTTCGGCGGTGGCCGGGCGCTGCGGTTCGACTGGCAGCTGGCCCTGGGCGGCGAGGTGCTGACCGAGGACGAGCTGGACGCCCTGGCCGAGGCCCGCCGTCCGGTGGTGCGGCTGCGCGACCGGTGGGTCCTGGTCGACCCGGCATTCGCGGCGAAGGCCCGGGACCGGACGCTGAAGCCGCTGAACCCGGTCGACGCGCTCGGCGTCGTGCTGTCGGGGACCACCGAGGTCGACGGCGAGCCGGTCGAAGTCGTCACCGAGGGCTGGCTGGCGCGGCTGCGGGAACGGCTGTCCGCGCCGCCGCAGCCCCAGGTGCCGCCGCCCGGGCTGGCCGCGCAGCTGCGGGACTACCAGCTGCGCGGGCTGCAGTGGCTGGCCACCGTCACCGGGCTCGGGCTCGGCGGCTGCCTCGCCGACGACATGGGCCTGGGCAAGACGGTCACGCTGATCGCGCTGCACCTGCACCGGGCGTCGGGGGCGACCCTGGTGGTGTGCCCGGCCTCGCTGCTGGGCAACTGGGAACGCGAGATCCGCCGGTTCGCCCCGGACGTGCCGGTGCGGCGTTTCCACGGCAGCGCGCGTTCGCTCGAGGACCTCGACGGGTTCGTCCTGACCACCTACGGCACGCTGCGCACCGATCCGGCGCCGCTGGCCGGGGTGCGGTGGGGGCTGCTGGTCGCCGACGAGGCCCAGCACGTCAAGAACCACCGGTCGGGCACGGCGAAGGCGCTGCGGCTGGTGCCCGCGGCGGCCCGGGTGGCGCTGACCGGGACGCCGGTGGAGAACACGCTCTCGGAGCTGTGGGCGATCCTCGACTGGACCGCACCGGGACTGCTGGGATCGCTGAGCGAGTTCCGGGCGCGCTGGGCGAAACCGATCGAGGCCGGCGACGCGGGCGCGGCGGACCGGCTGGCCCGGTTGCTGCGGCCGTTCCTGCTGCGGCGGCGCAAGTCCGATCCCGGGATCGCGCCGGAGCTGCCGCCGAAGACCGAGACCGACCGGCCGGTGGCCTTGAGCGCGGACCAGGTGGCGCTGTACGAGGCCGTGGTGCGGGAGATGATGGCCGACATCGCCGCCAGCGACGGAATGGCCCGCCGCGGCCGGATCGTGAAGCTGCTGACCGCGCTCAAGCAGATCTGCAACCACCCGGCGCAGTACCTGAAGGAGCCGGGTGGCCGCTCGGGCAAGGTGGAGCTGCTCGACGAGCTGCTGGACACCATCCTCGCCGAGGGCGGCGCGGTGCTGGTGTTCACCCAGTACGTCGCGATGGCCCGGCTGCTGGAGAAACACCTGGCCGGGCGCGGGATCGCGACGCAGCTGCTGCACGGCGGGACCCCGGTGGCCCGCCGCGAGGAGCTCGTGACGCGGTTCCAGGCCGGCGAGGTTCCGGTGTTCCTGCTGTCGCTGAAGGCCGCCGGGACGGGCCTGAACCTGACCCGCGCGGACCACGTCGTGCACTTCGACCGCTGGTGGAACCCCGCGGTGGAGGACCAGGCGACCGACCGGGCGTACCGGATCGGGCAGACCCGCCCGGTCCAGGTGCACCGGCTGGTGGCCGAGGGGACGGTCGAGGACCGGATCGCGGCGATGCTGCGGGAGAAGCGCGCGCTGGCCGACGCGGTGCTGGCCGGCGGCGAGGCCGCGTTGACGGAACTGTCGGACACCGAGCTGGCGGAGCTGGTGCAGCTGAGGAGCCGCGGATGAGCGACGAACGGGTACGCGGCTTCCCGGCGTTCGGGGCCGGCGGGCGGCCGGCCCGGTCCTGGTGGGGCCGGGCGTGGCTGAGCGCGATGGAGGACACCGCGCTGGACCTGCGGCAGCTCAAGCGCGGCCGCAAGTACGCCGCGGCCGGGCTGGTCGGCCCGATCACGGTGAGCCCGGGCCGGCTCGCGGCGGCGGTCGACGACGTGGACGGCGGCCCGTACCGGACGGCGCTGCGGCTGGCGGAACTGTCCGAAGCGGACTGGACCCGGTTCTTCGACCGGGTGGCCTCCCGGGCCGGGCACCTGGCGGCACTGCTGGACCGCGACATGCCGCACGACCTGGTCGAGGCGGCCGCCGACGCGGGCGTCGACCTGCTGCCGGGGATCGGCGACCTCGACCCGGAGTGCGACTGCCCGGGCTGGGAGCTGCCGTGCCGGCACGCGGCGGCGTTGTCGTTCCAGGCGTCGTGGCTGCTGGACGCGGACCCGTTCGTGCTGCTGCTGTTGCGCGGCCGAGGCGAAGGCGAGATCCGCGAGGAGCTGGAGAGCCGCACGGCGCCGGTGTCGCTCACCACGGTGGATGCGGTGGACGCGGCGGACCGGACGCCGGGTGAGCTGCCCGGCTTGGCCGGGTTCCGGCCGTCGGGGGCACCGTCGATCCCGGCGGCGCCGGGGGTGCCTGCCGAGGCGTTCGCGTTGCTGTCGGCGAACGCGGCCGGCCAGGCCCGGGCGCTGCTGGCGGGGCAGCCGTGGCCGGGACGCCGTGCCGACGCGGTCCGCCTGGCCGCGGAGTTCCCGACGGCGGCGGAGCGGCTGGGCTCGGGCGAGGAGTTCGAGCGGGCGGTCGCGGCCTGGACCCACGGCGGGCCCGAGGGGCTGGCGGTCCTGGAGTCGACGTGGGCACCGCCGAAGGGGGCCTTGGCGGCGGCGCGGGCGGCGCTGGTGGACGTCACGGAGGCCGAGCCGGTGTTCGACCGGAACCGCTGCACGGTGGGGGAGGTCCAGCTGCGCCTGGACCACCACGGCCGCTGGCACCCGTACCGGCTCGAGGGGGAGACCTGGTGGCCCGCCGGGCCCCCGGAATCCGACCCGGGACTGCTGCTGGGCTGAGGCCGTCCCCGGGGCCGGCCGTCAGGCGAAATCCGGTCCTTTTCCCGGTATCCAGCGCGGTACTCGTTGTCTCCTGTCCCCCGACGGCGGGTTCCGCCGGGCCACTGGGGGTGCGGGCGCGCGGAGACCTCTTCCGCGCGCCCGCCCGGTTTCCGCCGGTGACCGACATGTTCGAAAACCCCGCTGTCGAGCTGGAGGGGGCTTCCGCGCGCGGTGGCCCCCTCCAGCGTCAGGCCGTCGCCGCCACCGCGTAGTCCTTGACCTGCATCGAGTCGTGCATCCGGACGCCGGCGCCGTTCAGCTTCGCCAGCGCCCGGGTCAGCCCGGCCGGCAGTGCCGAGACCAGCTGGCCACCGCGGGTCAACGCCCAGACTCCCGCGCGCGAGGACGGGATCAGGCTGCGGGCCGCGCCCACCGCGAACGCCCGGCTGCGCCGGACCAGCTCGCCCATCTCCCGTTCGTAGGCGGCGAAGGCGCGCGTGTGGTCGCCCCCTGCCGCGGCCAGCTCGCCGGCCAGGACGTACGCGCCGAGCACCGCGAGGCTGGTGCTGCCGCCGACGGCCGGGCCGGGGCAGTAGCCCGCGTCGCCGACCAGGGTGACGCGGCCGCGGGACCAGGTGTCCAGCTGCAGCTGGGTGATCGAGTCGAAGTAGAACGGGCCGCCGTCGTCCAGCCGGGCGAGCCAGCCGTCGACCTGGGGGTGCATGCCGGCGAACGCCTCCCGCAGCAGCTCCTTCTGGCGCGGGATGTCCCGGTGGTGGTAGGCGAGTTCCTGGTCGCGGCGGAACAGGAACACCGCGCGGGCGTCGCTCATGTGCCGGGCGCTGTAGAGCGACGCGGTGCGGCCGGCGCCGAGGTGGGTGACCGCCTCGCCGTCGAGGCCGAGGGTGTCGGGCACGGACAGCACCGCGAGGTACGCGCCGACGAACCGCGTCAGCCCGGCTTCTTCGCCGAACACCAGGCGCCGGACGTTCGAGTGCAGGCCGTCGGCGCCGACGACGACGTCGAACCGGCGGGGCGCGGCGTGCTCGAAGGTCACTTCGCCGTCGGGGGAGAGGGCGGTGATGGTGTCGCCGAAGAGGTACTCGACGTCGTCGCGGCCGGCGTCGTAGTAGATCTCGCTGAGGTCGTCGCGCATGATCTCGGCGTGCCGGTCGGAGGTGGCCTGGAAGACCTTCGCCAGGTCCACCCGGGCGGGCCGCCGGGCGCCTTCGCGGTGCACCGTCATCCGGGTCGTGCCGGTGGCCAGCGCCTCGACGCGGGGCAGCACCCCCATCCGTTCGGTGATGTCCATGGCGGGCCGGAACAGGTCGACGGCGTGGCCGCCGGTCTTGCGCAGCGCCGGCGCGCGCTCGACGACGGTGACGTCGAAGCCGTGGCGGGTGAGCCAGTACGCCAGCACCGGACCCGCGATGCTGGCGCCGGAGACGAGAATCCGCATGAGTACCTCCCTGACTTAACGGTAGGTAAGTTGTACCACGGATCCTTACCTATCGTTAAGTCAGTTATGCTGTGACCGTGCCGAAGCCCTCTGACACCAAGCAGCGCATCCTCGACGTCGCCCGCGACCTGTTCACCACGCAGGGCGTGCAGCGCACCAGCCTGCAGGACATCGCCGACCGGCTCGGCATCACCAAACCGGCGCTCTACTACCACTTCCCGTCCCGCGACGACCTCATCCTCAGCATCGTCCAGCCGATGCTCGACGACGGCGAAAAGTTCCTCCTCGACCAGGAAGCCCGCGGCGACGCCCCGGTACGCGAGCTGATCGAGGGCTTCTTCGACTTCAACTACCGCCACCGCGCCGACGTCGTCATGCTGCTGGCCGAGATGCCCACCCTGGCCGACCTCGGGCTCATCGACCGGGTCCTGGCCTGGCGCACCCGGCTCACCGCGCTGATCTGCGGCCCCGCACCGACCCTGGACCAGCAGGCCAGGGCGATCCTGGCCCTCGGCGGCCTGCAGGACGTCTGCATGCAGTTCCCCGACGTGCCCGTCGGCGAACTCAAGGCCGCCGCGGTCGCCGGCGCCCTCGGCGCGCTCGGCCGCTGAAACTTTTCCCGCCCCGCGTGTCGAGAACGCGCCGGCGGCTCCGTCCCCGGGACATCAGCGGCCACCCAGGCCCGACCGGAGGAGACGACCCGTGCAGCAGAACGAGATCACCGGAATCCTGAACCGCCCGCTCAGCCGCGAACTGCTCACCCGCGACCTGGCCCGGCTGGCCTACGTCGCCAAGGACGGCACCCCGCGCACGATCCCGATCGCCTTCACCTGGAACGGCTCCCAGCTGGTGATGTGCACGTCGAAGAACGCCCCGAAGCTGCCGTCCCTGCGCGCCAACCCGGCGGTCGCCCTCACCATCGACACCGAGGTGCACCCGCCCAAGATCCTCCTCATCCGCGGCCGCGCCGAACTCGACGTCGTCGACGGCATCCCGGAGGAGTACCTGCAGATGAACGGCAGCTACGAGATGACGCCCGAGCAGCGCGTCGAGTGGGAACGCGAGGTGCGCTCCCTCTACGACGGCATGGTCCGGATCGTGGTCACCCCGACCTGGGCGAAGCTGATCGACTTCGAAACCACCCTGCCCAGCGCGGTCGAGGAACTGGCCCGGCAGCGCGCCGAGCGCGCCGGCTAACGCACCGCGGCGCGCTCGATGATCGCTCCCGTGTCGACGCCGGCCGGGAGCGTGCCGAACGCGATGCCCCAGTCGCTGCCGAAGCGGGACGCGCAGAACGCGTCGGCGACCGCCGGGTGGCCGTGGCGCACCAGCAGCGAACCCTGCAGCACCAGCGCCATCGCCTCGACCAGCCGCCGCGCCCGGTACTCGATGCCGTCGAGGTCGGTGAGCTCCTTGCGGAGGCGGTCGGCGGCGTCGTCGAGGCGGGCGTCGCCGCCGGCGGCCCGCTCGACCTCGGCGAAGAACGCCGCGACTGACTCCGGCTGCCGGCCCATCGCCCGCAACGCATCCAGCGCGGCGACGTTGCCCGAGCCCTCCCAGATCGACGACAGCGGCGCCTCCCGGTAGAGCCGCGGCATGCCCGACTCCTCGACGTACCCGTTGCCGCCGAAGCATTCCAGCGCCTCCGCGGCGTGCATCGGCGCCCGCTTGCACACCCAGTACTTCGACACCGCGAGCCCCAGCCGCCGGAACGCCTGCTCCTGCGCGTCACCCGGCCGGTCGCCCGCCGCGGCCAGCCGCATCGCCACCGTCGTCGCCGCCTCGGACTCCAGCACCAGGTCCGCCAGCACGTTCGCCATCAGCGGCTGGTCCACCAGCGCCTTGCCGAACGCCTGCCGGTGGGTCGCGTGGTGCACCGCGCGCACCGCACCCAGCCGCATGCCCGACGCGCTGCCCAGCGTGCAGTCCAGCCGGGTGTTGTTGACCATCTCGATGATCGTGCGGACCCCGCGGCCCTCCTCGCCGACCAGCCACCCGACGGCGTTGTCGTACTCGATCTCCGAAGAGGCGTTGGAGCGGTTGCCGAGCTTGTCCTTCAGCCGCTGCAGCCGGATCGGGTTGCGCGAACCGTCGGGCAGGACGCGGGGGAGCAGAAAGCACGAAAGCCCGCCGGGCGCCTGGGCCAGGGTGAGGAACATGTCCGACATCGGCGCCGAGGTGAACCACTTGTGCCCGACCAGGGTGTAACTGCCGTCGGCACTCGGGGTCGCGGTGGTCGTGTTGACGCGGACGTCGGATCCGCCCTGCTTCTCGGTCATCGACATGCCCGCGATCAGGCCACGCTTGCCGCTCGGCTCACGCAGCCCGAAGTCGTACTCGGTCGAGGCCAGCAGCGGCTCGTACCGCGCCGCCAGCTCCGGGTTCGCCCGCAGCGCCGGAACGGCCGCGTACGTCATCGAAACCGGGCAGCTGTGCCCGGCCTCGGCCTGGCTCCACACGTAGAACTTCGCCGCCCGCGCCGCATGTGCGCCGTCCCGGGAGTCCCGCCACGGCGTGCCGTGCATCCCGTGCGACACCGCCACCGTCATCAGCTCGTGCCAGTACGGGTGGAACTCGACCTCGTCGATCCGGTGCCCGTACCGGTCGTGCGTGCGCAGCACCGGCTCGTTCTCGTTGACCAGCCGGCCCCACTCCTGCACCTGCTCGCTGCCGGCCAGCCGGCCCAGCTCGTGCAGTTCACCCGCGGCCCAGCCGGCACCGGCCCGCTCGAGCCCGGCCAGCAGCGCAGGGTCGTCGGCGACGTCGTGCCCCGCCAGCGGCGGAACCTGGTTGGTGACCTCATGCGTGGCGGGCATCGGGACCTCCTAGAGCGCGCAGGATGAACGTGCGGAGCTCGGCGACGTCACCGGCGTTTCCGCTGGTCAACGGGCCGATCAGAACTTCGGCGGCGGCACCCACCAGCGCGGCGGCGGTCAGCCGGCCGTCCTGCGGCGGCAGTACGCCCTCACGCACCCCGGCCGCGACGTGCTCGGCGATGACGTCGGTGTAGGCGCGCCGGAACTCCAGCCGCTCGGCGTCGATGAGCGCGTCGACCGGCTCGGCGAGCAGGGCATACGCCTGCTTCGGCGCCTTCAGGGCACGCTGGGCGAACGTCTCGACCGCCGCCAGCACCCGCTCGGCGGGCTCACCCGCCGCCGCGGACGCCATGCGAACCGCTGCCACCTCCCGCGTCACCACCTGCCGGAACACGTGCACGACCAGGTCGGCCTTGGTGGGGAAGTGCTTGTAGACGCTGCCGACGGCGACACCGGCACGCTCGGCGACCGCGGCCACCGAGCAGCCGCCGTAGCCGTGTTCGGCCAGCTGACGCGTCGCGGCGGCGACGATCGTCTCCCGCTGGGCGTCCAGGCGTTCCTGCACCTTCGGGGTGCGGCGGTAGGGCACGGCAAGAAGTGAAGCACTGATTCACTGCTTCAGTCAACGCTCCAGCAGCTGCTTCGCGTCTCGAATCTCCTGTTCGACGTCCGCTCGCAGGTTCCGCTTCAGGACGGGCTCGGCCAGCAGGCGCAGGGGAGCGGCGAACCCGAACGCAATCCGCCGCCGCACCCGGATCCCGTCCACCGCCGGCGCGCACTCGAAAGATGCCTCGAACGAGCACAACCGCCGCGCCAGGCGGTTTTCCGGCCGGTCGGGCAACCGCACGTCGACCCGACGACCCGGCGTCAGCGTCATCCGGGAGACGATCTTCGGACCCGGCCCGAGCCCGGGCAGCCGGGAGCGGAACCGGAACTCGGTGACCTTCCCGGCGGAGCGGACCCAGTCGATCCGCCCCAGCTTGCGATCGACCTCCGCGTACCGTCGCGGGTCCATGACCAGAGCCAGGAAAGCCTCCGGAGTGCACGACACGGTCGCTTCCACCGTCACATCCACCATAGAAAGAGAGTAGTTTCTCACTATGGCTCGGACAACCCCCGGCGTCACCCGCCGTCGCATCCTCGACGAAGCCGTCCACCTCTTCGCCACCCGCGGCTACGACGCCACTTCCGTCGCCGACATCCAGACCGCCTGCGGCCTGCACCCCGGAAGCGGCGCCCTCTACAAGCACTTCCCGTCCAAAGCCGCGGTCCTGGAGGCCGCGGTGCACGACAACCTCGGGCGACTGACCACCCGCACCGCCGACACCGCCGACGCCCAGCTACCGGAGGACCCCCGCGAAGCGCTGCGCGTCCTCGCCGACGTCGTCTGGGCATTCATGGCCGCCGACCGCGACCTCATCCGCCTGATGATCCGCGAATTCACCGGCTTCCCCGCACTGTTCGAGCAGATGTGGCAGGGCGTCGTGGCCACCGTCTACCGCCGCGGCGCCGAGTGGATCACCACCCTGCGCGACCAGGGGAGAGCCGCGGTCCGCGACCCCGAAGCCACCGCCGCGGTCCTCGTCGCCGCCCTGACGTACTACCCGATCCTCGACGTCCTCATCGGACACACCCCCGGCGACCTCACGCCCGACCGGTTTCTCGCCGCCTGGCTCGACTCCTCGATCGCCGCCCTCAACCTGCGCGCTTGACCAGCGCCACCAGATACCGGCAGGGGACCGAGCCCGGGTTGGCGAACACGCAGTCCGCCGCCGGGCCCAGCTGCAGGCAGTCGCCCGCGGCCAGCTCGTGCACCTGTGCGCCCTCGTGGAAGCGCAGGTGCCCCGCCAGCACCCAGATCTGCTGGTGCAGGAACGCATACGTCCCCGACACCAGCGGCACCTCCACCCCCGGCGGCAGCTCGACCTCCACCAGCTCCAGCGGCCGGCCGGCCGCGGGGGAGACCGACCGTCGCCGGTAGCCGGTGTCCGGGTCCACCCACACCGGCTGCTCCGCCGCCCGCACCAGCCGCCGCTCGTCACCCTCGGCCCGGGCGATCAGCTCCGACAACGTCAGGCCCAGCGCCGCCGACAGCTTCGCCAGCAACGCCGCCGTCGGCTGGACGTCACCCCGCTCGATCTTGCCGATCATCGCCCGCGACACCCCCGACACCTCGGCCAGCGCCGCGGCCGAAAGGCCCTGGGACGTCCGAGCCGCGTGCACGGTGGCGGCCAGGCGGGCAGTCAGGGGATCAGTCATAACTGTGAATACTATACGAGCCATTACGGCTACCATATGAGCCATGATTCGATCCGCCACCCCGCAAGATGCCGCCGCCTGTGCCGCCATCTACGCGCCCTACGTCACCGACACCGCCATCTCCTTCGAGACCGAACCGCCCGACGCCGGCGAAATCGCTAGCCGCATCACGCGCGCCCACGCCTGGTTCGTCCTCGAAGACCACGGCCACATCGCCGGCTACGCCTACGCCAACCCCTTCGCCGCCCGCGCCGCCTACCGCTGGTCCTGCGAGACCAGCATCTACCTCGAACAAGGCCGCCGCCGTACCGGCGCCGGGCGCGCCCTCTACGAAACCCTGCTGCACCGCCTGCGCGAACGCGGGCTCTGCCGCGCCTTCGCCGGCATGACCCTGCCCAACGACGCCAGCGCCGGACTGCACCGCGCACTGGGGTTCGAGCCCGCGGGCGTCTACCACCGCGTCGGCTGGAAGCACGGCGCCTGGCACGACGTCGCCTGGGTCCAGAAAGACCTACGCGCAACTGAAGGTTGCACATCGGCGCCCGCCGAGCTAACGTGACACGCAACCGAACGTTGCACGAGGAGCCCGCATGGACCACGGCACCATCGAACGCGAAATCCACATCGACGCCCACCCCGACACCGTCTTCGACGTCGTCAGCAACCCCGAACACGTCCGCGCCTGGTGGCCCGACGAAGCCGAATACCCCGTCGAACCCGGGGGAGCGGGACGCATCGGCTTCGGCGGCTCCTGGGTCGGGTTCACCGTCGTCGACGCCATCCCCCCGAAACTCTTCTCCTTCCGCTGGACCCACGCCGAAGGGGAGACCGCCACCCCCGGCAACTCCTTCCTCGTCGTCTTCCAACTCGAACCCACCGCCACCGGCACCCGCCTCCGGATGACCGAAACCGGCTTCCGCGAACGCGGCTGGGACGAAGCCAAGATCGCCGCCGAATACGCCGACCACGTCAGCGGCTGGGACCACTTCCTGCCCCGCCTGCCCGCCCGCGCCGCCGAGGTGGGAGCCGCCCGGTGACCACCACCGTCGACGACGACCTCTGGTCCGCCATCGGCGACCCCACCCGCCGCCGCATGCTCGACCTCCTCCTCAGCGAAGGCCGGGGGACCGCCACCAGCCTCAGCGAACACCTCCCGGTCACCCGCCAGGCCGTCGCCAAGCACCTCGCCGTCCTCGACCGCGCCGGCCTCGTCCACGCCCGGCCCGAAGGCCGCGAAAAGCAGTTCCACGTCGACGAAGACCAGCTCGCCCGCGCCGTCGCCCAGCTTGCCGAAGTCGGCAACACCTGGGACGCCCGGCTCCGCCGCATCAAGCGCATCGCCGAAACCCTCGAAAGGAAAAAGCAGTAATGGATATCCTGCACCGCATCGGCATCCGGAACGCCACCCCCGACAAGGTCTACACAGCACTCACCACGATCGACGGCCTGGCCGGCTGGTGGACCGAGAAAACCGAGGGGGAGACCGGCCTCGGCGGCGTCATCGCGTTCCGCTTCATCCCGGGCGGCTTCGACATGAAGGTCATCGAACTCGACCCCGGCCGGCTCGTTCGCTGGGAGGTCGTCGACGGGCCGCCCGAGTGGATCGGCACGACGATCCGCTGGGACATCGACCAGCGCGACGACCACACGATCGTCCTCTTCAAACACGAAGGCTGGCGCGAGGCGGGCGAGTTCATGCACCACTGCAGCACCA
Organism: Amycolatopsis sp. NPDC051102; assembly: GCF_040682815.1. Taxonomy (NCBI): domain Bacteria; kingdom Bacillati; phylum Actinomycetota; class Actinomycetes; order Pseudonocardiales; family Pseudonocardiaceae; genus Amycolatopsis; species Amycolatopsis sp. NPDC051102. The sequence goes on from NZ_JBFBBT010000022.1 coordinate 112,654, forward strand.
AGTGGGCCATCTACCTGATGAGCCTGAAGCAGCTCGTGGAGACCGGGGAAGGTGCCCCGGCACCGCGGGACGTGATGATCAGCGACTGGCACTGACGTTACTTGACATAATGTACATTATCGGCACTTGGCGACCTGCTGCAGCGAGTGCCGAGAGGGGCGGAAGAACCCGGGGCTCACGCTGTTGCACGAGAGCGTGTTCACTTCGCCAGGATGGCTCCTGTGACGGTTTCCGGTCGGGCTGCCGAGGGCTCGTCGTTGGAGCGGCCTCCGGAGGGACGTGCAGGATCCCCTAAAGGCTGCAGGTTCGACGTCTCGCCACTCGACCGTAAAACGTCACGGTGACGAAACTGAGGAAGGTTCCAGGACCTCGAACTGGCGTATGAGCGTCCGTTGACAGCGAGCCCTATGGGCCACCTCAGGCGTCCCCCTGAAGGCTCGCTGCCCCGACCTGCGGCTTCGTCGAACATATGTGCGCATGCCCCGCCGTGCCGTTCCGAGGAGGGTCGAAACGGCCCTCGATGGATTCCGGATCCCCCAGGGAGTGGCTCCCCGGTTATCCCGGCGTTTCATGCATAATGGCAATTATGCATGAAACGCCGGGTGACGACCCGGCCACGGAAACTGTCGGTGGTGTGCGGTACAAGATCCACATGAAGGTTTCCGAGGCCCAGCAAGCCTTCTTCGCCGCCCGCCGTCCCCGCAAGGACTCCCCGCACACCACCGACGCCTACCGCCGGGACCTCGCCGGGATCACCACTCTCCTGGTTTCGGAGCTCGGGCGGCCGGCCGAGGAGCTGGAGGTCGCCGATCTGACCGGATCGGCGCTGCGGTCGGCGTTCGGGGTGTTCGCGGACGGGCACGCGAAGAGCTCGGTGCTGCGGGCGTGGTCGACGTGGAACCAGTTCCTGACGTTCTGCGTGGCCGACGGGCTGCTGTCCGGCAATCCGATGGGTGCGGTGGCGCGGCCGCGGACGCCGGCGTTGACGCCGAAACCGTTGCGGGGCGAGGAAACCCCGGAGCAGCTGCTGTCGGCGGCGGCCGCGGGTTCGCGGCGCGCGCGGGATCCGTGGCCGGAGCGGGACGTGCTGGTGATCGCGCTGGGGCTGGTGGCGGGGTTGCGGGCGGCGGAGATGCGGGCGTTGACGTCGCGGTCGCTGGTGGGGCGCGCGGGTGAGCTGCGGTTGCACGTGAAGGGGAAGGGCAGCCGGGACCGGTCGATTCCGGTGCAGCCGGTGCTGGCGGAGCTGATCGGGCGGTACCGGGAGTCGTGCCGGGTGCGGTTCCCGAACGTGCGGTTCTCCCCTGGTTCGCCGTTGCTGCTGGATCGGGCGGGTGAGCCGATCGGGCGGGGTGCGCTGGAGTACTTGGTGAAGTCGTGTTACCGGGGTGCGGGGTTGCACGACCGGGTGCCGGCGGGGGCGAATCTGCACGCGTTGCGGCACACGTTCGCGACGCGGCTGGCGGAGGACGGGGCGACGGCGTCGGAGATCATGGCGTTGCTGGGGCACGCGAGCTTGGCGACGAGCCAGAACTACATCGAGGCGACGGGCCGGGAGCAGCGGGCGGCGGCGGCGAGCAACCGGACGTACCGGGCGTTGGACGGGCTGGGTTGAGGGTCGGCACGTGTGCGTGAGCGGTCGACTCGCGTGATTGGGCGGTCGACTCGCGTGATTGGGCGGTCGACACGCGTGATTGGGCGGTCGACACGCGTGATTGGGCGGTCGACACGCGTGATTGGGCGGTCGACGCGCGGGTGTCAGCGGAGTTGTTCGAGGTCCTTGGCCGCGCGGGCGATTTCTTCGGCGAGGCCGCGCAGTTCGCGGGGGTCGGCGCCGTCGTCGGCTGCGGTCACGATGTCTTCGGCGGCGCAGCGCAGCTGGAAGAGGCGGTCCTGGAGGGCGGCGATTTCGGTGTCGGAGAGGACGACGGCGTCTTCGGGCAGGCCGCTGCGTTGCAGTGCGGTGCGGCGTTCGTAGGCGCGCTGGCGGCAGGACTGGCCGCAGTAGCGGCGTCGGCGGCCGACGTTGCCGCCTTCGGGGAGGCGTCGTCCGCACCAGCCGCAGTGCTTGGGGGCGCCTCGGCGGGCCGGGGCGAGTTCGATTGTGGTCGGCTGGGTCAGTTCGGCGGCTTCCCTCACCCGGGAGACCCTAGCTGGCCACCGGTTGCTCATACCGGGGTCATGGCGGAAGGGCACACTTGGGGGATGCAGGCGTCGTTTCCGTACTTGGCCGATCCGGTCCCCCGTGCGTTCGCGCACCGGGGGTGGCACCTCGGTGACCTCGAGGGTTTGGAGAATTCGCTGCCGGCGTTCAAGCGGGCGTGTGCGGAGGGGTACCGGTACCTGGAGACGGATGTGCACGCGACGGCAGACGGTGTGGTGGTGGTGCACCACGATGCGAGCCTGGACCGGACGACGGATGGGTCGGGGTTGATTTCGGCGCAGACGTGGGCGCAGCTGAAGCACGTCAAGGTGGGTGGGAAGGCGCCGCTGTCGCGGTTGGAGGACGTGCTGGAGGAGCTGCCGGACGCGCGGTTCAACGTCGATGTGAAGGCGGATCGGGCGGTGGAGCCGTTCGTGGGGGTGCTGGAGCGGACGGGGGCGTTCGACCGGGTGGCGGGGGCGGCGTTTTCGGATGCGCGGCTGGTGCGGTTGCGGAAGCTGGCGGGGCCGCGGCTGGTGACGGCGATGGGGCCGCGGTCGGCGCTGGCGTTGTGGGCGCGGGGGAAGCTGCCGTTGTTGCCGTTGGGGCGGCTGGTGCTGGGGGCGATGGCGCAGGTGCCGGTGCGGCAGGGGGCGTTGCGGGTGGTGGACAAGGCGTTCGTGTCGATGGCGGGGCGGTCTGGGATCGAGGTGCACACGTGGACGATCGACGATCCGGCGGAGATGCGGATGCTGCTGGATCTGGGGGTGCACGGGATCGTGACGGACCGGCCGGACCTGTTGCGTGAGGTGCTGATCGAGCGGGGTGCGTGGCAGCGGTCCCAGGAGTCGTGAGTGGTAAGGCGCGTTAGAACGCGCCTTACCACTCACGAGGGGGTCAGCGGGGTGGTTTGCCGGTCCAGGCGGCGTCCCAGGTCTTGGGGCCGAGCAGGCCGCTGTCCTTGATGCCGTTGGCGCGCTGGAGGGCGAGGACGGCGGTGCGGGTCTTTTCGTAGTAGCAGCCGGTGCCGCTGAAGCCGTAGCCGTAGGCGTTCATGCGGAGCTGGAAGGTCTTGAGCGGGGCGGCGCAGTCGCCGTAGTCGTAGACGACGCCGGGCCAGGCGGGGCGGGGGCCGCCGGGGCCCGGGGGTGGTGCGGGGAGGCCGCCGCCGATGTAGGCGGCTTCGGCGTAGGTGGGGACGCGTTTGCTGCGGGCGTCGGCGTCGCCGGTGAGTTTGAGCGAGCCGGCGCACTGCCAGGGTTGCCAGCCGCGCATGCGGTAGAGGTAGAGGGCGCGGTAGTCCTGTTCGGCGGGGGTGGCCTGGTCGGGGCGGCCTTGGCCGCCGACGCTGCGCCAGGTGGGCAGGTTGAACTGGTAGGCGCCGTAGTAGCCGTTGCCGGTGTTGGTGGTGTAGCGGTTGCTCGACTCGCACATGCGGAGCTTGGCCCAGGCGGTGGACGCGGGGTCGGCGGCGGCGAGGCCGGGGGTGGTGAGGGGCAGACCCGTGACGGCGAGCGCGAGGAGCAGGAGTCTCAGGACGGTGCGCCGGCGGTTCTGGATCATGGGAGCACAGTAAGAGCGTGTCCCGATGGCCACAACAGACGCAGTGCGCCCGGCAGGCTCACGTGTAACACCGTTCACTTCGGTCTGCGATGCGCGGGGTCGGGCGTCGCGCGGGGGTGCCGGATGATCACGAGGCGACAAACCGGACACGGTTTGCACGGTGCGGTGACCGGGGTCGGCGCCGGGCCGTAGTCTCCGCGCTGACCTGGACGTTTTCGAGACGAAGGAGCCGTGGATGACGCTGGCCGGGACGCGTTCGAGCAAGCGGGAGCGCTGGGGCTGGTATTTCTACGACTGGGCGAATTCGCCGTTCTATTCGTCGACGACGACGGTGTTCGGGGCGCTGTCGATGAGCTCGATCGCGGCGGAGGACGCGAAGACGAACTTCACCCTTAACGGGGATCGTCCGTGCGTGAACGCGGCGGGTGCGGCGGACACGCTGCAGCACTGTGACGTGTCGTTGTTCGGGCTGCACTTCCCGGCGGGTTCGGTGTGGGGTTACCTGTTGTCGCTGGCGACGGTCGTGCAGGTGCTGGTGCTGCCGATCGCGGGTGCGGTGGCCGACCGCAGCCACAACAAGCGGCGGATCCTGGGCGGGTTCGCGTTCCTGGGGGCGGCCGCGGCGGCGGCGATGTTCTTCCTGGCCGGGTCGGACTGGCAGCTGGGTGTGGTGCTGTTCGTGGTGGCGAACATCGGTTACGGGGGTTCGCTGGTCGTCTACTACTCGTTCCTGGTCGACATCGGCGGGCCGGACGAGCGGGACGACATCTCGGCGAAGGGCTGGGCGTTCGGTTATCTGGGTGGCGGGCTGGCGCTGGCGTTGCAGCTGGGGTTCTACCTCGGGCACGACGCGTTCGGGGTGAGCAAGGGTTTGGCGGTGCAGATCTGCTTCCTGACCTCGGGGTTGTGGTGGGCGGCGTTCACGGTGCCGGCGGTGCGGGCGCTCCCCCGCCGTCACACGCCGGTCGAGGTCGTGGCGGGGCGGTCGGTGCTGCGTGCGGGGTTCGCGGAGTTGCGGCAGACGCTGGTTTCGGCGAGGGCGTATCCGTTGACGCTGGCGTTCCTGGGCAGCTACCTGGTCTTCACCGACGGGATCAACACGGTGGTGACGGTGTCGGCGCAGTACGGCAAGGACGGGCTGGGGTTCGGCAACGAGGTGCTGATCGTCACGATCCTGGTGATCCAGTTCGTGGCGTACCTGGGTGGCACGCTGCACGGGCTGGTGGCGCGGCGGATCGGGGCGAAGCGGACGATCCTGGGCAGCCTGGTGCTGTGGGTGGTGGTGCTGGCGGGGGCGTACTTCGTGCAGCCGAAGCAGCTGGTGCAGTTCTTGGCGGTGGCGGTGGGGATCGGGCTGGTGCTGGGCGGGACGAACGCGTTGTCGCGGTCGTTGTTCAGCCAGATGATCCCGGCGGGCAAGGATGCGCAGTACTACTCGCTCTACGTCGTGGGCGAGCGGGGGACGTCGTGGCTGGGGCCGCTGGTGTTCGCCGGGGTGGGGCAGGTGACGGGGTCGTTCCGGCTGGCCATCGTGGCGCTGGTGGTCTTCTTCGCGGCGGGGCTGGTGCTGGTGGCGCTGGTGCCGGTGCGGCGGGCGATCGTGGCGGCGGGCAACCGGCCGCCGGAGGTGCTGTGACGGCCGGCGGTCCGTTGTACCGGGCTGTCCGGGCCGGGCGGCGGGCCACCGATAGGGTCGGGCGTCGTGACCTTGCTCAACGACCCACCCGCCGGCCCTGATCCCACGGACGCGCTGTCGTCGGTTCCCGCGGCCGGTTCGCGTCGCGGGACGCCGCCGGTGGGCAGGCTGAAGTTCTGCTACGGGCCGATGGACTGCGGGAAGTCGACCTTGGCGCTGCAGATCGACCACAATCACGCGCGGCAGGGCCGGCGGGGCCTGGTGCTGGTCCGGCACGACCGGTCGGGTGCGCCGCAGATCTCCAGCCGGATCGGGCTGACCCGGCAGGCGGTGGAGGTCGGCGAGGACACCGATGTGCGTGACCTGGTGCGGCAGGAGTGGGCGCGGGGGCAGCACGTGGACTACGTGGTGGTGGACGAGGCGCAGTTCCTCTCCCCCGGGCAGGTCGACCAGCTGGCGGAGCTGGCCGACGAGGTCGAGATCGACGTCTACTGCTTCGGGATCGCGACGGACTTCCGGAGCCGGTTGTTCCCGGGGGCCGCTCGTCTGTTCGAACTGGCGGACGAGTTGCAGCCGGTTCAGGTCGAGGTGCTGTGCTGGTGCGGGCTGCCCGGGCGGTTCAACGCGCGGGTGGTCGACGGCGAGGTCGTGCGCGAGGGTGACACCGTCGTGGTGGCAGATACCGAACAATCCGTAGTTGAAACTTCAGCTTCAGCACGTTTTGAGGCCGAATTCGCTACTGTGCGTTATCAGGTATTGTGTCGCCGCCACTTTCGATCGGGTGACTTGGGGGCGGTTACCGCTCATCACGGTCAGTTACGGTTGACCTGAGCGATACCCTAGTAGCCCATCTGGGGGATATCAGCACTAAGAAGGCCGTATTGACGTCACGCCGGAGCGCGAAACGCCTCCTACTAGGAGAAGCTGATGCAGGCGGGTGACGCAGCTCATCGTGAGCAACGACATGGTGCTTCGGGAATCCTCCCGGACCCCGGGTCGTTGCATAGGGTGAGCAACACCCTGGCTCCACCCCGGAGCTGACTGAAAGGACCCCCATCATGGCCGACCGTGTTCTTCGTGGAAGCCGGCTGGGAGCGGTCAGCTACGAGACCGACCGCAACCACGACCTCGCCCCACGCCGCACCGTGCGCTACGCCTGCCCGAAGAACCACGAGTTCGAGGTGCCGTTCTCCGACGACGCCGAGATCCCGACGGTCTGGGAATGCCGCCTGCACGGCAGCGAATCGGAGATCGTGGATGGCGGGCAGCCCGAGCAGAAGAAGGTCAAGCCGCCGCGCACCCACTGGGACATGCTGCTCGAGCGGCGCACGATCCCCGAGCTCGAGGACCTGCTCAACGAACGTCTCGCCGAGCTGAAGGGCCGCCGGACCTCCCGGTCGGCATGACCTTCTGGAACTCGGCCCAGTAGCCAAGCTCCCACCACAACCGAAAGGCCCCCGCGACCTCCCCCCGCGGGGGCCTTTCGCCTGCCCAGGGGCCATCTCACGTCCCCAGACAGTCGGCTCGCGTACCCAGGCGGTCGGACACCCGCCCGGCCTCTGCGTGTTCGAGCCGACTCCCCCGGTACGCGAGTCGACCCTCCGGGTGCGGGTCAGGGGGTGCGGAAGGGGCCGTGCAGGGCCGCCCACTGCAGGAGCATGATCGTCTTCGCGTCGGCGATCTCGCCGGTGCCGATCATGTCCAGGGCCTTGGGGAACGGGAGCTCCAGGACCTCGATGTCCTCGCCTTCCTCCGCCAGCCCGCCGCCGGTGCCGCGGTCGGCGGGGTCGTAGGGTGCCGCGTAGCAGTGCAGGCGCTCGGTGACCGAGCCCGGGCTGGTGTAGACGTCGAACACGTGCTGCAGCTCGCCGATGCGGACGCCGGTTTCCTCCTCGGCTTCGCGGCGGATCGCGGTTTCCGGGTCGTCGGCGTCGAGCAGACCGGCGGCCGTCTCGACGAACATGCCGTCCGGGTGGTCGTTGACGTAGACCGGGTAGCGGAACTGGCGGGTCAGCAGGACCGTGCCGCCGCCCGTGTCGTAGAGCAGCACCGTCGCGCCGTTGCCGCGGTCGTAGGTCTCGCGCTGCTCGGTCGTCCAGCGGCCGTCGGCGTGCTGGTAGTCGAACGTCGTGCGGCGCAGCACGTACCAGGCCGACGACAGCAGTTCCACGTCGGTGACCCGGACCCTCGGGTTGCGGGACAGGCTTGTCGAAGAGGTCATGACGCGACCATAATGTGCACGACTCGGAAGAAACAAGGAGGATCGTGCATGCTGGTCGGGGAACGTCGTGATCTGCTGCTCGCCCGGCTCGCCGCCGACGGCAAGGTGCTGGCGAAGGACGTCGCGGCCGAGCTGGGTGTCTCCGAGGACAGCATCCGCCGGGATCTGCGCGACCTGGCCGCCGCCGGGCTCTGCCAGCGCGTCTACGGCGGCGCGCTGCCCCTCTCCCCCGCGGTGGCCGACTACGCGAGCCGGACGGCCATCGCCGTCGACGGCAAGGACCGGGTCGCCGCGGTCGCGGCCGGGCTGGTCCGGCCCGGCGCCACGGTCATCCTCGACGGCGGCACCACCACCCTGGCCGTCGCGAAAGCGCTCCCCCGCGACCTCAAGGCCACCGTCGTCACCCACAGCCCGACCGTCGCGGTCGCCCTGCTCGACCACCCCGGCGTCGAAGTGTTCCTGCTCGGCGGGCGGCTGTTCCGGCACTCCGCCGTCACCTGCGGCGCCGCCGCGGCCGAGGCCGCCCAGGCGATCAGCGCCGACGTCTTCCTGCTCGGCGTCACCGGCGTCCACCCCGAAGCCGGCCTGACCACCGGCGACGCCGACGAAGCCGCGATGAAACGCGCGCTGGCCCGGCGCGCGGCCGACACCTACGTGCTGGCCAGCGCCGAAAAGCTCGGCACGGCCTCCCGGTTCACCGTGCTGCCCTTCGCCGACGTCGCCGGCGTGATCACCGACGCCGACGACCAGAACGTGCAGGAACTTGCAGACCAGGGCGTGACGATCCTGCGGGCGTGACCTCGGCGAACCACTCGTGGCCCGCCACCAGCCCGAACAACGGCGCGGGCAGCCACACCAGCAGCCGCAGCACCGCCGACAGCCGCCCGGTGCCGCGCACGTCGGACACGTGCGCGGCCAGCGCCGCCTGCTTGCGCCCGGCGAAGCGCCGCACGTCGAACCGGTGGGTGACGGCCGAAGCCGGACTGTAGGCGCGGCTGAGCGCTTCGACGTCGTAGTCGAACGGGATCCGCAGCGCCCGGACCACCCGCACGAACCGCAGCGCGAAGTCACGGGGCAGCGTGGCCTCCAGCAGCCGTGTCCCGGTCAGCCGGGCCGCGCGGCGGGCGACTTCGTGCACCTTGACGTGGTCGCGGTGCCCGTAGCCGCCGTTGCCGTCGTAGCCGAGCAGCAGGTCGGCGCGCTCCTCGTGCAGCAGGGCCGCCAGCCGGTGCGCGGCTTCCTCGGTGTCCGCGCGGGCGAACCGCTGCCGTCCCGGCGGGTCCGCGTACAGCACGGGACCGTGGCCGCTGTCGGCGTACCCCAGGTGCACGACACGCCGGACGCCGAGGATCGCCGCCGCGGCCTCCAGCTCCGCCCAGCGCGGCGTCGGGTGCTCGGCGGCCATGCCGTCGGTGGCCACCACGACCACCACCCGGTGCCCGTCGGCCGCGGCCCTGGCCAGGGTGCCGCCGCTGAGCAGGACCGGGTCGTCGGCGTGGGCGTGGAAGGCCACGATGGTCGTCATCGGCCCCATGATGGCCGACAACGGGGGAAAACGGCGTGAACGACCGGCCTCAGGCGCGCTTGACGAGCTTGCGCAGCTGGTGCCAGCGGCGCTCGGCGCCCCACTTGGCCACCCGCAGGAACGCCTCGCGGATGATCGAGCCGCTCATCTTCGACTCGCCGATCTCGCGCTCGGTGAAGGTGATCGGGACCTCGACGATCTCGAAGCCGGCGTCGGCCGTGCGGATCGTCAGGTCGATCTGGAAGCAGTAGCCGTGCGAGTTGACCTCGTCCAGGGCCAGCTTCTCCAGCACCGGACGGCGGTAGGCGCGGAAGCCCGCGGTGATGTCGCGGGTGCGCATGCCCAGCGCGATCTGCGAGTAGATGTTGGCGCCGCGGGAGAGGATCTGGCGGTTGACCGGCCAGTTCACCACCGCGCCGCCCGGCACGTACCGGGAGCCGATCGCCAGGTCGGCGTCGCCGACCGCGTCCAGCAGCCGCGGCAGGTCCTCCGGGGCGTGCGAGCCGTCGGCGTCCATCTCGACGATCGTGTTGTACTCCCGCGCCAGGCCCCAGCGGAAGCCGGCGATGTAGGCCGCGCCCAGGCCGGCCTTCTCGGTGCGGTGCAGCACGTGGACGTGGTCGTTGGCCGCCGCGCGCTCGTCGGCGAGCTCGCCGGTGCCGTCGGGGCTGCCGTCGTCCACCACGAGCACGTGCACGTCCGGGAGTACCTTGTGCAGGCGATCCAGGATCGGGCCGAGGTTCTCCCGCTCGTTGTACGTCGGGATCACCACCAGCACCGGCTCGATTCCCCGGGCCCCCCGCGGCGCCTGCGACATCCGTGCTCCTCCGATATCCGCGGCGGTCAGTCCGCCGCTTCCCCTGCCGTGCCGGCGCTGGTGCGCCGGGTGCGAAAACGGAGTACGAGCCCACCGGCCACCCCGGCGATCGCCAGAGCCAGCAGCCCGTACTCCGTCCACGCACCTAGTCGATCCGACAGCGTAGTCTGCGTCCGCAGCGGCACGCGCCCGACCAGGGAATCCGCCGTGAAAAGGCCCGTTGAGCTGGTCACCGTCCCGTCGGGGGCGACGATCGCGCTCACCCCGGAGACCGCCGACACCACGACCGCGCGGCCGTGCTCGACCGCCCGCAGCCGGGACATCGCCAGCTGCTGGTAGCTCATCTCGCTCTTGCCGTACCAGGCGTTGTTCGTCGGGACGACGAGCAGTTCGGCGCCGTCGCGCACCGCGTCGCGGGCCGGGTAGTCGAACGCGGTTTCGTAGCAGATGAACACGCCGACCTTCGTGCCGCCGGCGGTCATGGTCTGGTTCGCCCCGTCGCCGGGGACCATGTCCACGGTCTCGGAGTCGAGGAACGGCGTGACGAGCTCGGCGACCTTGCGGGCCGGGACGTACTCGCCGAAGGGCACCAGCTGCTGCTTGGCGTAGCGCGCGCCGGGCCCGGTGCGCGGGTCCCAGGCGAGGACGGAGTTCTGCAGGTGCCCGTCCGGGAGCCGGTAGATCGCCCCGATCAGCGCCGGGACGCCGAAGTTCGCCACGAGCTGGTCGACCTGCGGGTCCGGGCCGGTGACGGTGGTGGCGCTCTCCGGCCACACGAGCAGGTCCGGCTGGGGCACTTTCCCGGCCCGGATGCCGGCCAGCAGGCGCCGGCTCTCGGCGATGGTGTTGTCGCGCAGCACCGTCCGCTGTCCCTGCAGCGCGAGGCCGATGTCGGGGGCGTTGCCCTGGACGGTGGCGACAGTGCGCTCGCCGTCCTGGGCGCCGGTGCCGATCGCCGGCCACAGCACGAGGCCGGCGACGAGGGGCAGCAGCGTGCCGGCGGCGGCGAAGACCACCGGCCGGGTGACCTTGCGGACCTTCCCCAGCCGGGCGGCGAGCGCGGCCAGGCCGAAGCCGGTGGCGACGACGGCGAGGCCGACCAGCGGGGCGCCGCCGATCGAGGCGAGCGGCAGGAACGCGCCTTCGGGCTGGCTGAACGCGACCCGGCCCCACGGGAACCCGCCGAACGGGAACCACGCGCGGGGCGTCTCCAGCGCGACGAACACCAGCGCCGCCCACAGCGGCGCAGCCGGGAGCCGGGACACCAGCGTGATCAATCCGCCCGCCAGGCCGTGGTAGAGCGCCAGCGCGAACGACAGGCCCAGCCACGGCCACGGGCCGAAGTCGGGGCCCAGGAAGTCCAGCAGCCAGGTCAGCAGCGGCAGGAAGAACGTGAACCCGAACGCGAAGCCGTAGCCGAAGCCGCCCCGGAACCGGCGTCCCCGCAGCACGAGGGCGAACCCGGCGAAGGCCAGCGGCGCGAGCCACCACAGCGGGCGCGGCGCGAAGCTCAGGTAGTAGGCGAAGCCCGACCCCAGCGCGGCGACCGTGCGCAGCAGCCAGGCAGGGGGGAACCGCCGCGTGCGGGCGGATGGGTGCGGGGCGCCCGGCTCGGGGTCCGCGACGGTGACTGCCACGCCTGACAACTCTAGGAGATGACGTCGTGGAGGACTGCACCCGCGCGGACCGTGCGCAGGCAGTGCGGGAGGGCGGCGTCCGGTTCGAGCCTCGGCAGCGGCGGGACGCCGGCCCGCGGGTCGGTCGACCAGCGCTGCACGCGGCTGTCCGGAGTCGCCACGACCAGGTCGGTGGCGTCCCAGATCGCGTAGTGCGCCGGAGCGCCCGGCACGAGGCTGCCGGTGACGCCGTCGTTGACGCCCGCCGCGCGGTACCCGGCCCGGGTGTGGGCTGTGAACGCGGCTCGCGGCGACAGGCCCGCGCCCGGCGTGCGGTGGTAGGCCGCCGCGCGGACGCTCGCCCACGGGTCCAGGGGCGTCACCGGCGCGTCGGAGCCGAAGGCCAGCACGACGCCTTCGGCGGCCAGGGCCGAGAACGGGTTGAGCCCGGCGGCGCGGCCGGGGCCGAGGCGTTCGGCGTACATGCCTTCCGAGCCGCCCCACAGTGCGTCGAACAGCGGCTGCGCCGAGGCGACCACCCCCCAGCCGGCCAGCTGTTTCGCCTGCTCGGCGGTGACCATCTCCAGGTGCTCCAGCCGGTGGTGGCGGGCGGCCAGCGCGCGCTGCCCGACCTCCTTTTCGGCCAGCCGGAAGCCTTCCACGACCTCGGCGGCCGCGGCGTCGCCGATGACGTGGAAGCCGGCCTGCAGCCCGGCTTCGGTGCAGGTGGCGAGGTGGCCGGCGATGCGGTGGGCGTCGAGGTAGAGCGTTCCCGTGCTCGCGTGGTCGGCGTAGGGCTCGCTCAGCGCGGCGGTGTGGGAGCCGAGGGCGCCGTCGACGAACAGGTCGCCGGCCAGGCCGCGGGCGCCGAGTTCGCGGGCGGTTTCGACGGCGCCGAGCTCACCCCAGTAGCCGACGACCTCGGGCGTGCCCGGTCCGGCGAGGGCGAGCAGGGCGGCGAGGTCGTCGCGGCCGGAGATGTCAGGCCCGGCGCATTCGTGGACGCTGACGATGCCCTGCTTCGCGGCCTCGGCGAGGAACGCGCGCTGGGCGCGTTCGCGCTGCTGCGGGGTGATCGCGGCCCGCACGGCCGCGCGGACGGCGTGGTGGGCGGCGCGAGTCAGCGGTCCGTCGGGCGACCAGCCGTCGGCGCCGCGGGCGGCCGGGGCCAGCTCGACCAGAGCGGTGGAGACCAGCGCGGAGTGGACGTCGACGCGGCTGAGGTAGACGGGCGCGCCGGCGGCGGCGTCGTCGAGCTCGGCGCGGCTGGGCAGGCGCGGGTCGGTCCAGGTGGTCTCGTCCCAGCCGTGGGCGAGCAGGACCTGCCCGGGTACGGCGGCGTCGCGCACGCGGGCCAGCAGCGTCGCGCGGTCGCGGACGCCGGTGAGGTCCAGGCCGGTCAGGTGCAGGCCGGTGGCGGTGGCGTGGACGTGCGCGTCGACGAACGCGGGAGCGACGAAGGCGCCTTGGAGGTCGACGATCTCGGCGTTTTCGTGGAGGGCGCGAGCCGGGGCGTCCTGCCCCACCCAGACCACGGTGCCGCCGGTGACCGCCATCGCCGTGGCGTCGGGACCAGCGGGGGTGTAGATGCGCCCACCGAGCAGGAGCGTCGTGTGTTCGTCCGTCACGCCGCTGAGTCTGCCGCCCTTGGTCCACGTGGGGGAAGGCAGGCCAGCAGGCAGGAAGATTTACTCCGTGAGAACGTTATGACAGGATATTTTAACGTGTTCCCGACGACTAGGAGTACAAGTGACTGCGATCCAGGAACCTGTGACGCCTGCCGCCGCCTTCGACCAGCCCTACGAGTACGCCCGCGCCGAGCTGGTGGAACCCGACTGGCGCCGCTTCCCCGGCTGGCACGACGTGACCGAGGCCGAGTGGCGTGACGCGCAGTGGCAGCGGGTGCACTGCATCCGCAACGTCAAGCAGCTGCGCGCGCTGATGGGCGACCTGCTGGAGGAACGCTTCTACGACGACCTGGTCGCCGACCAGCGCGAGCTGGCGACGATGTCGATGCTGCTGCCCCCGCAGATGATCAACACGATGGCCCCCACGGCCGGTACCGACCCGGCGAAGGTGACCGAGGCGTTCTACGCCGACCCGATCCGCCGGTACATGCTCCCGGTGCGCAGCGACCGCGACCCGGTCTGGACGAGCCACCCGCACGCCGAACGCGACTCCCTGCACGAGGCCGAGATGTGGGTCGTGGAGGGCCTGACCCACCGCTACCCGACGAAGGTGCTGGCCGAGATGATCTCGACCTGCCCCCAGTACTGCGGCCACTGCACCCGCATGGACCTGGTCGGCAATTCGACGGAGACGGTCGAAAAGCACAAGCTGACCCTCAAGCCGGTCGACCGCCAGGACGCGATGATCGCCTACCTGAAGAAGACCCCGGGCGTGCGCGACGTGGTCGTCTCCGGCGGCGACGTCGCCAACGTGCCGTGGCCGCAGCTGGAGTCGTTCCTGATGCGCCTGATGGACATCGACACCGTCCGCGACATCCGCCTGGCGACGAAGGCACTGGCGGCCCTCCCCCAGCACTGGATCCAGCCGAAGGTGGTCGAGGGCCTGGAGCGCGTCGCGGTGACGGCCCAGCGCCGCGGGGTGAACCTGGCGATCCACACGCACGTCAACCACGCCCAGTCGGTGACCCCGCTGGTGGCGGAGGCAGCCCAGACGGCCCTGAACGTCGGCGTCCGCGACGTGCGCAACCAGGGCGTCCTGATGCGCGGCGTCAACGCGACCCCGGCGGCGCTGCTGGACCTTTGCTTTGCCCTGCAAGGGGAAGCGAACATCCTGCCGTACTACTTCTACATGTGCGACATGATCCCGAACGCCGAGCACTGGCGGGTCGCGGTGTGGGAAGCCCAGGAGCTGCAGCACTCGATCATGGGGTACCTGCCGGGGTACGCGACGCCGCGGATCGTGTGCGACGTGCCGTATGTCGGGAAGCGGTGGGTGCACCAGCTCGCCGAATACGACCGTGAGCTGGGGATCTCGTACTGGACCAAGAACTACCGGACCGGGATCGAGCTGGAAGACCCGGAGGCGTTGCAGCGCCGGTACCCGTACTACGACCCGATCTCCACCCTCCCCGAAGCCGGCCAGACCTGGTGGGCCAACCGGTCCAGCTGACGCGTCCGCCTTCGAAAGGTGTGCCGAGGGGTGTCGTGCAGCCCGATGTGGGCCGTACGACACCCCTCCGGCCACTTCGGGCGTTTGGGCTGGTCAGAGCCGGTGCGTACCGGTTGCGACCGATCGCCATACTGTCCAGAAATCCATTGTGGACCCAGCCGCGCGACCCCACTGCAGTGGCTGCTGCGCGCGGCGGTCGTCCAGCCGGGATCCGGCGACCGCGGTGGCCAGCCGGAATAGGTGACACCGCGGTCGGCCAGATCGATGTCCAGCACGTAGTTCGTCAGTAGTTGAACGACACGATCGACGTGGGCGAGCAGACGTCGGGCCGAGCGGACCTGTCGAGGCAGACCTTGATGACGGCGCGGGCCGCCGTCGCGTCCGAGCGCAACCTGGCTGACAACGGGCCACTGGCCGTGTCGTATGTGCGCTTGGACTGCACAGTGGAGGCGTTTTGCCACCGGCCCTGCTTCCAGAAGGTGAACTGCACCTCGACGTAGACGTCCCAGCCATCGGTGTGCTTCAAGTCCGTCCAGTTGGCACCGACCGTCGCGTAGACACCACCGTTGTTGGCGAAGTCACCGTACGCGGAGGCGGCAGACGTGCCGTCGGTCTTCGCGTAGATCGGCCCCCACGCTTTGCCGGCCGCGTGCGCGGCCGGCGCCATCACGGTCGAGGCCAGCACCGTCACACACGCCAATGCTGCCGCGCCGAACACGCGCCGCAAACCCGTTACCGCCATGATCCCTCCCAGATCAATCGTGTGGCAGATACGCCACGACGCAGCCTGGCACCGACCCCAGACTTTCCCCCGGCAAGACCAAACCAGTTCACCCCAATAGACCATCGAATCGTTCCATCGCAGCCCCATGACTTCGCCGCGGCACAGCCCGAGGAGGGCGACAAGGTGTCCAGACGACGGCGTGCGGTCGACGTCCGCGGGGGTAATCCGACGTAGCGGGCGGGGTTGCGCTCGATCAGCGGTTCACGGAGGACGGTGAACCGGCCCGCGTGCGTCGGGTGACGCAGTGCGTGTACGTCACCGCCGGCCGGGGTGCTGCTGTGGAACAGTGCCGATCATGACGGGGTCGCCCTGGGGGCACGGACCCACCGCCTGGTCGCTGTTCGCCGCGGGAAAGAGGACGAAATGAAGAACCTGGTGCTCGTGCACGGTGCCTGGCACGGACCCTGGTGCTGGCAGCCGCTGGTACCCGAGCTGGCCGGCCGGGGGTGGAACGTGTCCGCTGTGGACCTGCCGAGCACGGCCGGCGACCCGGCCGCCGGGATGTACGCCGATGCCCGCGCTGTCGAGGCGCACCTTGCCGCGATCGACGGTCCGGTGACCCTGGTCGCGCACTCCTACGGTGGCGTCCCCGCCACCGAAGCCGCGGCGCCGAATGTCCGGGCGCTCGTCTACCTCGCGGCGCACGTGCTGAAGGCGGGTGAATCCCTGGTCTCCCCCTTGGGCGGCCCGTGGTTCCCGCCGGAGACGGAGTTCGTGCCCGGCGCCGATCCGCTCACGGCGCTCTACCACGACGTCCCCGCGGACCGGGCGCGGGAAGCGGTGGCGCACCTGCGGCCCCAGAGCGCGAAGGCGTTCACCGAGGAGCTGACGCGCGAGGCGTGGCGGGACACCCCGTCCGCGCTGATCGTCTGCGACGACGACCGGGCGATGCCCGAACCGATCGTCAAGCGCGCCGTCGCGGAAGGGCTGACGGACATCGTCCGGCACCTGCCCGGCAGCCACTCGCCGTTCCTGGCCCGGCCCGCCGAGCTGGCCGGGCTCCTCGACGACGTCGTGGCGGCGCTGCCGTGACGGATGGCGTCCCCTTCACGGGGCAGGGGCCACCGCCGCCCGGGCGGGCTTCTCGGCCGGGGGCGTCACCAGCGGCAACAGGACCTCGTCGACGATCGCTGTCACTTCTGCGGCGGTGACCGTCCCCGCTTCCACGTGTTCGACGAGGACCAGGCGCGGGCCCACCGCGGCGATCCGGGCGGTGGCCGCGGCGGGGCGTGCCTCTCCGCGCTCGGCGGCGTCGGCCAGCAGGCCGAGGATCAGCTCCTGGCGGGGGCGCAGCACCAGGGCACGGATCCGGGCGAACAGCTGCGGGTGGCGCGCCCGTTGCGTGATCAGCGGGCGCAGGGCCCGGCCGAGCGGTTCGTCGAGCACCCGGGCCAGCCCGCCGAGCAGCGCCAAGAGGTCGCCGCGCAGGGTTCCGGTTTGCGGTGGCCGGGGCTCCCCGAAGCCCGCGTCCGGGTCGGTGAGCGCGGCCAGCACGAGGTCCTCGGGCGTCGCCCACCGCCGGTAGAGCGCCGCCTTGCCGGTCCGCGCGCGGGCCGCGACCTTCTCGAAGGTCAGTTCCTCGAACGAGGCTTCGGCCAGTTCTGCCAGCGTCGCCTCGAGGATCGCGCGGACCAGCGCGTCGCCCCGGCGCCGGGTCTCGGCCATCGGACCCTCCTCTCGTGTACGGTCTTTAGTGAACGATACCGTTCCTTATCAGAGGGTGGGGCGATGACGGCCATCACGAACGTCCGGGTCTTCGACGGCGCCGGGCTCACGGAACCGCGGACCGTCTTCGTCGAGGACGGCCGCCTGTCCGGCGAAGCCACCGGTGGCCCGGTGCTCGACGGAACCGGGCAAGTCCTGCTCCCCGGCCTGATCGATGCCCACGTCCACCTGCACGGCCGGGAGAACCTCGAACAGTTCACCCGGTACGGCGTCACCACGGCCCTGGACATGGCGACGACGTCGGCCGAACTGCTGGCCGGCCTGCGGAACCAGCCGGGGCTCACCGACATCCGCAGCGCCGGCGTGCCCGCGATCGGGCCGGGCGGGATGCACGCCCGCATGCCCGGCATGCCCGCCGAAGCGGTCGTCACCGATCCCGCGCAGGCGGCAGGCTTCGTCGCCGCCCGCGCCGCGGCGGGCTCGGACTACCTCAAGGTCGTGCTCGAAGCACCCGGGGGCGGCGGCCCCGAACTGCCGGTGGCCCGCGCCCTCACCGAAGCCGCGCACGCGGCCGGGCTGCTGGTCGTCGCGCACGCCGCGACCACCGGGGCGTACACGATGGCGCTGGACGCGGGCGTGGACGTCGTCACGCACGCGCCGCTCGGGCCACCGATCGCGGACGGGGACCTCGCGCGGGCGAAGGTCGTCGTGCCGACGCTGACGATGATGCAGGGCATTTCGACGGCGACCGGCCGGCCGCAGCTCTACGCGGGCGCGGTGACGTCGGTGACCCGGCTCCACCGCGCGGGGGTGGCCGTCCTGGCCGGAACCGACGCGAACGCCGCGCCGGGAGTTCCTTTTTCCGTCGCGCACGGCGCGAGCCTGCACGACGAGCTCGAGCTGCTCGTCGCCGCCGGACTGTCCACAGTGGAAGTGCTGCGTGCCGCGACCGTGCTGCCGGCGAAGCACTTCGGGCTGACCGACCGCGGCGCGATCCGGCCGGGACTGCGCGCGGACCTGGTCCTGCTCGACGGCGACCCGGTTGCCGACATCCGCGCCACCCGCGCGATCAGCCGCGTCTGGTGCGCCGGCGTCGAGCACTGATTCAGGCCGGCCGAGCAGGGCGACCGACGCCCGCAGCTGGGCCACCCGCAGCGCGTCCGGACGGCCGGAGCTGCTCGTCCCGGCGCGAGTACCCCGGCCGCCGCGGTCAGCACCTCGGCGAGGTAACCGACATCGGGGAACTACTGGCACACCGAATTTCACGAGCACGAGGTCGTATGGGGCGTGGCGAGGCGGGCGAGATCACGCGCCTCCCCACGACCAGGTTCGCACCGCGCGCGTTCTTTTCGCGCAGCCGGGTGATCGCCTCTGCCGAGAAAGCCGATCCCGGTATAGCGGGTGTACGAACTGCAGAGACCGGCCAGCACGAGTCCGGTCCCGCATCCGCTCCTCGGGCATCGCCAACAGCGTCGAGCTGTCGAGGATGCCAGGGTCTTCGGCCGAGCCGGCGAGCTGGCGGGTCTTGCCTCGGCCCGCCGCTCCTCATTCGAAGAACTTGATGCTGAACCCGGTTTCGGTGTTCGCTCCGGGGACGTTCGCGCGGCTGTACGTCGTCGACCCCCACCAGCAGAACGTGCCCGTGTACCAGGAGCGGTTCGCCCAGGAGTACGGCGTTCCCTTCGGGACGGCGTGGAACATCAGGGGGAACCTCGGGCCTGCGGGCGGGCTGGTCGCGATGTCACCGTTCAGCAGGACGAAGGTGTTGTGACCGGGGCCGTTCACGTACAGCGTCGGGTCCCAGCCGGCCATCATCGTGGCGCGGTTCGAGCCGAAGAGGCATCCGTTCGACTTGTACCAGTCCCACACGTAGGTCGGATCCCCGCCGGCGCGCAGGCGGAGTTCGGCGATGCAGTACTGGTCGCTCCAGCTGCCGTTGGCCGAGTAGACGATGTGCAACTGGCCGTTGGGGTCCTTGATGGCTTCGGGCGCTTCGTTGATGTACGGGTTGCCGACGACTCGCTCCCAGCTTTCCCGTGGCTGCGAGATGATGTACCGCGCGCCGGTCGGGGTGGTGGGGCTGCTCATCCGGGCGATGTAGAGGTTCTGCTCGACGTTGGTGTCCCCGGCCCACCCGGACCAGACGAACCAGCGCTGGCCGTTGAAGGTGAAGAGGGTGCCGTCGATGGCCCACTTGCCGTCGGGCAGCGCGAGCTGGGTCTCGGCGGAGTACCCGCTGTCGGCGACGGTCGAGCTGATGACGTACATCCGGTGCGCGGCCCCGGTCCCGGCGGTGAAGTAGACGTAGAACCGGCCCCCGTCGGTGACGATCTCCGGCGCCCAGACCTCCCCGCGCCCGCGGGTGTCCGCCCAGATCTGCCGGGCGGCGGCGCCGGCGAGGGCGTCGGGCGAGGACGCTTGCCGGACGGCGATGCCACCGCCAGTCGACTGCACGGAGACGTAGGTGGAGCCGACCCGCAGGACGCTGGGGTCGGCGGCTTTGAGCGATGTCTGGCCGGCTTCGGCTGGTGAGCCGGTGAGGACCATCGTCAGGAAGAGCAGGAAAGCGGCGGCGAGTTTCATGACCCCACCCCTCGGTCGAGTGCGGTCCCGCAGAGCGGAACCCTCAGGCAGGATCACCGGTGATCGACTGGGTTCGGTAGGGCTGGGGGAACTTGCTCGATCCAGCGAAGGCGAAATTGGTCTGAACCGGTGACCGTCGAGCCGAACCGTTGACACCCGGCCAGAGCTCCACCGATCCCGCTGACGCGTCACCGTCCCAGGGCGCGCGCCGAAGGGGCGCACGCGGCCCTGATTGGGCCTGCGTGCGCCCCTTCGACCCTCTCCGACGTTCGGGCTGGTCAAAACCGGTGAGTACCTAGGTGATCAGGTGCGTCACCGGTTCGGCCGGCGTGTGCGCCGGCCAGCCGGGGTTCCCGGTGGCCGCGAATCCGACCCAGGCGCGGTGCACGCGCCGCGCGAGGCCTTCGGGTGCCGGGGTGGGGCCGAGCAGGCCGGTTTCGCCGTGCAGCCACGGCTCGTCGGCGACGTCGAAGACGAACGGCAGCTCGACGGTGTGCGCGGCACCGAGCTGCCCGTCGAAGGCGATGGAGCGGTGGCCGAACGAGTAGACGTGAGTGCGACCCGGCGTGAGGCGCGCGTGGGCGTCGGCCATGCGCGCGGTCCCGGTGCCGAACAAGGCGCTCCCTAGCAGCTTCGACCGCAGTTGTCCCGGGGGCGTCGCACCCGATGCCGTGACGGTGGCTCCGGTGGCGGCGGCGAGGGCGAGCACGTCGGCCTCGGTGGAGCTGTCCAGCTTCCCCTGGGGCACGAGGTAGAGGTTCCCTTCTTCGGTGTTGGTGCCGATCAGGAGGTCGACTTGGCCCGCCGGCCCCGAGGTGAGCGAGTCGGCAGGCTGGGTGGGCAGGACGAGGCTGAACGGGCTCAGGCCGGCGAGGGGGTCCGTAGCGGTGTCCGTCCGCAGGTCCAGACCGGACAGTGCGGGCAGGACCTCGAGGAAGCGCTCGTCCGGGACGCCGGCGAAGCCTTCGGCCGTCGGTGCGGTGCCGAGCGCGGCGGCCGCCGCGGCGGTGACCCGCTGGGCTTGCCCGGGCGTGAACGCGCCGGTGCCGCTGCCGCTCTGCATGATCGCGCGCCGGAACAGGCCCTTCGCCCGGGGCGTGGCGAGGAGGCCGCCGATGAGCGTGGCCCCGGCGGATTGGCCGAACACCGTGACGTTGCCGGGGTCGCCGCCGAACGCGGCGATGGTTTCCCGGACCCAGCGCAGCGCCAGGAGCACGTCGAGCAGGCCGCGGTTGTCCGGGGCGCCTTCGAGCGACAGGAATCCGGGGACGCCGAGCCGGTATTGGACCGTCACGATGACGACGCCGTCGCGGGTGAAGGCCCGGCCGTCGTAGAGCGCGGCGCGGGCGGAGCCGGTGACGAACCCGCCGCCGTGCACGAAGACCATGACCGGACGGTGCCCGCGACCGGCCGCGGGCGTCCGGACGTCGACGGTGAGGTGGTCCGCGCCGCGAACCCAGCCGGGCCCGAAGTACGGGGTCATGTCGAGGCGGCCGAAGTCCCGGGCCGGCTGGGGCGCGGTCGGTCCCGGGCCGGTCCCGTCGCGGACGCCGGACCACCCCGGATGCGGCACCGGCGCGCCGAAGCGGCCGGCGCCGGCCGGTGCCCGGGCGTACGGGATGGCGCGGTAGCGCTCTCCGAAGGCGTCACGGACGCCGCGGACGGCACCCGCCGGCGTCCGCACGACGGGGTTCTGCTCGGCTGGCAAGGCGATTCCTTCCGGGTCAGGCGCTGCGGGAGAAGCCGGCCCAGTCCGCGATGGCGAACCGGGTGCCGTCGCGTTCCACCCGGGCGGCGCCGTGGCCGCCGAAGTGGGCGGGCAACACGAGCGCGCCGGTTTCGGCGGCCTGGCCGAGCAGGTTCCGGCGGGTGACGCGCGCGGCGGCGGGGTCTTCGCAGAAGCAGGAATTGGTCTCCGGCTCGGCGATCTGCAGGGCGGTGTGCACGAGGTCGCCGACGAACAGCGCGCGCTCGCCGCCGGACTCCAGGTGCAGCACGGACGAGCCCGGCGTGTGCCCGGGCGCGAGGTCCAGCCGCAGGTTGGCGTCGATGCGGTGCGAGCCGTCCCACAGCTGCGTCAGCCCGGCTTCGTGCACGGGGGCGACGCTGTCTTCGAAGACGTTCTGGTTCCCGCGGCCGAGGCGGGGCCGGTGGTCGTTGGCGGGGTTCCAGAAGTCGAAGTCGCGCCGCGGCATCAGGTAGGTCGCGTTGGGGAAGGTCGGCACCCAGCTGCGCCCGTCGAGGCGGGTGTTCCACCCGACGTGGTCGACGTGCAGGTGGGTGTTGACCACGAGGTCGACGTCTTCGGGGCGCACGCCCGCGGCGGCGAGCCTGCCGAGGAAGCCGGTGTCGAGGTGGCTCCAGACCGGGGAGTAGGGCCGCTCCTTGTGGTTGCCGACGCCGGTGTCGACGAGGATCGTGCGGCCGCCGCTGCGCAGCAGCCAGGTCTGGACCGCCGTCCGGCAATCGCCGGTCTCGGGATCCCAGAAGTCCGGGGCCAGCCAGCCCCGGTGGTCCTGCCAGGACGCCTCGGAGCTGTCGGGGAACAACTCGGCGGGGGTCATCTCGGCCGAGCCGTAGTACTCGGTGATCCGGGTGACGGTGACCTCGCCCAGGGTGATCTGGTCGGTCATGGCGGCCTTTCGGTTCGGCGGAGCGGTCTGCCTCCACCGTCGCCGGGCCGCACCGGGCCGAACCAGACCCGGCGTTTCCCACCCCTCGCAGGGGCAGGCTGCCACCGCCGTCCGTGCCGCATACTGGCCCGGTGGCTGATCAAGGGCAGCTGGCCGAGTACCTGCAGGCGATGCGGGCGCGGGTGCGCCCGGACGACATCGGGCTGCCGAACTACGGCGAGCGCCGCCGGGTGCCCGGGCTGCGCCGGGAAGAGGTCGCGAGCCTGGCCGGCGTCAGCGCGTCCTACTACGTCCGGCTCGAGCAGGGCCAGTCGGCGAACGCCTCCGACGAGGTGCTCGACAACATCGCCCGGGCGTTGCGCCTGGACCCCGACGAGCACGAACACCTGCGGGCGCTCGCCCGGCCCCGTCGCCGCCGGACGGTGAAACGCCCTCCGGCCGAGCGGGTGCACGAGGCGACGAAGCAGCTGCTCGACGGGCTGGGTGACGTCCCGGCGATCGTGCTGGGGCGCCGGACCGACGTGCTCGCGTGGAACCGGCTGGGTCACGCGTTCTTCGCCGGCCACCTCGACTTCGACGCGCCCGCCCGGCCCGCCGACCGGCCCAACATGACCCGGCTCGTCTTCCTCGACGCGCACACCCGCGACCTGTATCCGCAGTGGCCCGTCAAGGCGAAGGCGGTCGTCGGCAACCTGCGCCTGGTAGCCGGCCGCCACAGTGACGATCAGCTGCTCAACGCGTTGATCGGGGAACTCGTCACGAAGAGCTCCGAATTCGCCGTGTGGTGGGCCGACCACCGGGTCAAGGCGTGCACGGCCACCGAGTACGCCATGCGCCACCCCCTGGTCGGCGACGTCGTGGTCCACCAGCAGGCCATGACTCCCGCGCACGCGCCCGAGCAGACGCTCGTCGTCGCCACCAGCGAACCGGGGTCGCCGTCCCAGTCGGCTCTCGTCCTGCTCGCCCGCGCCGTCCGCGAAACCTCTTGATCGGGCGCGCCGTGCGGTGTGGGACCGCTGTGCCCGGCAGTCCCACACCGCACCGGCCACGGCCTCAGGAGCGCTGGGCGACCTCCGCGTCGGTCAACGCCTTGCCGGCCACGCCGACCTCGTCGACCGCGCCGGGCCAGAAGTCGACGTTGCGGCCGTCGTACTTGGCCCGCCCGACCGTGAACGCGCCGGTGCTGACCAGCGCCGGCCCGGCCGGGGCCGTCGCGACCTTCACGCCGTCCACGTAGAGACGGATCTCGTTGCCGGCCCGCACCCCCGTCAGCTCGTACCAGCGGCCGATCTCCGGCACGACCTCATACCGGGCCCGGTTGCCACCGGGCGTGCTGAACGCGAACGCACCCTGCCCGTACTGCAGGTAGAACGGGCTCTCCCGCTCCCGGCCGTCCTGGCTGACCGCGGTCGCGTAGTTGCCGGGCAGCGCGTCCAGCCGCACCCTCGCGGACACCGTGTAGTCACCGGTCGTGTCGACGACCGGGCCGTAGGTGTCGGCGGAGCCGCCGGAGAACTGCAGCGCGCCGTCCTTGAAGACCACCCCGGCCGGGGTGAGCGTCAGCGGGTTGTTGCCACCGCTCGAGTCCCTCGCGGTCGTGCCCCCGCGTTCGTCGAGGTTCCACTCCCCCTTACCCGCGTAGGGGTACGGCTTACCGGCGTTGGCCCCGGCCTCGATCACGCGCCGGTTGATCTCGCGGACCGGACCCGGGTCGACCTTGATGCGCTTGCGGTCGTAGGTCCAGAGCCCGTTGAGCTCGCCTTCCAGGTCGGTGACCTGCGTGTAGACCGACGCCGACAGCTCGGCCCGCGCCTGCCCGAGGTAGAACGTGCGGGTGTTGTCGACGTACTTCGCCGTCAACGCCGCCTTGTCCGCCACGCCGCTGTAGATCGCGATCGGCGCACCCGGCCACTGGTGCCCCGGCGTGCGCAGCGTGAAACCACCGTGCTCACCGTCCATCGCGACCCGCGTGCCGTCCGAACGAGCCGGATCGGTGTTGTTGTAGTCGTGGTGGTCGATGACGTCGCCGCGGCCCGAGTCGCCCTTGGAGGCGCAGCAGTTCACCCCGCTGTGGGCGTTGACGATCCGGCTCGGGTCGGTGGCCTTGACCTGGTCGGTGATCCGGCCGGTGGCGGCCTTGTCCCACTCGCCCCAGCCCTCGTTGAACACGATCCAGGCGTAGACGGACGGGTAGTTCTGCAGCTGGTGCATCTCTTCCAGGCCCTGGCTGAGCCACGCCTGCTGCGCCGCGGAGTTGTTGCCGTCCTCGACGGACACGAAGTCCTGCCACACCAGCAGTCCGAGCCGGTCGGCGTGGTAGTACCAGCGGGCGGGCTCGACCTTGATGTGCTTGCGGACGGCGTTGAAGCCGAGGTCCTTCTGCGCCTTCAGGTCGAACACGAGGGCCTCGTCGCTCGGCGCGGTGTTCAGGCCGTCCGGGTAGAAGCCCTGGTCCAGCTGCATCAGGTTGAAGATCGGCTTGCCGTTGAGCGTCAGCTTGGGCGTGCCGCCGACGTTGGTGATGCCGGTGGACCGCATGCCGAAGTAGCTCTTGACCTTGTCCCCGCCCAGCTTGATCTCCAGCTGGTACAGGTACGGGTCGTCCGGCGTCCACAGGTGCGGGTTCGGCACCGCCAGCTTCAGGTTCGCGTTCGCCGGTCCGCTGACCGTGCCGACCGGCCGGCCGCGCGCGTCCTTGGCGACGGCCGTGACGGTGGCGTTGCCCGCGGACTTGACGGTGAGGGCCAGCGAGCTGGTGGTGAGGTCGGGCGTCGTCTTGATCTCGTCGATGCCCTGGTCCGCCACGGGTTCCAGCCACACCGTCTGCCAGATGCCCGACGACGGCGTGTAGAAGATGCCGCCGGGGTTGGCGGACTGCTTGCCCTTGGGCTGGTACGGGCCGGTCGTGTCGGTGACGGCGACGACGATCTCCTGCTCGTCGCCGCGCTTGAGCGCGTCGGTGATGTCGGCGCTGAACGCCGTGTAGCCGCCGGTGTGCTCCGCGACGGGCTTGCCGTTCACCCAGACTTTGGCCTGGTAGTCGACCGCGCCGAAGTTGAGCTTGAGGCGCTGGCCGCCGCCGATCTTCCAGTCGCGCGGGACGGAGACCGTGCGGCGGTAGAACATGTGGTCCTCGTGCCGATCGAGCCCGGAGAGCTGCGACTCGATCGGGTAGGGCACGATCACCTTCTCCGGCAGCCGCTTGCCGAACTCCGGCTGCTGACCTTCCCTGGCGGCCGAGAACTCCCACGGGCCGTTGAGGTTGACCCACTTGTCGCGTTCGAGCTGCGGCCGCGGGTACTCCGGCAGCGGGTGGCGCGTGTCGACGTTCTCGCCCCACGGCGTCCGGAGCCGTGCCGTCGACGCGTTCGCGACGGTGCGGCCGGTCTTGCCGATCTTCGTGCCGTTCACCGCGAGCGCACCCGCGCCGTCGTAGTAGATCGTGACCCGCTGGCCCTTCAGGACCTGCTCGGCCAGCCGGATCGTGGCCCGCGTGCGGGTCGTCGTGATGAACGAGATCGGCATCGGCGTCGCGTCGACCTCGATGCGCAGGTGGTCTTGCAGGTCGCTCGTCCCCGAGACACGGCCGTCGAAGCCGGCCGTGAGGGTGCGACCGTCCTGGGACACCTCCGCCGAGCGCGGGACGACCGCGTAGCCGGCGGGAGGCGTGAACGCCGACAGCGGCACGATCTGCTTCGCGATGGCCGCACTCGACCAGCGCAGGAACATGTTGGCGCCGCCGACGTCCTGGAACATCTCCAGCTTGAAGTCGTACTGCTTGCCGGCGGTCAGCGTGACCGGCGCGCTGGTCTGCTCGGTGTCCCAGTCGCCGACCCAGTGGTCGATCACCGGCGCGCCGTCGATGAACAGCCGGAACCCGTTGTCCCCGACGGCGTAGAAGGTGTAGTCGCCGGTCTGCGGCACGGCGAGCTGCCCGGTCCACCGGGCGGTCGTGTTCTCCGTGCGCCCGGCGACCAGCCCGAAGACCGAGGTCAGGTCGGGGTGGTTGACTTCCGAGTCGAGTGCGGTCCCGGCCAGGTTGGCGAAGTCCCGCGCCCCCGGCGCCGACATGGTGAAGTATTCGGCCTTCAGGCCGTGCACGGGCTCGGCGGCACCTGCGGGCGGCGTTCCCGACGCCATGCCCAGCGCCACCAGCAGCGCGAGGAGGACGGAAGCGGCTCTTCTCATCGGCGCGATCCCTCTCACTTTTACAACGTTGTAAAACGCTCTTGGGGATCCAAGCAGATGAATCGGACTTCTCTCTACCGCCGAATGTCGGTATCTTGAGGGCCGGATGCGCGGGTTGACGGCGACCATCTGGAGTCACGAGGTCGCGTACGGGCAGGTCGGCTCGGCCGCCGTGAGCCGGCTAGTTCCCGTCATTGAGGCGGTATTCCGCGTGCACCAGCTCGAGGAGCTCGGCCACCGAGGTGTCCTCGGACCGGCGGTCGAACGTGATCTCGCCGTGCTGCAGGAGGTTCACGCGGTCGCAGATGTCGGTCACCTGGCCGTAGTTGTGGGCGATGAGGATGATGGCGATGTCCCCGCGGCGCTTCAGCTCCTGCAGCAAGCGCAGGATCAGCGCGCTCTCCTTGGCGCCCATCGCGGCGAGCGGCTCGTCGAGCAGCAGCAGTTTCGCGTTCGAGTACACCGAGCGGGCCACCGCGATCGCCTGGCGCTGGCCGCCCGACAGCATGCCGACCTCGGCGGTCACCGACGGGATGTTGATGCCGATCGAGTCCAGGGCTTCGCGGGCGCGGCGCTTCATCTCCGCGCGGCGCAGGAACGGCAGAGGCCGGTGGGTGAGCTCACGGTTCAGGTGCAGGTTCAGGTACACCGGCAGGTCGTCGACCATCGCCAGGTCCTGGAACACCGTCTCGATGCCCAGGGACCGCGCGTGGACCACGGACTTCAGCGTGGCCGGCTCGCCCTCGAACAGGATGCGGCCGCCGTCCGGCTGGTGGTAGCCGGTGAGGATCTTGATCAACGTGGACTTGCCGGCGCCGTTGTCCCCGATGAGGCCGAGGATTTCGCCGCGGCGCACGTGGAGGTTGACGTCGGCCAGGGCGGTGACCGGGCCGAACTTCTTGCTGATCCCTTCGACCCGGATGACCTCGGTGCCCGGTTCCGCGGTCATGTCAGCTCCCGGGAGCCGAGGCGCTTGCGCACCACGATGAGCGTCACGTTCAGCACCATCGCGAGCAGGATGGCCGCGCCGAGCACCACGTTGAACGCGTTCGCGCTGACGCCGGTCAGGTTGAAGCCGTCGAACACGATGCCCAGCAGCAGCGCGCCGAGGAACGCGCCGGCCACCGTGCCGGACCCGCCCAGCAGGGCGGTGCCGCCGATCACGGCCGAGGCCACCGCGAAGAACATCGTGGTGAACCCGCCGTTGGTCGGGTCGTAGGAGCCGACCCGGGTGCCCTGCAGGATGCCGGCCAGCCCGGCCAGGGTGCTGGTGATCGCGAAGTTGACCACCTTCACCCGGTTGACCCCGATGCCCGATTCCGCGGCGCCGACGGGGTTTCCGCCGGTGGCCTGCGTGTGGATGCCGAACCGGGTGGCCGAGAGCACCACCTGCACGACGAGGACCAGTCCGACGGCCCACAGGAACTCGGTCCAGGGTGCCCCGCCGAAGACGTCGACGACCCAGCTGTCCTTCGGCGCGGCGACCGGCCGGGCGTTGGAGATGATCAGCACCAGGCCCTGCAGCAGGAACGCCATGCCCAGGGTCGTGATGAACGACGGGATCCCCACCACCGTCCGGATCAGCCCGTTCACCACCCCGATCGCCGTGCTCGTCACGACCGCGCCGGGCAGCGCGAGCCACAGCGGCCAGCCGTTGACGAAGAACAGCGTGAGCAGGAACGGGGCGAGGGTGAAGACGAACCCGGCGGACAGGTCGATCTCGCCGCAGATCAGGAGCATCACCTGCCCGGCGGCGATGATCGACCACGGCGCCACGTACTGGGCGATCGTCTGGTAGTTGTCCAGGGAGTTGAACGCGCCGCTGCTCACCGTGAAGTAGATGCCCGCGGCCACGGTGACCAGCAGGATGCTCAGCTCCTTGACGTGCAGCACGCCGAGCAGCATGGGTCTCAACGACATCGCCGCGCCTACCGGCTCAGCGTGGTCGCCGGGGGCAACGGGATCGCACTCGGCATCGCGATGACGTCCTTCTTCGCGCCGCCTTCGAACCTGCTGTCCGCCGAAGCGTACGGCCCGACGTTCTCCTTGGTGACGAACGTGAGCCCGGTGTCGGTGACCGGTGGGGCCACCAGCGTCCCGGACAGCCGGAACAAGTACAGGTACAGCACGGAAAGGAAACCCTGGAGGTAGGGCGACTGGTCGATGGTGAAGTCGAGCGCGCCGTTCTTCACCCCGGTGACCGTGTCGTCGAGCAGGTCGAACCCGCCGCCGCCGATCTTGCCGGACAGCTTGCGGTCGGCGATCAGCTTCGCGCACGCGGCGGTGCTGCCGGCGTCGACCGCGTAGATCCCCTTGACCCCCGTGTTCCCGGAATACGCGGCGGTCATCGCGTTGAGTTCGCCTGCCTGCTCGGCCCCGGTGTTCACCGACTGGACGCGCACGCCGGGCGCGGCCTGTTTCAGCGCGTCGGTGATGCCGTCGAGGCGGGGCTGGACGTTGTTGCCGCCCGGCTGGGCGATGCCGACCAGGATGTCCCCGGAGGTCACCTTCTGCGCGATGCGCTGGCCCATCCGGAAACCGGAGAGGTACAGGTCCTGGCCGACGTAGGCGAGCGGGTAGTTGCCGGCTGCGCTCGCGTTGTAGGCGATCACCGGGATGCCTTGGCCCAGCGCGCGTTTGGTGAGCTCGACGAACGCGTTGTCATCGGTCAGCGCGATCGCGATCCCGTCGGCCTTGCCGGTGATCGCGGTGTCCATGGCGCTCGCCATCTGGGCGACGTTGCCGTTCTCCGAGCCGGTCCACTGTGGTTCCGGCACGCCGAGCAACGCCGCGGCGTCGGCGAGCCCGGACCGGGTCGGCACGAAGAAGGAGTTGGTGGTGACGTGGTTGACGAACACGAACCGCCACCCCGGCGTGCTCGGGAACGGGCCCGCGTGCCCACCGTTCTGGGCCTCCTGGACACCGGTGCACGCCGCGAGCAGTGTGCTCGCGGCCACCGTCGCACCGCCTGCCCCCAGGTACTTCAAGGCGGTTCTTCGGGAAGTGGCGCTTGTTCCAGCAGTCATCGTGACTCCGCAATCGTCTCAGCGGCAGTAGTCCGGCTACGACGGGTCCCTCACGGTCAAGCTCCCAGGACCGTAGCAGACATATGATGTCTCAACCAGACTCGCCGTACTGATGACCACTTTTTCTACCTAGGGTGGTTATACATATGTTGTCTGGTCCAGTGGGTTCGGCGAGGATGCAGTGGAATCGGCACGTCTGCCAGTGCCCGGAAACTGGACATCGGAAATCGGACAGAGCTGGTGGGCCAACCGCTCCCGCTGACGCGTCACCGTTCGAGAGGGGTGCCGCGGGGCCCGCGGCACCCCTCCGGCCGTTGGGGGCGATCAGTGCCGGTCGAGGAAGTCCTCGAGCCGGCGCTCGTTCTCCGGCTTCTGCAGGCCGTCGTCGAGGGCCGCGATCATCCGGGCCTCCACTTCGGGCGGCGCGGGGTAGACGTGCGCCAGGGCGGCCGCCTCGACGCGCAGGTCGGCTTCGAGCCGGTCGCCGGCCGTCGTCGGGTCGATGGCGGCCTTCGCCGCGCGGATCTGCGACGGCAACCGGGAGGCGATGCGCGCGGCGATCGTGTCCACGAAGCCGTCGAGCTCGTCCGACGGCACGGCCCGGGTGATCCAGCCGTAGAGCTCGGCGGTGCGGGTGTCGTAGGCGTCCGCGGTCAAGACCGCTTCGAGGGCGCGGGACCGGCCGACCGCGCGCGCGAGCAGCTGGGTGCCGCCCCCGCCGGGGATGATCCCCATGCGGCCTTCGATCTGCCCCATCCAGGTTTCGCCTTCGGCGGCGTACCGCAGGTCAGTCGCCAGTGCGAGCTCGTTGCCCCCGCCACGGAGGTAACCACGCAGCTTGGCGATGGTCACCTGGGGCAGCGCGCGGACACTGGCGACCAGGTGCTGCATCGGCGTGAGCCCCTCGTAGCCACTGTCGTGCCGGCCGAGCGCGACGAAGCCCTCCGGGTCGGAGGCGAAACCGGCGTCGACGTGAGCGGCGAAGAAGTCCGGCACCTTGCTCTCGAAGACGACGACCCGCACCGACGGGTCATCGGCGACCTCGCGCACGAAGCGCTTGAGCTCGGGCACGAGAACGCTGTCCAGCAGGTTCAGCGGCGGGTGGTTCATCGAGACGGTGGTGACGGCGCCGGAGCGCTTGAGGTCCAGGGCTGCGTACTCATCGGTGGTCATCGCGAAGGTTCCTTTCTGGTTCGGCGCCGGGCCGGTGGGCATCCGGTCCATCCACTGAGGACGGTAAGACCTGACACCGGTGTCAGCGGCAAGCTCCTTCGCCCGTGATCCACGTCACCTTCGCCCCTGCGCCGCCGGACGACAACCGCTCGTCCCGGCCCCGGCCCCTAGCGGAACCGGCGGGGGTTGAACGGTGCCAGCATCGGGTGCGGGCGGCCCCTGGTGATCTCGTACGTCAGCAGCTCGCCCGCGATCAGCGCGAGCGTGGCGCCGCTGTGGGTGAAGGCGAGGTACAGACCATCGAGCTCGTCGGTGCGGCCGAGGACGGGGTCGCCGTCGCCGGGGATCGGCTTCGGGCCGATCGCGTGGTGGGCGGCCGTCAGGGGTGGGTGGCCCGCCAGCAGCCGGGATGCCTCCGCCAGCAGTTCGGCGACGACTTCGGCGGGGACGTCGAAGCCGTCGCCGGCCGGCCGGATGCTCGCTGTGGTCCAGTCCGCGTCGACGGCGAGGCCGCCGTGCGGTGCCGGCCGGAGGGAGGCCCGCGGCGTGTTGAGGACCGCGCGCAGCGGCGTGTCCACCGGTGTTGTCGTCACCAGCAGGGAAACGGGTGTCGCGTCCGGGACTCCGACACCGAGCCGGGACGCCATCGCCGGCACGGCGGGTCCGGTTGCCAGCACGACCGACCGGGCGGGGTGCAGCTCACCCACGGCGGTGCGGACGCCGGTCACCGCGCCGTCCGCGGTCACCACCTCGGCGGGACCCGCGTGGGTCACCAGGTGCCCGCCGTGCTCGGTGAAGTCCTTGACCAGGAACTCGGCCAGGCTGGGCAGGTCCACCCACCCCTCGCCGGGGTTCCAGACCGCGCCGGTCGGCGGCACCGCGGCCGGATCGACGCCGGGGACGGCCGCCGCGACCGCGCCAGGGGCGAGGAAGTGGCTCTCGTAGCCGTGGGCGAGCTCGTGCTCGTGCTGCTGCCGCAGTTCCGGGGCGCGGTCTTCGGGGAGCCACGCGAGGCCGCCGTCGAACCGCAGCCAGTCCACGCCCGGCTGCCGGGCCGCGAGCGTGCGGTAGCGATCGATGCCGGCGATCCGCAACCGGTGGTACTCCTCGCTGCGCGAGCCCGCGGAGTTCAGCCACGACAGCGACCGCCCGGAAGCGTTGCTCGTCAGTTCGCCCTCGGTGAGCAAGGTGACCAGGGCCCCGGCGCGGGCGAGGTGACGGGCGGTGGAGATGCCGAGGATGCCGCCGCCGACCACGACAACGGGAGCTGGGGTACTGCGCATCGGAGGATAAAGTCCTTTCAGGATGGTCGCGGTTTCCGCGACCGGGGGTGGATGGCGGCCGGTCAGAGGACTTCGGAGAGGAACCGCTGCAGCCGCGGGCTCTGTGGGCGTTCGAAGAGGTCGCCGGGGGTCCCGCGTTCGACGATCTCGCCCTCGTCCATGAAGACCACCTGATCGGCGGCCCGGCGGGCGAAGCCCATTTCGTGGGTGACCACGACCATGGTCATGCCCCGCTCGCCCAGTCCGGCCATCAGGGTGAGCACGCCCTTGACCAGTTCCGGGTCCAGCGCGCTGGTGGCCTCGTCGAACAGCATGACTTCGGGTTCCATCGCCAGGGCCCGGGCGATGGCGACGCGCTGTTGCTGGCCGCCGGAGAGGTCCCGGGGCCGATGGTCGGCCCGTTCGGCGAGGCCGACTTCGGCCAGGCTGCGAGCGGCTCGTTCTCGCGCCGCCGCGCGGGACATGCCCTTGACCTTCCACAGCGCCAGGGCGACGTTGTCGAGTGCGGTGTGGTCGGGGAAGAGGTTGAAGTGCTGGAACACCAGCCCGATCCGCTGCCTCAGCTTCTCCGGCACCATGGCGGAGGTCGGCGCGCCCGCGAGGAGCACTTCACCGCTTTTGGGCTCGTGGAGCCGGTTGATGCCGCGCAGCAGGGTGGACTTGCCGGAGCCGGACGGGCCGATGACGCAGGTGGTGCTGCCCGGCGCAACCGCGAAGCTGACGTCCCGGACGACGTCGAAGCTGCCGTAGGCCATCGACAGGCCCGTCAGTTCCAGGCTGGAGCCGTGGAACGTGGATTGACTGTCCGCTTTGGACAACGTCTGGTTCATGCCTTGCTCCCGGTGGTGACGGCGCTGCCGTCGAGCTCGTCGAGTTCCTTCAGGCCGCTGACCGGAGCGGCCTTGCGGCGACCGGTGCGGAACCGGTGGTCGAAGTGGTTGACCAGGTGCGTGAGCGGCACAGTGATGACCAGGTAGAACAGCCCGGCCAGCACCAGCGGGGACAGGTTGCCCGAGAGGATCGCGGAGTCCTGCCCGACCCGGAACAGCTCGCGCTCACCGGACAGCAGGCCGAGGAAGTAGACCAGGCTCGAGTCCTTGATGATCGCGATGAACTGGTTGACCAGCGCGGGCAGCACCCGCCGCACGCCCTGCGGCACGACGACCAGGCGCATCGCCTTGGCGTAGTTCATGCCGAGGGCCCGGCAGGCTTCGAGCTGGCCGCGGTCGACGCTCTGGATCCCGGCCCGGAAGATCTCGCCGATGTAGGCGCCGGCGATCAGGCTGAGCGCGATGATCCCCAGCGGGTAGGGCGACGGGCCGAACACGGACTGGCTCAGCCGGGCGAAACCCTGGCCGATCAGCAGGATGGTCAGGATTGCCGGCAGCCCGCGGAAGAGGTCGGTGCCGATCCGGGCCGGGATCCGCAGCCACGGCGACGCGGAAATGCCCATGATCGCGAACAGCATGCCGAGGACCAGGCCGATCGCCGTCGCCGCGACCGAGATGATCAGGGTGTTGACCAGGCCGACCGTCAGCATCTGCGGCAGCACCTCGGCCATGGCCGGGAAGTCGAAGAAGGTGCGGATCAGGTCGTTCAGCCAGTCCATGGGAGCTCCTTCCGGTGTGCGGCCGGGTTCACCGGGCGGCCGGCACGCCGGTGTGGTCGCCGCCCGGCAGGTACTGCTTGGGCATCGGCGAGCCGGGGAACCACTTCTCGTACAGCTTCTTCCACGTGCCGTCCTCCATCGCGGCGACGAGCGCCTTGTCCAGAGCGTCCTTCAAGGCGGTGTGACCCTTCTTGATCGCGAAACCGGCCGGGGCGTCGAAGGAGGGGATGTCGGCGGCACTGGCCAGGCCGAACTGCGCGATGTAGGACTTGGCGGCCTCGTAGTCGAGGAAGTGGGCGTCGACCGAGCCGCGGGTGAGAGCCGAGACGGCGGCGTTGTTGTCGGGGAAGCGGACGAGGTCGGTCCGCGGGAAGTGCTTCACCGCGTACGCCTCCTGCAGCGAGCCTTGGACGACGCCCAGCCGCCGTCCCGCCAGCGCGTCCGCCGAGGTGATGCCGGAGTTCTTGGTCGTGATCACGGTGAGGTAGCCGGCCAGGTAGCCGGTGCTGAAGTCGACTGTCTTCCGGCGCGCGTCGGTGATGCCGATCGCGGCGACGCCGGTGTCGAACTGGCCGTTGGCCACGCCCGGCAGGATGGCGGAGAAGTCCTGGCCGGTGAACACGACGTCGGTCACCCCCATCCGCTTGGCGACGTCGCGGAAGAGTTCGACGTCGAAGCCGGTGAACTGGCCGTCGGCGGCGGTGAAGGTGTACGGCTTGGCGTCGCCGAGGCTGGCGACGCGCAGCTGTCCGGGCGTGATCAGGCCGTACGGGTTGCCGGCGGCGGTCGATGAGCCGCTGCCGCAGGCAGCCAGCCCGAGCACGGCGGCGAAAGCGATCAGCACGGCCAGAAGTGACTTGCGAGGGGTTGCAGACACGGGCCCCGTCCTTGGGTCTCTACGTGTTGAGACCGGTCTCAACGATGTGCGGTAGGGTGGATTGAGACCGGTCTCAAAGGGATTTCCGGAGATTAGGTCGTCGTCGCTCGCACGTCAAGCGCCGACGTCGGGGTCCTCGTGCCGGCGTTCCCGGCAGCGAGGCACAATGCAGCGAGGAGGGCACCTTGGCGAAGCCAGACCAGCACCGGGACCACACCGTGAGCGACGTCGCCCGCGAGGCCGGGGTGTCCAAAGCCCAGGCGGCCCGGGCGCTCGGGGCGTACGGCGCGGTGAGCGACGCCGTCCGGTCACGGGTGCTGGCCGCCGCTGCCCGGCTGAACTACCGGCCGAACCTGCCCGCCCGCGCCCTGAACACCGGTCGCTCCCACAGCGTGGGCGTGGTCGTCGGCGACATCGAAAACCCCTACTTCTCCCTGGCCACCCGGGGCATCTCCGACGCGGTCGAACGGTCCGGTCTGGGTCTCGTGCTCGCGAACACCGGCGAACGGGTCGAGGCCGAACGGCGGGCGGTCGAGATGCTGATGGACCAGCGGGTCGACGGGCTGATCGTGGCCCCCGCGTCGACGACCGAAACCGCGCACCTGCAGGCTGTGGTCGACGCCGGCCGCCCGCTCGTGCTGCTCGACCGGGCGGTGCCGCAGCTGGCCGTCGACGCCGCCGTCGCCGACATCGGGCCGGCCGCCCGGGACGCGGCCGACCGGCTGCTGTCCCTGGGACACCGCCGCATCGGCTACATCACCACCGCCGACGGTGACGATCCCAACCCGGGCAGCCCCGCTCCCCTGCCGTCGCCGGTGGCCGCCCGCGTGGCGGGGGTCGTCGACGCCTTCGCCACCCACGGGCTGACCTGGGACCGATCCCTGCTGCGGTCCGGGTTGCGGGGCGAAGCCCGGATCGAGGCGGCAGTCGCCGACCTCCTCGCCGGCCCCGCCCCGGCGACGGCCCTGATCGCGTCCGACAGCCTGATCGGCCTGGCCGTCGTCGGCGCCCTGCAGGAGCAGGGCCGGCGGATCCCGGAAGACGTCTCGGTCCTGATGTACGACGACCAGCCGTGGGCGCGGCTGGTCAGCCCCCCGATCACCGTGGTGGCGCAGCCGACGTACGACATCGGGCACGCGGCGGGCACGCGGCTGGCGGCGCTGGTCGAGGGAGCGGTGCAGACAGCGCCGCTCGACCCCCTCCCGGCCAGGCTCATCGAACGCGGCTCGATCGGCCCGGTCCCCGGAACCCCCGAAGACCGAGCCGGTTCGCCACTTCACGCTCGCGTCCGCTCCTGACCCGCTTCCCCGGCGGCGCTACCCGTCCCGCTTCACGGCCGTCCACGGGGCGAGGACGGACTCGGTGACCGTCCACAGTGTCCGTTGCACTTCCGTGGAGCGTCCGGGCTCCGGACACGGGAGCGGCTTGCCCGCGCGGGAGAAATAGCCGCCGTTCGCGGCCGCGAAGGCCGGTTCCGTCGCCAGCCGGGTGATGATCGCCGCGCCGCGGCGGGGGTCGCCGACACCGGCGGCGGTGAGGATCCGGTGGAGCGGGCCGGCGAAGGGCAGCTCTCGGCCGAGACCCGTGGTGTTGAACCCGGGGTCGCAGCAGACGGCCGTGACACCGGAACCCGCGAGGCGCCGCGCCAGTTCCTGCGTGAACATGATGTCCATCAGCTTGGTGCGGCCGTACCAGGCACTGGATCCGCGGCGGGTGTACGGGTCGGTGCGCGTGAGGTCGCGGTTCGGGTCGAGGCCTCCGGAATGCCGCGACGCCTGCGAGGCGACCGTGACCACCCGTGCGGACGCGGTCAGCTTCGGCAGCAGCGTCGTGGTCAGCAACCACGGCGCGAAGTAGTTGACCGCGACCATCTCGCTGAAGCCGTCGCCGGTCACCCGCTGGGAAAACGCGTGCAGGCCGGCGTTGTTGATCAGGACGTCGACGCCCGCGGCGACCTCCTCGCCGGCCTGCCGCACTTCTTGCAGGTTCGCCAGGTCGGCGAGGCAGGCCGTGACGGCCGCGTCCGCGCCGATTTCGCGGCGCAGGTCGTCGACCTTGGCGCGGCTGCGCGCGATGACGGTCAGGCTCGCGCCACGCCGGGCGAGGTCGAGCGCGACCAGCCGGCCCAGGCCGTGGGTCGCGCCGGTGATGACGACGTGCATGTCACTCCCCTGTATTGTTGAGGTACCTCATCAACCTAGCTTTACTGAGGTACCTCACAAACAAGGAGTGTTCGTTGTCTCGCGAATCGGCTGTCGGGCTGCGCTACCTCGAGCTGGCCTACCGGGTGCGGCGCAGCGTCGACGAGCACCTGAGCGCCGACGGGATGTCCCTCGCCCGGCTCAAGCTGCTGCAAGCGATCGACCGGCTCGAGCCGGTCAACCAGACCGGCCTGGCCGGCGAGCTGGGCCTGGCCGCCCGCTCGGTGACGCAAGCCGTCGAGGCACTCGAGCGCGACGGCCTCGTGCGCCGGGCAGCCAGTCCCGCCGACCGGCGCGCCAAACTGGTCTCCCTCACTCCGGCCGGGGCCGCCGCGGCAGAAGCGGGCGCGGCCGCGGGTGAGCGCGCCCTGCGGCGGATCTTCCAGGTCCTCGACGCCGGGCAGCGGACCGCGCTGGCCGAGCTGCTCGACGTCGTCGAGGCCGGGCTCGCCACCGACGAGGCGGCCGGGAAAAACTGACCTGCCGCGCCGAGCTAGGTGTGATGTCCGGGGAGGTTGGTCAGCCGGGTGACCGGTGGCTTGCCGCCGGTTGAGCTGTGGGGTCGATGGTGATTGTAGAAGTGCAGCCACCCCGGTAACGCCGCCCGCCGCAGCGTTTCCGATGGGTAGAAGCGGGCATAAGCCCAGCCCTCGGCAAGGGTGCGGTGGAAGCGCTCGATCTTGCCATTGGTTTGCGGCCGGTAAGGCCGGGTCCG